>RXIW01000025.1 GCA_003989065.1 Candidatus Competibacteraceae bacterium
ATTACCCATGTATGGTCCGCCCCGCGCTGTCAAGGGATGAGTTGAGCTGAACGTGAAAGAAGGTTGCGAACATGTATAGCCAAACAAAATAATAGTGATTATTTGACATGATCTCTGAAAAGCTCATCGGATGTCACTGGGGTATCTCTTCGTACGCATCCTCCTATGTTCGTAGATTTGGCAGGAGATCGTGAACACGTTCTTACAACCAGCTTAGATAGTCGTGTGGCGATTCAACGGCGGGTTCCGGCTCGCCGATCGGCACCGGTGTGCCTAGATAGAGAAAGCCGACGATCTGTTCGCTATCGCTCAGCTGCAGTTCCCGGTGCAGATGACGGTCGTGCATCAGCCAGCCGGAGCGCCAGACCCCGCTGTAACCCAGGGCGCGCGCCGCCAGCTGCATGGTCAGCACGGTGCTGGCCGCGCAGAGCTGTTGGTCGAACAGCGGCACTACCGGGTCCGGCTTCGGGCTCGCCACCGCCACGATCACCAGCGGCGCGCGATGCGGCATGCGCGGGGTACGAGCGATGACACTACGGGGTTGCCCCGCGGCGATCGCGGCGCGCTGCATGGCTTGTCCCAGCCGGTCGAGCCCTTCGCCCTGCGCGATCAGAAAGCGGAACGGGCGCAGATGGCCGAAATCCGGCACCCGCAGCGCGGCGGCGACGATCGATTCCAATTCGTCCGCGCTGGGGCCGGGAGCGCGCAGCCGATGATTCGAGCGTCGCTGCAGCAACAATTCCAGGGCCGGGTTGGCGGGATCGGCGCTAGACGGTTTCACAGGCTCCATTGCAGCTCTTCTTCGATGCGCAAACCTCGGCGCAGCCGTTCCCGGATTTCCAGCAACAAGGCGTCCAAGCTCTCCAGGCGGTTCAGATTGCGGCGTTCCTGGGCGCTGGTGGCGAGGATGTCGGCGATGCCGCCGTTGCGGATGACGATGCGTTGCGCGCCGCGCAGCGCCAGCAGCGGATCATGGGTGGAAATGAACACGATCTTGGATCCGGTCACCAGCAGCTCCAGCGCGCGGCGACGATCCACGCCGGCGTTTTCGATCTCGTCGATCAGCACGATAGGGGCGGCCGACAATAGGGCGACGTCGGCAATCATCAAGGCGCGGGTCTGGCCACCAGACAGTTGGGTGACGGAAACCTCCGGCGCGAATTTCTCACCGGTCAGTTCATTGGCGCAGGCGATGACCTGATCGGTCACTGCGTCGGGGTCGGCGACCAGGCGGCAGCGGGCGTGCATGGCGATGAACTCCCGCACCGTCAGGTCGACCACGAAATTCATGTTCTGCGACAGCTGGGCTACCAGTTTGCGATCCAGGGCGTAGCGGCGTTCCGGGTCCGGCGGCTGGCCATCGATCAGAATCCGCCGACCAGTCGGCGTATCGCCCTGAGCCAGGCATTCGATATCGGCCAGCAGACGGCTCTTGCCGGAGCCGGTCGGTCCGACGATACAGACCACTTCGCCGGCCCGCACCACCAACCGGGCTGTTTCCGGCGTGCCAGCCTTGTCGCGGCCACCGATCAAGGTCAGGCTGCGCACCACGCCGTCGGCCGTCTGATTCATGTCGGCCACTTCATTGATCAGGCGCTGGATATGCGCCAGCATCTGGTCGCGCTCCATGCCGACGTCGAGGATGTCTTCGTCGGCCAGTTGCGCCAGCCACTCGCCCAGGGCCAGCCGACTGTCGGCGGCGTCCAACCCCAGGGTGGAGAAGAATTCGCCGACGCAGGGATGGGCGTCCTGCAGCACATCCAGCGGCAGATCGGCAATATTGCTCATGAGCCCTGCTCCTGGTCGACAAAATGCATTTTCTTGACGTTGCCGCGCTGGTGGGTGACGCCGATCGCCGTTTCGCCCACGCAGTATGGACAGACCGCGGCCGGCATCGGAAAGCGCAGCCGATGCCCTTCCAGCGCGGTGGTCGCCGGCGCTTGCCGTAGTTGCGCCACCAGATCGCTCACGCCCTGGCCAGTGATGCCGTTGCAAAACAGCGCGCGCGCTCCCGGATTGGCCAGACGCACATGATAAGCGAACACTTCGCGCTCGACCTGGGAAACGATGTCGCCTTTGGTGATCACCACCAGATCGGCCAGTCGCAACATCGGGCCGATCTTCTTCGGGGTATGCACGCCGGCCAGGGCGTCCACCACGCAGATGGCAAAGACGCCGGCCACGTGCGGTGAACAGCGGTTGCACAGTCCGGCGCTTTCGGTGAACAGCACATCGAAACCCTGCCGTTGCCCCCAAGCCTGGCAGTCTTCCACGTTGGAGACGAAATAGTGATCGGGGCAGAGTGCGCCGGCCAGCCCGACGGTGACCGGAACGCCCTTTTGGGCGTAGAGCTGATCGTCGGAGGTGGACAGCGCGTCGAATTTGGCCACACCGACTCGTAAGCCCTCGCGCTGCAACCACTCGCAGGCCCGCAGGATGACCGAAGTCTTGCCGACCGACGGCGAGCCGGCCACGGTGATCAGTTGCATGAACGTTCCTCCTGCGCCCGTTGCCAGGCTGAGAAAAACAGTTGCGCGGCCTGCCGTTCTTCGGCTGCCATATCGTGCGTGCGGATATGCTCCCAGCCAGCCCATTTCAGCCGGGCGGCGCTGGGAAATGCGTCCGGCACGGCGGCGAGCGTCGGCGGATAGCAGTTGCGCGCCAGCACCTGGCCCAGTTCGGGGCCGTCGAGGTAATGGAGCAGCGGTGCCAGCCGGGTATGGGCGTCCGGCTTGACCAGATAGCCGATCGGCATGGCCAGCGCGCCGTCCTCGGGCCAGATCACCTGGGTGCGTTCCCGGCGTGGGCATAGCTCTGCTTGTAGCCAGGGCAGGATGGCGATCGTACCGACACTGCGGCTATTGGAGCCGGCCTGGGTGGCGGTGCGGATATTGTGCTGCAGGTTGTGGACGTTGGCGGCGAAGGCTTCGAGTCCGGCCAGACCGTATTCCTGGTGGAGCGAAAACAGCAGATAACTGTTGTAGTCCTGAAAGGCGATTTGTTCATGCGGTCGCCAGCCGCCGAACACGATCTCGTTGGCCCAGACCGGATCGAACAGGTCGCTCCAGACTCGCGGTGCGGGACGGCCCTTGAGGCGGGCGCGATCGATCAGGAAAACGAAGGGAATCACCGCGAAAGTGTGGAAGATATGCAGCGGATCGAGCAGACCGCCCTGCACGCAGGCGGGATGGGCGGTGACGGCGGTAACGTAGCCGTCCGGTGGGGCGTAGTGCGCCAACAGCGCCGGATTGAGGATATCGTGATAGAGCGTGGACACCAGCATGTCGGGCAGTTCGGCGCTGCTGCGGGCGGTGGTCAGCCCGTCGAACGGTTGATACCACTCGCCGCCGCCCAGGAAACAGCACTGGAGCCCGATACCGGTGGCACTGCGATGGGCGGCGACGGCGCGATCCAGTCCGGCCTTGAACGGTCGACGCAGTGGAATAGGCATCCGCCCGAGAAAGTCCAGGCTGCCCAGTTCATGGTAGCGATGTTCCGATCCATCGTGGTGGACGACGGTCGCCGGAACGGTTTGCGAACCTGCTGTGATCATGACGATTTCCCCGGTGACAGCGAGTCGGGCTGGTGCTCCGATCGACAGGGCATGCGGAATGCCAAATAGACGTCGCGCCGGATCGAATCGTATTTTCCTGTTATGAAACGTCTGGTTAGACGATAACGATTCTTGTCTGTCGGCAGGAGGGCGGAGCGCGTCGGCCACCCGATCGATGCACTATGTTCGGCGCGGTACGATCCGACACGGCTTTCGTTCCGAAGCGTACGACTGGGCGGCTGACGGTCATGACGGGCCGGATGGCCGTATTTTTTTCGCTCTGTTCCGCCTCTGGTTCTATGATGATGAAAATAATCATGTTAAGCGATGAAGATGGGGCTGGCTCGGTTGGAAAGCGCCGGGTCCGTTTGGCAGCGACGCCGATCTCTGCCTACAATGGAAGCCATTTTCCACGACCTTGACGAGCGATGTCCCTGGACCCTGATCCTGCTGCGCGCCGGTATTGTCCGCTGCCGCGCATTTTCACTCGCCCCTGCCTCCCTTTCTGCGCCTACGGCGCGGCCCGCATGGCCGGCATGGTTTTTCCTCTTCAGCCCGCCGGGCGCGGCGCTGAGCTGGCTGCCAGGCGGCCATGATGGAATGGCTCGCCGACCCCACGATCTGGCTCGGTCTCGCCACCCTGGTGGTGTTGGAGATCGTGCTCGGTATCGACAATCTGATCTTCATCGCCATCCTCGCCGACAAACTACCGCCGGCCGAGCGCGATCGCGCCCGGTTGATCGGTCTGGTCCTGGCGTTGCTGATGCGCTTGTTGCTGCTGGCCGGTATTTCCTGGCTGGTGACCCTGACCGCGCCGCTGTTCGAGGTGTTCGGCCACGCCTTCTCCGGCCGCGATCTGATCCTGTTTGGCGGCGGCCTGTTCCTGTTGTTCAAGGGCACCATGGAGCTGCACGAGCGGCTGGAGGGCAGTGACCTCCATCAGAACGGCTCGAAGCTGTATGCCGGGTTCTGGCTGGTGGTGGCGCAGATCGTGGTGCTGGATGCGGTGTTCTCCCTCGATGCGGTGATCACGGCGGTCGGTATGGTCGAACATCTGCCGGTGATGATGGCGGCGGTGATCATCGCCATCGCATTGATGATCATCGCCAGCAAGCCGCTGACCCGTTTCGTCAATGCCCATCGCTCGGTGATCGTACTGTGCCTGGGTTTCCTGTTGATGATCGGCTTCAGTCTGGTGGCCGAAGGCTTGGGATTCCACATTCCCAAGGGCTATTTGTACGCCGCCATCGGCTTCTCGGTGCTGATCGAATTCTTCAACCAGTGGGCGCAGTTCAACCGCCGCCGCTTTCTGGCCGGCAAGCGTCCGCTGCGGGAACGTACGGCCTCGGCGGTGCTGCGCTTGTTGGGCGGCCGGGTGGAGTCGGCCGAAGTGGGCGAGGAGGTGGCGGCGCTAGCCGGTGCTGACGGCGGAGAACCGGTGGTGTTCGCCTCCACCGAACGCGCCATGATCCGCAGCGTGCTCCATCTGAGCGAACAGTCCATTCCGGCGCTGATGACGCCGCGGATGGATATCGCCTGGCTGGATCTGGACGCCAGCGTGGACGAGCTGCGCGAGATCGTTCGCCAGCATCCGTTCGGTCGCTACCTGGTCTGTCGGGGCGAACTGGACGAGATCGAAGGCGTGGTCGAGAGTCGCACCCTGCTGGTCCAGATGCTTGATGGCCAGCCGCCGAGCCTGCGGGCGGCGCTGCGCGAGCCGCTAATGGTGCACGAGGGCATGAACGCCCTGCAGGTGTTGGAGCAGTTGCGCCGTCATCCCATCCCCCTGGCGGTGGTGATCGACGAATACGGCGGAGTGGAAGGCATGGTCACCGCCGCCGACATCCTGGCCGCTATCGCCGGCGAACTAGCCGACACCACCGATGCCGATGTCCCCGAGGTGGTGTACGAAGGCGATGGGGTGTGGTTGCTGGATGGCAGCCTGCCGCTGGAAGAGGTGCGGGAGGCGCTGAACTGCGAGGATTTGCCCCGCGGCGACGGCTATCACACCCTGGCTGGGTTGGTGCTGAACCAATTGGGCGAGATTCCCAACGGCGGCGAGCACTTCGAGCTGGGCGGCCATCGCTTCGAGGTGGCCTGCATGGACTGCCACCGCATCGACCGGGTGCGGGTGCGGCGGATCGCCAAACCCTCGGTCACCGCGGGCGCGGCCGCGCTCTCCTGAACGGGCCGCGCGCGGCGCTCAGAGATAGCGCCAGTACAGATAGACCGTGGCGAGGGCGATCGACAGCAGCATTAGCGGAAACGCTATCAACAGGAAGCGGGTGAAGCGGATCGGTTGACCAGCCCGTTCGGCGAAGCCGGCCACCACCAGGTTGGCGCTGGCCCCGATCAGGGTGCCGTTGCCGCCCAGGCAGGCCCCCAACGACAAGGCCCACCACAGCGGCATCAAGCCCTCCGGCCCGCCGAAGGTGCCGGCCATGGACTTGATCAGCGGGATCATGGTGGCCACGAACGGAATGTTGTCGACGAAGGCCGACAGCACCGCCGAGGACCAGAGAATGGTCATGGTGGTTGCGGTCGGATCGCCGCCGGTCAGATGCAGCACGCGTTCGGCCAGCAGTTCGAGCAGGCCGGTGCTGTCGAGACCGTGCACCGCGATGAACAGGCCGACGAAAAAGAAGATGGTGATCCATTCCACTTCGTTGAACGCCTGCAACACCCGCTTGGATTGATGCTCGGCGTCGAGCGGCCAGCACTGCAGCAACAGCAGCACCGCTGCGCCGGTCATGGCCACGGTGGCGGCTTCCAGCCCCAGGCTGTGGGCGAATACGAATCCCAGGATCACGGTGGTGATCACCGCCAGACATTTCTTCAGCAACAGCGGGTCGGTGATCGCCTCGCGCTCGTTGAACGCCATGACCCGTTGGCGATCCTCGTCCGCCGCTTTAAGCCGCCGGCCCCAGATCAGATAGATCGGAATCAGGGTGACGGCCATGGCCACCACCACGATCGGGGCCAGGTTGAGCACGAAATCGTTGAAGGTCAGGCCCAGGGCCGAACCGATCATGATGTTGGGCGGATCGCCGATCAGGGTGGCGGTGCCGCCGATGTTGGAAGAAAAGATCATCGAGAACAGATAGGGATAGGCGCTGACCTTGAGTTCCTCGGTGATCAGTAGGGCGACCGGCACGATCAGCAGCACGGTAGTGACGTTGTCGAGCAGGGCTGAGGTCACCGCGGTCACCAGCGACAGCATCACCAGGATGCCCCAGGGGCTGGCATTGACCTTCTTGGCCGACCAGATCGCCAGGAACTGGAAGATGCCGGACTGGCGGGTGATGGCGACGATCACCATCATGCCGATCAGCAGGCCGATGGTGTTGAAATCCACGCCGCGAATGGCGGCTTCCTGGTTGAGCACCCCACCCAGAATCATCAGCCCAGCGGCCAGTAGGGCGACGATGGCGCGATTGATCTTTTCCGTCATGATGACCGCATAGGTCAGGATGAACAGAATCGCAGCGAACACCATCGGATTCAGACCGAAGATGATGGAAGGTAGGGCTTCACCGGAGCCATGCATGAGGGGGGGATCTCCTGAACGTTGTGGGGAAAGGGCGAACGGATGAAGGCCGCCGCGCAGTGGGGTGGCCTTGGGTCGATGGTTTTGAATCGGCATGAGACACCATCGCGGACATCCTCGTCCCGGAGGAGAGGAGTCCGCGATGGCCGCTGCCGACGGTGCGGGTAAGCCGCGTTACAGATAGCGCCAGAACAGATAGACCGTGCTGATGGCGATGGACAACAGCATGATCGGGAACGCCATCAGGGTGTACTGCATGAAGCGGATCGGCTGGCCGGCCCGTTCGGCGAAGCCGGCCACCACCAGATTGGCGCTGGCTCCGATCAAGGTGCCGTTGCCGCCCAGACAGGCTCCCAGCGACAAGGCCCACCACAGCGGCATCAAGCCCTCCGGCCCGCCGAAACTCGGAGCCATGGCTTTGATCAGCGGGATCATGGTGGCCACGAACGGAATGTTGTCGATGATGGCCGACAGAATGGCCGAAGACCACAGGATGATCACCGCCGTCGCACTGAGGTTGCCGCCGGTCAACGCAATCATCTTCTCAGCCAGCACCTTGAGCAGGCCGGTGCTGTCCACACCGTGTACCACGATGAACAAGCCAACGAAGAAGAAGATGGTGATCCATTCCACCTCGTTGAAGGCGGCCAGGACATGCTTGCTCTGTTCGTCGGCGCTCTTGCCCAGATTGACCAGCAGCAGCAGCGCCGCCGCGCCGAAGATGGCGATGGTGGCGGCTTCCAACCGCAACCATTTGGCGAAGATGAAGCCGAACACCACCAGGCCGATCACGCTCAGGCATTGCTTCAGCAGCCGCCAGTCGGTGATCGCCTCGAACTCGTTGAACTGCATCACCCGCTGGCGATCTTCGACGGTGGCCTTGAGCTTCCGCCCCCAGATCAGATAGATCG
The DNA here is from genome assembly GCA_003989065.1 of Candidatus Competibacteraceae bacterium. Lineage (GTDB taxonomy): Bacteria > Pseudomonadota > Gammaproteobacteria > Competibacterales > Competibacteraceae > RXIW01. The sequence goes on from RXIW01000025.1 coordinate 8,012, forward strand.
GCAGTAGGGTGACCGCCATAATCACCAAAATGACCGGCGCCAGGTGATAGCCGAAATCGTTGAAGGTCAGGCCGGTGGCCGAGCCGATCATGATGTTGGGCGGATCGCCGATCAGAGTGGCAGTGCCGCCGATGTTGGAGGAGAAGATCATCGAGAACAGGTAGGGGTAGGGATTGACCTTGAGTTCCTCGGTGATCAGCAGGGTGACCGGTACCACCAGCAGCACGGTGGTGACGTTGTCCAGAAACGCCGAGGTCACCGCGGTCACCAGCGAGATCATCACTAGGATACCCCAGGGATTGGCGTTGACCTTCTTGGCCGACCAGATCGCCAGGAACTGGAAGACGCCGGACTGGCGGGTGATGGCGACGATCACCATCATGCCGGTCAGCAGGCCGATGGTGTTGAAGTCGATGCCGCGAATGGCGGCTTCCTGATTCAAGACGCCGAGAATGATCATCAGCCCCGCTGCCACCAGGGCGACGATGGCGCGGTTGACCCGTTCGCTCATGACCACCGCATAGGTGATCACGAACAGGACGGCGGCCAGCCACATGGAGCCTGCCGAAGCGATTTCGCCGGAATCGTGCATGTCAGCGGGTCTCCACCAGCAATTTCTCCAGCACGTCCCAGAACGCGATGATGCCCTCCAGGCGGTTGCTGTGCTGGTCGACCACCGGCACGCTGGTGGTCCGCCCGCGCAGCATCAGCAACATGACTTCCATGGTGGGGGTATCGGGGTGCATGACCGGATCGTCCTGACTCAGCCATTGGCCGACCGGCTCACTGCCGCGTTCGCGCAGGCGTCGAGCCAGGCCATCGATGGTTTCGGTGGTGAAGGAGACGTCGCGCAGTCCTTCTTCCATGATCACGGCCTTCGGCAGGGTCAGCCGCAACAGGGAATAGATGCTGAAAGTGCCGAGATAACGACCCTGATCATCCACGACCGGTAGATGGCGCAGGCGGTGGGTGAGAATGTGGGTGGCGGCGGTTGCCACGGTGTCGGTGGGCCGTAGCGTCACCGGATTGGGATTCATCAGGTTTTGGGCAGTCATGGAAACCCTTTGCGCGTCAAGACAGGTCAAGATGTACGTAAAAAAGCGCGTTCAGCGCATAAAGAACGCGTAAACGAATGAGACTCGTTAACTATAGTCGACTGCCCGTCAAGCTGTTATGGATGATGAAGGGCGGCATCAGCCGAAGGTGCCGCCGTTCCAGCCCCAGTTCTCGGCGCTGACGTTGGCAAAGCCCAGGTAGACCCGCTCGGGCGGGATGCCGAGGCGCTCCTGCAACAGCGCGCACAGTCGTTCGGACAGTTTACGGTTCACTGCGCCGCTCAGGCCGCCGATGCTGCGCAGGTCGACGAAGGCGGCCGGACCCTCACCGCCGGCCATCAGGATGGCGGCCTCGCCGACGGTGACCATGACGTAGCGCTCGGGTTTGCCAATGCATTCGGCGACGATGCGCGAGAGCGGAGCCAGCAGATCGTAGCGTTGCTGCGCGGACAGCTGAACCGAGGTTTGCAAGGTGAGCAAGGGCATGGGAATAACCTCCAGAGCAAAGGAAAGCCACGGCTGGCGGGCCGTGGCCAGGAATGACCGAGCGTTATGGTAAGGATAGCAAGCCGACAGGGTTTTCAGTCACTGTCCTTCGCTTCGCCCGTTTTACCCGTTTCGCCCGCTGTGCCGGATGTTTCCGATCCCGAGCGGAGCCAGTGGACGAAACGCCCAGCCGGCATCGGCGCATCGAACAGATAGCCTTGGGCGAAATCACAACCCTGTTCGAGCAGGATGCGCCGCTGTTCTTCCGTTTCGACCCCTTCCGCCACCACTTGCAAACCCAGGTTGTGGCCGAGGGCGATGATGGTGGCGCCCAGGGTGCGGTCGTCGGGGTCGGACACCAGGTTGCGCACGAAACTCTGGTCGATTTTCAAGGCGGTCAACGGTAGGTGCTTGAGATAGTTTAGATTGGAATAGCCGGTGCCGAAATCGTCGACTGCCAACCCTACGCCCAGGCGTTCGAGCGCCGACAAGGTGTCCGTCATGCGCGCGCCGATTTCGAGCAGGCTGGATTCGGTCAATTCCAGTTCCAGCAGCGCCGCCGTCAGATCGTGGGCTACGAGCAGCTGGTCGATGCGGTCGATGAAGCCGGGATCGCGGAAATGGCGAGCCGCCAGGTTCACCGAAATGGTGACCAGGGGTAAACCCATCGCGCGCCAGGCCACCAGTTGTCGGCACGCCTCCGCCAGCATCCAGTCGCCCAGCTCGACGATCAGATCGCTGGCTTCCGCCACTGCGATGAAGCGTTGCGGTGGGATGAGGCCATGCTCGGGATGCAGCCAGCGGATCAGAGCCTCGGCTCCGGCCAGCCGCCCGTCGTCCAGGCGGATCTTGGGTTGGAAATAGGCGCACAGCTGTCCGCGGCCGATAGCCTTGCGCAACTGCGATTCCAGCAGTAGACGCTCGAAGGTGGCGACGTTCATTTCGCGGGTGTAGAACATCCAGTCGTCGCGACCCTCCTGTTTGGTCTGGTAAAGGGCGGCGTCGGCGTTCTTGAGTAGCTCGGTGAAGGTGGCGCCGTCGTGGGGATAGAGGGCAATGCCGACCGAGGTCGTGATCTGCAGGTGGTGGCCGCCCACGGTATAGGGCTGGCGGAAGCCGGTCAGCAGCTTTTTCGCCAGATGCGCGGCGCCCGTTTGCCCGGTGTCCGGAAGCAGCAGGACGAATTCGTCGCCGCCCAGCCGGCACACCGTATCGGTCTCGCGGATCAGTTGCCGTAGCCGATGGGCGACCTGCACCAGCAGTTCGTCGCCTTCGGCGTGGCCGAGTGAGTCGTTGATATCCTTGAAGCGGTCCAGATCGAGGAACATCACCGCCACTTCCTCATGGCGACGGGCAGCCAGGGCCAGTGCCAGTTCCGCCCGCTGGGCCAGCAGGGCCCGATTCGGCAGGTCGGTCAGGGCGTCGTAGTAAGCCAAATGTTCGATGCGCCGTTCGGCTTCTTTCTGACGGGTGATGTCGGTGGCGATGATGACATAGTGGGAGAGCGGATTGGCCTCGTCCCGCACCGTGCTGACCGTGACCAGCAGCAGCGATTGCCCGTCCCGGCATCGGACCCGGACTTCGCCCTGCCAGCCGCCGTCGCGCGCCACGGCTTGCCGAATGGCGTGGTAATAGGCCATCGCCGGTCGGGCGAATTGGAACTTCCGCACCGATTGTCCCAGCAATTCGGTTTCCGTGTAGCCGCTGAGGAATACCGCTGCCGGATTGACGGCGACGATATGGCCTTTGGCGTTGGTGACTACGATGGCCTCGCGCGCGGCTTCGAACACGGCGGTCGCCAGACGTTGGCGCCTGGCCGTGCGGCGGCGCTCGGTGATGTCGATGAAAGCGATGGCGACCACGCCCGGAGCGGTTTGAAAGGCGGTGACCTCGAAATCGCCGTTGAGGGCGGCGTGGCGGTAGCGCACATAATCCCAGTGCTGAACCCCACCATCGCGAGCCAGTCGGCGATAGATCGCCGGAATTTCGGTGTGCACGAGCGAGGGAAAGACTTCTTCGATGGATCGGCCGACCAGATCGGCGTGGTGGATCTTGAGGATGGCGTCCGCAACCAGATTGGCGTCGATGAACACCAGCCGGTCGTCGGTTTCCAGGCGATAGAGATGAAAGCCCAGTGGCGCGTTTTCGACGATACGGCGGAATTTATCCTCGCTGGCGCGCAGAGCTTGTTCCGCCGCCTTGCGCTCGGCGATATCGCGCACGCTGATCACGAAGCGTTCCCGCTGGTCGATCGTGGTGAAGCAGACGTTGACCTCGACCCAGAACATCTCTCCGGATCGGCGCTTGGCGACCCATTCGAAGGTTTGCGGCCCTTCTTCCCGTGCCTTGCTCAGCCAGGCCCAGGCTTCGTCCTGGGAATAGGGCGGCGTGCCCAAGCTGAGCTGGCCGACCTGGAGCGTCAGCGCTTCCTCGCGGCTATAACCGTACATCTCGCTCATGCGGCGATTGACGTCGATGATTCGGCCGCTGCGGGCGTCGTTGACGAAGACCGTATCGCTAAGGGTGTCGAGTACGGTCTGGGTGTACTGATGGGCGGCGCGCAGTTCGGCCGTGCGCGCCATCACCAGCGCCTCCGCCCGTCGGCGCTGCGACACCACGGTGAACAGATACAGGCTGGCCAGGGCGGTGATCAGGATGCCGGTCACTGGGATCCAGCGATAGGCTCGTTCGGTGTTGCGGGCCAGGAATGTCGCATCCGGCTGGATGTCGATCCGCCACCAGCGGTCGGCCAACGGAAAATTCTGCTGATAGTGGAGTATCGCGCCGTCGGTGGTCTGGGGGAGATCCGGGGAAGCGGACGAGGTGAAGAGCAGTTGCCGATCCTGTTCCGCCGATAGGTCGGCCAAGCGCAGGATCAAGCCTTGCGGTTCGGTGTTCGGCAGCATCTTGTCGACCAGCTCGTCGATGCGGATCACGCCCAGCACGAAGCCTTTCAGCCGCTGGCGGCGCTGCTCCGTGTCGGTCACTTCGGTCGTCTCGTACACGGGGTCGAACGCCAGCACCGAGGGTTGCCGGTCCAGGTCTTGCACCAGGATATAGCGCTCGGACAGTGCGATTTGGCCGCTGTCACGCGCCTGCACCAGCACTGCGCCGCGCGCCGGATGGGAAGGCGCGGGACTGAAGCCCAGCGCTTTTCTGTTGCCGGCCAGCGGTTCCAGGTAGTACACCGGAAAATACTCATCGCGTTCGGCGGCTCGCACCACCGCATCGTCGGCGCCGGGCTCGGTGAACTGGAAATCCGTCAAGCCGTCTTGGCGGGCGGCGCGCTCGAATTCGGCCCGCTGCGCCCCCGTGACCCGTGGCAGCCATTCGATGGCCTGAAAGCCGCTGTACTCCAGGATGGGGGTGACGAAACGATGGAATTCGGCGCGGGAGACGTATTCGGACGCCGTGAAGAACTGCTTGACGACATCGAGATAGCGCAGGCTGTCCTCGAGTTGTTCGATCAGAAACCGAGCCTTTTCCGTCGCGCTCCTTTGAAAGCGATACGCCAGCGCATCCTCGCTCTGCTGCCGCGCTTCCAGAAACAGACCAGTAGTCAGGACCGAACCGATCAGGATGGTCAGCAGCGCGGTGATCCAGGCGACCGTATCCCCGGTCGGAGCGGAGCCGGGGCCGAAGCGGCTGAACAGGTAAGCGCCAGTCAGCAATGTCAGCAGCGCAGCCAGGCCCAGCACGCTGATCAGGGTATGGCCGGTATGGGCTGCGGTGGCGGAGATTTCCTGCCAGACCGGAACCCGAATCAGCGCAGCCGGCCGGTCGGCCAGATCGGTCAGCATCCGGTACACGAACGGAGTGCCGTCGGGTCCGGGCCGCACAGCGGCCTCGCCGGGTTGCAGGGTGCGGAAATAGTCCCGCTCCACCGGGGATAATCGTGAATCGTTGCTAGGCAGCAATTCGAAGGCGACCTGGGTCCGTGCAGCCAGAGAGCGCAGTAACGATGCGTTCAGTCGGCGACCGAACACCAGCACGCCCTGGACCGACTCGCCGTCCTGCGTGGTCAGGAGAGGGCGGCTGGCCAGCAACAGCAGCCCTTGTTCGGTGTTGAGCAGGCCCAGACGCGGTTGTTCGCTGGCCAAGACCGTTTGCAGATATGGCTGGATGGACGGCGCCGGGCCGAAAAAGGCCGTCAGGGTGAAGTCGCCGCCCAGTTCCGAGTCGTAGCCGCCCTGATACAGAATCCGGCCGCTGCGGTCGGCGATGGCGCTGAAGTTGAGATGCAGCGTCCGTTCGAGTTTCTGCCAGTCGTCGAATTGGGCGCGGATGAACGCCGGGTCGCGATGGGCGATGAAGGCGCGGATATCGTGCTGTTCGGACCAGTATTGCAGCAGTCGGTCCAGTTGCTGCAATTCGTCTGCGATCACTTGGCGCGTTCGTTCGCCGTCTTCCAGAGCGTGGGACTGTTCCAGGCGTTTGAAAGCCGGTTGGATGACCCACTGGTTCAACGCCAGGATCGCCAGCAGAACGCCAGCGAAACCGCTGGCGGCCACCAGGATGGTTTTCCAGCGGGCGTTCATGTGGATTTCCGATCGGCGCGCCGCGCGCTGTGGTGCGAACGGGACGGGTCGAACCGGATGGCGCAGCGCGATGCGCGTAACAAGGGCAATGAGGGTAACGGGATGGGCAAGGTCATGGTGGCGCTGTGCGCTCTGGGTGTGGAAAACGGGAGTCTTGTGGATTCGGTCGCGGCGCGCAGCCGAGCTCCAGATAGTAGGTCAACAGCGCCAGCAGGCCGGCACCGACCGCCCAGCCGAGCAACTGCCAGGTCCAAATCGGCGGAATGCCGAACAGCCAGCTGGTCGGTGCGTCGGGAGTGCCGAACCAGGTATTGCCGATCACAGCGCCAGGGCCGATGGCGAACAGCATCCACAGCCCGGTCAGGGTGGCGATCGGCAGGACCCAGCGGCGCTTGTGCGCCGGCAGCGCGGTTCGTTCGGCCAGCCAGCGATGCCAGTCGGCCTTGTGGGCGGCATCGTCGCGGGTGAAGGCCGACGTCAGCAAGGTCACAGCCCAGTTGGCTGCCAGACCCCAGACGGCGGCGTGGATGGTCAGCGGCCAACGACCCCAGGCGGTGATGCCGAACCAGCGCAGGCCGGCGGCCTCGGTCAAGGTGACCGCCGCCAACCCCACCAGCAGGCCGGCGATGATGCCCTGGCGAGTCGGGAAGGACCAGTAACAGACTGCGACCAGCGCAGGCGTCATCTGCAGTCCATAGGACACGGCCAGTCCGCCCAGCAGGGCCAGGGCGTCGGTGGAGGCTTCCGCCACCAGCAGCGCCAGCATCACCACCAGCATCACGCCGATGCGGCCGATGAACTTCAGCGTGTGATCGTCGGCGCTGGGCAACAGGAAGCGTTTGACCAGATCGTAGGCGATCAGCCCCCCGGCGGTGGCCATGTAGCAGGAGGCGGTGGATTCCATCGCCGCCAGCGCCGCCAGCGCCAACAAGCCCATCAGCCAGGGCGCGGTCGCACCGAGCCAGTTGATCAATTCCGGCGTCAGCAGATCGCGACCGCCGGGCAGGCTCAGCAAATCGCGCTGCTTCAGCTCATCGGCCAGCACCGGATGGACCAGATCGGGATGCGCTGCCAGAAAGGCGCGGTCGGCGCCGAGAAAATGGCCACCGATGCCCTGAATGACGGTGAACACCATCAGAATCAGGCCCATGACCACGGCCGAGGCCCAGAACTGTTGGGCAGCGAAGGCCGGCTTGCGACTGGCGAAGGCCAGCATCGAGAACGCTGGCGAAGCCTGGATGCCCATCAGGGCGATCAGATAGCTCAGGATCATCGCGCCGGTCCACGGCCCTCCCACCGCCTGCGAGCCATCGCGCAGCCACTGCACCGGGCCGGGGATGGCCAGATAGTGACTGTAACCGTCCGGCGTACGCAGCGGATCATCCTGGGCCAGGGCGATCACCCCGGCGATGAAGCGATCCCAGCCGCCGACCAGATGCAGCGTCAACAGGCCGATCGCTACGATGCCGACCGCCAGCAGCGGCGCTTGCAGGACATCGACCCAGGCCACGGTGCGCAATCCGCCGGACGCGACGTAGCTGACCACCACGCTGGCCAGCACCCACATGCCGAATTCCACTCCCAGCAGGCCGTCGGTCAGGACATTGAACAGAAAGCCGGCGGCCCGTAGTTGCAAGCCGACATAAGGGACTGAAAAGAGCAGGGCGACCATCACCACCAGCACCCGCAGTGCGTCGGAGCGGAAATACGCAGCCAGCAGCGATCCGGGGGTGACGAAGCCATGGCGTTGGCCCAGCAGCCATTGCCGCTTGAGAAACAGAATGCCGGTCAGCGGGATGGTCAGGGCGTAGAACGAGGCATAGGCGTATTGCCAGCCGTCGGTGTAGCTCAGGCCGGGGTGACCGATGAAGGTCCAACCGGAAAAGCAGGTGGCGGTCGCCGCCAGGGTGAACAGCAGCGGCGACAACTGGCGGCCAGCGAGAAAGTAATCGCTGGCCGTACGGGCGCGCCGGGCGCCGATGATGCCCCACAGGATGCAATAGGCCCAATACAGGATCATGGCGCCGAAGATCCAGGCGACCTTGGGGGTGATGGCGGCGGTCTCGGTCATGGCGTGCGCTGTCCTCGAATGGCCGATGGCGGGGGAGATCAGAAATACACCAGGAAGCCGGCTACGAACTCCTGGCTGCCTTCCAGGTAACGCCAGTCCGCCCGCAGCGCCCAGTCCCGGCTCAATGCCAGATGTTGTCGTAAGGCCGCCCGCAACGCCGAGCCGGTTGCGCCCAAACGGTAATCCAGCCAGCTGGCCTCGGCCAGCACTTTCCAGCTGACCGTCGGTTGCAGCAGGGTCCCGACCGTCAGGCCGATGCCGGCCCGATGATCGGTAGCGAACTGGCTGCCGTAGTCGACATCCAGCGTCGGCAGGCCGAACCACACGGTGCGCCAGGGCCAACCGGTTTCGGTGGCGATGCCGATGCTGCCGCTGAGAGTGAAGGCAGTGCAGTCTGGGCAGGTCGACTGCGGGTACGGTTCCCAGCCGGCGCGAATGCGCCAGGCCGGCCGTGGAGCCAGGGCGTCGATGGGCGGCAGCGAGGTGATGTCGAGCAACGTCAGCCGGTTGAGTCGCCACTCCTGGTTGGTTGGATAATAGCGCACGGCCAGGCTCAGTCCTTCGATCTGGGCGTCGGTGGTATAACCGGCATCCGGTTCGAGCAGATCGTGGTAGTTGGCTCGGGCGTTCAATTCGATGAAATCCGCACCGTCGCGCTGGCCGAAGCTGATTCCGGCTCGAGCCGAGTCGTGGCCGATTTCCGGCCGGCCCGCATAGGGTTCGATCGCCAGCGGCGGCGCGCTGACCGCCAGACGGTTACGGGCGGTCAGCAGTTGGTGACCGATCTGGTCCGGTGGCGGCTCGTCGTAGCCTTTAGTTTGGCCGGCGCGGCGGCGCTGGCGGTCGTCCAGCGCCAGTTCCAGCGCCAGCGCCTGTCGTTCCGGCGCGAGCCGGGCGAATTCGGGCGTGGCCATGGCCGTCGGATCGTGGCGCAGACGCTGGACCAGTCGCCGTTCGTCGGCGTTCAGGGTCGCATAACGGCGCTTGATGCGGGCGCCGCGCGCCGGGCGGGCGTTGACCTCTCCGACCAGCTCCGGCTGGTGGACCAGCTGGCGGATGGTGTCGGCCGGCAAGACCCACAGCCGGTAGCGCTCGCTCAGATGCAGGTCGGGGTTGGCGGCTTCCAGCAGGGTCAGCAATTGCCAGGCGCAATTTTCCTTGAAGAAATAATAGTCGAACACGATGCCGCGCAGCTCCCAGGCATGTTCGAGCAGGCGTTGCAACTGGCTGGCGTTCAGCCGGAGTCGGTATTCCCAGATGTCGCGGTTTTCCAGATCGCTGTAGGTTCGCACCAGCTTGTAGTAGGGTTCGATCTCGAAGCGGCCCTGGAAGCCGCCGGCGACGCCGTCCACCGCGTACAGCAGCAGGCTGCTGTGGGAATCGTCGGCGGCGTAGTTGATGGCGTAGGCCAGCAGCCGGGTCTGCTCGGTCTGGCCGCGTCGGTCCAGCCGCAGCAGGGTGTGGCCGAACAGGGAGGCGGGATTGTTGAGATAGGCCGAGGCGAATACCACTGTCACCGCTTCGGCGTTCAGCTCGCCCAGCCAGCGTTGAAGTCGTTCGCAGGGCTGCGGCGGCAGGCGGCGGGGATCGAAGGCCAGTTCGGCCTGTAGCCAGTGGTAGCGGGCGGGAAAGGCGCATTGGGCCGGCTGCGGGTCGCCGCCGACCGGCTCGGTCTGGAAAAACGCGGCGAGAGTGGCCTGCAGCTCGGCTTGGGGATCGGTCTTGCCGGTCGGGGCCAGGAAAAAGCGGGGATCGTCGGCGTCGCTGACGACGCCTGCGCCGTCGGTGCTGGCGCGGTAATGCAGCAGCACTCGCCATTCGCGCCGCGCCGCCAGCTGGGCGGTTTCGGCTCGGCTTTGCAGCTCGGCTAGATAAGACGGCGCGGCGCGGGCATCCGCTGCCCAGGCGAGCGTGCCGAGCAGCAGGAGACCCGCCAGCCGCGCGGTCAGAATGCGGCCCGGTTCAATTCGACGCCAGACGCTGACCGAAGCGGGGATCGCTGTGCATTTCCCGGTTCAGCGCGGTCAACATCTCAGCGGCGGTGGTTTGGTCGCTGGGAAACAGCGCGGTGAACTTGGCGCGGGTCAGGGCGCGGAAGGCGGCTTGTTGGCTGGCGTCGATCTCCATCAGCGTCGCCAGCGAGTCGAGATATTCGCCCTGGCCGGCGGCCATGTCGTTGCGCAGCGGCTCCAGATTGACGCTGGCGAACTGGGCGACCTGCTGCTGGCGATCCAGGAAGGAGGTGCTGCTCGAACCGCCGCTGCTAGAGCCGGAGCTGGGATCGGTGACGACGGTGCAAGCGCTCGTTCCCCACGCCAAGGCGGCGGTTAAGGCAAGGTTCAGCCATACTTTCATAATTCATTCCTCAAGAAGTTAAGCCATCGACTATGGTCGCTACAGTTTAAAGGCTATAAAGGCGTAACGCTAAAGGTTGCTGCTACCATGAAAAGCCATTTCTCGTTGATCCTGCTGTCCACCCTGCAGTGCAATGCCGACTGCGATTATTGTTTCGAGAACAAGACCACCGACCGGCTGACGCTCGACCGGCTCGGCGAGATGATGCGCAAGGTGCTGGATTACATGGTGGAGCGCTCGTTGGATGCGCTCACCATCTACTGGCAGGGCGGCGAGGCGATGTTGTTGCCGCCCAGCTGGTACGAACAGGCCAACGAAATGATCCGGCGCGAGGCCGACGCCCGCGGCAAAGAGGTGTTTCACAGCCTGCAGAGCAACATGCTGTCCTACAGCTCCCGCTGGAACCAGGTCATCGCCGACATGTTCGGCAATTCGGTCGGCACCTCGCTGGATTATCCCAATCTGCACCGCAAGCTGCTGGGGCAGGGGCCGGAAAGCTACAACCAGATCTGGGCGCGGCGGGTGCGGGAAGCGCAGGCAGCCGGCATCGCGATCCAGGTGATCGCCGTGCCCAATCAGGGCACCCTGGACATCGGCGCCGAACGCTTCTACGACTATTTCGTCGAAGAACTCGGCATCACCGAATTCCAGATCAATACCCCCTTCCCTGGTGGCGATGCCGCTGCCAAGCACGAGCTGCCGGTGGCGGACGTGGAAAATCTCAGTCGCTTCTACCGCGAACTGGCCGATATCTGGCTGGAGCGGGGTTACCCGCGTGGAATACGGATCGGGCCGTTCGACGCCCTGCTCCAGCATTTCAGCCACGAGCCGACCCAGTTGCCTTGCATTTGGGGCGAAAACTGCGCCAATACCATCGTGTCCATCGATGCTCGCGGCTATGTGGCTCAGTGCGACTGCTGGGTGACCAGCTATCCGGATTACCACTACGGCAATATCTTCGAAACGGCCAACTTTGGCGAGCTGTTGCGAACCAGCCCGGTGCGTCAACGTTTCAACGAGCGGCCGATTCAACTCATCCAGCGCGACTGCCTGAGTTGCGACTATCTCTCGCTGTGCCACGGTGGTTGTCCGGTGCGGACCTATACCGTGCATGGCTCGTTGTTCGAGAAGGACCCCTATTGCGGCTTGTACAAGGCCGTGTTCGGACGCATGGAGCGGGCTGCGCTGGAACTGGCGCAGACGGCCGTGGCAGCGCGCGCGGTGGCGGTCTGAGCGTTGTGTCGCTTCATGGCGCGACTGTCTCACAGCGGTCCGGGGCGAGTCGCGCTGTAGAAGCGATTTTTGTAAGGGTTTCAGGCCGTATTCAGTTACTATATCCATATAATTTATCCGTCTTACGGCCTCTGGCTCGGCAGGTTCGAGCAATAGGGAGCATGACTGGCCGCGCGACAGGCGCGACGAGTGTAACAAGAGGACAAGTTTGAGCGTGATTCAGCCAGATTAGATAATGTGTGGAGAGCTGAAATGACCGATCGATACGATGAACAGGATCATGACGAGCAGGCGCTGGAAACCGGCGATCAGGAGGTCGTCCAGGAGCGGCGCAATTTCTTGCGCAGCTTGGGCAAATGGTCGCAGGCGGTGATCGGCGGCGTGCTGGTCGGCGGCGTGCTGAGCGTGCCCAAACCGGCCCAAGCCTGGGTTAACCATAGCGGCGGCTGGGGCGATCGCGGCGGCTGGTACAACCGCGGCGGTGGCTGGGGTAACCATGGCGGTGGCGGCGGTTGGGTCAACCGTCACGGCGGCTGGTACAACCGCGGCGGTGGCTGGGGTAATCATGGCGGTGGTGGCGGCTGGTACAACCGTGGCGGCGGCTGGGGTAATCATGGCGGTTGGTACAATCGCGGCGGCGGTTGGGGTAACCGTGGTGGCGGCTGGGCCAACCGCGGTGGCAGCGCCTGGGCCAATCGCGGCGGTGGCTGGATCAACAACGGCGGCTGGGCCAACCGCGGCCGGATCTGGTACAACGGCTGACGTCGAGCGCTCGACAGGCTCATGGAAACCGTGCGGGAGTGCCGCGCGGTTTCCTGACGGGCAACGACTTATCTTCCCTCGAACCGGGGTTTGCGTTTTTCCCGGAATGCACTCAACCCCTCCTCGTAGTCGTGGCTATCGTACACGATACGCCGCAAGCCCTGAATCCGTTCGAACAATTCGGGCGTGATCGCGCGGGCGCTGGACAGCAAACGGAGTTCCTCCTTCATCACCGAGACGCTCAGCGGCGAATTGGCGACGATATGCGCGGCGAGATCGTAGACGAAGGTTTCGATGTCTTCGGGCGCTTTGATGTGATTGATGATGCCGAGATTCTGCGCTTGGGTGGTAGGAATGGGCTGTGCGGTGAATAGCATTTCCTTGGCTACCGGTAGCGGAATCATGTTCATCAAGGTCAGTACCCCACCCAGATTGTAGGGGACGCCCAGCTTGGCCGGCGTGATGGCGAAAGTGGCTTCGGGCGTGGCGACCAGGATGTCGCAGGCCATGGCGACTTCACAACCCCCACCCCAGACCCCACCTTCGATCAATGCGATGATGGGAGCCGGGTACTCCTGGATGGCCCGGATCAGCACCCGCAACGGGTCGTTCCAACTCAGCGGATCGCGGCCCCGATTGGGTAGTTCGCTGATATCGTGGCCGGCGGACCAGACTTTGGCGCCGGTTGGCGCGCGCAGGACCACGGCGCGGATACCCTGTTCGCGGAAGGCGTCCAGCGTGACGGTGATTTCGTTGATCAGGGCTTCGCTGAGCGCATTGCGTTTGGCGATGTGGTTCATCACGATCGTGCCGATCGCATCCTGAGTTTCGGTGATGATCAAGGACACAGTCTTTTCCTCGGTGGTGGAGGGATGAATCGGCGGCGATCGGTCCGGGACCGATCGACATCCAGGATTCTGGCGATGGGAATCCCGTTGCGATTCACTGTTCAAGGACTCAACAGCTTCCGATGATGAATGGTTATGAATGGGCTGACAAACCTGATCTACAGCAGGGACAGTTGATCCTCTTCGGCCAGCGCAATTGCCACAGTGTCTCGTAGCAGTTCTCTTGGCTGAATGACCCTATCCTCCATGTCTCCTGAAATGACTACCCAGCGCCGAAAACCTGGCAGGAAGACCCGAAGGGAATTCCCAGCGCCGTCAGCGCCCGTTCCGCCGCCAGCACACCGCGGTAGTTGGCCTCCTCGAAGATCGAATAGCCGCTAAGATCGGCGTGGGCGAACAGCACCCGCTCTTGCGGCTGGAGCAACAGCTGGCGGGCTTCGCCCCAGACGAAGCCGGGGCGCGGCCGGACCATGGCATGGCCCCAGCGGACCAGATCCAGCCGGGTGACCAGCGCGCGGAGATCGGGATGGGGTCGGGACAGGTCGCGCAGGATTTTCTCCGCCCAGACCCGCCACGGTGTTTCCAGCAGCTGACGGCGGGCCTGGTCCGGCGGCGCATCGCACAGAGCGTGGTACCAGGTGAAGACGGTCTGTTCCTGATGCACGGCCAGCTGTTGATGGGTGGCGACCACATAGCCCAGCGCGTCGCTGTCGTACAGCACGTTGTCCCAGGACAAGGGCGCGCCGCGCCGTTCCTGGGGAAAGCCGCGCAGGCTGAGATTGGCGACCAGCCAGGGGGCGTACTGGAACTCGGCGATGGCTGTCGTCCGCGCCGCCGCCAGCTCCCGGAACACCCGCGGAGCCTGAAACAGTGGCGCGGCCCAGATGACCAGTCGCGCCAGGCGCCGGATCGAACGATTTTCCCGCGCGTGCCAGGTATCGACCAGGATCGCCCGGTCCAGCTCCGACAGTCGCCAGGCGATAGCGTTGGGGCACAGATGCGGCTCCAGCCGTTCCCGCAGCCGTTTGACCAGCCAGCCGTTGCCTTCCGGCCAGGTCAGCACGTCGTCGCTGGCGGCATCGCGGGCTTGGGCGTCGCGGCTGGCGAAGTAATGCACCCCCATCCAGGCCGAGGTCTGATCGTAACGGCAGCCGTAGTCGTCGCGGCAGGCGTAGTTGACGTACCAGTGCAGCGGTTCCGAATCGAGGCCGTGTTGCAGCAGGAAATCGCGCATCGACAGCCGATCCAGCGCCAGCAAATCGGGGTCACGGGCGCTGAAATCGATGGGAATGGCGAAAGCCTTGCGGCCATCCGCTCCGCGCTGGCGCTGGAATTCGCCCATCAGCTCCTGAAAACGGCGATATTGCTCCAAATCCCGTTGCCGAACCCCGACTTGCGGCCACAGTCCGTCATGCCAGAGGCCATTGGCGTACAGCCGTTCCTGCGGGGCGAAGTTGATGTAGCGCGGGTCGTAAACCGGCTCGACCGCATAGGGATCGCCCTGCAGCACGCCGAAATCGGCCAGCAATTCACGCACGGCGCGGGATTCCTGGGTGGGGAAGGGCAGATAGTGCGCACCCCAGGGATAGGCGGTGATGGCGTTTTGGCCGCTGCGGGCGTTGCCGCCGACCTCCGACTCCAGCTCCAGGATCACGAAATCGTGGAAGCCGGCGCGCTGCAGTTTCCAGCCAGCGGACAGGCCGGCGATGCCGCCGCCGACGATGATCACCGGGGTTTTCTCCGTCGCGCTCGGTTCGGGGAACTGCATGCGCCGCAAGCGGTGGCCGACGGTGTTGGAGGCGCCGAGGATGTCGCCGGGCGGCAGCGGCGGCGTCTTGCCGTGGTCCTGCTGCCAGGCGTAGGCACCGCCGGCCGTGGCGGCCGCGCCCAGCGTGAGCAGGAATTGGCGGCGGTTCATCGATTTTGGCCTATTGTTGCACGACCTGATGCCACTCGCGTTCGTAGTAGCGCACCAGGATCTGAGTGTTCAGACGGTTGATCTCGGCGTCGATCGGCCCCATGTCCGGTGGAAACTGCAGCATGGCGGCGACAGTGGCTGGCGTCACGAAGCGCAGACCCTCCGGGTAGTGGTCGGGCGCTGGCCAAGGCTGGCGGCTGGCCAGGGTGAAACCCCATTCGCCGAAAGCTGGCACGTAGGCATGATAGGGGGTCACGTTGAAGCCGGCGCTTGCGATAGTGCGGGCGATGCACCAGAACGACTGCCGGGCATACAGCGGCGAGGTGGTCTGCACCACTGCCACGCCGTTGACCGCCAGATGCTTCTCCACCAGCCGGTAGAACACGTTGCTGTACAGCTTGCCCAGCGAATAATTGGTCGGGTCGGGGAAGTCCACCACGATGAAATCGAAGGTCTCCGTGTTCTGCTCCAGCCAGCGGAAGGCATCGGCGTTGACGACATGCGCCTTGGGTGAACTCAGAGCGTTGTCGTTCAGCACGGTCAACAGCGGATGATGAGCGAACAGGCGGGTCATCTCGGCATCCAGATCGACCAGGGTGATGCGCTCCACCGTGGGATAGCGCAGGATTTCTCGCACCGCCAGCCCGTCGCCGCCGCCCAGCACCAGCACCCGCCGCGCGCCCGGAACCGCGCTCAGGCCGGGATGCACTAGGGCTTCGTGATAGCGGTATTCGTCGCGTGAGCTGAATTGCAGGTTGTTGTTGAGGAATAGGCGGATATCGTCTTTCCAGCGGGTCACCACGATACGCTGGTAGGGGGTGGTGCGGGTCAGCAGGATCTCGTCGGCGTACAGGCGATCCTCGGCCAGGGTGGTGAGCCAGTCGGCGGCGACTAGGCCGGCGCACAGCGCCAGCAACGCAGCGATGCACTGGCCGCGCAACCAGCGTTGTCCCGGCAGCTGGTCGCGGAACAGCCACAACGCCCAGGCCGCCACCAGCACGTTGAGCAGGCCGAACAGCAGGCTGGTGCGGCTCAGTCCCAGATGCGGGGCCAGCAGGATCGGGAACAGCAGCGACACCGCCAGCGCGCCCAGATAATCGAGGGTCAGCACCTGCGACACCAGGTCCTTGAAGGCGAACTGCTGTTTGAGGATGCGCATGACCAACGGAATTTCCAGGCCGACCAGCACGCCGACGATCAGCACCACCAGATACAGAGCCAGGCGGAACGCCCCGGCCCAGGCAAAGATCAGGAACAGCGCCGGGGCCGAGAAGCCGCCCAGGATACCCACCGCCAGTTCGATCTGGATGAAGCGGGCGATCAGACCGCGGACCACGTAGCGCGACAGCCAGGAGCCGATGCCCATGGCGAACAGATAGGTACCGATGATGGTCGAGAACTGGGTGACCGAATCGCCCAGCAGATAGCTGGCCAGCGCGCCGGCGACCAGTTCGTAGGTCAGCCCGCAGGAGGCGATGACGAAAACCGAGAACAGCAGAGCATGGGTCACGCTCGGCGCTCCCCATTCCATGGTTCTCCAGACTGCTGCCCCATCGTCATGTGTTCATATCCAAGAGAAAGGTATACCGGTCAGGGGTCGGGCATCGATGATGCTGACCTTCAGGTCGTTCAGCACCGCTCCCAACCCAGCAGCGGCAATCAGCTTCATCTTCCGGACCGCCCGCAGCTTGGAAATGGCTCGGTCGAAGACGGCTAGGTTGGTGTGACCATTGAGGCGCGACGGATAGAGGATGCCATCTGGTTGCGCCGGGTGCTCGTGGAAGGCCACCGACCACGCCCGGGCAAGCGTCTGACGGGACGCCTTCGCGACATCGGTCGGAACACCCATAACGATGGCGCCGTCCTCGCGCAGATCGACCATCATCAACGGGGCCGCGACCTCGATCTCGGCATAGTGCCGCGCGTGCAGTTCCGACTCCTCCATGGGCAGGTCGCCGATCGCGCCGTCGCGCTGATCGCGGAGCACCGCCTCTAGAAAGCAGACCTTCACGGTGTCCCCGAGATAGAGGACGCCAAAACGGTTCGCGGCGACGCGCCGACGCGGATCGCTGAACCGGCTCGGCGTTTTGCCGAAGCCAAGAGGGTCCGGATATCGACCCAAGTAGATGCGGCCGAAGCGTTGGCCGGCCGGCACCTCATGAAGCTGGAGGCTCGCACCCGCAAAGCCCTTGGGCGGGAGAACCTTCGCCATTTACCGAAAGTCTCTCCCGACGCTCTCGGCGGCCTCCAGGGCGGCTTTGACCTTCCCCTGCTCCAGGGCCTCGCGTCCGGTCAGACCGTCGAGTTCGCCATGCGGCTGCACCAGGAAGCGGTAGACCGCCCAGGGTCCGCCCAATCGCTCGTGCAGCACCGCAAGCTCGGCGTAAGGTTTTCCCTCGGCGTCGAGCTGCCAGACCGGGAAGCGGAAGCCGCGCTTCGCCCCGTCGAGGCCCAGGACCTGACCGCTCTGCCGTTTCGTGTTCACCGTCACGCGCGTCGTGCCGAGCATCTTGGCGAATGCATCCGCGCTCAACATGTCGTCGCCGCCGAGGATCTCGGCCGCCCGCAGGCGACCGCGCTCGCGCGCGGCGGCGAGCGCCGCTTCCAGCTCGGCATCCGGCGCACCCGCCTCCTCCACTGGCTCGGGCGCAGTCGCCACGTCTTCCACTGGCGTCAGGACCGTCTCACCTTCAGGGTCCACCTCGACGCGAAAGCTCACCGGCCGACCGGCTGTGCGGCTCTGGATGATCGCATCGCCATAGACCTGCAGGAGGACCTCCATCCGCTTGGGGTTGCTCGTAAGCGCCTTGG
This sequence comes from Candidatus Competibacteraceae bacterium, assembly GCA_003989065.1. Taxonomy (GTDB): domain Bacteria; phylum Pseudomonadota; class Gammaproteobacteria; order Competibacterales; family Competibacteraceae; genus RXIW01. The sequence continues at coordinate 26,089 of RXIW01000025.1, forward strand.
ACGCCGTATCCGAAACCTCCAGCTTGAAGCCGGTAGCCCCCTTCGGTAGGGCCTGATTCCGGCCGACGAAAAAGGCCGTGCCGGCTGACTTCCCAGCCGTCCCGACCTGCCGGCCCGCGTCGCTGTGAATACCTGACTTTGATTTTGGAGCTGCCATAGTCCAACCTCCGTTGGAGCATATATGGCAAAGATTCATAAATTCGTCAAGTTCGTAAAGTCCCTTCGCTCGGCGGCTCGCCTCGTGAAGGAGAAGGTTTACAGTTAAGTACTGCCTCTCGACAGCGTGGGCTTACCAAGTACGGCGCGGTCACGGTTGACTTTGAGGATGAAAACTGAGTTGTAAGGCTCTGCGTGAGACATAGCACTAACCCCAGTCGGCTTTGCGGTCGCGTTCGCGCGCGGCGCGGTCGCGTTCGATCAGGTCGAGCAGTTCGTCGCGGGCGGTCTGGGCGATGGAGATCAGTTGCGACTCGTCCTGATAGTAGGGATACATGGCCTCGAGCGCGGCCAGATCGTGACGCCGGAAGGTGTCGGCGGCCTGCCGCGCCTCGTAGGCGCCGAGCCCCAGTTCCTGCAGCACCCGCCGACCGGCCCGCAACGCCGATTCGAAGGTTTCCCGTTCGATGCGGTCGATGCCCCGGTTCAACAGGCCGAAGACATGGCTGACGTTGCGGGCGCGCGCCACCATGATCACCTCGGGATAATGCTCGCGCACCGTATCCACCAACCGCAGGTTGGCGTCGACGTCATCCAGCGCGACCACCAGCAGGCGGGCCTTGGCGATGCCGGCGGCTTCCAGCAGGTCGAGGCGGGTGGCGTCGCCGTAGAACACCTGAATACCGAAGCGGCGCACTACGGCGATCTGGTCGGGATCGTGATCGAGCACGGTGGCGGCGATCCCGTTGGCGAACAGCAACCGGCCGACGATCTGGCCGAAGCGTCCGAAGCCGGCGATGATCACCGGCGACTCCTGCGGTGGGATCGGGTCGGGGTCGGGTTCGGCCGCCGCGTAACGGGGCGCCAGCCAGTGCTGATAGATCAGCAGCAGGAACGGCGCGGTCGCCATCGACAGCGCCACGCTCAGGGTCAGCAGGGCGGCCTGCTCGCGCGAGATCAACCCGGCCGGGGCCAACAGGCCGAGAATGACGAAGGCGAATTCGCCGCCTGGAGCCAGCAACGCCGCTAGCAGCCAGCGCTGGGCTAGCGGCGCGCCCAATGGCCGGGCGATCGCTCGTAGAACCAGCAGCTTGGTCAGCAATAGGCCACCGGTCAGAGCCAGCACCGTCCCCGGATGGGCGATCAACAGCGCCAGATCGATCGACATGCCGATGGCGATGAAGAACAGGCCCAGCAGCAGCCCCTTGAACGGCTCCAGATCGGCTTCCAGGGCATGGCGGTACTCCGACTTGGCCAGCACCACCCCGGCCAGGAAAGCGCCCAGGGCCATCGACAGACCGGCGCGCTGCATCAGGACGGCGATGATCACCACGATCAGCAAAGCGCCGGCGGTGAACAGCTCGCGGATCCCGGTGCGGGCGATCAGCCGCAGGATCGGGCCGGCCACGAACAGGCCGGTGACCAGGATGCCGGCGATGGCGGCCAGCCCGAAGCCGACCGAGGCGGCGGAGGCAGCGGAGGCAGCGGAGGCAGCGGAGGCAGCGGTTGCGCCGCTGCGGTCGAGCAGGGAAGGCAGGGCGATCAGGGGCAGAGCGGCGATGTCCTGAAACAGCAGAATTCCCAGGGTCAGTTGGCCGAACGGGGTCGGCAACAGATTCTGCTCGTTCAGGGTCCGGGCGGCGATGGCGGTGGAGGACAGCGCCAGGGTCAGGCCCAACACCAGCGCCGGGGCGAGTTCCAGGCCCAGAGCCAGTCCCGCGCCGGCCAGCAGCCCGCCGCAGGCCAGCAGCTGAACGCCGCCGCCACCGAACACGTCCCGCCGCATCTGCCACAAACGGCGCGGCTCCAGCTCCAGGCCGATCATGAATAGCATCAGCACCACGCCGAATTCGGCGAAATGCAGGATGCTGTCGACGTCGCGCACCAGGCCCAGGCCGGCTGGTCCGATGGCGATGCCGGCGATCAGATAGCCCAGCACCGCTCCCAGTCCCAGCCGCACCGACAGCGACACGCACAGCACGGCGGCGGTCAGGTAGATCAGGGTATTGCCCAGCCAGGCTGGTTCGTGCATGGGCGTCCTCAGGCTGCCGTGAGCCAGGCCGGATAGCGGGTCAGCCGATCGCGATAACGGGCGACCCAGTCCTGCAGCTCGGCGCTGCTCAGTTGCGGCGCGCCGTGGATGATCCAGGGCGGCAACCAGTGCATGCCGCACAGCCGCACGGTTTGGACTAGGGGAGCGAGGAAGGTCTCGTAATCGAAGCCGTGGATGCCGTCGGCGGCATAGGCGGACTGCGCGCCGCCGGTGGTGGTCACGCACCAGAAATGCTTGCCGACCAGGGCCGCGCCGCCGGGGCCATAGGCCCAGCCGCTGGTCAGCACCATTTCGATCCACAGCTGGAACAGGGCCGGCGGCCGGTACCAGTAGGTTGGATACTGGCAGACGACCAGCTCGGCGGCGCGCAGCGCATCCTGCTCGGCCCGCGCGTCGATGTCGTAGTCGGGATAGCGCTCGTACAGATCATGGATCGCAACGCCCGCCGCTGCCGCTGCGGCGATTAACCGTCCGTTGACGGCCGAACGTCGCCCCTGCGGGTGGGCATAGAGGATCAGGATGTTATTTATGGTAAATCCCCCGCGCCGCGCTGCCGGGCGCGCTCTTGGTCTCGCTGGCGCTGAACAGGCTCCAGCCGCGATATTGGCCGGTGGCGAACAGCGCCAGAATCAGAATGCCGCTGAGCAGATAGCTGCGATAGAGCATGGTGAAAGCGTCCTGGGCGGGTTGGAAGAAACGCGGGATCAGTCATCGTCGTCGCTGTCCTTGCCGGCGGTGCTGTAGTCGCTTTCCGCCCAGCGCGCGCGTTCGAACGCCCAGGCGCGCCAGCGGAAGATGATCGGCACGATCAGCAGACCCAGCAAGGCCAGGAAGAAATTGGCCCAGCTCGGCACATCGCGCAGGATGGTGAAGGTACAGGTCACGGTCGGTGCGCCCGGCGGCAATTCGGCCTCGATGCTGAGAGAGTAGAGGCCGGCCGGGATCGCCGGCAATACCGCCTCGTCGCTGGCGTTACCCTCCGACCAGCGCTCCCCGTCGTCGACTCCGGCGTAATAGCTGAGCTCGCGGCCGATGGCATGGCTGACGCCGCTGTCGCGCTCGATCAGGGCCAGATCGAGATAGATCCAGTTGTTGTTGAGATTGCTCTGGGTCTTGATGACCAGATTGGAAGGGCGGCCGCTGAGCGCGAACGGTTCGCTGTCCAGCGTCTTGTCCTTGGTGTCGGCATTGAAGACGAAGGTTTGCTGATGGACCTTGCGATCGACGGACAGGATGAGCGTAGCCAGCTGGCCGAGCGCCAGCAGGCCCAGGAACAGCCAGAACAGTCGCCGGAATTTGGGTCGCTGCGTCTCGTAGGGCGAGGGCTGGTTGGCGCCGATGCCGATCCGCGTCGGCAGGGGCTCGTCCAGCTGGAATGCGGTCTGGATCGTTTCGGGCTCGATGTATTCGGCCTGCGACCAGACGGCTTCCTTCGGAGTCAGTTCCAGGCTCAGTTGCCACGGCGGGGCGATGTAGTCGCGGATTTCGCAGGGTTCGCCGACCCGAACCCGCCAGTAGAATTCGCCCAGCACGTAGCTGACCTCAGCTTGGCAGGTCTGGAAATGGCGGTATTGGCGGTCCTGATAATGGGCGCGGCCGGCCGCGCCGTAGCCGGTCGCCAGCGGCGGTTCGATGGTGGTCTGCACCAGGCTCCAGTGGCCGTTGTACTCCACCAGCCAGCGAAAGCCCTGCTCGCGGTGGAACAGCAGGTGCTCGCTCCAGTCGTACTCGATGCCCTCCACCCGCATGGTCCGGCGCAGATAGCCGATGACTTCGTACTCGACCTCGGCCAGTGGGCCGCGGCTGCCGAGTGGAATGGCGGGCTGGTGTTTGATCCGGGCGTTGAAGCGGGACAGGATGCGGAAATTGTCGTCCGTGATGTCGATGATGGAGCCACAGGTGCCGCAGGCCAGGGTTTCGGTGTGGCCCTTGGCGCGGATGCTGAGCGAACTGCCGCAGCCGGGGCATTGGAAGGACTGGGCCTGGATGCCGGCGTCGGGTTCCCAGCCGACCGGCATCACCTCGCGCAGCCGGCTCAGCTTGAGGTCGTCGAAGCGGACCTGCTCGCCGAGAAAGACCAGCGGCGGGTCTTCGCTGTAGTCGAGGGTGGCGAACACTTGGCCGGCGGCCTGCAGATCCACCACCGGCGCATCGTAGCCGGGACCGACCCGGATCGGCAGCTCGCCTTCGCCGGCGATGCAGCGGGCGGTTTCGATGTGGGTGACCTGAAAGGCGCGGCCCTTCAGGGCCAGGTTCTGGCCGGCGCGCAGCTCGGCGAAGGGCGGCAACGGTTCGGATGGCTGAATCAGGGCGGTCACCGCATAGTTGCCCAGCGTTTCGCCCAGCCAGCCGCTGCGCTGATTCTCGAATAGCAGATACCACTCGTTCCAGATGCCCTGGCCGTAGCGCAACTGGATGCGGCCGACCACGGTGAAGCGGGTCTTGCGATACACACCTTCGGTGCCGAGCTGGATCGGCGACGGATCCGGCAGCAGTTCCGCCATCTTCCCGATGTTTTCCAGTTCCAGATCGTGGCGGATCAGGGTGCTCTTGCAGTAGTCGCAAACCGTCAGGATGGAAACGACCGACTGGAACGTAATCGTGGCTCCACAGGAGGGACAGTTGGCGGTTTTCATGCTTTTATATCATCATCTTCTAGGATAGACACCGGGACGACAGCAAGACAAAGCTTAGCAGACCAAGCCCGAACCCCAACACCCGGCAGGCTCCCCGAGGCGGAACCGATCGTTGCCAACCACGCCGCTAATCCGGCTGCAGGCGAATTTTTCGATTTTCCCTGACGGGTATGCAGTAAAGTGAAATGAGATAATTACCACCATCTGGAATTTACTCATGGCTGAACTCACCGTTTATTTCAAGAAGCCTGCCTCTTGGGCAGACAGCATTCACATCCACTACTGGAGCGCCACGCCGGAGGGTTTCGGCACCGAATGGCCTGGGATGGCGATGATCGCGTTAGAGGACGATTGGTTCGTTTGCCGCCTGGATGGCGTCAAGTCCGCCCATTTGGTGTTCAACGACGCCCAGGGGTGGCAGACCAGCGACCTGCACCGGGACAGCGGCGGGATTTTCATCAATGGTCAGTGGTACGACCATCCAGCCGAGGTTCCCACCAGTTTTCCCAGCATTGTCGCGGGCGATTTGCCCGAATCGCCGGCCCGGACGGCGTTGCCTGCCACATCCACTGCCGCCCCTGCGCCGCGCCCGCCGATCGATCCCAACGGACCGCTGGGCGACTTCCGCGAGGAAACCATCTATTTTCTGTTGACCGCGCGTTTCTACGAGGGCGATCCCAGCACCAGCTTTTTCTGTCGCGATCGCATCAAGTTCAACCGTGCCACCGGCCAACCGGAAGATCCGCACTGGCGCGGCGACTTCAAGGGCCTGATCCAGCGGCTGGACTACATTCGCGATCTCGGTTTCACCGCCCTCTGGATCACCCCGCCGGTGGAGAACCGCAGTGGTCTCGACTATCACGGTTACCACGCCTACGACTGGACCCGGATCGATCCCCGGCTGGAGTCGCCGGACGCCACCTATCAAGATCTGATCGACGCAGCGCACCAGCGCGGCATCAAGATCATTCAGGACGTGGTGGTGAATCACTCCTGCCAGTACGGCATTCGCGGCAAAGTCCACATCGATCATCTGCCGATCAAGTACTACGTTCCCCAAGGCTCCGAACAGGGCCGGGTCAACCACGGGCCGTACCAGGGCAATCTGGGCAACTACGCCTGGCCCAACCGCGACGACATCGACAACCCGGTCGCGCCCGAATGGTATCGGGAGCGGCACGCCATGGACCCGGAAGGCAAGCTGCCACTGGTCGATCCCAAGACCGGCGAGACCGTGCCCAAGCCCGGCTACAATCCGGGGCGCTTCTTCGGTATCGACGCCAACAATCTCGATCCCGAGTGGTTCATGCAGCACGGCTTCATCTGCGGCGGCGACTGGGAAAGCGCGGCGGTGCAGTTGAAACATATCGCCGGCGACTGCATCAACCTGGCCACCGACCGCCAGAACGTCAAGGATTATCTGATCGGCTCCATCAACCACTATCTCGACATGGGGGTAGACGCGCTGCGCATCGACACGGTCAAGCACGTGCCGCGCGACAATCTGCTGGAGTACGTCAACGCCTGGAAGGCCCACAAGCCAGGGTTGTTCGTGTTCGGTGAGAACCTGGTCAAGGGCTATGGTTTTGGCGATCTGGGCGGTGGCGACAACGGCCCCTCGTTCATCCGGCCGTGGTGGTATACCCGGCTGGGCCATGACCCGCGCAATCCGAATTCAGGCGGCGACTCCGGGTTCGCGGTGCTGGACTTCGGGTTGTTCTCCACCTTCCGCGACAATCTGAGCCGGGGCAGCTTCGGCGGGGTCAAGGCGGTGCTGGATATGGACTGGATTTTCGGCAACCCTTCGACGCTGGTGACCTTCCTGCAAAATCACGATGTCGGTCCGGACAACGACTTCCGGTTCCGCTTCAAGGGTGAACAGTGGATGGCGGCGGCGGCCTACAATCTGCTGTGGACGGTGCGCGGGATTCCCTGCCTGTACTATGGCGAGGAAATCGAGTTCATGAAGGGCGCGCCGCAGGACATCATCGGCAACGACGATACCCTTGACCAGACTGGCCGGGCCTATTTCGGCGATCATTTGACCGACGAGCGCATCGGCCAGACCCAGAGCCATCCGCTTTATCAACACATCAAGCGGCTAAACCAGATTCGTCAGGCCATTCCCGCCCTGCAGAAGGGGCCGATGAGCCAGGTCAACGAGTGGGGCAGCGGCATCAGCTTCGTCCGCGATCACAACAACGGTGAAAGCTATGCCGTAGTGGGCTTGACCATCGGCAGCGGGCAGGATGTTCATGTCGGCAATCTTCGCAACGGGGTGTACCGCGATGCAGTGACCGGTAACGAAATCACTGTTTACCACGGCAGCATGTCCTTCTACGTGCAGGCCAACTCCGCCGGCATTTACGTGCTGAACGGGCCGGGCAAAATCGGCGTGGATGGAGCGTATTTGCGGTAGGTCAAGTAGCAGAAAAACCCCGGTCAGTCACACTGGTCGGGGTTTCTGGCTTCTATCACAGTAGCCAGTGCCAGTGGCCATAGTGGGACGGATTCAATCAGTCGGGCCAATACTCCGGGTCCATGATTTGCTCAACCGTGAATGAGCAGACCTCCGGGAAGGTGGGTAGCGGTAGATCGGTTTCTGCTGCTGCATACTCGCGGGCCAGCGGGTATTCGCCGGTGATCATATCTGGAATCTTCGGCTGCAGACTGGGGCTGTCTTTCACTCGCTTGGCAAGCTGATGGCGTCCATCCCGGATAGAGAGCTTCCAACTGGTCCCACGCCGTTCCGGCTGATAGCGCCACTTGAGCAAGTGCAACATGACATTGCGCAAGTAGCTTTCCAGCGCTCTCCGGCTGTTTGCGCCCATGTCTTCAATCTCGTCAATCAAGTGAGCAGTATCCAGTTCCGCTGATAGCCCTTGGCGCAACAGCGCCGCCTGTTGCTGGGTCCACAGGTAGAAATCGGTGTCGTAGGTGGTGGAATTCGGCATAGCGCGGGTCTCCGTCAATGCGCGTGGTCGTTCACTCGGATTCAATCAGTCGGGCCAATACTCCAGGTCCATGATTTGCTCAATCGTGAACGGGCAGATCTCTGGGAAAGAGGACAACGGCAAGCTGGTTTCATCAGCGGCCTGTCGGCGTGCTCCTGGATATTCTGCCATTGCCAGTTCGGGTAACTGTGGTTTCAGGCTTGGGCTGTCCCGTAGCAACCGTTCGATTTCTCTACGACCGTTCGAGACGGACAACCGCCAGCTTTTCCCGCGCTGATTGGGTTGAAACTGCCATTTCAGTAAGTGGGTCAGGATCACGAACAGATAGCTTTCGATGGCGCGGCGGTCGCTCTTGCCCATGCTCTCGATTTCCTCAGCCAGGTTCGTCACATCAACCGCCTGCAACTGCCCTTGACGCAACAGCGCCGCCTGTTGCTGGGTCCACAGGTAGAAATCGGTGTCGTAGGTGGTGGAATCCGGCATGGCGTGAGCCTCCGTCAGTGTGCAGGATCGTTCACAGCAAAACTTTGGACAATCCGGTGGGCTACAAGATCGCCTATGAACCCTCCCGAAAGTTGGGACTTCCGAGAAGATCGAGGCAGTTCAGCATTCGCCGTCGTTCAGGGCGAGGTCACTGGCGCTTGCAGGTTCAGCGCCGCGGTCAGGTCGCCCATCGCCACGCCGCCGTTCTTCACCAGCGCCGCGTCGCGCGCCTGAATCCCAGGCAGCGGTTCCAGCTGGAATAGCCGCGTGATGAAACGGGCGATCGAGCCGGTGTCGTACTGGGTATGATCGACCGTACCCATCTTCGCAAACGGAGAGACGATGATCGCCGGAATGCGGGTGCCGGGACCCCAGATGTCGCCCTTGGGCACGGCCTTGTGATCCCAGAAGCCGCCGTTCTCGTCATAGGTGACGATGATGATCATGTTCTTCCACTGCGGACTGGCCTGCAACTGGGTGATGAGGTTGGCGATGTGGGCGTCGCCATCGTCCACGTTGGCATAGCCGGGGTGCTGGTTCAGGTTGCCTTGCGGCTTGTAGAACGCGACTTGTGGCAGAGTGCCCGCTTTCATATCGATCAGGAATTGCGTATCGAAGTCCTTCAGATGCGCAGTGCGATAGGCCAGCGTGCCGGCTTGGGTGGGATCGAACTTAGCGTAGTAGTTGAACGGCTGGTGATGGAACTGGTAGTTCGGCACCGGGGCGGCAAAGTGGCGATTGCCGATGGCGGACGCCAGCGTCGTAGCGTAACCGCCCGCGTACCAGGCCCAAGTCACGCCTTTCTTGTCGAGCTGATCGCCGATCGTGGCGGCGGTCTGCGGCGGCAAGGTGGTCTTGGCGGCCGGATCGGCCAGATGGACGTCAGCGCCAGCGGCCGGCGCATTGGCGCTCGGTTGATAGGACGGCTGCATGGTGTTGACCGCGTAAAACTTGCCGTCGCCCGCATAGTTCTTCGGCGTCAGATTGCTGCTGCGCTTGAAAGTCGGTGGACCACTGATCGCCGAAGGCGGCGACGTGTCCGCCGGAGTCAGCACCGGCTGGAATGTGCCATCGGCCTGGGTGTTCAACGCCGAGATCGAGGTCGGGTTCAAGGTGTCGGCGTTGGGATATTCCGGCGCGCAACCGCAGATCAGATATTGGTGGTTCAGAAACGAACCGCCGAAAGCCCCCATGAAAAAGTGGTCGGCCAGCACGTACTGTTTGGCAATCGGCCACAGGGCCATCTTGCTGCCGTCGTAATAGCCCATGACCAGACCGCCCGAGTCGGCGTAAGCGGCGAACTTGTCGTTGTTACCGCCATCGATCTGCATCTGGTTTTCCCAAAAGCGGTGATACAGGTCACGGGTGATGACGTTCTGGCCCACAACGACATGGGTATCCTGGAAACCCGTAGCCGCGTCGATCTGGAAGGGCCAGTTGTCCTGGTTGGCCGTCAGACCTTCGGGAATGGTGACCGCTTGGCCGGCAGCGGTGACGCCCGACCACACCTTGGGCAACTTGGGCAGCTTAGTTCCGGCCGCGTCGCGGTCGGTCTGGGGCACATAGTCGCCGGAAGCCGTCGGGTTGACGCCTGGAATGCCGTCGGCACCCGGAAACAAGCCATACAGATTGTCGAAACCGCGGTTTTCCGCGTAGATCACGACGACGGTCTTGATATCCTGCCGCAGCAACTGATCGGTGGTCTGCGCAGCACGGTCTTCACCGCCGTAACTTGCCTGTGCGATGGCGACAACGGCCACGATCGGGAGCATCTTGAGGACGCGATTCATGGTGGAGACCCTCATGGTAAAGAGTATTTAATGATGCGAGCGCCGTATGACCTCGGTGTGAAGGAACGCCCGAATTTCTGCCATTTTTATCGAGATTTCTCGCTCTTGGCGCAAGAGACGTGTCACCCTGGGCAACGGGGTTCGATCCATGCGCCGACATCATTCGGTCACCGTGATCTGCCTATTCTAGCTAACTCCCTGGCTGTGCCATGTCCGTGACCGGGGTCGATTTGCGGTGGTTTCCAATGTGGCATGGTGTGCTCCGACCCATGATCTCTCATGTCCTGCTGTTTTGGTCAGCGCGGTGGCGATTGTCGACATGCATCGGGGTAGTGTGCCTGGCGTCGTGGGTGGCGGCAGCGGCGCAAACCGCCGACACCGATGACGATGTGTATCACATGCAGATGCGAGTGCAGCCGTCGTTCGCCAAGATGCAGGCCCTGGGACGGCAGCTGTTCTTCGATCCGACCTTGTCGGGATCGGGTCGGATGTCCTGCGCCAGTTGCCACGATCCGCGCTATGCCTACGGACCGCCGAATGCGCTGTCGGTGCAACCGGGAGGGATCGATGGCCAGGTGCTGGGCCGGCGTGCGGCGCCGTCGTTGCGCTATCAGCAGAAAGTGCCACCGTTCACCGAGCATCGCTTCGACGACGACTTCGACGACAGCGTGGACCAGGGACCGGCTGGCGGTCATCTGTGGGATGGCCGGGCCGCCACTCTGCATGCCCAAGCGGCGATGCCGCTGCTGGCCAGCAACGAAATGGCCAATCCAAGCGTATCCGCCATTGTTGCCAAGCTGCGTCAGGCTGCTTATGCCGCACAGTTTCGCGATACCTTCGGCGCTGATGCGCTAGACGATGATGTTCGCGCCTTCAAATGGGCCACTCTGGCGCTGGAGATGTTCCAGCAGGATCCCGCCGAGTTCTACCCGTACAGCAGCAAGTACGATGCGGTGCTGCGAGGTCAGGCCCAGCTGACCGAGCAGGAGGCGAGGGGGTTGGCGCTGTTCGAGGATGAGAAGAAGGGCAATTGCGCCGCGTGCCACCAGAGCAGGATCAGCCCGAACACTGGCGCGTTTCCCGCCTTCAGCGACTTTGGCTATGTCGCGCTGGGCGTGCCACGCCACCGGCAGTTGCCGTCCAATGCCGACCCCAATTTCTACGATCTTGGCCTGTGCGGGCCGGATCGCAGCGATTTCCGCGACAGAGCCGATTATTGCGGCGCTTTTCGCACCCCGACACTGCGTAACGTGGCGTTGCGCCGCAGCTTTTTCCACAATGGCATCTTCCACGATCTCCAGCAGGTGTTAGCGTTCTACGCAACGCGCGACAGCGAGCCACAGCGCTGGTATCCAGCCAAGGTTGATGGCAACATCGACCCGTTCGACGATCTCCCAGCGCGTTACCGGGGCAATGTCAACGTCGAACCGCCCTTCGGGCGTCCAGTGGGCGAAGCGCCAGCGCTGAGTGCGACCGAGATCGAGGATGTCATTGCGTTCCTGCGAACGTTGACGGATGGGTATCAGGTTTACGCGGGTCGGATGGAATATCGATGAAAAATCTGCTGTTTCTCTGCACCGGCAATTATTATCGCAGCCGCTTTTGCGAGGAGTATTTCAACCATCGGGCCGTCCATCATGGTCTGATCTGGCGGGCGGATTCGCGCGGGTTGGCCCCGGATGTCACCGTGTTTGGTAATGTCGGTCCGCTGTCGCCCTACACCCACCAAGCGTTGAACGCGCTGGGCGTCAACCTCGCGGTTCCATTGCGCGCTCCCTGTCCTGCGCGCCCTGACGATTTCAGCCAGGCGGATCGGGTGATCGCCCTAAGTCGCGCCGAACATCAGCCGATGGTGGAGCGATTCTTTCCAGCGTATGGAGCCAGTATCGAATATTGGGAAATCGGTGATCTGCCAGTCGCTACACCCGCTGCGGCAATACCGGTGATGATCCATGCCGTGGACCGGTTGATCGATACCTTGCGGAGCGCCTGAGGGCGGTAGGTCTACGCCGCCAGCCGTACGCGACGACATGCCATGCGTCAATCGAAGAAATTGCGGTCGGCGGCGATGCTGTCGCGCATGATTTCGACGAAGCGACGCAATTTGGCCGGATAGAACCGAGCATAGGGATAGATCAAATAAACCGGGATGGCCGGGGCCTGCCAGTCCGGTGCGAGGCGAACCAGCGCGCCGCGGGCCAGATCGTCCCGCACCACCCACGCCGAGGCGATGGCCGCGCCGACTCCCCGCAGGGCAGCGCTGCGCAAGGCGTAGAGACTGTCGGTCACCAGGCGCGGTTGAATGGCCAGGACGTATTCCTCGCTGCGGCCCCGGCGCAGGCACACTTCCTGCCGATAGTAGGGCACGAGCGCCACCCATGGCAGATCGACCAGTTGCTCCGGCTGCACCCGTTCCATGTCGCCCGCCGCCAGCGTCGGGGCCGCCACCACGATACGCAACACCTCACCGAGCCGGATCGCTACCACCGAAGGTAGGATGACCTCGCCGACATGAATCGCGCAGTCGATGCCTTCCTCGATGAAATTGGGGGTGGTGTCGTGCAACAGCCATTCGACGTTCACTTGCGGATGTCGGGTCAGGAATTCCACCAGCGGACCGACCAGCGTATGTTGCCCAAACGCATGCGGGACCACGATACGCAGGCGGCCCTGGGCTGCGTCGACCGTATGGCCGAGATCGGACTCGAACTCGCTCCAGGACAGCAGCAACTCCTTGGCCCGGGCGTAATAGCGCGCGCCAGCTTCGGTCAGTTGCAGGCCATGGGTCGAGCGATGCAGCAGAGTCAGCCGTAACGACCGTTCCAGGGCTTGCAGCCGACGGCTGATAGTGGGTTGGGTGGTGTTCAACTGGGCGGCGGCGGCCGACAGGTTGCCAGCTTCGACGATGCGGACGAAGGTTTGCATCAGGCTGAGGCGGTCGAACGCGCTTTTCATACCTATAGCGTATAGCAGTTTTACCCTTCATGCGCCTTCCGGGAGAAGCGGCCAGGTCCCACACTGGCGCCATCAATTTTCAACCGTGAGCCAAAGCGCCATGAATAGCTCTTCCACGACCGTTGCCACCGCGCCGGACGCCCCCATCGGCACGGGTCTGGTGTTTCTGCTGGCCTGCGCCGCTGGCCTGGGGGTGGCGGCCCTGTATTACAACCAGCCTATCCTGGGGGTGCTGTCTGTCGATTTTCACGCTACGGCGGGCGCGATCGGCCATATCCCCACCCTTACCCAGATCGGCTATACCCTCGGCATCCTGCTGCTGGCCCCGCTCGGCGATCGCTACGACCGCCGCCGCGTGATCCTCTGCAAGATCCTGCTGCTGGAGCTGGGCCTGTTGGCGATGGCCGCCACCCAATCGCTGACCCAGTTGGGCGCGGTCAGCATCGTGATCGGGATCGCCGCCACGCTGGCGCAGGACTGCGTGCCCGCTGCTGCCGCGTTGGCTCCTGAAGCGCGCCGTGGGCAAATCGTCGGCAGCGTCATGATGGGTTTGTTGCTGGGCATCCTGTTGTCGCGGGTCGTCGGTGGCGCGGTGGCGGCAGTCCTGGGTTGGCGCACCATGTTCGTACTGGCCGCCGTGGCGGTCGCTTTGCTGGGGGTGGTGGCGTGGCGGCGGTTGCCAGCTTTCGCGCCGACTACGGCATTGCCTTATCACCGCTTGTTGGGGTCGTTGTGGACCTTGTGGCGGGGCCATGCCGCATTGCGTCGGGCCGCCATCGCGCAGGGTTTGCTGTCTGCGGCGTTCAGCGCTTTCTGGTCGACGCTTGCCATCATGCTGCATGAGCCGCCGTTCGGTTACGGCAGCGCTGTGGCGGGCAGTTTCGGGTTGGCGGGGGCGATCGGTGCGTTGGCCGCGCCGCTGGCCGGGCGTATCGCCGATCGTTATGGGCCTGAGGCCGTCACCCAACTCGGCGCGGCGCTGGTGGTGGTCAGTTTCGCCGGTTTCGCCATCGCGCCCCAGAATCTGGGTTGGCTGATCATCGGCATGCTCCTGTTCGATCTGGGGGTCCAGGCGTCCCTGGTGGCGCATCAGAGCATCATCTACCGCCTCGATCCCGCCGCCCGCAGCCGCCTCAATGCGGTGCTCATCGGCAGCATGTTCGCCGGCATGGCCAGCGGCTCGGCGCTGGGAAGCCTGGCCTTGCTGTATGCCGGCTGGCGGGGTGTGGCGCTGTTGGCGGCAGTCTGCGGACTGGCCGCGCTGCTAGTCCGGATGCTGGCGGCCTATCGGGGGCGGTGCGGCTCGCTCGTTGCAGAGCAGGCTTGAAGCGACAAGGGCTAAGAACGGCTGGCCCATGCCGCCAGCGGGAGGTCGTTCAGTTCAGCGCGCGCCTCCCGCCAGGTCGGATAATGCCGCTCCAGCAGGGCTACGAAGCGTTCATTGTGCGTCGGCTCGATCAAGTGGAGCATCTCGTGCACGATGACATATTCCAGTAGATCTTTTGGCTTCTTCACCAGCTCGGTGTTCAGGCGGATATGCTTGGTCTGAGGCTGGCAGCCGCCCCACCGGGTTTTCATGCGCTGGAGGAAGTAGGCGGCGACCTGCACACCGAGCTGGGTTTCCCATTTCTGGATCAGCGCCGGCACGACTTCATGCAACAGCGCGCGCTGCCATTCCTGCATGATTTCTGCCCGCTTCTCCGGGGAGCTGTCCGGTCGCACGCTTAGCAGGATGCGCCGGTGGTCGATGGCTACCGAGGGTTTGGCATCGTGCTCGATCACCGACAGCAGATAACGCCGTCCCCACAGATAATGGCTTTCCCGCTCGACATACTGTCGGGGGATTTCCCGCGCTTGTGTCTGCAGTCTGGCCCGTTGCTGGCGGATCCAGCCGAGTTTGGCAATGGCGTAAGCGCGGGCGACTTCCAGCCGGGTATGGGTGGGCGCGACCAGGGTGACATGACCGTTCGGCGGATGCACCGAGAGGTGCACGTTCTTCACCGCTTTGCGGGTGACGGCGATTTCCACATCGCCCAGCCGGATGATGTCGGTCACTGGTAACCTGGCTGTTGCTTGATGATCTCGAACAACGCTTTGGTGGCTTCGCGGTCCTGGTCGAGGAGCGGATAAATGGCGTTGAGCACCTGCGCCTCGCGGGTTTGGTCGCCATGCCAGCCGGCCGGCGCTTGCTCGTGCACCGCGTTATCGATCCGCAGCGCCAGATCGGCCTTGGCCTCATCGCTGGTCGGGTAGCGAAAAGTCGAAGCCGGCAGCGCATCGAGATTGCGGTAAAGCACGGCGGCTTCGGGCTTGCCGTGCAGCGCCGCCGGCGTATCCGCGTCGGGTTGTCGGGCCACCAGCTTTTTCGCCAGTTCTTCGGCCTGGCGCAGGAATGCCTCGTAGGCGGCTGTGTCTTCCCGACTCTGTTTGATCAGGTCATCCAGCAGTTTGGATATCTGTGCATAGAATTTGGGGTCGGTGAGCTGCTCGCGGATGAGGGTCTTGCGGACATTGTTGATGATCGCTTCGGCCACCGCGTTATGCGAGAGCTTGCCTTTGGCGTTGAGTTTTCGGGCAATGGCGTCGTGGATGCCGGTTTTGATGATGAGTTCGGTGAGCGACAGTTTGCTCAACTCACCCAGTTCTTTCGCTGGATCAGCCTGGATGTAGGTATTGATGAGGTGGCGCATATCCGCCTCGTAGGGTTTGATGTCCAGTTCCTCGCCGGAATGGTGCTTGATCGCTGCGCGGATTTCGACCTGCCACGCGACTTCCTTGGCCAAGGTCGTGGCTTCGGCCTCGCTATAGCCCGCTGCGCTGAGGTGCTGGGCCAGATTGGCATAGGTGCGGGTCAGTTGCGCCACCGCTTGGTAATACGTCACCCGCAGCGCTTCGGTTTGATTCAGGGCGTCGGCCTGAGCGGCGTCGCCGCAGAAGTAATGGAGATACTGTTCGATTTCGTGCGGCCGTGGCACCGGCTCGCATAAGTAGTGCAGCGCCTGACGGGCATCTTCTAATTGCTTACGGCCTTCCCGCAACCAATCTTTGAGATAGACGTTGTTTTCCGCCGCGCCGCCCTCGTCGAGGTCCAGCTCGTCCGAGCTGTAGACCGCAATCGCTTGTTGGACGTCGGCGAACAGCTCCTTGAAATCGACGATGTAACCATAATCCTTGTCGTCGCCGTCTAGTCGGTTGGTGCGGCAAATAGCCTGGAACAGGTTGTGATCGTGCAGTTCGTTGTCCAGATAGATGTAGCTGCAACTGGGGGCATCGAAACCGGTGAGCAGCTTGCTGACCACGATCAGCAGTTTGGTGTGGGCCGGTTCCTTGATGAAGCGGCGCTTGATCTCGATTTCATATTTCTCGGTTGCCGCAACCGCCTTGTTTGCCGGGATGTTTTTTAGGACGTATTGGGTGTAGGTGTCGAATTTGTAGCGCTCGTCGCTGTTGGGCGTTTCCTTGGCGATGGCGCTGGCGTTGGGCTGGTAGGACGTGACGATGCCGCAGTAGGAGCTGAAAGGGGTGTTCTGAAACAGTCGGAAGTAGTGGCAGGCGTCGTAGATCGAGGCGGCGACCAGAATGGCTGTGCCTCGGTCGTTGTTCAGGCGTGGCTTGAGGGCAAAGTCTTGGATGATGTCGGCGATGATGCGCTGTTTGCGCTCGGCGGAACTCATCAGTTTTTCCAGGGTGGCCCAGCGTTTGCGCAATATGGCTTTCTGGAAGTTGTTCAGGTTCTTGGTCTTCTGCTCGAACCATTGGTCGATATTTCGCCGCGAAGACATCCGCTGCGGTACGTTGCGGGCTTCGTATTTGAGATCGAGCACCACCTGATCAGCTACAGCCTGATGGAATTTATAGGTGTGGATGTAGGTGCCGAATACGTCCCGCGTCATCGGCTTGTCGCGGCGTAGCAGCGGGGTGCCGGTGAAACCGATGAAGATGGCCCCGGCTAGCCAGCGCTTCATTTGTCGGTTCATGTCGCCGCCCTGGGTGCGGTGGCATTCGTCGACGAACACGTAGAAGCGGCCATGCACCGGTGGCGGTGGACCTTTGAGGTCGGCGACATCGAATTTGTGGATCAGGGCACAGAGTAGGCGTGGGGTGGTGGCGGCCAGCTGGTCGATGAATTGCTGGCGCGAGCTGATGCGGGGCGAGGGGGATTGTTCGCTGATCACGCCGGCGTTGCGCATGACGCCGAGGATTTGCCGG
>RXIW01000026.1 GCA_003989065.1 Candidatus Competibacteraceae bacterium
AGTCCAGCGCCGTTTCCAGGCTGACCCGATGGCCAGACGAGATATATAGCGGCCGGCAACCCGGCCGGCTGCGCAACGCCGCGCCGATCACCTCGCCATCCGCTTGTAGCGGTGTCCATCCCCCGCGCTGCTCCGGCGGCGCGCCGTGCTGGCCATACAGCCGAGTCTTGGCCACGCCGATGCTGGGAATATCCACCAGCAGGCCGAGATGACTGGCGATGCCCATCCGGCGCGGATGAGCGATCCCCTGGCCATCGCACAGCAGCAGATCCGGCGCGGCGCGCAGCTGCTCCAGCGCCTCCAGCACCGCTGGCAACTCGCGAAACGACAACAGGCCGGGGATATAGGGAAATTCGGTCGGCCGCCGGGCAATGGCGGTTTCCAGCAACTCCAGTTCGGGAAAGCGCAGCACCGCCACTGCAGCGCGGGTGACGGTCCCATCCGCCTCGAAACCCACGTCCACCCCCGCCACTCGCTGCACCGCGCCCAGCTGATCGGTCAGAATCAGGCGGTCGCGCAACTCCCGCTGCAAAGCGATGGCTTCCGCCGGGTTGAGATTCCAACGATGCCGCATCTGTGCTTTCATGTCATTCAATCTCGATCCGCATAAAACTTTCGCCGCCAATCCCGGTCAACCGCACGGGTTGGCAATATCGCCACCGTAGAATGGGCGAACGATTCCGGCGATGCGTTGCCGGTGTCACGTAAATATCGTTAAACTCTAGTTTGCCCGTTTGTTCACATTCGATGGGATCGCTTCGCCGACCCGGTCATTTTCATTCGCTGGAGCCCCGCATGGCCCTGGAACACACCCTGTCCATCATCAAACCCGATGCCGTCGCCCGTAACATCATCGGCAAGATCTACAGCAGCTTCGAAGAGCGGGGCCTGCAGATCGTCGCGGCCAAGATGGTTCGATTGACCCGCGACCAGGCTGAAACCTTTTATGCCGTTCACCATGGACGCCCCTTCTATGAAGACCTGATCGCCTACATGACGTCCGGCCCGGTCATGGTCCAGGTTCTGGAAGGCGAGTCGGCCATTGCCCTGCACCGCGAAATCATGGGCGCCACCGATCCCAAAAAAGCCGCGTCCGGCACCATCCGCGCCGAATTCGCCGAGAGCGTGACCCGCAACGCGGTGCACGGCTCCGATGCGCCGGAAACCGCCGCCGCCGAGATCGCCTTCTTCTTCGGTCAATTCGACCTGTGTCCTCACACGGCCTAACCGGCCACTCACCCGATTACCGTCACCGTGGCCGCAGACAAACTCAACCTGTTCGATCTGGATCGCCGCGATCTGGAGACTTTCTTCGTCTCGATGGGAGAGAAGCCCTTTCGCGCCGCCCAGCTCATGAAGTGGATCTATCACGAACGGGTTGTCGACTTCGCGGCCATGACCGATCTGAGCAAGGCGCTGCGCGCGCGCCTGGCCGAAACCACCGAAATCCGCCCGCCCGAGGTGATTCTGGACCAGGGCTCGCAGGACGGTTCGCACAAATGGCTGATCCAGCTCGATAGCGGCAACTGCATCGAAACGGTCTTCATTCCCGAACCGGATCGCGGCACCCTGTGCGTGTCCTCGCAGATCGGTTGCCCGCTGGACTGCGCCTTCTGCGCCACCGCCCAGCAGGGTTTCAACCGCAATCTGACGGTGGCCGAGATCATCGGCCAGGTCTGGCAGGCCAGCCGCTTGCTGGGCGATGTCCGCAACGGCGACCGCATCATCACCAATGTCGTGCTGATGGGCATGGGCGAACCGCTGCTGAATTTCGCCAACGTGGTGAAGGCGACCGATCTGATGCAGGACGATTTCGGCTTCGGCATCTCCAAACGGCGCGTCACCCTCAGCACCGCCGGCGTGGTGCCGGCCCTGTACCGTCTGCGGGAGGTCTCCGAGGTCAGTCTGGCGGTCTCACTGCATGCGCCCGACGACGCCCTACGCAACGAGCTGGTGCCGCTGAACCGCAAATATCCCATCGCCGAGCTGCTGGCAGCCTGTAAGCACTACATCGCCGACAAGCCGCATCGCCGCATCACCTGGGAATACGTGCTGCTGGATGGCGTCAACGACTCCGAGCAACACGCCAAGGCGCTGGCGGCGCTGATCCGCGACATCCCCTCCAAGGTCAACCTGATCCCATTCAATCCGTTTCCGAACACGCGCTACCGCCGTTCCGAACCGGCCGCCATTGCCCGCTTCCAGGCCATCCTGATGGCCCTCGGCCTGACCACCGTGGTCCGCAAGACCCGCGGCGACGACATCGCCGCCGCCTGCGGACAACTGGCCGGTCAGGTGCGCGCGCGTGGCCGCCGGCTGGCCCGTGCGGCGCAGCTGGCCGGTTAAGGGAGGCATCCATGATGCAGCGATCGACATTGCTTTCATTGGCTGCAGCGCTCTGGCTGGCCGGCTGCGCCAGTACCGGCGACGAGGATCTGCGGAAAAACGCGGCCGAGGCCAATTTCAAACTGGGCATCGGCTACATGCAGTCCGGCCATTTCAACGTCGCCCTGGAAAAGCTGCTCAAGTCGCTGCAATACGACGAGAACAACCCCGAGACCCATAACGCCGTCGCCCTCATCTACGAGGAGATTCGCGAGTATGGTCCCGCCGAGGCCCATTACAAGCGAGCCATCGAACTCCGCCCCGACTATACGGCGGCGAAGATCAATCTGGCCTACTTCAAATGCACCCGCGAACCGTTGCGCCTCAGCGAGGGCGAAAGCGAGTTCCAGCAGATCGCTGCCGATCCGGCCAACGCCGGCGCCAACGCCTCCGAAGCCTATGCCGGCCTGGCCACCTGCGCCCAGAAAGGCAACGATCCGACCCAGGCCGAGACCTGGGCGCGCAAGGCCATCGAAGGCAATCCCAACAACATCCGCGCCTTGTTCGCGCTGGCCCAGCTCAGCCAGTCCCAAGGCAAGACCCTGCAAGCGCGTGCGTTCCTGCAACGCTACCATGCCCAGACCCGCCCCACGCTCCAAAGCCTGGCGCTGGGCGTCGCCATCGAATCCTCCAAGGATGGCGACACTCAGCTGCTCCGGGAATACACGCTCTTGCTGAAGTCCCAGTTTCCGAATTCCGACGAAGCCCGCCGCCTGAAAAACCCCTAATGTATATGCCTAACGAGATCGCTCCCGATTTCATCCAATCGACTGACACGCCCGCCGCCAGCGGAGAGTCGCTTGGCGCCTGGTTGGCTCGCACCCGCAGCGACCGCGGCATGGCACCGCGCGATGCCGCCCGTCGACTGCGCCTGAATCTGGCCATCGTACAGGCCATCGAAGCCGACAATTTCGCCTGGCTCGGCCCGCCGGTCTTCGTCCGTGGCTATCTCAGCCGCTATGCCCAACTCCTGGATCTGCCCGAATCGGAGGTGCTGGAACGCCACCGGCAGCAATCGGGCCCCAGCCAGGAACCGCCGCTGAAGGTGGTGCTTCCGGTGCAGCGCCAATCCCGGCTGTGGGATCTGCGCGGTTTGCTCTATCTGCTCCTGGTGATCGGCATCGGCTGGACCGCCGTACAACACCTGGGCGATCTCGATCCTGGCCGACTGCTTGGCTGGTGGAAGCAAGACCACGACCAGAACGTCGCCAGCCAGCCCGCCAGTTCCGCGGGTCCCACGCCGTCCTCCACCACGCAAACACACTATCCTTTCCAGCCCAAACCGGCTGAAGTGGCGAGCGCGCCGACCGCGCCAGCGACTCCAACGCCCGCCGTGCCGCCTTCCAGCGAAGCGCCCGCGCCCAAGCCGGAAGCGCCTGCCGCGCCGCTGGCCAGCATCACCGCGCTGCCCATTCCTGCGCCGGTCCTGCCGACCCCGCCGGTGGAACATCTGCCGATCGCGGCAGTGCCCGACCTGAGCGCTACCATCACCGCACCGGTCACCAGCATCACGGGCGCATCCCTAGACGCCAACGGCGAAGCCAAGCTGTTGCTGGAATTCAGCAACGACTGCTGGGTGGAGATCAAGGACGCCCAAGGAAATGTGCTGACCAGCGGCTTGATGAAGGCCAACAGCACCCATTCCATCGCCGGGGTCGCACCCTTCAAGGTCACCCTGGGCAACGCACCGGCGGCCCGCATCGTGCTGGACGACCGCCTGGTCGATGCGGCGGTTTACGTTCCCCGGCGCGGCACCGTCAGCCGCTTCACCCTGGAACGCGGTCAACCCTGAACCGGCACCGCCCCCGGCTTCCGCATCGGCGGACACATCTCTGGCAACTCTGGACTTCGACTCATGGCCAAGCAGTTTCAAGCCATCCGCGGCATGAATGACATCCTGCCCAGCGAATCGTCGCTGTGGCAACACCTCGAAGCGACCGTTCGCGACGTGCTGGCCGCCTATGGCTATCATGAAATCCGTCTGCCCATCGTCGAGAAGACCGAGCTGTTCGCCCGCTCGATCGGGGAAGTCACCGACATCGTCGAGAAGGAGATGTACACCTTCGACGATCGCAACGGCGAGAGTTTGACCCTACGCCCCGAGGGCACCGCCGGCTGCCTGCGTGCCTGCATCGAACACGGCCTGCTCCACAACCAGACCCAGCGGCTGTGGTACGCCGGGCCGATGTTCCGCTACGAAAAACCGCAGAAGGGCCGCTATCGGCAGTTCCATCAGGTCGGGGCCGAAGCTTATGGGATGCCTGGCCCCGATATCGACGCCGAACTGATCTGCCTGTCGGCCCGTTTGTGGCGTCGGCTCGGCATCGACCGGGTCACCCTGCAACTCAATTCGCTGGGATCGAGCGCCGCCCGCGCCGCCTACCGCGAGCGATTGGTGGCCTACTTCGAGGCGCGGCAACAGGAACTGGACCAGGACAGCCAGCATCGACTCCACGCCAACCCGCTGCGCATCCTGGACAGCAAGAACCCCACCATGCAGGCGGTCATCGCGGAAGCCCCATCCCTATTGGATCACCTCGATCCGGAGTCGCGCGCCCACTTCGAATCCTTGCAGGATCTGCTGGGCGCCGCCGGCATCGCCTACGAGATCAACCCGCGTCTGGTGCGTGGACTGGATTACTACTGCAAGACCGTGTTCGAATGGGTCACCGACACTCTTGGCGCTCAGGGCACGATCTGCGCGGGCGGCCGCTATGACGGGCTGATCGAGCAACTCGGCGGTCAGGCCAATGGCGGCATCGGCTTCGCTATGGGACTGGAACGGCTGGTGGCGATGCTGGCCGCTGCCAACCAGTCCGGGATCGACACCAATCCGCACGCGTTCCTCATCATGGTCGGCGAGACGGCCCAGCGTCGCGGCCTGGGGCTGGTCGAACGCCTGCGCGACGAGTTGCCGGCCCTGCGCCTGCGGATGAATTGCAGCGGCGGCAACTTCAAGACCCAGTTCCGCCGCGCCGACCATAGCGGCGCTCGTTTCGCCCTGGTGCTGGGCGAAGACGAGATCAACGCCGGAACCATCGCCATCAAGCCGCTGCGTGAGACCCAGGGCGAACAAATCACCTTACCGCAGGACCAGGCCGGAGCCTGGCTGCGCACGGCCGTGCTGGGCACGGTCGCCTGATTCACTGAACCGGATGCCGGAGAGCTCAAACTGATGGAACAATATACCGACGACGAACGCGTCGACGATCTCAAGAAGTGGTGGAAGGAAAACGGTATCAGCATCCTCGCCGGCATCGGGCTGGGCGTAGTCGCGATTTTCGGTTGGCAATATTGGGGCGCTCACCGCAATAGCCAGGCGGAAAAAACCTCGCTGATCTACGACGCCTTCATCGTGGCGGTGGAAAAACCGGATGCCGCTCAGGCCCGCCAGCACGGCGAAGCGCTGTTGGCCGAGTCTCCCAACTCTACCTATGCAGCCCTGGTCGGGTTGCAACTGGCCAAGCTGGCGCTGGACAGCGGCGACACCAACGCTGCGGGCCAGCGCCTGGAATGGGTCATCGCCAATGCTGGCCCCGACGAGATCAAGGACATCGCTCGGCTGCGCCTGGCGCGCGTACAACTCGCCGCCGGTCAACAGGCCGAAGCGGAAAAAACGCTGGGGCAGATGACGACCCCCAGCCTGCAGGTCCAGCGAGAGGAGCTCAAGGGCGATCTCTACCTGGCGAGCAACGATCTGGACAAAGCCCGAACCGCTTATGCAGCCGCGCTGGCAGCGGGCGGCAACAATCCCCTCCTCCAGCTCAAACTCGATCACCTGGGTGCGACCGCCTCCGACGCGATCATCCCTGCGCCGCCGCCACCGCCACCACCCACCCCGGAACCTGAAGCGGCTAAGGCAACGACCGACACGGCTCCGACCACGACGACACCCGCGCCCGCAGCGGTTCCAGTCGAGTCAACCAAAGCCGCTCCAACCAGTGAATCCGCTGAAACTGAAGCCGCTCCAACCAGCGAATCCGCTGAAACTGAAGCCGCTCCAACCAGCGAATCCGCTGAAACTGAAGCCGCTCCGGCGACCGCGCCCACGCCGCCCGCCGAACCCGCACCACCGGCCGAGCCTATGCCCGAGTCCGGGACAACGCTAACGCCGCCTTCACCCACATCTCCAGCAGGTCAATGAACATGATCCGCCGCATCTTTCCGCTTCTGCTCTTGCTCACGACTGCTGGCTGCAGCTGGATAGGCGGCTGGTTCAGTTCCGACAATTCCATCCCGCCGGCCGATCTCAAATCGATCGATCAGCCGATCAACATCCAGCAACTCTGGGAAACCAGCGTGGGGGCCGGCGCGAAAGACCAGTACATCAATCTGACGCCAGCCCTGGCGGATGGTCGCATCTACGCAGCCAGCATCGATGGCGTGGTCGTGGCGCTGGATGCGCTGAGCGGCCAGCGTCTGTGGGAAACCGCTACCCAACTCTCCATCACCGGCGGAGTCGGCCTGAGCGAGAGCGGACTGGTGCTGGTCGGTAGCAACAAGGGTCAGGTCGTCGCGCTGCGGCAGGAGTCGGGCCAGGAAGTCTGGCGGACCCAACTCTCCAGCGAGGTACTAGCCGCGCCGCGCGGAGCCCACGGCATCATCGTGGTGCGCACCGGCGACGGCAAATTCACCGGTCTCGACGCCCGTACCGGCGACAAACGCTGGGCCTATACCCACACCATACCCGCCCTCAGCCTGCGCGGCAGCGCGCCGCCGGTCATTACCCACGATCTGGTCATCGCGGGTCTCGACTCCGGCAAGTTGCTGGTGCTGTCCCTGGAGAAAGGCATACCGCTCACCGAAAAAATCATCGCGGCGCCGCGTGGTCGCACCGAAATCGAACGCTTGACCGACATCGATTCCGAGCCCAAGCCATACGCCGATATCCTCTATCTGGTCGCCTACCGCGGCAGCGTCGCCGCCATCGATATGCGTGGTGGCGGACTGATATGGAACCGCGATCTGTCCAGCTATGCCGGACTCGATGTGGACGAACGGCAGGTCTACATCAGCGACGACACCGATGCGGTGCTGGGATTGGATCGCCGCAGCGGCGGCACGCTTTGGAAACAATCCGAGCTAACCGGCCGCCGCCTGACCGCCCCAGCCGCCACCGACGACTATGTCGTGGTCGGCGATTTCGAGGGTTATCTGCACTGGCTGAGCAAAGACAGCGGTCGCATCGTCGGCCGGGCCCGCTCCACCAGCAAGGGCATCCTCGCCCCGCCGATCGCGGCCGGCAATGTCGTCTTCGTCTACGATCGCAGCGGCACGCTGAGCGCTTTTCGCCCCGGCGGTTGAGCGCGCGTCTCCTGCTCCCGGCTTTGCTGCCGCCCGGGACAGGAGCGCGTACGCCTGCATGATCGTGCGGCCCGAACCCGTATCCCAAACGTCTTCCCCGCAACGACCATGCTGGATCAACTGATCACCATCTTCGTCACCTTCCTGGTCGTGATCGACCCGGTCGGTGTCGCCCCGATCTTCTCGGCGCTGACCCGTGGCGGCAGTGACCGCTATCGCCGACGCATGGCGTTCAAAGGGACCCTGATCGCCACGCTGATCCTGCTGTTCTTTGCCTTTACCGGCGACGCCCTGTTGCGATCGCTGGGGATCAGCTTGGCCGCATTTCGAGTCAGCGGCGGCGCACTGCTGTTTCTGCTGGCCATCGACATGGTGTTCGCTCGCCCGTCCGGTCTGCGCTCGGCCACGGTGCGGGAACAGGAGGAAGCGCAATACCGCGAGGATATTTCGGTCTTCCCGCTGGCGTTTCCGCTGCTGGCCGGCCCCGGCACCCTGACCACCATCCTGCTGACCATCAGCAGCATGCACCCCCAGGAACAACCCTTGTTGTTCCTGGGCTTCCTGGCCGTGCTGCTGACGATCCTGCTGCTGACCCTGCTGTGCCTGCTGCTGGCCCCGCAGTTGATGAAGTTGATCGGCGAAACCGGGGCCAACGTCATCGACCGTTTGCTGGGGGTGATTCTGGCCGCGCTGGCGATCCAGTTCATCCTCGAAGGGCTGCGGGCCGGCCTGTTCGGAACCTGAAGGTTGGCCCGCATGTCCGGCCCGGTGCTGCGGATCGCCATTCCTTCCCCGCTCTACCGAACCTTCGATTATGCGCCGCCGCCGGACACCGACATCTCGGCGCTGCAACCCGGCATCCGCGTGCGGGTTCCCTTCGGTCGGCGCAGCGTCGTCGGCTTCCTGCTGGAACTGGGCCACGATACGCCTCTGGATCCCGCCGCCCTGCGTCCGGCCCAAGCGGTGCTCGACACCGAACCGATCCTGCCCGCCGATGTGCTGGCGCTGTTGCGCTGGGCGCAGGGCTACTACCATCATCCGCCGGGAGACGTGTTCGCCGCTGCCTTGCCGACACTGCTGCGTCAAGGCGAACCGGCTGCTCTACCCCAGCCGCCGCTGCTGTGGCGCATCACCACAGCGGGCCACGCGGCGCGGACCCAAGCTGCCCCGGCACTGCGCCGCGCACCCGCCCAGTTCCTGCTGCTTGATCATCTGGCGGCCTATCCCGATGGCGCCGCAGCCGAGGACAGCTTGCGCCCGGTGGTGCGCGACAGTGCCGCCACCCTGCGCGCCTTGCACGCCAAAGGTTGGGTGGAGCGAACCGCGCCGACGGTAATCCCATCGCTGGCAGCGCCTCCCTCCTCTATCCCAGCACCCGTTCTCAACGAGGCCCAAACCGCCGCGGTCGCTGCCATCGTGGCCCAATTGGACCGTTTCGGCGTTTTTTTACTCGAAGGGGTGACCGGCAGCGGCAAGACCGAAGTCTATCTGCGGCTGATCGAAGCCGTGCTGGCACAGGGCCGACAGGCGCTAGCACTGGTTCCGGAAATCGGCCTGACGCCCCAATTGCTGGCCCGCTTCCGGGAACGCCTGCCCGGCCCGCTGGCGGTATTGCACTCGGGCCTGAGCGACCGTGAGCGACTCCATGCCTGGCTGTCGGCGCGCAGCGGCGTTGCTCGGGTGGTGGTCGGCACCCGCTCGGCGGTGTTCGCCCCCCTACCGACCCCTGGCATCATCATCGTCGACGAGGAGCACGACCTGTCCTTCAAGCAACAGGACGGCTTTCGTTATCACGCCCGCGATCTGGCGATCATCCGGGCTCAACGGCTCGGCATTCCGGTCGTGCTGGGCTCGGCCACGCCGGCGCTGGAAAGCCTGCACAACGCGCGGCGCGGCCGCTACCGGGCATTGCGACTACCAGAACGAGTCGGTGGCGGGCGCACGCCATCGATCGAATTGCTGGACGTGCGTCGCCAGCCGCTGATCGAAGGGCTGTCGCCACCGCTGTTGGAGCGGATGCGCGCCCACTTGGCCCGCGAGGAACAGGTGCTGCTGTTTCTCAATCGGCGCGGTTTCGCCCCGGTGCTGTTCTGTCACGAATGCGGCTGGCTGAGCCAGTGTCGACACTGCGACGCGCGCATGACCCTGCATCTGCGCCAGCGCCGCCTGCTCTGCCATCACTGCGGCGACAGCCGGCCGATCGATATCACCTGCCCGACATGCGGCAGCGTGGATCTGCGAGCGATCGGCCAGGGGACCGAACGGCTGGAAACCGCCCTGCAACAGGAATTCCCAACCGTCGGCATCGCTCGCCTGGATCGCGACAGCACCCGGCGGCGCGGCAGCCTGGAGACCCTACTGACCGATATCCACAACGGCCAGCGCCGTCTGTTGATCGGCACCCAGATGCTGGCTAAAGGCCATCATTTTCCCGAGGTGACCCTGGTGGGGATCGTCGACGCCGATCAGGGCTTGTACGGCATCGACTTCCGCTCCAGCGAACGGATGGCGCAATTGATCCTGCAGGTCGCTGGGCGAGCCGGGCGGGCGGATAAACCGGGCGTCGTCATCATTCAGACCCACCACCCCGATCACCCTCTGCTTCGGCTTCTGGCGACACAGGGTTATCCGGCCTTCGCCGCAGCGGCGCTCGACGAGCGGCAGGCGGCAGCGCTACCGCCGTTCGCCCATCAAGCTCTGTTGCGGGCGGAATCGGCCGATCCAGAACGAGCGATGGCTTTTCTACAGGCGGCGCGCGCCCTGGCGGAACCGCTGGCTGCTGGACTGGAACTGCTGGGCCCGGCTCCTGCACCCATGGAGCGCCGCGCCGGTCGTTATCGAGCCCATTTGCTGCTGCAAGCCGTGCGTCGCCAGGATTTGCACGATTTTCTTGAAATCTGGACTGTACAACTCAGAAAAAAGCCTCTTGACCGCCATATCCGCTGGTCGCTGGATGTCGATCCCATGGAGCTTTATTGACCCCGATCGCCTGATTTCGCCCGAAATTTTACTTCATAATGCGAAATAGCCATTGATACGCCTCTTCGACTAAAAATCGATTTTCAATCATTTCAATGAATTGAAAAAATAGGCAAATTTCAAGGCTCTTTGACTTGGCGATAGATAAAGTTAAAATTTGGGGTACTTGTGGGGTTTTTCCATCATCAAGGGCAACCTCCAAGGAGATGTGTCGAGATTGACTCCTGGGAAACCCCTGGACTCAGGTGGGTTCGCTCCACTCGCACACGTTCAAACCGCGAATCTTGCTCATCAACGATAACCCCGTCCACCAACCGCCACCAATGGGAAAACAAGATGCAACAAGACTTAGTCCACGCCATCAAAAGTAATCCCAAATACCACGAGCTAATATCCAAACGATCCAGGCTGGCCTGGATTCTGGCCATCATCATGTTGGTCATCTACTACGGCTTCGTGATGATCATCGCCTTCAACAAGCAATTCCTGGCGCAACCCTTGTGGGAGGGCGCCACCACCACCATCGGCATTCCGATCGGTGTTGGCGTGATCCTCAGCGCCTTCGTATTGACTGGCATCTACGTGATCCGCGCCAACTCCGAATTCGACCGTCTCACCAACGAAATCAAGGAGGAGGTGCTATGAAGCTTTGGAAAAACGTAGCTGCGTGCATCCTCCTGAGCCTAGTCGCCGGCGCAGCGCTGGCCGCCGGCGATGTGGGTGAAGTCAAGAAACAATCGCTCAACATCACCGCCATCGTGATGTTCCTGATCTTCGTTGCCGCCACCATGGGTATCACCTACTGGGCCGCGCAACGGACCAAGACCGCCAAGGACTTCTACGCCGCCGGTGGTGGCATCACGGGATTCCAGAACGGTATGGCCATCGCCGGCGACTACATGTCCGCCGCATCGTTCCTGGGTATTTCCGGCCTAGTGTTCATCAATGGCTACGACGGCCTGATCTACTCGGTTGGCTGGCTGGTCGGCTGGCCGATCATCATGTTCCTGATCGCCGAGCAACTGCGCAATCTCGGCAAATACACCTATGCCGACGTGGTGTCCTATCGCTTCCAGCGGGTGCCGATGCGCACCATGGCGGCGACCGGCTCGTTGGTGGTGGTCGTCCTTTATCTGATCGGCCAAATGGTCGGCGCCGGCAAACTGATCCAGGTGCTGTTCGGTCTGGACTACACCTACGCGGTGATCATCGTCGGCATCCTGATCGTCCTGTACGTGACCCTCGGCGGCATGCTGGCCACCACCTGGGTGCAGATCATCAAAGCCTGTCTGCTATTGGGCGGCGCTACCATCATCGCCTTCGGCGCGCTGTATCTGGCTTCCGATGGCAGCTTCAGCCTGGAGCGGATGTTCCAACGGGCGGTGGAAATCAAGAAGAGCAACGACATCATGGGACCCGGCAAGCTGGTCACCAACCCGGTCGAGGCCATCTCGCTGGGCTTGGCGCTGATGTTCGGCACCGCTGGCCTGCCCCACGTCCTGATGCGGTTCTTCACCGTGCCCAACGCCACGGAAGCGCGTAAATCGGTGTTCTACGCCACCGGTTTCATCGGCTACTTCTACATCCTGACCTTCCTGATTGGCTTTGGCGCCATCGTGCTGCTGACCGGCCATCCCGAATTTGCCGATCCGTCGGCGGTGGGCGGCATCCGCGGCGGCCAGAACATGGCGGCGGTCAATCTGGCGGCGGCGGTGGGCGGCAACCTGCTGCTCGGCTTCATCTCGGCGGTCGCCTTCGCCACCATCCTGGCGGTGGTGTCCGGCCTGACCCTGGCTGGCGCATCGGCCATCTCCCACGACCTGTACGCCAATGTCTGGGCTCACGGCAATGTCAATGAGCAGAAGGAAGTCCAGGTTTCCAAGATGGCGACCCTGGCCTTGGGCGTCATCGCCATCCTGTTGGGCATCGTGTTCGAAAAGCAGAACGTTGCCTACCTGGTCGGCCTGACCTTCTCGGTGGCGGCCAGCGCCAACTTCCCGATCCTGATCGTGTCGGTGTTCTGGTCGAAGATGACCACCCGCGGCGCCCTGCTGGGTGGCTGGCTGGGCTTGCTCAGTTCCACCCTGTTCGTGGTCCTCGGACCTACGGTATGGGTCGATGTGCTCAAGAACAGCGCCCCCATCTTCCCCTTCAAGAACCCGGCTCTGTTCTCGATGACCATCGCCTTCGTCGGCATCTGGCTGGGCTCGATCACTGACAACAGTGAAAACGCCAAGAAAGAGCGTGCTTCCTTCGAGGCGCAGGACGTGCGCTGCCAGACCGGCATCGGCGCCGAAGGCGCAGCCAGTCACTGATCCATCATCCCTACCGCCTCTCTAGCCCGATCGGGAGAGAGAGGATGGAAGGGCGATGAATCTGCTAAGATAAAATCCCCTCCGGTTCCCGCCGCGAGGGGTTTTCTTTGTGCCGCAACCGGATGGAGCAGCCGTGGCCACTCCAGAATACCTCGATCACAAGTTCTTTCTCGCCCATTTGGCCCCGTTCGGCCAGTTGCCCGAAGCGGAACTGGAGCGGCTTGCCAGAGAAATGACGGTCGGTCACTATCGGATGGGCGACACGGTGCTCAAAGCCGGCGAACGGCCGTCCTGCCTCTACCTCATCATCGACGGCGCTGTTTGGGAAACGGACAACGACCCTGCCCTGACCGATCCGGCCACAGCCATGGCCGACCAACGTCATCCGTTGTGGTGCGTCACCGTATCCTATAACGCCGACGATGTCTTCGACCCCAAAGCGCTGCTGGATGGCGTCAGCCAACACAGCTTCATCGCCACCGCACCGACCCGTTGTTTTTGCCTGCCACGGGACAGTTTCCTGCAGCTCGTTCGCGACTATCCGCACATCGCCCGTCACTACGATCACAGCGCCGCCTCCCGGCAGGCTGGGCGATCTGGCGGCCAGGACCTGAGCGAGCTCTCCACCTTCACGGTGGCCAAGATCCGCGATGTCTACCTGCATCCGCCGGTCTACGTGCCCGCCGAAGCCTCCATTCACGAAACCGCCGTGGCGATGAAGGCCAACAAAACCAATGCGATCCTGGTCCGCCATGGCGAGGAAGTCGGCATCGTCACCGCCACCGACCTGCGCGAAGCCGCCATCCTGCAACGCCAATCGGTAGATGCTCCGGTAGGCCCCTTGGCCACCTACGAATTGATCGACATGGCGCCGGACGATTTCCTGTTCAACGCCCTGTTGCGGATGACCCGCCACAATATCAACCGCCTGGTGATTCGCGAAGGCGTTACCCTGCACGGCGTGCTCGAACAGATCGACCTGCTCAGCTATCTGTCCAATCACTCGCATCTGATCGCGCTGCAGGTCGAACGCGCCCGCACCAGGCACGAACTGCAGGAAGCCAGCCGTGACCTGGTTCACCTGGTCAACGACTTGCATGCCAAGGGCACCAAGATCCACTACATCATGCAACTGGTGTCCGAGCTGAACAAGAAAGTGCTGCGCCGACTGTTCGAGCTGCTGGCCCCGCCGGAACTGTTGGAAAATTCCTGCCTACTGGTTCTCGGCAGCGAGGGGCGCGAGGAGCAGGTGCTCAAGACCGACCAGGACAACGCCCTGATTCTGCGCGACGGGTTTTCCCATCCCGAACTGGCCCGCGTCACCCAGGAGTTCACCGACTGCCTGATCGAATTCGGCTATCCGCGCTGTCCTGGCAACATCATGGTGTCGAACCCGTACTGGACCAAATCGGTGGCGGCGTTCAAGGACGAGCTGTT
Source organism: Candidatus Competibacteraceae bacterium (assembly GCA_003989065.1). Lineage (GTDB taxonomy): Bacteria > Pseudomonadota > Gammaproteobacteria > Competibacterales > Competibacteraceae > RXIW01. The sequence continues at coordinate 14,421 of RXIW01000026.1, forward strand.
CCAGTGGATCGTTCACCCCACCGCCGATTCCTTCCTGCAGTTCGCCATCTTCTGCGACGCCAAAGCGGTGGCCGGCGACGACAATCTTCTGCGACACGTCAAGGACCACATGTACCGCCTGCTCGGTGACCACCGCTCTTTCTTCGGCCATTTCGCCAAGGCCACGGTGGCGTTCGAGACTCCGCTGGGTTTCTTCACCAATTTCGTGGTGGAAAAATCCCGCGATGAACTGGACCTCAAGAAAGGCGGCATCTTTCCCATCGTCCACGGCATCCGCAGCCTGGCCCTGGAATATCGGCTGCCCCAAACCAACACCGTGGACCGCATTACCGCCTTGAGCCAACGCAACCTGTATCGATCCTCCTTCGGCGCGGAGCTGACCGAGGCGTTCACCTACTTGTCCACCCTCCGGACCGAAGCCGGCCTGGAAAAAGCGCTGCAGGGACTACCACAGGACAACTATCTGAACCCCAAGAGCCTCAACAAGCTGAAGCGGGAGCTGCTGCGCGATTCGTTCAAGGTCGTCAACGAGTTCAAGAAATTCATCAGTTATCACTTCAAGCTGGGGATGATCAGCTAACCACCCCCTACCCGAGACTTGCCCTTTGAAAACGCATCTGCAAAATCTCGTCGCCCAGGCCCTGCAGCAATTGCAGCGGGACGGGCTTCTATCCGACGCCGCAACCGTCGCAGTGCCGCTGGAACGGACCCGCGACCGTGCTCATGGCGACTTCGCCAGCTCCGTCGCCCTGACCCTGGCCAAAATCGCGCGACGCAAACCCCGCGAGCTGGCTGAGCGCATCGTTGCCAGTCTACCGCCCTCCGACCATGTTGCGCGGGTCGAAATCGCCGGGCCCGGTTTCATCAACTTTTTTCTGGCTCCTGCCGCCTATCACGCAGTCGTCGCCGAGGCGCTCGACCGGGGCGCGACCTTCGGCCGGAGCACGCTCGGCCATGGTCAACGGATTCAAGTGGAATTCGTTTCGGCCAACCCCACCGGCCCCCTGCATGTCGGCCACGGCCGCGGCGCGGCCTTTGGCGCCACCGTCGCCAATCTGCTGGACGCCGTCGGCTATCAGGTCCACCGCGAGTATTACGTCAACGACGCTGGCCGGCAGATGAACATCCTGGCCGTCAGCGTCTGGCTGCGTTACCTGGAACGCTGCGGCGAACAGTTCCGCTTTCCCAGCAACGGCTACCGCGGCGACTACGTGCGCGACATCGCCGCCCAACTGTACACCCAGCATGGCGATGGCTACCGGGTCACGGCGGACCAGGCATTCGCCAACCTCCCCCAGGACGAGATCCGCGACGAGAGCGGCCAGACCGTGACCACCGGCGACAAGGAAGCCCATATCGACGCCCTGATCGAGCGCGCCCGCGACCTGCTAGGTCCCGATCGCTACCGCCAGGTCTTTGCGCTGGGCCTCGACACCATCCTTGCCGACATCCGCGACGATCTGCAGGAATTCGGCGTGGTCTACCAGCAATGGTATTCCGAACTCGAGCTGACCGAGCGCGGCGCGGTCGAGCAGACGATCGATCGGCTACGCGCGGCCGGATGCCTCTACGAGCAGGAAGGGGCACTGTGGTTTCGCTCCAGCGCTTTCGGTGACGAGAAGGACCGGGTGGTGCGGCGGGAAAACGGCCAGACCACCTATTTCGCCTCCGACATCGCCTACCATCTGGAAAAATTTCAGCGCGGTTTCGACCGGGTGATCGACGTCTGGGGGGCCGACCATCATGGCTATATCCCCCGGGTCAGGGGCGCGTTGCAAGCCATGGGCGAAGATCCCGATCGCCTGGCGGTGCTGCTGGTACAATTCGCCATCCTGTATCGCAATGGCGAGCGGGCGCAGATGTCCACCCGCTCCGGCGAATTCGTCACCCTGCGCGAACTGCGCCAGGAAGTCGGTAACGATGCCGCCCGCTTCTTCTACGTCATGCGCAAGAGCGAGCAACATTTGGATTTCGACCTGGATCTGGCCAAATCGCAGTCCAAGGACAATCCGGTATACTACATTCAGTATGCTCATGCACGGGTCTGCAGCGTCATGCGCCAGTTGCATGACAAGGGGCTGTCCCGCGACGAGGAGCGCGGCCGGACGCATCTGGCGCTGCTGACCGAACCGCACGAGGATGCCCTGTTGGTCGCGCTGTCCCGCTACCCGGAAGTGGTCGAAACTGCCGCGATCAACCACGAACCGCACCTGCTGGCCCATTATTTGCGAGAGCTGGCCAACGCTTTCCATACGTATTACAACGAACACCGGGTTCTGGTGGCGGACGATGCGCTCCGCGACGCCCGGCTCAATCTCAGCCTGGCCACCCGACAAGTCATCCGCAACGGCCTGGCCCTGCTCGGTGTTTCCGCTCCGGAGGTCATGTGAGCATCCAACGCGATTACAAGTCCGCCCCGACCCAGCAAAACCGCCGTCGGTCCACTCGCCATCACGGTCTGCTGGTCATCACCCTGATCCTGATCGGACTGTTCGCCGGTTTGCTGGCCTATATCCGGGGCGACCACCATCAACAACAGGAGCAGACCGCCGCCGCACCGCCGCCCGCTCCCGCGCATGCCGCCACTGCCCACCACGCAGCGCCGGCTGTAGCGCCGGTAGCAACGCCGGTAGCGCCGGCAGCACCAGCAGCCCCGAAAATCGCCGCCCCCGAGCCGCCGGTAGCGCCGATCAAACCGAAATACGATTTCTATACCGAGCTACCCAAGCGCCAGGTCGAAATCCAACAGGAAGACCTCAAGCCGCATGCGACGCCGCCACGGCAACCGCCGGCCCGAACGCCGCAACCGGCCAGCGATCCGCTGCGAAAGCCCGCCGCCCCACACAAGAACCCCGCGCAACCGACCATGGCCGCCGCGTCTGACCATCACCACGCCAAACCTGCAGCCAAGCCGGCTTCCGCGACATCGACCCACGGTGTGCGGACTACTCAACCGCTCGCCTCAAGGCCGTCGATCACCGCGCAAGCCGAATAGCGCAGCCGTCGATCCTGTCACCGTCCACGACGCCATCAGGCGGGAAATCCGTTCTCATATAGCCACTATCATGAATCTCCCCGATTGCGTGCGGACCTACCTGGATCAGCAACAGCTACCCTATCGCCTGATCCCCCGGCCCGCTGGAGAAACCCTCATTCAAGCCGCTGAAAGACTCGACATCTCGCTCCACGAGATCGCGCGGGTTGTCCTGCTGCAAGACGCTGCCGGATTGGTCATGGCCATTTTACCCGGCAACCATATTCTGGATTTTTCCATGCTGTACCAGGCGCTGAAACGCGATCTGGAACCCCTCTACGGTGATGAGACCGCCTATTTCTTCCAGCAGCATGGTTGCGTGGCTGGCTCTCATCCTCCGCTGCCGGAAGCCTTCGGCATACTGGCCCTGGTCGATGACAGCCTGGTCGAAAATAGCGATCGGGAGATCTATTTCGACGGCGGGAGCGGCGACAGTCTGATCGGCATGCGCAACGCCGATTTTCGCCGGTTGCTGACCCGCTCGCGCTGGGTGCGCATTGCGATTGCGGTCGATCAGCTCGATTTCCTGATGAGTCGGCAAGCCCTGACCCCCAAAAACCTAACCAACTTGACCAATCGCTACGCCCCAGTCCACCTGCGCCAAGGGATCGAAGCCATCGCCGATCTACCCGCCATGCCCGTGATCGCGCAGCGGATTCTGGCGATGTCGCGCGCCGATCCCCCAGTCGGGGTCGCCGACATCATCCCCCTGCTCGAGCAGGAACCCAACCTGGCGGCGCATGTGGTGTACTGGGCTCGCTCGCCGCTCCATGGCTACCACGATCCCGTGGATTCGCTGGAAACCGCGATCGGACAGGTTCTGGGGATCGAACACACGCTCAGCCTGTTGCTGGGCTCCAGCATGGGGCAGGCTTTTCGCATTCCGGTCGACGGGCCGATCGGTCTGCACGAATTCTGGCGTCATAGTGTCTATTGCGCCTCGCTGGTCAGCGAGCTGGCCAAGGAGATGGCGAAACCGACCACGGTCAAACCGGAGCTCGCTTATCTGTGCGGACTTCTGCACGATTTCGGCTTTCTGGTGCTGGGCCACGTCTTTCCAGCCCGCTTCTTTCTCTTGAACCGCTTCCTGGCAGCCAACCACAACCTCTCCTTCAGCACCGTCGAGCGTTACATTCTCGGCGTCGAGCATTGGCATATCGGCGCTTGGCTGATGCGAACCTGGGGTCTACCGGAAGAACTGATCTCGGCGCTGCGCTGGCACCACAGCGAAGACTGCACCCAGCCACACGCTGAATACTCCAATCTGGTACTGATCGCCAACCGCCTGCTGGGCAGCATCGGAATGGGGGAGGAGCGCAACAACTATTTGCCGGCCCTGGCCCTGTTCTCGCTCGGGATCAGCCGCGAACAGGCATTGGGGACGCTGGCGCGGGTGCGCGCCAGCATGGCCGCGCTCGATATCCTGGCCGACGCTTTGCGCTTGCCGGCAGCGACAGTGGAGACCTCGCCGCCAGAACCCCAGGCTTCTCCCACGACGCCTCAGGGCTCCAGATAGGTATAGCCTTCCAGCCCCGCCTCCAGTTCCTGCAACCACGCCGCCTGCCGTTGTGGATCGAGATCGGCGGCGCTGATCTTATCGCGATAGGCCCGCCGCAGGGTCTCCGGCTCGAAGCAGACATAACGCAGCAAATCGGCCACGGTCTCTCCCTGCGCCGGCTCGACCAAGTGGTAGCCGCCATCCTCGCTCAGTTCCACATTGACCGCGGCGGTATCGCCAAACAGATTGTGCATGTCGCCGAGAATCTCCTGATACGCGCCCAGCAGGAAAATCGCCAGCCGATAAGGTTCGTCGGCCGGCCCGCACGGCAACGGTAAGGTGGTTTCGACCCCCTCGCCGTCCACGTAATACGCGATGCAACCATCGGAATCGCACGTCAGATCCTGCAAGATGGCCCGACGGGTCGGCGGCTGATCCAGCCCCTGTAGCGGTAGGATCGGAAAAATCTGATCCAGCGCCCACACATCCGGCATCGACTGGAATACCGAAAAGTTCAGGAACAGCTTCTCGGCCAACTTTTCGTTCAATTCGTCCAGCAGCTCGCGATGAGCGCGGACGCTGGGACTCAGCAGCGGCTGCAGCTTGCGGCAGATGGCGAAATAGAGTTGTTCGACCCGCGCCCGCTGTTCCAGCCGCAACACCCCGTGCAGATACATGCTGCGTGCCTCGCCCAGCCAGTGGGCGGCGTTGTGATAGACCTCCACCGCCGAGCCACGCGACAAGCCACGGTACACCTCCCACAGCTTGTGCAGGATCAAGGGATCGCCACTGCCCGGCGCGGCGGGCGGACGGTCGCTGGGCGCTGGCTCCTGATCGATCACCTCAGTAATCAGCACGGCATGATGAGCGGTCAGCGCCCGTCCCGATTCGCTGCACAGGTGCGGATGCGGTAAATTCTGCTCGGTGCAAACCTCCCAGAGCGCGGAAACCACGTTGTTGGCGTATTCGCGCACGCTGTAATTCATCGAACAGTCGCTGCGCGAGCCGGTGCCCTCGTAGTCCACGCCCAGCCCACCGCCGACATCCACCCAGCGCAGCGGAACCCCCAGACGCCACAGGTCGGCGTAGTAGCAGCCGACCTCGCGCAAACCGCGCTGGATATCGTGGATGTTGGCGATCTGCGAGCCCAGATGGGCGTGCAGCAGGTTCAGCGTATCCAGCATCCCTGCTTCCCGCAGCCGCTTCACCGCCGCCAGAACCTGGCTGGCAGACAAGCCAAACTTGGATTTCTCGCCACCGGTGTTCTGCCACTTACCGGCACCGATCGAGGCCAGCCGGACCCGCATCCCCAGTTGCGGCCGCACTCCGAGCCGCTCGGCCTCCTCCAGCACCAGCTCCAGTTCGGACAGCTTCTCAACCACATTGAACACGTTCAAGCCGAGTTGGCGACCAATCAAAGCCAACCGGATGTATTCGCGGTCCTTGTAGCCGTTGCAGATCACCACGCCGCCCGGCTGGGACAATCCCAGCACCGCCATCAATTCCGGCTTACTGCCGGCCTCCAGCCCGACCCGCGCGCCGCCATGGCGGACGATTTCGCTCACCACCCGGCGCTGTTGATTGACCTTGATCGGATAAACCGCGGTATAACGGCCCTGGTAAGCCAGCTCGGCGATGGCGGCGGCGAAGGCATCGCACAAGGTGTCCACCCGATCGTGCAGGATATGGCTGAACCGGGCCAGCACCGGCAAGCCGTAACCGCGCGCCCGCAGATCCTCGGCCAGAGCCGACAGATCGACGCCAGGATGGCGCGGCTGGCGCGGCGAACAAACCCGCACCCGGCCGCCATCGTCGATATCGAAGTAGCCGCCGCCCCAACGGGCGGTGTTATATACTGCGCGCGCCTGGGCTACGGTCCAGGCCGGCTGTAGCTGCCGTGGATCGTTCAATGCCGTTCCTCCTCAGCAAGAAAGGTCTCGACGTGACGCTGGATCATCACTGGTTTTCCGAAACTCACTCGGCGACGGGTTCCGCCTTTTCCCTCAAGCTCCAGGGCAAGCTGCACGAGGCGCAGAGTCCCTGGCAACAGGTCGCTGTCTACGCCACTGAAGCCTTTGGCAACCTGATGGTGATCGACGGCTATATCATGCTATCCACTCGTGACAATTTTCTGTACCACGAGATGATGGTCCATCCGGCCCTGTTCACCCACCCCGATCCGCGCCGCATCCTGATCATCGGCGGCGGTGACTGTGGAACCTTGCGGGAGGCGCTCAGGCATCCGGGAGTGGAAAGCGTGGTGCAGGTCGACATCGATCAGGAAGTCACCCGGGCGTCCGAACGCTATTTTCCCGAATTGTGCGAATCCAACAGCGACCCACGGGCGCAGTTGCGCTTCGATGACGGCATCGCCTGGGTCAAGAACGCCAAGCCGGGTCAGTACGATGTGATCATCGTCGACAGCACCGATCCGATCGGACCGGCCGAAGGCTTGTTCGCTGAACCGTTCTTTCGCGATTGTCTGCGCGCGCTGGCGGACGACGGGCTACTGGTCCAGCAGAGCGAGTCGCCCTTGTTCCACCTCGAAACCATCCTGGTGCCCCTGCACCGGACCTTGCGGGCCGCCGGTTTCGCCGACACTCACAGCCTGCATTTCCCGCAGTGCGTTTATCCGTCCGGCTGGTGGACCGCCACCCTGGCGCGCAAGACCGGCCGAGTCGCCGACTTCCGGGCTGCGGACGCTGCCGCCAAGCCCTTCGCGACCGAGTATTACAATGCGGAAATCCATCGCGCCGCGCTGGCGACCCCGGAATTCATGCGGCGGGCGCTGGAATCGGTCGGCTGAAAAACACAAGGGCGGAGCCATGGCTCCGCCCTCTCGTCGATCTTGAATTGCGCCTTGCGGCGCAATCCATCATTACAGCGCGCCGGGACCGATTTCGCCGGTGCGAATCCGAACTGCGCGTTCCAGATCATAGATAAAGATCTTGCCATCGCCGATCTTGCCAGTATTGGCGGTAGAGCAGATGGCTTCCACCACCTTGTCCACCAGGCCGTCGTCCACGGCGATTTCCAGCTTGACTTTCGGCAGAAAGTCGACCACGTACTCAGCACCACGGTACAACTCGGTGTGACCTTTCTGACGACCGAAGCCCTTGACTTCGGTGACCGTAATGCCTTGCACGCCGATGCCGGACAACGCTTCCCGCACGTCGTCCAACTTGAACGGTTTGATGATTGCAGTAACTAGCTTCATGGATACCTCTAGCGTTCGCCTAACCCAGAATCAAAGCATGAACTGGAATATAACCGAAATCCATTGCTAAGCGCGATTTTGCGCGGATATCGGACTCTGGGGGGTTCGATATCCGCGCCCACCCCATTACAGGTTGTAGCCGCGCTCGTCGTGCAAAGAAATATCCAGACCTTCGGTTTCCTGTTCCTCGGTTACGCGCAAACCGACGATCGCATCGACGATCTTGAGCAGAATGAAGCTGGCGATAGCGGTATAGATCAAGGTGAACGTCGCGCCCTTGAACTGAGCCCAGAGTTGGGCACCCAGGCTCACGCCGTCGGCGAGGCCGACCCCGCCCATCATCTTGTCGGCGCACAGGCCGGTGAGGATCGCGCCGATGTAACCGCCGACCGCATGGACGCCAAACGCATCCAGCGAATCATCGTAGCCCATGGCCTGCTTCAGTTTAGTCGCAGACAGGAAGCAGACGGAACCGGAGATGAAGCCGATCAGCAACGCGCCCATCGGGCCGGCAGTGCCGGAAGCGGGGGTAATGGCCACTAGGCCAGCCACCGCGCCAGACGCGATGCCCAGCACGCTGGGCTTGCCATGGGTCATCCATTCCGAGAACATCCACGCCAGCGCCGCCGCACCGGTGGCGATCTGAGTCACCGCCATCGCCATGCCGGCGCTGCCGTTGGCCGCCACGGCGCTGCCAGCGTTGAATCCGAACCAGCCCACCCACAGCATCGAAGCGCCTACGATAGTGAAGTTGAGGTTGTGCGGCGGCATGGCCGTATTCGGATAACCCTTGCGCTTGCCGACGACCAAACAGGCGATCAGACCCGCGACCCCAGCATTGATATGCACCACGGTACCGCCGGCGAAGTCCAGCACGCCCCAGGCGCTACCGATCAGCGAACCCGCGCCACCCCACACCATGTGGGCGATCGGCAAATAGACGACCGTGAACCACAAGGCCATAAACAGCAGCAGGGCCGAGAACTTCATCCGCTCGGCGAATGCGCCGACGATCAGTGCGGGCGTGATGATGGCGAAGGTCATCTGGAAGGTCATGAACACCGTTTCCGGGATGGCGTTCGCCGCCGTGGCGACCGGCTGCCATAGACTATCCACCGTGACCCCGCTCAAGAACGCCTTGCCGAGAGAGCCCACGAAGGAATTCAGATTGATCACATTGGCTTCCATACCCGTGGTGTCGAACGCCACGCTGTAGCCATACAGGGTCCATAGCACCGTCATCAGTGCAGTGATCGCGAAGCACTGCATCATCACCGACAGCACGTTCTTGGCGCGCACCATGCCGGCATAGAACAGCGACAGACCGGGAATGGTCATGAACAGCACCAGCGCGGTGGAAGTCAGCATCCAGGCCGTATCGCCGGAATCGAGGACCGGCTTTACGGCCTCCTGGGCTGCCGCCAGCCCAGGCGCTAGCGCTGCCAGCAGCGCTAGCGGGCCTACGTACTTCACCATTCGCATCGTTTTACTCATCAGTCATGTTCTCCCAGAGTTTCAATGAAGACCCAACGGTCACCCTTATCGACAGGTTTGGTGTTTACAACGCCTCGATGCCGGACTCGCCGGTGCGGATCCGGACCGCCTGCTCCAGGTCATATACGAAAATCTTGCCGTCACCGACCTTGCCGGTATTGGCTGCACGGGAAATCGCCTCGATCACCCGTTCGGCCAGCTCGTCGGTCACGCCGACCTCGATCTTGATCTTCGGCAGAAAATCAACCACGTATTCCGCCCCACGATACAGCTCGGTATGCCCCTTCTGCCGACCGAACCCTTTCACTTCGGTCACGGTGATGCCCTGCGCCCCAACTTCCGAAAGTGCTTCCCGGACATCGTCCAGTTTGAATGGCTTGACAACCGCAGTAATCAGTTTCATGGATTCAGAATCTCCTGTGGCTTTGGAATATCCCCGAGAGGCACGATTCGTAGTCGTGGCATCCAGGTAGTCCCTGCACGTTAGCGAATCATAGTTTTCAGCGAAAAGCACATCATATGCCAAAATAATTTTTAATTTAAAAACAAATATTTAAAATAATTTTGTGCCATATCCTTCGCTCCCCTCTCCCTCTGACCGCACCCACACCCGCCATGACGCACTATTATGGTGCACTACACGGGGCACGCAAAAACCGGAAATTCCCGCTAAACTGGCGTCTGACAATCCCTGCCGCTGGAGAAATGGCGATGATCGACCCTAAATCTTTCGATGATCTGACGAAACGGTTCACCGAGGCGCTGCCGCCGAGCTTCAAGCAATTCCAGGTGGAGATGGAAAAGAATTTCCATGCCGCCTTGCAGGCAGCCTTCGCCAAGCTGGAGCTGGTGACCCGCGAAGAATTCGAGGTCCAACAGGGTGTGCTGGCCCGCACCCGCGCCAGAGTGGAAGAACTCGAAAAACAAGTCACTGAGCTGGAAATGAAAATCGCTCGACGGCGCAAGAGTGCGGAGAAAGCGGCCGAACCGGACAATGGCGAATAACGACCACGGCGACCCGTTCTGCGTCAGACTTCTGACCCGCTGCCGCCATAGCCGTCACTGCATCAACATGGTGCAGCGCGGGCGATGTTGTCAGTCGTGATACGAGTCAGTCACGGATTACAATATGTCGCTCGCCATCGTCTACACTCGCGCCCAGGTCGGCATCGACGCGCCCTTGGTCAGCGTAGAAGTGCATCTGTCGAGTGGCTTGCCGGGATTGTTCATCGTCGGGCTGCCGGAAGCGGCCGTGAAGGAAAGCAAGGACCGGGTGCGCGGCGCTATCCTCAATAGCCAGTTCGAATTTCCCAGTCGCCGCATCACTATCAATCTAGCCCCGGCCGATCTGCCCAAGGAGGGTGGCCGCTTCGATCTGCCGATCGCCCTGGGCATTCTGGCCGCGTCGGGCCAGATCAATCCCGAGCGCTTGAGCCAGTACGAATTTCTCGGTGAGCTGGCCTTGAGCGGCGAACTACGCCGCATCCGCGGGGCGCTGCCGGCCGCACTCGCCTGCCGCGATGCCGGACGTACCCTGCTGGTACCGAGCGACAACGCCGGTGAGGCGACCTTGGTGAGCGATGCGCAGATTCTAGGCGCGGCGCACCTGCTGGAAGTCTGTCGCCAACTGGCCACCGGCGCGGCGTTACAGCCGCCGATCGCGCCATCCCGCCCGGTGGCGGTCGTGCTGGAACGGGATCTGGGCGATGTGCGCGGCCAGCATCACGCCAAACGCGCCTTGGAAATCGCCGCTGCCGGCAATCACAACTTGTTGCTGATCGGTCCGCCCGGCACCGGCAAAACCATGCTCGCCTGCCGCTTGCCAGGCATTCTGCCGCCACTGAGCGAAGCGGAAGCGCTGGAAACCGCTGCCATCGCCTCGGTCAGCGCCCAGGGTCTGGATTTGCAGCAATGGGGCATCCGACCGTTCCGGTCGCCGCACCACACCGCCTCGGCGGTGGCGCTAGTCGGCGGCGGCGGACAGCCCCGCCCCGGTGAAATTTCCCTGGCCCATCAAGGCGTCTTGTTCCTCGATGAGCTGCCAGAGTACGATCGACGAGTGCTGGAAGTATTGCGCGAGCCGCTGGAATCGGGCCGGATCACCATTTCCCGCGCCGCCCGCCAGGCCGATTTCCCAGCGCGCTTCCAGCTGGTGGCGGCGATGAATCCCTGCCCCTGCGGCTATCTGGGCGACCCCGACCGGCGCTGCGCCTGCGGGCCGGAACAGGTGCGCCGCTATCGGGCGCGGGTCTCGGGGCCGCTGATCGACCGAATCGACCTGCATATCGAAGTCCCGCGCCTGGCGCACCGCCTGTTGCGCGGCGATACCCCGGAAGAAACCAGCGCGACGGTGCGCGACCGGGTTTGCGCCGCGCGCGAGCGCCAGCTGCAGCGGGCTGGCAAACCCAACAGCCTGCTCAACACCCGCGAGATCGAACGCGACTGCCGGCTGAGCGAAGCCGATCATCGACTGCTGGAACAGGCGCTGGCCCGTCTGGGACTGTCGGCGCGGGCCTATCACCGCATCCTCAAGGTCGCCCGAACCATCGCCGATCTGGCCGCCAGCGCCGACATCCGCACGCCGCACCTGACCGAAGCCATCAGCTACCGCGCTCTGGATCGGGCGCAGGCGCGCTGATCCATTCCCCTTCTTGAGCCATTCGCATCGTGAGCAAAGCCGCCATGACCCGCACTGTCCCCACCACCCATATCCCGCCTTCGCTCCATCTCGGCCCTCTTCCATGGCTGGGAATGGCCTTGCTGCTCGCTGTCCTGATGTTTCCCGCCCACGCCCAGCAAATCTCCGACGCCAAGGTGGAGGCGCTGGTGGAAGCACTGCGACTGTCGGCACCGAAACCCGGCCCCAACGGCGGGCTCTACAGCGACTGGCAGGTCAAACCCGACAACATCACCCGCTGGTCCAAGCGCTGCCTCAATCAGGAGGTCACCCCGGAACAGTTCGCCGCCGATCAGGCGCTGGCTCGCCAGATCCTGGCTTGCGTGATGGGGAAGGTCTTGCGCGAGCAGGTCGCCGCCGGCAACAACGAAATCGTCGCCGTACAACGCTCGGCCGCCTGGTGGATGACCGGCGATCCCGAGCAGTACAACAGCGGCTCCACCAGCGCCTATACCCTGCGGGTGCTGGAAGCCTACCTGCGGTTCTTCTGAGCGCACATCCGGCGCTCGTTCACCGCGCGTAGCGGCTGATGCTGCGGGGGAAAAACGTGCGCCGGTCGTAATCACGGAACCGGTAAACCTGTGCCGGCCGGCCGCAACCGTCGCGCAGCTTGCCGGCGACTTCCTCCAGCATATCGGCCTGGGTGACCCGGCGACGAAACGAACTCTTGTCGAGCGGCTGTTGGAGAATGATCTCATAAGTCCGCTGCAACTCCGGCAGGGTGAACTCCTCCGGCAGCAAGTGCACGGCGATATGGGTATATTCCAGCTTGGAGCGCAGACGCTCTACCGCGTCAGCCAGGATTCCGGCGTGGTCGAAAGCCAGTTCGCAGTTCACCCCGTCGCCCTGTACCGGCATCCAGCGCACCGCCTCCCGCTGTTTGCCTGGCGCGGCCGGGTCCGAGGCCATCAGCGCGAAATAGACGGTAGTGGCAGTCCAGCCGCGTGGATCGCGTTCGCGGGAGCCGTAAGTCTTGAGCTGCTCCAGATACGGCGCATGCACCCCGGTCTTCTCGACCAGCCGACGCAGGGCGCAGGACTCGATGGATTCATCCATCTCCACATCCAGAAACCCGCCCGGCAAGGCCCAACACCCCACGAAGGGCGGATCGGCGCGCTTGACCAGCAACACCTGCAACCGCTGGCTACGGATCGTAAAAATCACCAGATCGACCGAGAACGCTGCTCTCTCGCCCGGCAAGGCGTTGGGCTGAGGCGGCGATTCCGCCGCATCCGGCTTGACTGGCGTGATCTTCATGGCCTCAACTCCATGGCCTCAACCCACGGCATTGTCCATCTTGACGAATACTCCCATGCTGAGGTCGTCGAGATTGAAAATGTTGCGCCGACCGTAATCAGCCACCACCTGACGCAGCTGATGTTTGACGAACGCGCCATCGGTATCGAGGAAATCCAACAGGGCGCGCGCCATGACCAATAGATTCATCCGCTCGCTCAGCTCGATGTCCACGAATGAACGCAGGCCATCGGTGGCCACGGCTACGGTCGGCAACGCGGCAAGGCTGAAACTGAATACGGTCGGCGCATCGAAGCGCTCCCGCCGAGTCGTGATCCCGCTGTCACTCAGATAATGGATCCGCTGCGCCGAAGCCGGCGCTTCGATCGAGTCCCGATAGAGATCTTGCCGCTCCGGGTCCAGCTGATAAGACAGGTAATAGGGCGCATTGCCGGCGTACTCGACCTCGATCGCCGCCACCCCGCCATCGAGACGCCGGACGGCCAGACAACCATCGCCGTACAGATGGACATACACCGTCACCCCATCGCACCAAGCCACCAGCAAGGTCGCGTCGAGTATCGACAGATTCATGCCCAGGTCGCGCACCTGCCGAGCGGCGCGACGCACGATCCGGCGTCCCAACCGCCAATGCCGCGCATGCCGCTCTGCCTCGTCTCGCGCCGCGAGTGCGAATTGCGGCAACAACCGGCGCGCATTCAACGCCAGCAGGCGTGCACCCACATCGCTATCCGGGGCCGAAGAACAGCCGTCGGCCAAGATCACATACGGAAAGCCAGCCCAACCCTGATAGACATAATCCTGACAGCACAGGTGCAATTTGCCGATGGTGAAGTGGGAATCCAAGGCCACGGTCATGCGCACATGAACTCCGCCGCCTTGACCGTTCTCATCCCGCGCTGCTTCATATCGGCCAGGAACTGGTCGGCCAACTGCTCGAAGCCTGGCACCGGCGAACTGGTATCCTCGATCAGCACCAGTTTGCCGATGCTGTCCGGGCCGAAGTGATCGGCGATATCGCGCACCGTGTTGGCCACGCAATGCGACAGGGCTTGTCCGGACAAGGCTACCTGATCGGCGGTTTCCAAGGTCTCGATCAAGCGTCGGTTGAGTTGGGTGGCCGGATCGGTCGGATCGGGCACATCGGCCTGCACGGCCGAATAGTGTTCGGTCCACGGACTCTGGCCCTTGGTCACATAATCCACCCGGGCGAGTTTTCGCTCCTCCCAGCCCCGAAGCGCGTCGGCCACTGCCGGCATCACATTGTGGCCCCAGGTCCCGACCAGACAGTGGGGCGGCCAGATGGTCAGCGTATAGCGACCGTTGTCGCGCAGCGCCCGCACGTAGTCCAGCGCCCGCTGTCGGTAATCCGGCCGGAATGGACGCCAGTCGCCATTCTCCACCTCGGCCACGGTGATCTGGGTAAAGGGCGCGGGCTGTTGGCCGTTGCGATCCAACCAGAACACCGGATGGGCAATATCCACCAGTTGGTGGGTATCGAGCGTGACATGGATGGCGGCGATTCGATCGTCCAGCCGGTTCAGCAGTTGCGCCAAGCGCCTGGCATCGGCGCTGGCCCCCGGCACCGGCAGGGCCGCCCCGGAGACATCGCTGAAATCGTTCTGGGGATCGATGATCAAGAATTCGAGATGCATGGTGGCTTTCCTCGGTTGCGGGTATTGTCTGCGCCAGCCACATTCAAGCGGGTTGTAGTCCACATTATGACACTCCTGACTACCGACCATCAGCGAATATGACATTATAGTTGTAAAATACAACTATATGGAATGTCTTTCCCGACGCGGTTCTCGTCCAATCGAACCGGCGCGTCAACATGTTATGCTACTGTCATGGTCTTGTTAGCCATCCGGAGGCTGCCCCCATCATGAGCGAACCCCATATCCCCGCCGCACTGATCCAGCGCCTGCGCTCCGCCCGCCGGGTGGCGGTGCTAACCGGTGCGGGCATCTCCGCCGAGAGTGGCGTGCCGACCTTCCGCGAAGCCCAGACCGGCCTGTGGGCGCGCTACAATCCGGAAGAACTGGCCACCCCGGAGGCGTTCCGGCGCAATCCGCAACTGGTGTGGGAGTGGTACGCTTGGCGGCGGGAACAGGTGCGACAGACCACGCCCAACGCCGGCCACCTGGCGCTGGTCGAAATGGAGCGGCGGATCGCGGAATTCACTCTGATCACCCAGAACGTGGACGGTCTGCATCGGCGCGCCGGCAGTCACCAGATTCTGGAACTGCACGGTAACCTGTTCCGCACCAAATGTTTCAACGAAAACAGGCCAGTAGAAAGCTGGCCCGAGAGCACAGATATTCCGCCGCGCTGCCCGCAGTGTGGTGGTCTGCTGCGACCGGATGTGGTGTGGTTCGGCGAAATGCTGCCGGCAGGGGTGCTACGAGCCGCCGAGCATGCCGCCGCCACCGCGCAGATCCTGTTCAGCGTCGGCACCTCGGCGCTGGTCTATCCCGCCGCCGATCTGCCACTGACCGCGCTCACCCACGGCGCGACCGTGGTAGAGATCAATCCTCAGCCAACCCCGCTCAGCCCGCAGGCAACGTTCTGTCTGACTGGAGCCGCTGGCGTCATCCTGCCCGCGCTGGTCGCGCAAACCTGGGGCTTGGTGGCATGATATCTCCCGAATCCTCACAACCAGCGCGACTGTCGCTCGCCGACGGCACCACCCTCGCCTATCACCGCATTCCGGGGTCCGCGCCCGGCGTGATCTTCCTGGGCGGTTTCACCTCCGACATGACCGGCACCAAGGCCACCACCCTGGCGCAGTGGTGTCGCCAGCGGGGTCAGGCGTTCATCCGCTTCGACTATTCCGGCCACGGCGCGTCCAGTGGCCGCTTCGTCGATGGCACCATCGGCCGCTGGGCTAGCGAGGCGCTGGCGGTGCTGGACCAGCTGACCGAGGGACCACAAATCCTGGTCGGTTCGTCGATGGGGGCCTGGTTGATGTTGTTGACCGCGCTGGCGCGGCCGGAACGGATACGATCCCTGCTCGGACTGGCCTGCGCCGCCGATTTCACCCGTTATCTGTTGTGGGACCGTTTGGACCCGCCGTTGCAGGAACGGCTGCGGCGGGAACGGGTCATCACCCTGCCCTCGTCCTACGGCGAACCCTATGTCATCGCCATGGATCTGATCGAGGAAGCCGCCCGGCATCGTCTGCTCGACCGGCCGGTGCTGCCGATCCACTGTCCGGTGCGCCTGATCCATGGCATGAACGATGTCGACGTGCCGTGGCAAACCAGTCGCCACGTACTGGAAAAGTTGGCCAGTCCAAACGTGCGGCTGATTCTGGTCAAGGATGGCGAACACACCCTGTCGCGGGAAAGCGATCTGCGGCTGCTGACCCGCACGCTGGGCGAGTTGCTGGACGGCGAGTAGACCCCCCCGCGCGACGTTCAGAGACCGCGCCGGCGCAACTGCGACAGCGGGAAAACCGCCGGGCCGGCGGTGCGCGGGCGATCTTGCTGCGGCACAGGACCCCAAGCATGGCCATACACCACCTCGCAACTGACCGGCAACAACCCATCGGGGCGGCGAAAGCGCTCGTAAGCGGCGCGCATCGCCTGCAGACGCCCTTTACCGGTCAGGCCAGGCGCTCGACCGGCGGTCACGTTGCCAGCGCCCGCCTTGCCCAAGTCGCCCATCAAGCCATCGACATCCGCGTAGGTCAGGGTCAGCCGCTCCACATCCATCACCGGCTCGGCCAGCCGCGCCCGGAGCAAAGCATCGCCGATATCGTGCATGTCGAGAAAACCGTTGACGTGATTGTAGCCATCGGCGGCGGCCCAGCTCCGTCGCAGTTCGATCAGGGTATCGGGTCCCAGCGTGCTGAACAGCAAGGCGCCGCCTGGTTTGAGCACCCGGCGAAATTCGGCGAGCACCTGATCGAGATCGGGATACCACGGCAGAGCCAGATTAGAGAAGATCAGATCGCAGCAAGCATCGGCCAGCGGTAAGGCCGTCGCATCGCTGACCGCCCCATGCAGGACCCGCAGCCACGGCGCTCGGCGACGCGCTCGCGCCACCAGTGCCGAAGCCAGATCCAGCCCAATCACCTTGGCCTTACGGTATTTCTTCATCAGCGCGGTGGTGATCAAGCCGCTACCGCAGCCGACATCGAGGATCGTTTCCGGCTGGAGTTTCAGCAAATCCAGCCGCTCCAGCAAGCGGCCACCCACTTCGCGTTGCAGGAAAGCCGCCTCGTCGTAATGGGGAGCGGCCCGCTCTAGGGCGCGCCGCAACAATGCCCGGTTCGGTTCGAACGGCTGTCCCTCGCCCCCGTCATGCATCGAGGAAAGCCCGCAGTTCGGCCATGAATTCCGGCAGATGGGAGAAAAACGGTGCGTGGCCGGCGCGGGGAAAGACATGCAGCCGGGTATTCGGTAGCCGGTTCTGGATTGCCTCCCCCGCCGCCACCGGAACCAGTTGATCGCGCTGCCCCATCAACATCAACAGTGGACAGGCAAGGTTCTGCAAAGCGGCGCGCAGATCGTTACTCTCCAGCATCGCCAGTCCATCCTGGAGCGCCGTCACTTCCGGTTCGCCGCGTCGGGACAGGATGGTCTTGAACCGGTGCAGCTGGGCGCTGGCGTGCTCGCTGCCGTAGACTTCGAGGGCGATAAAACGCTTGAGCACCATCCGATAGTCCTGGCTCAGTTCTTCGGCAAAGCGGCGCAAGACCACCGGGGCGATGGCATGCGGCCAGTCGGGGCGTTGAACGAAACAAGGGGTGCTGTTGACCAGCGCCAGCCGCGTCACCCGCTCCGGCATGGCCAACGCCACCTGCTGGGCGACAAGGCCACCCAGTGACCACCCGATCCAGGCCGCCGGAGTCGGCGTCGCAGCTGCGACCGCTTCAGCCAGTTCGGCGAGGGTGTAACCGGATTTGGTTGGACGGCTGAAACCATGGCCGGGCAGATCCAGCACCGTGACCCGGTAGTCATTGAGCAGGTCACCGGCGACATCTTCCCAGACGCCGCTGTGCATACCCCAACCATGCACCAATACCACGTCCGGCCCGATACCGGCGGTATCGGTATAAAGGGTGGAAGCGGTGGGTGAAACGACATCCGTCGGAGAACAGTGGGTCATGGCGACGATAGGTTCGGTAAGCGCCGCAGGTGAGGGCGCGTCGCGCGGCATGGTAACACCTTTACCGCCTGGACCGATCCACTTCGGGCCGTTACCGAACCAGTTTGGCCTGCTGTGTTATGCCTACCACCGATTTCAGCCTTGGCAAACCCGCCGCACCGGCTTGCGCTGGATATGGTCCCGCGCCAGATCCAACAATTCGATCGGTGGCTCGTAGCCAGTACGGCGGCAATGGTGCAGGAATTCGTGCAGCCGTGGCTCGGCATCGTGCCGGTTGGCCAATTCGATCAGTTCCAGCAGTTCGATCATGCGTGGGGCAGGAACGGTGGCAACAGTCTGAAGCATCAGTGGATTCCTTGGTGGAAAAAGCAACTGATGTTTCATAAGCACACGACGTGCCAACCAATAGAGGGTGTTCCCTTCCCTATGTTATTTGCCCCAACACTCTGTCACGGTACTACCCCCCACACCTTTAATACCTTGATTATTGAGTGTTAATGCACCGCAGGCATCTCCAACCATTGGCCCTCCGGTAGCAGGCGTTGCCGTTAAGATATAGCAGATAGGAGTTCCCATTATAGTATTACAACTCGTCGCATCTACTGTAATGGTAATGTTATAAACAACTTCAGTACCATCGATAGGCGATTTTTGGTAGGGCAAGGAAGTGCTTGTAATACTCGCACCAGCAGCATTCTTATTATAGGCATTCGACTCGGTAAAAATCCGCTCCATAAACTGCGCATCCATCAACAGGGCGACTTTAGCCCCGGCTCGGTGGTTGCGTTTAGTGTATTGCTGATAGCTTGGCAACGCGACTGCGGCTAGTATCGCCACAATTACTACCGCTATCATCACTTCAATCAACGTGAATCCAGCGTGCCTATTGTGATGAACATCGTCACGTAACCGCTTACGTTTCCGCTCATATCCTAGCGGGGAGGCTTGATTCAGGGGGCGGCCAGCCAAGTTGAATCTCACTGTATTTGCTCCCAAGAGATAGGCGTGGGAGAACCACTACCGGTAATAATGTATTCACTGAGCTGAGGGACTCTGATCACGTTGCCCTTCGTGTCAGTTAACAGCTTATAGGCTATCGATTTACCGCTCGTAGCTGGTGCAGTGCCTTCTATCCATGGCGGTGCATCTGAAGATGGAACCAGCAATGATAATGACATTCCACCCACTGCTGCTGTGCCACCTGCGCCATCATTTACAAGATCACCCACCTCGTCGAATGTACCGTTATTGTTAACATCGAAAGGCGACTCTGCTAAGCGACCACAACTAGCACTCAATTCCATCAACCAACTTATACCACCTTTTGCACAAGCATCCGCAGTAGGGACTGAAGTCGTAAAAATCACACGTGTCTGCAGCGTCTTGAACACCTTAATCAAGGGTGACGCCAAGATTCGCTCAGAAGGTGCTGGCGGTGTAGTGGTATCGAAATCCAGGTAGCATCCTCGGATACTAGTATCTACAATAGCATTGTCACTGATGACTCTGTATGTTTCTCCGGCAGTGGTTGTTGTACTTTTAATAGTCTGCTGCAATAGTTTGGTACGAGACACCGTAGCACCTGAAGAGGTGTCCATGATGCCGTAGAAAGTCTGCATATTACTATTGAGCAGATCGTTAACGCTCGTGTCGGTTGGTTTCGTTGGGTCAGATGTTAGATAACGCCCGGTACCAAAATAAACCATCAATTGACCATTGAACGGCGATGGAACTAGCGTAGTGTCACTAGATAGCACTACCGCTTTCGGCTGACTGGTAATCGGTTGCACTTTATTGCTGTTATTAAGCGCTGTGAATAAAGCCTTACCACCATTACCAAGAATCCAGACACCCAGTGCATTCTTTTCAAATTTCCAGAGATGACCCTGCAAATCGCCTGCATAGATTACATCTACGATCCCATCACCGTCCTGGTCAAACGGGTATGGCGTGAATAACCCGTTGGAAGGACTGCTGCCAGTGGAAATTTTGGCAATCTGTGAACCAGTTCCAAGATCGACGATATACAGAACGGCATCCTGATTGGTGCTGTTATAGCCGTTGCCGAAAATAGCAGCCCACTGGATGGCACTCACGGCTGCGATCTGGGGCTGACCAAAAGTCAGCCCCAGATCTTTGGTATCGGTAAATTCCCATTTGACATTCGTAGCGGAAAAACTGTCAGGGCTAGACACATCAAGAGCGTAAATACTCCGGCTACCCTTCCGCAAACCACCGACCAGATAGGTTCCCCAGCGACTACCAATATAAGCATCGTGTACGGTTGGTGTGCCATCTACGAAAAATTTGTGAGATGCTGTATAGTTCGGATTGGTTAGCACGCTCAGATTGTCATACACTCCAGCTGGTATATAGGCGAACAACTCCATACCCATACCCGAACCACTGATTGCGGCATTGAAAGCGTGTAACATACCATCGTTGGCGCCAACATAGACCACGGGTACTTTGCTAGCCTTTGCAGCGACATAATTTGCGTAACTGTCTTGCCCAGTTACTTTGATGCTGGCACCACCGTAGCCAAAATCGTCCTTGTAGACAAACACCGGGGTAGAATCGATGATGTCGCCCAAGACCGATGTTGTCCGATTGCGAAAATTGGTATAACGGACTCGGTCGTTACGGTCTGTATCCGTAACATAAGTACCACCTGGATCAGTTGGTATAGGGACAGTAAAGGTATCATTCGTGACACTGGAAATAGTATATTTATTAGTATTAAGCGCTGTTGGAGTGGTTCCTGTCAGAGTCACACCCGATACAGTCACTTCATCACCTGCCTTCAAGCCATGCTGGGGCGCTGTAAAGGTGATTTTTTTATTCGTGGAATCCCAAGCGGATACGCCAGTGATAGCGATATAGCCCCGGAGCCAAGCAAGCCTTTGCGAACAAAGACTATCTACTGTTGGATTTCCACTGCTATCCGGGTTCAAAGGATCTTGGTTTAACGCTGTTGTCAGAGAACTACTGCTGTTACAAATCGAAAGGACGAATTCCTGGGCAACACCATCGTTTAGGGTATAAATATGGCGCGATAGATCTGGCGATTGCTGATTTCCTGGAGGAATCAAACTCCCAGCCTCCCAGGTGTCAACCAGGATCGTCTCACCATGCGTGCCGGTTGTGCTGGCAAGGCTGCCATTCGCATCCATCGCGACCGCTTCCAATGTACCGCTCCAGTCGGCGTTGAAACCGGCGACAAAGGTGGTAGCGCCTGTATCCGTAGTCCTCCCGACATTGTAACTCACGGCGGAGCCGCCACCTGAATCCGCTGCTGAACTGATAGTGTTGATGATGTCCTGAAAAGCAGCATTCATATCTTGGGGATCATCCACATTATAAAACTTGCCCCGACTGTCGATGGCAGCATGCCATAGGTCGGCGGCATTGCCATTCACACCAGAATTACTGGTGGTAGGCCAGCTCTTGTTACCATTAACAATATCTGTGTAGCTACCGCTATAGGTATCGCCGCCCCAAGACAGCTCACCGCCAGAGGTACTGATGAGATATGGGGTCATCCCCAAGCCTACAGTGTAATTAACCATGTGCTGCCAAGTTGCAGGGTCGTTCTTTGCGTTGAAATACTGCTTGGAGGTTGTGCCTGATGGATCAACAATTGAAGCTGAGACATCATTAGCCAATAATTCAGGAACCAGATCATTTGCCCAATAGTAAAAAGCAACATCAGCCAAACTGCTTGAGTTACTATCTTTATAGGGGGTTTGGCTAGAGTAAGCTGTGCTATCCGGCAAGGCATGAGACGTACTATCATAGTTTTTATAGCTATCGCTACTATTCACACTATCGCTATTCCACATACCATCGGTCATAATGAGCTGATAGTTTTTCCGACAGGTAGCCATCGTGTTAGTGGATGAACTTGTCAAATCATCATCATAAGGGCTGCTGGAACCCGTAGTCTTGTAGTAATCGCCAGCGCGCTGCACCGCCGTTAGCAATGGAGTACCATTGCTAGCAGGCAAACGCGTGAGCCAACTGTAGAAATCCATCTCGTGTTGACCAGAGAAAGGATAGATCTTATTATTAACCGTTTTGGCGCTAGAATCCCAACCCTGGCAGTAATTAGTCACTAAGGAGGGATATCTACCGCTTGTATAGCAACTGTTGATAGCCTGCCAAGCGACCCGGACCGTATTGAGCAAAGTGGACATAGCTAGGGAAGCTGCCGAAACGGTCATCAGGTTACGTGTCCGATAAAAGGAGAACCAGTTGGCAAAATTTTGGCGCTCATCATTCCCGCTTCCATCGCCGCGATTTATCCCCGATGTTGCACTAACAATTACAATATTATAACAATTATTATCGGTCAGCGTTGCGGGTGATTTATCACATTCAGACTTGGAGGTATTGTAAACATAATAGTAGGCTGGCATAAACTGCGTAGTTCCAGTACTTGATGGCTGGCAGTCGCCACTACTACTACAGCTCGGTGTAGATGGCATATCAACCCATGTCGGAGTTGATGATAACCCAGCTGCTTTATTATATTGACAACGATATTTTTTTGAGACTCTGTTGCAAGCCACATCATTACTATAATGCCGCATGTGCCAGTGAGTTGTACTAGTATCGGTGGTAGTATACGGATACATACCTGCAGTAGGTTGGTACTGCTGGCTAAGATCAAGCTTTGCGGATGATGTATTGAATCCATTGAGATAGGCCGCATTAAAGGTGGTACTAAGTGTCGTCAGTATAGCGTTTCCACTGGCATCTACCCCTGTGACGACCACGGGTGCAGTATAGGTAATCTTTGGGTTATAGTAAATTGGGTTATAGGCAGCCGATTTCACATATCGGCCATCCAATGCAGAGCTATACTCAGCATAATAATTACTTGGAACCAAATCCGGAGTATACGCCCAAGCCATACTGCCTGAGTCGTCCAGAGTGAGTGTCAGATTCGGCGGAACACCAGTAGACGTTAAAAATAGCGGATAATCTGGAATGGTCAGAGTGGTTGAATTAGCAACCTGAACACTGATGGAGCACAGCAAAGTAGCGACCAAAGCTAGACGAATACAATGGATAAAGATTGTCGACAACATGGTTTTTCCCTACTCAGCAAACTGGTACATAGTCTGAATAATGACAACCGCATTACTATCCTGACCCACACCCCAAGCAGTAACACGGTAATAGTCCTTCTTCTGAGAGCCAGAAGTATCCGAGGGCATTCTTTCCACAATATAGCGGGGCTGAGCAGTCACTAAACCGATTGTATCGGTCCCGCTGAGCGTGCATACATTGCTAGAATTCGAACTGAAGAACGATCGCCAATATACTACATCGTTCGCATGGCACTGGCCATTGGGAAAAATGCAATCCGTTGTGTTAGGATCCGTATTTCCAGGAGAACAGATTGTTACAGTCGCTGGAGCCAGAGCATCCAGCGAACTGTGGGTTTGGGTGAGAATCCAAGTTTGTGCCTTCTTAATAGCATGTTCCGTAGCCTGAAATGCCAAATCCCGTTGACGAGTATTCCCCGCCATACGCTCATTTTGCATGCTATCCATAGCGGCAGGAATACCATACATCATGATCATCAAAAGGATCAAAAGAGCAACGATCAGTGTTGCACCACGCTGAGTTCGCTTCAAAGCAATAGGTAACTTTCTCATAACAAACGATTCCGGATCGCAATAGTATTCACAAAGGTTTTACGCAGAAGCTTATCGCCTGTCGTTCCGACTTTCTCGTTTTGCCCTGAGACTAAAGTCAAAGTAATACGAACGCTGAGCACACATTTCCAATAAGCGCCACTAGTAGTACAAATTGATGAAGACATTCCCATTGCGTTACTATTGACTTCATTGGCAGTCCAATACCCATCGACGCTACCATCACCGGGAAGAGGGCTTCTAGTAGTGACATCAGCACTGGTATCGACCCCATAAGCAATTTGCATGTCTTCCACCCCTTGGACCAGTTCTTCCCCCTTATTAGTCGTCCTTTGCGCGCTGCTGCTCAAAGTCGTGCCGTCGTTCTCCAGCTTGTCCCGATATAAGGCTGGCTCGCCTACAGGATTCCTACCGATATAATACGAAATGCCGCTAAGACGATAAAGGGCCAGCGCATTGATACCGCCATGAAATCCAGTTGTACCACCTAGATTTGTGCTGGTGTTACCTGGGCTTCCGCCTGAGCCATAGGACACCGTTTTTGCAGCACTATCTACAGTCCCTACCTGAAAAACAGCGGCATGAGTATAATCCGCCGCCACGAAGACCTCACCAGCCTGTGGTGCATCACTGGTCGGCCAAGCCGTTAAAGTAAAAGAAAGTCCCGTTGTATTATAATTAGAAAGAGCATATTTGTTCGCAGTATCCACACGAACGACGGTCAGAGAATCTGTATTTGCCAAATAACAGGCTATTGTATTTACAGTCGCGCAGACGTTAGGTGGATTGGTATCACTATAGCCAACCAACGGATTGGCCAAGTCAAATAAGCCTTTCAAGGTAGCAGGATTTGGAATACCGACGACATTGGTAAGATCCTGTGATCCGGTAAATCCCGCCATACGGATATCTACACCCATGAATTCAAAAGCGTAGCGCGCATTAGTTTGCATTAGAGCCAAGGCGCCCTGGCTACGCGAACTATTTGAAGCATTGATATAAATATAGAAAAGCCCCGCCAATAATACGAGTCCCATTGCCATAGCGACCATTAGCTCAATCAGTGAAAATCCCTTGCGTTGGATAGAGGATAGCAAAGTCAATTTTCGGCTAGATGAGTATAGTTTCATAATGTTGACTCGGTTGTCCAAGGCTGACTTGCCCCATCCCACTGGATTTGAACTGTAACGGTACTACCACTAAAACTGATTTGCCCATCACCTGATGGCAGCAATTTTGCCAATTCGCTCTTCCATAAAGTAAGATCGCTAGAGGCTACAGATGAGCCAGATGGACTGGCGCCGAAATTAATTGTATAGTTACCGTTAGACAATCCAACCTTGTTAGCACGCATACAATCAATAATTTCGTAAGCATAGAAAGTAGCTATACCACGCTCCATAGCCAAACGATTATTTTGCAGAGTATTAAGCATCATCACTGCGAAGCCCATTAACCCGATAGCGGTGATTACCAAGGCGATCAAGACTTCGAGTAAAGAGAAGCCAAACTGGGAAAAACGACAGGATTTTCTATTCATCGCATTTATGGACTCGTGCAACTAGCGATGTCAGTTCCATTATCTGTCTCGGGAATACCATTTCCGTTGGTATCAGTAGCGATGCGTGGACGAGCTCGTGTGACTATGATGGCCTTAGCGGTAGTTCTATCACCATTTGCGCAAAACACAAAGGTTCCAATACGATTGGCCATACCAAAGCGATCAAAGGTGATATAGCTAGCAAAGTTACTGCTCGCGTTGAGGGTATAGCCATCTGGAAGCGCTGGGACAACACGCAAGATAGGCTCGCCAGTATCTATGGTTGCAGGATCATCATTATCAGCGTTAGTGAAAATAATCCAGCCATTGCTCCATGTAGTGGTATCGCCAACACCGCCACCACAGCTTGTATCGGTCTTACGCTTGCAAATGGATACATAATTGCCTCGCTTGATTGCTTCACTTCGTGCATAGCTAATCGCTCCGTAAAAATCCTGCACCTCCCCAGAAAGCTGACTTTTAATGAGTAAAGTCCTCAAGCTAGGCACACCTACTCTCAATAGGACGGCTACAATCACGAGCGTGACCATAAGTTCGATCAAGGAAAATCCTCTGCCCTTAGACGCAGACATGCCTCATCTCCTGGTTTGGTATTTCAGGCACCTCTTTCGCTACTACAATCATCACAATAGCAACCACTCTAGGTTCCGCTAAAAACAATCGCTCAATATGGAATCCAGTCAGTTTGCCCCGTTACGCGACCAAGAATTCCAAGAGGGGACTCAGCAAGCCTTTGCCGCAAATACAGGCGTTATAGACGAACTGAAAGAAGCCCAAGTAGAGCGGCAATTTTTCTTGCGAGATCCCCCGATGAGGTCGCAGCCAAGAACGCAGCAACAACCAGAACCCCTCGGCAGTGTTGACATAAACCTCATAGAAACCGTCGCCGTCCTCATCGCAGGCGTATTCGCCCCGGCTATGACACACGGTATGGTAGTCAAAGCCCCATTCCGGCAATCGATGGTCGATGTCGTACTCATCGGTATACCCCCGTGTTCCGGGCGCGATGAATGGCATGATCAGGCTGATGGTAGTTTGCCGAACGTTTTCCAGCCTCTCGACCACTATCGCCCTAGCCCGTTGGAGCATCTCGAAGATCGGGGGCTTTTCATTCGCCAAGACCTCGCGCCCGCCCTTTCAAGCGTCGCCGCCACCCCCAGCAGCCTTTTTTTAACGGCATCCGGAGCCCTTTATGACCACCCGATTACCCACGCCTTACTTAATCAAGATAAATCAATGACTTATATGATGCTTTAATTTTTGATCCTATTCGACAAACATATAGGATCAACTACATTATCAATATTCACATTTTGTCGTGTTGAGAACGCTTTGTTTATAAAATCATCGTCTTATATCCTGCAAAACTTGCGGACAATCAGTTTAAACTACTTAGAATAAACGATCATAAACCCTCAACATCTACCGAACATTAATAAATAATATCAACAGGTTAAACAGAACAGCCTATTAATACTAAATCACCACAGGAACACCAAAGACCATCTTCTCTTCACATTACCCTTTCGATATTGGAACGATCAGAAAATGCCTAATGATAAAGATCAATGCAACCAACATCTCCTAGTCGAGACCATACATCTATTATCCCCCTCTAACCTGATCAAAAATTTAACAACTAGCCCTGCTCGCGCACTGCAAGACCGCAGCTTCCTTCCTAATTTTTGCACTAATCAAGTTACATTTTTGACAGTAGTATTAGGTGAATCATTCGCATTTATTTTGACTTTAGCAAAACTAGAGGCCGACTTTTGGTCGGAACTGGCGCTGACATCCCTATTCGTACAGTGGGCCACTCTTAGCTCAGCACTGTTACTTTGTTGTTGTCATCGCTGGCTCAATCAGTGTGGTACCATCACCACAATAATTACCACGCTCGCCTTGACCGAAACAGTGACACTGATCTTTTCAGTGCTCGGCAATTGGTTCCTGGGACCATACTTCAAATCCGATCCCCTAGTCATCTCACCGTACACTGCCACCGTTCGTAATCTCGCCATTGCTGGTATCATCACGCTGATCGCTCTGCGCTATTTCTATATCCAGCATCAATGGCAACGAAACATCGAAGCCGAAGCCCGCGCCCGGCTGCAGGCGCTGCAGGCCAGGATTCATCCGCACTTCCTGTTCAACACCCTCAACACCATTGCTAGCCTGATTCGCAGCCAACCCGACCCAGCCGAACAGGCTGTGCTCGACCTAGCTGATCTACTGCGCTCCGCTTTGACCGACCGGGTCAGCGCCTCGCTGGCCGAAGAGATCGAGCTCACGCGCCGCTATCTCGCCATCGAACGACTGCGCATAGGCGAGCGACTGCAAGTCGATTGGCGACTGGACGATGGCCTGCCACTCGATACCCCTCTGCCGCCGCTGCTCTTGCAACCGCTAGTCGAAAACGCCATCCGCCACGGCATCCAGCGCCTTCCGGCTGGCGGCATCCTCGCCATCCATGTCGAGCGCCAAACACGCGCACTGCATGTCACCATTACCAACCCACGCCCGCCTGAGCCTGCCAAGCCAGGCCACGGTACCGCCCAGGCTAATATTCGCCAACGGCTGCAGCTGGCCTACGCCCTCCCCGATCTGTTGTGCATCAGCGAAACCCCTGACCACTACCAGGCTCGCATCACCATCCCCCTGATGGTCAGTCCCACGGTGTAAGGCATGACTCCAGGGCTGTTCAATGCTTCTCAACTGATGCATTCTACGAATTTTTCAGATCATAGGATGCACTGATGCTCTTGCCGACCTTTCTCGCCGCGATACCCGATCATCGCCGTCCCCAAGGTCGGCGGTATGGCT
>RXIW01000027.1 GCA_003989065.1 Candidatus Competibacteraceae bacterium
GTGAAGGTCGGCCTGGAACACCGCGAGGCCGACATCCCGTTGATCTGCGTGGAAACGGCCCTGCCGGCCAAGTTCGAAGAATCCATCGTCGAGGCGTTGGGTCATCCGCCGGAACGGCCGGCCGGCTATGAAGATCTGGAGGCTTTACCGCAACGCTTCGAAGTCGTGGACGTAGACGTCAATCAGGTCCAGGACTACATCGTTCGGCACGCCGACTGAGGCTGGAAATCACGCGCGAATATCGCGGGAGCAGCAGCTAAACTGGAAAGGTCAGTTGCCACCGAGGATGCTCCAATGGCCGATCCCGTGTTGCCTGCTTCCTATGAAAGCCTGCCCGCCGCGCTCAAGCAAACGATGGTCCAGTCCCATCAGGAATATGTCAAAGGCTGGCCCGGCCGACTCTTCGCCGATTACATTAACGATCTGAACGCGGGGGGGCATTTGGCGGTCATCAGCGCCATCTACTCGCGCTGCGGCAAGGAAGCCAAGCTGTGGCCTTTCATCCAGACCATCATCGGCCCCTGGACCTATGACCAGGGGCATCAGATCTCGCAGGGTTTCAATTTTCTCTGCGACAAGCCGGACGACCTGCTCAAACTACTGCGAGGTTCCTCGCTGTTTTGTGAGGACGATCCGACCACGACCGTCCATGGTCCGCGCGACTGTTTCCGCGAATTGATCACTGCCGGGCCAGGCTTGCACGTCTGCGTCGTGCAAACCAGTTCGCGCCAAACCCACCGGCACGATATCCATATCGACAAGTTCCAGACCGTTTGCACGCGAAAAAGCGACGGTTTCTGCGACTACAAGTATCTGAACGGCAATTTCGTCAATCACATGAAAGATGTAATACCTTGGGTCGCCACGGAGGTCGTACCGAAAAAGATCGGCGAGTCCGTTCGCGACTTCGGCGAACGCGAAAGCAAGGGCCATGGGCCGAAGTGGTAGCCCGCTTTTTCCAAATCGAGGCCAACGGAAACATCCGCTGCCGAACGACCCCATCACTTATCCAGATTCTCCTCGGCGAACAGCGCCGCGCCGATCATGCCGGCCTGATTGAGAAAGTGGGCGGGCGTCACCGGAGTCTGGGTGGTGATCCGTGGTGCGAACTTGGGCAGTTTCTTGCTCGCGCCGCCGCCGAGCACGATCAGATCGGGCCAGAACAGCTTCTCCATCGTGATCAGATAGTGATTGAAGCGGTCGCCCCAATCTTTCCACTTCAGCTTTTGCAGATCGCGCACCGCTTCCGAGGCGTAGCGCTCGGCCTCCATCCCGTTGTCGAGCACGATATGGCCCAGCTCGGTATTCGGCAACAGATGCCCGTCACTGAACAGCGCTGTGCCGAGGCCGGTGCCGATGGTGACGATGAGCACCACGCCGGCCACGTTTTGCCCAGCGCCGAACCGCATTTCGGCCAGCCCAGCGACATCGGCGTCATTGGCGACATAGACCGGACAGCCAGTCTGCTTGGTGAAATAGTCGGCCACCGGCAAGCCGATGAAGGACGGGTCGATATTGGCCGCGGTGCGGGCAATGCCATGCTGGATGGCTGCCGGAAAACCGATGCCGATCGGCCCTGACCATTGATGCTGCGCGACAACCGCCTGGATGGTGATGGCGAGAGACTCGGGCGTCAACGGACGCGGCGATTCGAGGCGAAAGCGCTCGGTGACCAATTCTCCGATCGCCGTGTCGATCACGGCGCCCTTAACCCCCGTCCCCCCGATATCGATACCCAGGATATGCATGCCGGTCCCCTGCCCAGTGGTCTTGTCAGTGAAGTGGATGATTCGGGCGATTATATCCCCTGTGAACGGCCTCGCGCCGACCCCTGGTTCGCATCGGCTCGGTTGCAACGATGCCCTGCTTGACGACAGCTGCTACCCCTTCTAAGATAAGTTTACATTTGTTTACTATCGCACACCGCCATGTCCCGCACCGCTGACGATACCGTCTATGTCGCCCGTTTACAGGACTACTACGCTCGCTGGCGTAGCCTGCCCGCTTACGAACCGCTGCAAGCGGTCCTCGGGCTCGGCTCGCGGGCCGGTATCGGCAAAGTGCTCAATCGCTTGCGGGAGGCTGGTTTCCTGGACCGCACGCCCGATGAGCGATGGACGCCGACCGCGCGCTTTTTCGAGCGCCCGCTGGCCGATATCCCGGTGCCGGCCGGTTTTCCGATGCTGAGCGGCGATGGCGGGGAGGCGTGTTCGATCGATGCCTGGCTGGTTCAGCAACCGTCGCGCACCCTGTTGGTGCCGGTCACCGGCGATTCGATGATCGAAGCCGGCATCTACCCAGGCGATCGGGTGGTGGTGGAACGCGACATACCGGCCCGGCCCGGTCATCTGGTCATCGCGGTAGTAGACGGCGAATTCACTTTGAAGACCTTGGCGGTGGACAACGGAGAGGCCGTCTTGAAACCGGCCAATCCAGCCTATCCGGTGCTACGGCCCGGCGAACGCCTGCAGGTCTTCGGAGTGGTGGTCGGCTTGGTTCGGTCTTATCGGAGCTAATCGCATGTTGGCTATCGCTGTGGATACACTCTGCGCGCAGGCTTCCCGCCCGCACATCGTCCTCGACCCGCCACTGAGCCCGGACCGGGAAACTGGGTGGCCACTCCTGACAGCGTCGTTACCCAGCGGTTTCCCTTCGCCTGCCGATCCGGACATCGAAGGCTACCCGAGTCTGGACGATCATCTGATCCGTAATCCGGAAGACACGGTCCTGCTGCGAGTCAATGGGGAAAGCCTGGCCGAGTCCGGTATCCATGACGGCGATCTGCTGGTGGTAGACCGCATCGTGCCACCCAGCACCGGCAGTTGGGTGGTGATCGTGGTGGACGAGCAGTTCACCCTGCGGCGACTGGGTCGCGATGCCAAGGGCCAACGGCTGTTGCAAGCGGCGCACCCCGCCATACCCGACCAGCCGCTGGGAGAAGCGTCGGACTCGATCATTTGGGGCGTGGTGCGATGGACGATCCATCGCATGTGGCCAGGACGGGGCGGCCTGGCCTGAACGATTCCAGACGCGAATGGGTCGATGGGGCAGAACGAGCTCGAACCTTCAAGCCTATGGCAACGGCTTGCGTTAGAATAGCTTTTACAGCCACCCAGGAGCACAGGCGGGCTATCCATACATAACGTCGATCAATAATTTGGAGCCGTCCATGAAACTACCGCCCTTCGATTTGAACGACACCACCCGCGAACCCTCCGACGAGCAACTCGATGCCTTGATGGAAGCGGTCGCGGCCGAAGCCCGCAAACACGCCCAGGCCGCGCGCGAACGGCTCATGCTGCGCCTGCGCGCCGAAATCACGGCAATTCAACGTCCGTTCCAACCTCGGGCGTGACCCGTCGGAAAAATTTTGGCTGTCCGCGGCCCGAGGCGCTGGGGCCGGGTATCAAACCCGATGCGATATAGCATAAAATGCGATTGGTTCATTTTGTTCTATTTTCCTGGCGCGCTTTCCGGAGGACTCCATCGATGATGCAGCACACTCGATTCAACTTGAATGACATCGCTCAAGAGCCTTCCGACGAACAGCTCGACGCCCTGATGGAAGCGGTCGCCACCGAAGCCCGTAAACATGCCCAGGCTGCGCGCGAACAGCTCATGCTGCGCCTGCGCGCCGAAATGACAGCCGTCGACTCCTTGCGCACACCGATATGACCGATGGGGAGAAACCCCGCCTGATCGTGGTTGCCGGTCCCAACGGCTCCGGCAAAACCTCGATTACCCAACAACTGTTGATGCACGAATGGATGGACGGGTGCGTCTACGTCAACCCGGACTTCATTGCCCGCGATGAATTCGGCGACTGGAACGCGCCGGATGCGGTCATCCAGGCCGCGAAACGGGCCGCCGACATCCGCGAGGATTGCCTGACGACAGGGCGCAGCCTGGCTTTCGAGACGGTCCTGTCAACCCCGGACAAGATGGATTTCATTCGACGGGCGGGGGACGCCGGTTTCTTTGTCCGCCTGTTCTTCG
Source organism: Candidatus Competibacteraceae bacterium (assembly GCA_003989065.1). GTDB lineage: Bacteria > Pseudomonadota > Gammaproteobacteria > Competibacterales > Competibacteraceae > RXIW01. The sequence continues at coordinate 3,997 of RXIW01000027.1, forward strand.
TCGGTACCGACGATCCCTCCATCAACGCCAAGCGTGTCGCCATGCGAGTCATGGAAGGCGGCCACGATGTCCCGATCCCCAAGATCATCGGCCGCTACACCAAATCGCTGGCCTACTGCTCCGTCGTGGCCTGGCTGGCCGATCGAACCTACGTCTATGACAATTCGGTGGACAACAGTCGCGCCCGGTTGCTGTTTCGCGCGTCGAAAGGCCGGCTGATCAAAGCCTACGACGAAATCAATCCCTGGGCCGATGAAATCGCCCAACGGCTGCTGCCGGTGCAAGCCGACGACGCATCGCCGCCCGCATTCTGACCCTCGCCTCCCCCCTCGACTGAGGATCCCAAGGCTCCCGCCATGCATGACATCGACTTCCGAGGTAACGCGGCCTCCACGGCTGCGATTCGTCCGGATATCGACTGCGACAGAACCCGATCGATCCCAGCAGGAAGCAAGGCGACCATCCCAGCACTACTTTGCGGTCAAGCCGTACCGCTATAGTGGACCTTCAGCATGAGAATTCGCCCGACCAAGATCCAGGCATTCTGGAAACGGCGTCAAACGGAAGACGGCCCGTTTGCGCACCGTGGATCGCAAGGCAAAAACCTGACCTGTCCGAGCCCGCGGACGTCGTTGCATTCCCTCGCGCGCCAGGCCAGCGCCGCCACACATAAACAAACCACCACCCGGTGATCAGGAGGAAGGCCCCATGGCCGAGAATCTCATCGAACGTACCCCGTCATCCTATTACTACCCGTTGTTGATCAAGAATCTGCTCCGCAACCCGGTTCGGCAGTTTCCCAATCAGGAAATCGTCTACGGCGACTTCAAGCGTCTGACCTATCGTGATCTGGACGAGCGGATCAACCGGCTGGCCAGCGGCTTGACCGCGCTGGGGGTGAAGCGCGGAGATACCGTAGCGGTGATGGACTGGGACACCAACCGTTATCTGGAATGTTTCTTCGCGGTGCCGATGCTGGGCGCGGTGCTGCACACCGTCAATGTCCGCCTGTCGCCCGAACAGATTCTCTACACCATCAATCACGCTGAAGACGACGTGATTCTGGTCAACACCGAATTCCTGCCGGTGCTGGAAACGATCCGCGAGCGCATCGAGCCGGTCAAGAAGCTGGTCTTGTTGAACGACACCGGCTTCACGCCAGCGACGACTCTGGACATTACCGTGGAGTACGAAGCGCTGCTGGCGGCCAGCGACCCGCATTTCAACTTCCCGGATTTCCCCGAGGATACCCGCGCCACGACTTTTTATACTACCGGCACCACCGGCCTGCCCAAGGGCGTGTATTTCAGCCATCGGCAACTGGTGCTGCACACCATGGCCGTGCTGGCTGCGTTGTCCGGTCCCGGTCAAGGGCGGCTCAATCGCGGCGACGTGTATCTGCCGATCACCCCAATGTTCCACGTCCACGCCTGGGGCATTCCCTACGTGGCGACGACCCTGGGTCTCAAGCAGGTCTATCCAGGCCGCTATGTGCCGGAGCATCTGCTGACCCTGATCCAGCGCGAAGGCGTGACCTTCTCCCATTGCGTGCCGACCATCCTGCAGATGCTGCTGTCCAGTTCCAAGATCGACGAAATCGATCTGTCGCGCTGGAAAGTCACCATCGGCGGCTCGGCGCTGCCCCAGGCCCTGGCCAAGCAGGCCCTGGACCGTGGCGTGGACGTGTTCACCGCTTACGGCATGTCGGAAACCTGCCCGATTCTGTCCTTCTCCCAATTGAAACCGCACATGATGGAATGGGACGAGGAACGGCAACTGGAATTCCGCTGCAAGACTGGCCTGGCGATTCCGATGGTCGATCTGCGCGTGGTGGACCCCGATATGAACGACGTGCCACACGATGGCAAGACATCGGGCGAAGTGGTGGCGCGCGCGCCGTGGCTGACCCAAGGCTATCTCAAGGATTCGCGCAATTCCGAGATGCTGTGGGAAGGCGGTTATCTGCACACCGGCGACATCGGCGTCATCGATGAAGAAGGCTATCTCAAGATCACCGACCGCCTGAAGGATGTCATCAAGACCGGTGGCGAATGGATCTCGTCGCTGGAGCTGGAAGACCTCATCCTCAAGCACCCGTCGGTGGCGGAAGCCGCTGTGGTCGGCGTCCCCGATCCGAAGTGGGGCGAACGTCCCGTTGCGCTGGTGGTGACTAAGCTGGGCCGTGAACTGGACCTGGCAGGGGTCCGCGACTGGCTCAAGGGCTTCGCCGACAAGGGCATCATCTCGAAATGGGGTATCCCCGACCGAGTCCTGTTCGTCGAGACCATTCCCAAGACCAGTGTCGGCAAGCTCAACAAGAAAGCGATGCGCGAGCAATACGCGGAGATGATCCAAAACAGCTGAGCGGTGCGGGAATCAAACGCGATCCAGCGCACCTAACACCATGGAGAGGCGCCGGTCATCATCTCCCGGCGCCTCAGATTGAAAAAGCAAGGAGGTTCTCATCATGACTCGAATAGCGACGATGAGCTTGATGGCGCTGGCACTGGGCAGCGGCCTGCTATCGACCGCTGGCGCACAGCAATATCCCGCGTCCAACGATCAAATCCGCCTTTACAGCCAGCCGCTCGAATCAGAAGAAACGGCACCCGCACCGGTGTCTCCACCGCCGAGCCCGGCTATCGACACCAGCTCCAAAACCATGCCGGTGACGGAAGAGTCACCGCAATACCCGCAAACCTATCCCCAACAGCAGCCACCGCAATACTCGCAAACCTATCCGCAGCAGAGCTACCCTCAACAACAGCAGCAACAGCCACAATACCCGCAAACCTATCCGCAGCAGAGCTACCCTCAACAACAGCAGCAACAGCCACAATACCCGCAAACCTATCCTCAACAGCGGCCATCCTATTCGGATGACGACACGGGTCCGGGCTGGTCGCCGCCGTCTGGATTCCTGCGTATCCAGAACTATCAGGGTATTCGCTACGTATCCGGTGGGGTGGGCGAAGGCGAACTGGACGAAATCAACGCCCTGTCGGGGCAATTCAATCTACGCTTGTTATTCGCCATGCAAGGTAGCGGTAATTATTTGGCCGATGTGCAGGTCACCATCGTCAATGCCCGCGGCGAGATAGTGCTGAACGCCACCTCGAATGGTCCGTGGTTCCTGGTGCAGCTATCGCCCGGCGACTATACCGTGGACGCGACCACACTCGAGCAACCCCAGCGACAGACGGCGCATGTCGATGGCACTCGCCAATCCCGCTTGAATTTCTACTGGCGCTGATCACAGCCTCCAAATCCTCCCCGATCGGGGAGGATTTACATCCGCCCATTACCCCAGCTTGACTTTTACAACTGGTGGAGCGAGACGCGGATCGCGGATAGCGCCACCCTGAACTGCTGCCGGAGTAGCAGACGGCTCATGCGCCGCGCCATCCGATGGCGTCGCTGGCGCGGGATGAATAACAGCACCGCCGGTTTCCGTCGGTGGCGTCGCTGGCGAAGCGGATGGAACAGAATGGCCTGCCGCCTTGGCTCCGGCCGGCTGCGTTTCGGTTGCCTGTTGTTGCTCCAGCAATTGTCTCGCAACCTTGGAATCGGTGTAGTCCGCGATCTCCCGCAAAGTCGGCACTCGCAAGATCGCTCCGACTTTCAGGCTATTCATATCGGGCTTGGAAAAGGACTGCGGATTGGCCATGAACAAGGCTTTCATCATGACATCCCGACCGATGCCTGGATTGGGACGGACCTTTCCGGCGATGTCCCAAAGTCGCTCGTTGGTGGAAACGGGACCGTATTGATCGCCTCCCTTGTAATCCGAGTGGATGGGCTCGGCCACCGTCGACTCAACCAGTGTTTGGTCGGGTTCATGAATCGCGGGCTCGGTCGATAATTCCGAGGGTTTGACAACCGGCGTTGCATCCGACGGTTTGCCAGATTCCGAGTTTGCAGGTTCGGCCGATGTGCTTGCCTCCGATGGCTGCGGTTCGGGCGCAATGTCGATATGCGTCTCCGGCTGCGCTTCGGCTTGGACCGGGGGCGCTGCGGCCAATTCCGCTATCGGCGGCTGGGTGGCGCGCTCGATGGCCGGCGATGACTGCGATGACTGCGATGACTGCGACGACGCATCAGGCGACGTTTGCTGAACGAATTTTTCGATCTCGGCCAGCAGACTGGTTGCATCCATCAATAGCGGAGATGGTTCTGAGTCGATAGTGGCCGGCAGCGCAGCAATCACGGGCAGCCTCTCGACAACGGTAGTGGTTTTGGTTTTCGCTTTGGATGCCACGACTCCGGTCGTAACTGACGACGGGGAAGCGATCGGCATCGATATGCTCGTGACAGGAACCTGAGCGATCGTCGCGATCATTTCCGAAGTTGCCAGAAACAGTAATGGCGTTACCGAAACGGGTTCCATCAGAAGCTGAGAGGAGGATTCCGTCACCACGCTAGCTGTTTGATCGGCAGGTAACGCCACTTTCGGCTCCATGACCACCGATTTCGGAGCTTCCAGTTCCGCGGGCTTGGATGCTTCCGATTCCACTGCGACTATTTCCGGCTTCGGCGTTTCCGGCTCCGTTGCGACTATTTCCGGCTTCGGCGTTTCCGGCTTCGGCGTTTCCGGCTCCGTTGGTTTGGATACCTCGGGCTTTGGCGCTTCCAGTTCCGCTGCGACTATTTCCGGCTTCGGCGTTTCCGGCTCCGTTGCGACTATTTCCGGCTTCGGCGTTTCCGGCTCCGTTGCGACTATTTCCGGCTTCGGCGCTTCCGGTTCTGCCGCGGCCACCACAGGCTTCGGCGCTTCCGGTTCTGCCGCGACTATTTCCGGCTTCGGTGCTTCCGGTTCGACGGGCTTGGATATCTCGGGCTTCGGCGCTTCCGGTTCTGCCGCGGCCACCACAGGTTTCGGTGTTTCCGGTTCTGCCGCGACTATTTCCGGCTTCGGTGCTTCCGGTTCGACGGGCTTGGATATCTCGGGCTTCGGCGCTTCCGGTTCTGCCGCGGCCACCACAGGTTTCGGTGTTTCCGGTTCTGCCGCGACTATTTCCGGCTTCGGTGCTTCCGGTTCGACGGGCTTGGATATCTCGGGCTTCGGCGCTTCCGGTTCTGCTGCCGCCACCGCTGGTTCCGCCACCGCTGGTTTAGGTTCGGATTTGCTTTCGGGCTTCGGCTCGACGGCTTCTGGCGCTGACGAGGAAGGCGCGACGACAACGGTCGGCTCTGGTATGGCCTGCGGGGCCAGCGGGAAAGTTTCCAATTCGCCCGTGACCACCCTTGCCGATTCCGCTGCCGGCGGCGCGGGCGCTGCATCGCTGGGCGTCTGATCTGCTATTGTCGGCGCTGGCGATGATGGCGACTCGGCCTCGGCCAGCTGCCGCGCCGCCAACGAACCGGTCAAATCGACAATTTCCCGCAGCGTTGGAATTCTCAGTACGGCGCCGATCTTCAACCCATCAACTCCCGCCTTGGAAAAAGCCTGCGGATTCGCTTTCAACAAAGCCTGCATCATGTGTTCGCGGCTGATGGAAGGATCGGGGCGAACCTTGAGGGCGATCCCCCAAAGCCCTTCGCCGGGCGTGATCGGCCCATAGTTGTCGCCTGGCTTGTAAGTCTTGACGGGCGGGGGAGACACGGCAACCGGTAGGGATTCGGCGCTGCTTTCCGTCTGTTCCGAGCTGGGCGGCGCGACAATCGGAGCGGCAACCGGCGGCGTGGGAGGTGCGGTGGCCGCCACCGGCGGAGCGGCAACCGGCGGCGTGGGAGGTGCGGTGGCCGCCACCGGCGGCGCGGCAACCGGTGCGGCAGGCACGGGCTCCGGAGCGGTCAGTACTGTTTTCGTCCGGTCGCTGGGCCGTTTGGCCAGCCGTTGCACCGGATCGAGAAATACCGTGAATTCGCGGAACGTCTTGCCACGCGGCCAGTTGAACTCCAGCAACAGTCCCAGCGACGGCTCGCGGATCGGTTGGGTCGAAACCGCCCTGACGTAAACCAATCCTTCCGCGTTGTACTCGATGGAGAACACCAGATTGGTCAGGGCCGAGGTTCTTTCCAGACCGAATTCCTTAAACATCGCCTTCGACGCCAGACTCACCGACACCTTCTCCGATTCCTCGGGCGTCAGCGCCAGCAGCGGAATTCTGGCGTCGAACAATTGATTCAGGGCGGAACTGACCTGAATCTCGCCAATTTCCAGCGCCAGGGCGCAAGCCGGGCCTAGCAGCAGCGGAACAAGCCAGAAGCGGAGCGATTTACGGGTCATGTACGAATCCTCGAAGCTCAGGCGGTGGCGTGGCAAAACCAAACGATTTCCTCCAGCACCCCTTACACGCCCTATTCTAGCTAGAATGTTGAAGGTTAAGATGCCAGCCATAAAAATCCACAATAATCCAAATCTTCAACCCCTAGCCCCTGACACCGGACCGCCGCCATGCCTTCCCATCGTGATGGACAGCCAACCGCCGCCCAAACCGGGGCTTCTTCTTCCGACACCGCTGAAACAATCACGGTTCGTCTACTGACTCTGCTGCAGGAACTGCTGCTGGAAATCCGCCAGTCGGAACGCGCGGCGGCGGCCTTGACCCTCGACAGCCACCTGGAACGCGATCTGGCGCTCGACAGCCTGGCTCGAACCGAACTGCTGCAACGAATCGAACGGGCCTTCCAGATCAAGTTGAGCGAGCAGGCGTTATTGGTCGAAACGCCGCGTCAACTCGTGACCCTGATCCTGCAAGCCAGCGGTGCACCGGCGGAAACACTGCCTGCGCCGGACTGGCAAGCGCCTACGCTCACCGGACAGCCCGCCAGCGGCACACCCGATCGGGCAGAAACCTTGCCCGACGTTCTGGACTGGCACGCCCAGACCCATCCCAAGCGGATGGCGATCCAGATTTACGGCCACGACGACCGGATCGAGACCGCCTTCACCTATAGTGAATTGCAACAGGGGGCGCGGGCCGTCGCCACCGGCCTGCGCGAACGGGGGCTGCAGCCACGCCAAACCGTTGCCATCATGCTGCCGACCGGCAGCGACTATTTCCTCAGTTTCTTCGGCATTCTGCTGGCTGGTGGAGTGCCGGTGCCGATCTATCCGCCGGTGCGACCCTCGCAGATCGAGGAACATCTGCGCCGCCATGCCCGTCTGCTCGACAACGCCCAGGCCGTGATGCTGATCACCGTGCCCGAAGCGAAACTGGTGGCGCGCCTGCTGCAAAGCCAGGTCGAGAATTTACGGCATGTAGTCACGGTCGCCGAGCTGCAGCAATCCACAGACGTCTGGACGCCCGCCACCCTCCGCAACCAGGATCTGGCCTTCCTGCAATACACCTCCGGCAGCACCGGCGATCCCAAAGGGGTGATGCTCACTCACGCCAACCTGCTGGCCAATCTGCGCGCCATGGGGCCGATGGTGGGCATCAGCTCCAGCGACGTATTCGTCAGTTGGCTGCCGCTGTACCACGACATGGGCCTGATCGGTGCTTGTCTGGGAAGCCTGTACTTTGGCTTTCCGCTGGTGGTCATGTCGCCGCTCGCCTTCCTGGCCCGTCCGGCCCGCTGGCTGTGGGCCATCCACCGCCATCGCGGCACGCTGTCGGCCGCGCCCAATTTCGCTTACGAACTCTGTCTGCGCACGGTGCAGGATCACGACATCGAAGGATTGGATCTGAGTTCCTGGCGCATGACCATCAACGGCGCCGAACCAGTCAGCCCGGCAACCGTGGAGCGCTTCACAGCCCGTTTCAGCCGCTACGGTTTCCGGCCGGAAGCCATGGCCCCCGTGTATGGCCTGGCGGAATGCTCGGTCGGTCTGGCCTTGCAACCGCCTAACCGCGGACCGACCTTCGACCGCATCCACCGCGCTGCCTTCATGGCTGGCGGACAGGCCGCGCCGGCCACAGCCGACGATCCGAATGCCCTCATCTTCCCATCCTGCGGTCGGCCGATTCCCGGCCACCAGATCCGCATCGTCGACGAGCAGGGTCGTGAACTGCCGGAGCGGCGCGAGGGGCGACTGGAATTCCAGGGACCCTCGGCGACCGCTGGCTATTACCGCAATCCCGAAGCCACCCGCAGGCTGTTTCCCCACGGCGACCACTGGCTGGACTCCGGCGACCGTGCCTATCTGGCCGGCGGCGATGTGTACTTGACCGGCCGGGTTAAGGACATGATCATCCGCGGCGGGCGCAACCTGTATCCCTACGAGCTCGAACAAGCGGTGGGTGAAATCTCCGGCATTCGCAAAGGCTGTGTCGCCGCCTTCGCCAGCACCGACCCCACCACCGGCAGCGAACGGCTGGTGGTGGTTGCCGAAACGCGAGCCGCCCAGCCGGAAGCCTTGGACAAGCTGCGCCGCCAGATCCAGAACGTCGGCGTCGATCTGCTGGGCGTGCCGCCGGACGATGTGGCGCTGGTCCCACCGCACACCGTACTGAAAACCTCCAGCGGCAAGATTCGCCGGACGGCGATCCGGGAGCTGTACGAACGCCAGGCGCTGGGACGCAGCAGCCGAGCCTTGTGGTGGCAGTTGACCCGCATCGCGCTGACCAGCGGCTGGGCACAGGGGCAGCGACTATGGCGCAACGCGCTGGAACAGCTGTACGCGACTTATGCCTGGACGCTCTTCGGGCTGCTGGCGCCAGGCGTCTGGCTGGGCGTCATGATCGTGCCCAAACCGCAATGGCGCTGGGCGCTGTGTCGCGGCGCGGCCCGGCTGCTGGCCCGGATGGCTGGCGTCCCGCTGACAGTGCAGGGTGTGGAACACCTTCCGAGCGGTCCCTGCGTGCTGGTCGCCAACCACTGCAGCTATCTGGACGCCTATGTGCTGACGGCGGCCATCCCGCGCCACATCCACTACGTCGCCAAGCGGGAGCTGTTGGACAACCCCTGGCTCAGGAAACCGCTCGAACGCATCGGCGTCCTGTTCGTCGAGCGCTTCGATCTGCAGCGCAGCGTGGAGGAAGCCCGCAAGGTCAGTGCAGCAGCCTGCGCCGGACAACCGCTCGGCATCTTCCCGGAAGGCACCTTCACCCGTATGCCGGGATTGCTGACGTTTCGGATGGGTGCTTTCATCGCAGCGGCGCAGGCCGGCGTGCCGGTGATCCCCGTGGCGATTCGGGGAACCCGCTCGATGCTGCGCGCCGATTCCTGGTTCCCGCGCCGCGGTCGGTTGGAGGTGATCATTGCAGCGCCAATCGTCCCCGACGGCGACGATTGGGCAGCGGCGGTGCGGTTGCGCGACCAGGCTCGCGCTATCATCCTGCAAAATTGCGGTGAAGTGGATTTGGAAGGATGACTATCGCGCGCACCATGATTCATCCATCAGCCACCCGAAAACGGGGTGGTTCGATCGCCTCGCTCTGGCCAGTACCATTCTTGTCTCTGTTGCTGGTCGAGCTACCCGCTGGGCCGGCCATGGCCATCGAATCGACAGCGATCGGCATCTCGCCTCCCTCGGCGGCGACCGCTTCCGTCACCGCGATCGGCATGCCGACGCTCCTGCTGGGAATCGGTTTCTTGCTGCTGCTGGTGATAGCCCGCATGACGATCAGTAATCGACGACTGCATGATGCACAGCGCAAAATTCAAGCCTATGCGGCGCTGCTCGATCATGACATCGCAGAACGCAAACGCGCGGAAGAAGACCTGGCGCGCAGCGCCGGTCTCCAGAAACTGTTGATGGAGCTGGCGCTGGGATACGTGAACGTGCCTCTGGACGAGCTGGACGATCAGATCAACAGCGCATTGGCCCGGATCGGCTCCTATTCCAATGTGGATCGAGCTCATGTGTTCCACTACGACTTCCACCAGAATGTCATGCACAACACCCATGAATGGTGTGCGCCGGGCATCCCGCCCCAGAAAGCGCATCTGCAGAACATCCCGCTGCAACCCTTTGCCGAATGGGTGGCGATCCACCGCGCCGGGCAAGTCTTGCATATTCCCTCCGTCACGCACCTGCCCGCGCAAAATCCCTTGCGCCAGACCCTGGAGACTCAGGGGATAAAGACCTTCATCAATGTGCCGCTCATGCTGGATAAGACCTGCCTGGGCTTCATCGGCTTTGACGCCATCGGGGAAACACGGCAGTGGGGCGATCGGGAAATCTTGCCGCTGCGGGTGTTGGCCGAGTTGTTGGTCAACACCGAAAAGCGCCAGCGTGCCGCCAAGGAAATCTGCAAACTCGGCCTGGCCGTCGCCCAGAGTCCGGAAAGCATCATCGTCACCAACCTGGCCGCGGACATCGAATACGTCAACGAAGCGTTCGAGCGCAACACCGGCTTCACCTGCGACGAAGTTCTGGGACGGAATCCACGTTTCCTGCAATCCGGCAAAACGCCGGCTGCAATCTATCGGGAGTTATGGGCTACCTTGCGGCGTGGAGAAAGCTGGCGGGGTGAACTGATCAACAGGCGCAAAGACGGTAGCGAGCACATCGCATTCGCCATCATCTCGCCGGTGCGGGAACGGAACGGGCATACCAGTCACTATGTCGCGATCGAGCAGGATGTGACCGAGCGCAAACAAACCGAAGCCCGGATCCACAACCTGGCATTTTTCGACAACCTGACCGCCTTGCCCAATCGCAGCCTGCTGCTGGAACGCCTGGCCCAGCGCCTGACTATCGCCCTGCGCCAGCGTCGGGTGGACGCGCTCCTGTTGCTGAATATCGATCGCTTCAAGATCATCAATAACGCCCGTGGCAATCTGTCTGGCGACGCACTGCTGCGAGCCATGGCGCATCGCCTGCGGCGGCTCATCCGGCCAGGCGACACCGTGGCCCGCATGGCGGCGGACGAATTCGCCATTCTGGCACTGGAAGTGGATCAGGGTGACGCGCAAGCCCCCTCCCGTGCACTGGAAATAGCAGAAAGGATTCATGCCGCCCTGCTCGAACCTTTCGTGTGCGAGGAGGACACCTTCGTCGTCACGGTCAGTATCGGTATCGCGCTGTTGCCCATTGGGGCGGCCGATAGGCCGGCCAACATCTTGCAGCGGGCTGACACGGCGCTGCATCGGGCCAAGGTTGCCGGCGGCAACCAAAGCGCTCTCTTCGAAACCGGCATGGACGAATCGTCGACGCGGTTATTCCAGATCGAACGCGAGCTGCGCGAAGCGCTGACGGGGCAGCAGTTACAGCTATACCTGCAACCCCAGGTCTGCGCGCACGGCCGCCTGGTGGGCGCGGAAGCTCTGCTGCGCTGGCAACATCCTCGCCGCGGCCTGGTGTCGCCCGCTGCCTTCATTCCAGTCGCGGAAGAGTCGAACCTGATCGTGGATCTGGGGATCTGGGTCATGACCGAAGCCTGCCGGGTCCTGGCCCAGACCCATTCGCTCGGGCCATTGTTCCGGCTATCGGTCAATGTCAGCCCCCGCCATTTTCGCCAGGCCCATTTCGCCTCCTGGTTCAAGGGCCTGTTGGTGGCCACCGGCGCTGATCCGCACAACCTAACCCTGGAAATCACCGAAAGCCTGTTCCTCGACAACCTCAACGCGGTAGTTGCCAAGATGATCGAACTGGCAGCTCTGGGCATCCATTTTTCCATCGACGATTTCGGTACGGGCTATTCTTCGCTGGCCTATCTCAAACGCCTCCCCATCCATGAACTGAAGATCGACAAGACCTTCGTCCAGGATGCGCCCAACGACCCGAACGACGCGGCCCTGGTCGAGGCGATCCTGGCCGTGGCGACCCACCTGCGCCTACGCGTAGTGGCCGAGGGAGTAGAAACCGAAGAGCAAGCCCGCTTCCTCAATGCCCGGGCGACCGTGATCCATCAGGGATATCTGTACGGCAAACCCAAGCCAGCCCCTACTTGGCTGGCTCGCTGGAAAACCGCTGCCTGCGACACGAACAACGCCTGTCCGGCCGAGCTGACCGCGTCGCACGATACGCCGCCCTGCCGTATCGCTATGGAGCAAAGCAACGCCGAAACCTTGTAAGCCATCGCCATGACCTATCGCGTAACCGATACTCCACGGTGCGCGGCGCAGACTCGCTTATTTGTCTCAATCATCTATAATCTTTTGACGTCCTTCCATCCTGACTTCGGTTCGCAAAACTTTCATGTCGGCACGCATAGCGACGGTCCAGCGCGACACCTTGGAAACGCGGATCCAGGTCCGCATCAACCTGGATGGCGCCGGCAGTGCGCGGCTCGCCACCGGTTTGCCCTTTCTCGACCACATGCTCGATCAAATCGCCCGCCACGGCCTGATCGACCTGGAGATCGAAGCCCAGGGCGACCTTCACATCGACGCCCACCACACGGTCGAAGACGTCGGCATCACCCTCGGCCAGGCGATCCGGCAGGCGCTGGGCGACAAACGCGCCATCCGTCGCTACGGCCACGCCTACGTGCCGCTGGACGAAGCCCTGTCCCGAGTGGTGCTGGACTGCTCCGGCCGCCCCGGACTGGAATATTTCGTCGAGTTTCCCCGCGCCCGCATCGGCGAATTCGACGTCGATCTATTCCGCGAATTCTTCCAGGGCTTCGTCAACCATGCCCTGATCACGCTGCACATCGACAATCTGCGCGGCCGCAATGCCCACCATATCGCCGAAACCGTGTTCAAGGCTTTCGGCCGCGCGTTGCGGATGGCGGTCGAACCCGACCCGCGCGCAACCGGCATTCCCTCGACCAAGGGCAGCCTATAAGGTCCATTTCCGACCCTCACCCTTCCGCATCCGCCTCACGCGAGTCCTCCGCATGGCCAGCAGCATTGCAATCATCGATTACGGCATGGGCAACCTGCGCTCCGTCGCCAAGGCCCTCGAATACGTCGCCCCCGATGCCCGGGTGCGGGTAACCCAGCATCGTCACGACATTCTCCAGGCCGATCGGGTGGTCTTTCCCGGCCAGGGCTCGATCCGCGACTGCCTGCACGAATTGCGGCGCTGGAATCTGGTGGATGTGGTGCGCGAAGCCGCGCTCAGCAAGCCCTTCCTGGGCCTGTGCCTGGGACCACAGGCCCTGCTGGACTTCAGCGAGGAAAATGGCGGCATGGAATGCCTAGGCGTCTTGCCGGGACGCGTGGTCTGGTTTGGCGAACTGCGCGATCCCGCTACCGGCGAGCGGCTCAAGGTGCCGCACATGGGGTGGAATCAAGTCCATCAGCTGCACCAGCATCCGCTGTGGCGTGGTATTCCCCAAGACAGCCGCTTTTATTTCGTCCATAGTTATTATCTGCAACCCGCGGACCCCACCCTGGCGGTCGGCAGCACCGCCTACGGTTTCGACTTCACTTCGGCGATCGCGCGGCACAACATCTTCGCTGTGCAATTCCATCCGGAAAAGAGCGCTCAGGCGGGACTGCGACTGCTCGCCAATTTCGCGGAGTGGAATCCCTAGTAACCTCCATCTGGATGAATGTGTTGCTGGAAGAATCTGGCCATGTTGCTCATACCTGCGATTGATTTGAAAGACGGTAAATGCGTGCGACTGCGCCAAGGGCGCATGGAAGACTCGACGGTCTTCTCGGACGATCCGCTGGCCATGGCCGACCGTTGGGTCCAGGCCGGCGCTCACCGCCTGCATCTGGTCGATCTGAACGGCGCTTTCGCCGGTCAGCCGGTCAATGCCCAGGTGATCCGACGCATTGTGCAGCAGTTCCCCGACTTGGCGATCCAGGTCGGCGGCGGCATCCGCGACGAGCAGACCGTGGAAACCTATCTGGATGCGGGCGTCCAATTCGTCATCATCGGTACCAAGGCCGTGCAAGATCCGCATTTCATCAACGACCTGTGCCTGGAATTTCCGGGCCACGTGATGGTGGGGCTGGACGCCAAGGACGGACGGGTAGCCATCAACGGCTGGTCCAAACTGTCCAAGCACGACGCCATCGATCTTGCTCAGATCTTTGAACGCGACGGCGTGGAAGCGATCATCTATACCGACATCAGTCGCGACGGCATGATGCAAGGCGTCAATGTCGAAGCGACGGTCCGGCTGGCGCAAGCGATCAGCATTCCGGTCATCGCCTCCGGCGGGGTCAGCACCCTGGACGACATACGCGCGCTGTGCGCAGTCGAAAAGGAAGGCATCACGGGCGCGATCATCGGGCGGGCGCTGTACGATGGAGCCATCGACCTGGTCGAAGCGCAACGGCTGGCCAATCCAGCGGAGAGCACTTGAAATGGGATTGGCAAAACGCATCATCCCCTGTCTGGATGTGGATCGAGGCCGGGTAGTCAAGGGCGTCAAGTTCGTGGAAATCCGCGACGCCGGCGATCCGGTGGAAATCGCCCGCCGCTATGACCAGCAGGGCGCCGACGAACTCACGTTCCTCGACATCACTGCCAGCTCCGACGACCGCGCCACCATGGTGCATGTCGTGGAGCAGGTCGCCAGCCAGGTGTTCATTCCGTTGACGGTGGGTGGCGGCATCCGCACCCTGGACGATGTACGGCGCATGTTGAACGCTGGCGCGGATAAAGTGTCCATTAACACCGCAGCCATCGCGCAACCCGAGTTCGTGCGCGAGGCGGCCGAACGCTTCGGCAATCAATGCATCGTGGTGGCCATCGACGCCAAGGCCGTGCATCAACAAGGCGAAACGCCGCGCTGGGAAATCTTCACCCACGGCGGCCGCCGGCCCACCGGCATCGATGCGGTGGCGTGGGCGCAGCGGATGAACGCCTATGGCGCTGGGGAAATCCTGCTGACCAGTATGGATCGCGACGGCACCAAGCGCGGTTTCGACCTGGATCTGACCCGCGCCATCAGCGAAGCGGTCAGCATTCCCGTGATTGCCTCCGGCGGCGTCGGCACCCTGGATCACCTAGCCGATGGCATTCTGCTCGGCAAGGCCGACGCGGTATTGGCCGCCAGCATCTTTCATTTCGCCGAATACAGCATCGAACAGGCCAAACGCTACCTGCAGACGCGCGGTATCGAAGTCAGACTATGAATTTTCGCTTCCCCCTATGGGGGAGCGATCGCAATTGAGGGGTTTATGACCGACGACTGGTTGGAATGCATCAAATGGACGGTGGACGGCCTGGTGCCCGCGATTGCCCAGGATAGCGCCAGCGGCCGGGTGCTGATGATGGCCTGGATGAACCGGGAATCCTTGCAGCGCACGGTGGAGTACGGCGAGGCGGTCTACTGGTCCCGCACGCGCCAGCAGCTTTGGCACAAGGGCGAAACCTCCGGCAATATCCAGAAGGTGCGCAGTATCCGGATGGACTGTGATCACGACGTGCTGTTGCTCGACATCGAACAGATCGGCGGCGTCGCCTGCCACACCGGTCGACAGAGCTGCTTCTTCGAAGAATTGCGCAACGGCGAATGGGTTGTGACCGATCCGGTGTTGATCGATCCACGCGAGATGTACGGCTCATGAGCGACGATATCCTGGGCGAGCTGGCCGCCACGCTGGAAGCACGCAAACAGGCTGATCCCACCAGCTCCTACGTAGCCCGCCTGTACGCCAAGGGCCTGGACGCCATCCTCAAGAAGGTCGGGGAGGAAGCCACCGAAACCCTGCTGGCCGCCAAAAGCGGCGACCGCGAACATCTGGTGCGCGAAACCGCCGATCTCTGGTTTCATACCCTGGTCATGTTGGCCCATCAGAATCTGGGGCCCGAGGCGGTCCTGAGCGAATTGCAGCGCCGTTTCGGCGTGTCCGGGCTGGTCGAAAAAGCTTCCCGCCCTCACGATTAATCCTCATTAATCCCGCCGTTCTCCTGTTAACGAGGCCCCCATCATGCGTTTCAGTATTTGGGAATTGCTGCTCATCCTGATCATCGTCCTGGTATTGTTCGGCGGCGCACGGCTGCGCAACCTCGGTTCCGACCTGGGCGCGGCCATCCGTGGCTTCCGCGACTCCATGAAGGAAGGCGCCAAACCGGAGACGGCCGAGGAAGACCCCAAGAAACTCGAGCAGCCGACCACGGCCCAGGCCAGGACCGGCGAAGCTGCCGCTACGGCCGCGCCCGACCCACTGGCTAAGGAACGCGATAAGGTCTGACTAGCGGATCAGGTCCATCATGTTCGAAATCGGTTTTTGGGAATTGGTCATGGTCGGCGTCGTCGCGCTGATCGTGGTCGGGCCGGAACGCCTGCCCGGACTGGCGCGCACTGCCGGTTTATGGCTGGGTAAAGCCCGGCGGATCTTCGCCGAGGTCAAGGCGGAGGTGGATCGCGAGCTGCATCTGGAGGAACTGAAGCAGACGCTACGCCAACAGGCCGAACTGAATCCCATCAAGGATCTGAACGAGCAGATCCACTCGATCCGCCAGGATCTCCAGGCCGAGATCGACAATCCGGGTCCACTGTCAGGTGGTCAGCCGCCCGCTCCAGCGAACGCGCCACTCCCCGCCGATCAGGCTCCGCCGGGTTCCGGGCCGGCATCGACACCGCCGTCGCCGAACGGATCAGTACAGCTGCAGAAACGGGATTCGACCATGCCATTCCCAATGCCGCCGTCGGTCGCGACCCTACCGCAGCCTGAGCAGGCAACGCCAGCTACACCCCAGCAGCCTCCACAACCTCCGACTGCGAACTGACCCCCGTGTCCGACGTCGATCACGAACAACCTCTCATCAGCCACCTTCTCGAACTTCGCAGCCGATTGTTGCGCATGGTGGTCGGCATATTGCTGATTTTCGTGGCGCTGTCGCCGTTTTCCAATCCGATCTACACCACCCTGGCCGGCCCGCTGCTCAAGCACCTACCGGCCCAGAGCAGCATGATCGCCATCGACGTGCTGTCGCCGTTCCTGACCCCGCTCAAGTTCACCCTGATCCTGTCGGTGTTTCTCACCATACCGTGGACCCTGTACCAGGTTTGGGCGTTCGTCGCACCGGGCCTGTATCAGCGGGAAAAACGGCTGATCCTGCCGGTTCTGCTGTCCAGCATCCTGCTGTTCTACTGTGGGATGGCGTTTGCCTACTTCGTGATCATGCCGCTGTTCTTCGCCTTCCTGACCGGCACCGCGCCGCAGGGCGTGGCGGTCATGACCGACATCAACCACTATCTCGACTTCGTGTTGACGATGTTCTTCGCCTTCGGCGTGGCCTTCGAGGTGCCGGTGGCGACCGTCATTCTGGTGTTGATCGGCGTGATCACCCCCGACGCTCTGGCGGCCAAACGTCCCTATGTAATCGTCGGCGCTTTCATCGTCGGGATGCTGCTGACGCCGCCGGATGTCATTTCGCAAACCCTGCTGGCGTTACCAATGTGGTTGCTGTTCGAGGCGGGTGTATTCATCGCCCGTCTGCTGCTGCGTCGGCGCAGCGCCGAGGCGGCCACCCAGTCGCTCAGCGAGCGATAGCGCGGTCCGCCCAGCGCCTCCTATCATGGCAACAGACCGGCATTGGCCGGTGGCCGACTCCAAAACAGGGCGTGCAAACTCTGCAACGTGCCCGGATCGGTAATCAGGTCGCGCTTCTGCGCCGAATTGAGGCTGTCCGGCCCATCTTCCTCCAACTGATTGATCAGTCCCTGCAGATAATGCTGACGGCGTTTGTTCGGCGGCTCGCGCTCCGGCAACAGCGACAGATGCAGGGCATTGACATAGGGATCGGTCAGCACCTGGACGAAGCGATTGGCCTGCGTCTCCCGCAGCACCGGCAACACCGGCTCGCAGCTTTGCAGATGGTCGTCCAGATAGCGCAGCACCGCCGGTTGTTCGGTTTCCTCGGGAGTCAGGAACAACCCCCAGTCCCGCGCCTTGCGGCCCAGAGCGATGCTGCTTGACAGGATCGACACCGGAATCGACAACACCAGTCCGAGCAGCACGGGAATGAACCACCAGAAAAACGCCGGAACGTAGCGGTAGCTCAAGACCCCGGCGACGATGCCGATCAAGGTTTGGACACCGTGGGTCGCCAATGCCTCTCCAAAGCTGGTCATGTGATCACCGCGCTGCTGTGGCGGCCAACCCACGGCGCGCCGCATCAGGATGGCGAACACGAACTTGGTCTGGAACAACATCAGCACCGGCGCGGTAAGTACCGAAAATACTGTTTCCAATACCACACTGAGGGTGGCATTGATGATGCCGCCATAGGCGCGCGCCACACGACGCTCCTTGAGCAGTAAGAGTAACGCCAGCAACTTGGGCAGGAACAGCATGGTCAGGGTGACCAGCAGCACGGTCGTCATCTCGACGGTGAACGAAATGGGCCAGACCGGCACCCAGTTTTCCCCGAAGAAGTACACCGGCCGTTGCTGGGCCTGGATGAATGCCTCGGCGCCGGTGGCGATCAGGAAGAACAGCCATAGCGGCGAGGCCGCATAGGACATGACCCCCATCAGGAAGTGCAGGCGGCTCAGGCCATTGAAACCACGCGACATGGCCAGCCGCAGATGCTGGAGATTGCCCTGACACCAGCGTCGATCCCGTTTGGCGTAGTCGATCAGGGTCGGTGGCAATTCTTCATAGCCACCTTCCAGATCGTAGGCCAGCCACACGTCCCAACCGGCGCGCCGCAGCAGGGCCGCTTCGACGAAATCGTGGCTGAGAATCTCGCCGCCGAACGGCTCGCGCCCCGGTAGTTTCGGCAGACCGCAGCAGTCCAGGAACGGCTGGACCCGCAGGATGGCGTTATGACCCCAATAATTGCTCTCGCCCAATTGCCAGTAATTCAGGCCGGCGGTAAACATCCGGCCATAGATGCTGCCGGCGAACTGCAGGATACGGGCAAACAGCGACTCGCGATTGACCGGTACCGGCGGAGTCTGGATCAGCGCCACCCGTGGATGGCGCTCCATCATCCCCACCATCTCCACCAGCATTTCGCCCTTCATGATACTGTCGGCGTCCAGCACGATCATGTAACGGTAGCGACTGCCCCAGCGCGTGCAGAAATCCTCCAGATTGCCGCTCTTGCGGCTGGTGTTCTCCGGCCGGTTGCGATAGAAGATGCGGCCCTTGCCATCCAGCGCCCGCACCATGTCTTGCCAGCGCAGCTCCTCCTCGACCCAGACTTCGGGATCGCGGGTATCGCTGAGGATGAAGAAATCGAAACCGTTGAGCTGGCCGGTTTCCGCCAGCGATCGATGGATGGCGCGCAGGCCGGCGAATACCCGCTCCGAATCTTCGTTGTAGATCGGCATCAGGATCGCGGTGCGCGGAGGCGGCGCGGTGGGATCGGGCGACACGCCCGATTGACGGGAAATCGCCCAGTGGTCGCGTCCGAACAGGATGGTGAAGAAGCCCATGAACGCGGTCCAGAACGAAATGCAGATCCAGGAAAACAGGACCGCATATAGCAACAACAGGATGAATTCCATCGGACTCAAGCCGTTGTTGTGAAATGCAGTGGCCATCAGACCCAGCGCGATCAGCGTGGTCAGGGCCACCAGCATAAAGAACACTACCCGCCTGAGGGTATGCCCCATCACGGAGGGCCGGGGGGTTTGCGCCATGACAATATCCAAATGTCCTTGGGAAGTGGGAAAGGCATGCCGCCAGGGCGTGCGTGTAGGGCTAACTCGTTACCTCGCGACCGACGACCCGCCGTCCTGTTGATGCTTACCGAGCCAGATCCGGCGCAGCGGCCCCAACGGCGAGAACGACTCGATGCGCTGGGTCGGCATCGAGTGGGGAACGGCTTCCGGCGTCGGCTCGGCCAAGGCCGCCCGCAGCGCATCGAGCGCGGGGCCGGTCTCGGCGACGGAGCCAAACAGGGCTTCGGGCCAATCCGGCACAGCCCCGCTCAACAGGGCCGCTCGCGCCGCCGTCAGCGCACGCGAAGGCTCGGGCACGCCCAACACCTGCGCCAGACGCTCGTCCAGCACCGCGCCGGCCGCAACGATCGCCTGCGCCATCGGATCCATATTCGGCATGACCGGCATGGCGGCCGCACGCTGCAGCGTCGTCTCGCTGAGCTGCGCCACCCGCTGCGGATCGCTCACGCCCAGCGCCTGCCAGTACATGCCCAGCCGGCTATACAGCTGCTCGATGGATGGCGCAGCCACCGGTTCGGGCAAATAAAGCGGCGCTGCCGCGGTTACCTTGCCACGGTCCACTGATAGCTCCAGGTTTCCGTCAGGACATCGTTATCGAGCTTGAGGAAGCAGCGCAGCTCCGACGGAGTCTCGTCCTGCGGCAGCAATTCGAAGGAAACCCGCCAACCGTTGGTTTGCGGATTGCGATGGGCGATCACGTTTTCGATGCGGCCAGTGGAGGCGTTGACCACGGCCTGTACTGGTGCATTTTCCGGCAGCTTGGCCAGGGTTTCGCCGCCAAAGTCGATCACGAAACGCCGCCGCTCGGGATTGACGTCGGTGGTACCGCCCGCGCCGACCCGAGTAGCTAGCGTCCGCCCGCCCGGCAACAGATTCGGTGTGTCCAGGGAGAAATACAGCCGATAGTTGTATTCCAGTTGCTGGCCCGGCTCGACCGGCTTTTCCGGATTCCAGAAGGCGGCGATGTTGTCGTAGCGCTCGGCGTCGCTGGGAATCTCGATCAACTGTACCGAACCCTTGCCCCAATCGCCCTGCGGTTCGACCCAGACGCTGGGTCGAGCATGGTAGCGGGCTTCCAGATCCTGGTAGTTGTCAAAATTGCGGTCGCGCTGCAGCAGGCCGAAACCGTGCGGGTTGTTGTCCTGAAAGGCGCTGATCCGCAGACGAACCGGATTGTTCAGGGGGCGCCAGATCCATTCGCCGTTGCCAGTCGCCATCAGCAGACCATCGGAATCGTGCACCTGTGGGCGGAAGTCGTCGAAGAACCGTTCGTTAAGCGCGCCGTGATAGAACATGCTGGTCAGTGGCGCCACCCCGAGCTTCTGTACCTTGTCGCGGATGAACAGGCTGGCCTTGACGTCGATCTGGGTGGCGATGCCGGGTTTGATGGTGAAACGGTAGGCGCCGCTCAGGCTCTGGCTATCCATCAGCGCGTATACGGTCAGCTCGGTGGCGTCCTTGGTCGGCTTTTCCAGCCAGAATTCGCGAAACCAGGGAAATTCTTCCGGCTTGGGCATACCGGTGTCGATCGCCAGGCCCCGGGCCGAGATGCCGTAATTCTGGTTTTGGCCCACAGCGCGGAAATAGCTGGCCCCCAGGAAGACCGCAACCTCGTCATAGTAGCTGTCGGTGTGCAGCGGATATTTCACTTTGAATCCGGCAAAGCCGAGATCCTTGGGCAGATTGTCGGGCACCTTGTTGCGGCCGTAGTCGAACAAGTCGTTGGCGTATTCGACCGACTTGCTTTGGCCGTCCTCGACCACGTTGATGGCGACTTGCCGGCTAAACAGGAATCCAAGCGGGGCGAACTGGATTTCGAAAGGCAAGCCGGCATCCCGCCATAGGCTCTTGTCGGCGCGAAAGCGAATATCGCGATACTGGTCGTAATCCAGATTCTTCAGGAAATCGGGCAAGGCATTGTTGGGCGCCTGGAACGGCTGGCTGGCCAACATCTCGGCCCGTCGCCGCACATCGGCGAAGTTGAAACGTTTGGGCGGAGGCGTCGTAGTGGGGGCGGCGTCAGGGACGCTAGGGGCGCTGAAGCTCGCCATCGGACTGGCGCAGACGATCCCTGCCAGCAGGACAACACTCAACAACATTCGGAGTTTCACAGCGCAAGGCTCCGTTGATTTTTCGGTTCGATGAAATGCAGATGATCTGGTGTTGCGGGTAGCCGGTCATGACGACCAACGGCCCAACGCGGGCGCGTCAGGCCGTTTTGGTTTTGGGCAGCTTCGGTCGCCTTTACGCGCCTTCCGGAATCTCCAAAAGGCCCTCCAAGCCGTTGTGATGATCGCTCTCCCGATTCTCGGTTTTTCGTGCTGAAAAGTTCGTGGGATTTTACGGGAGACTCGGGTGACATCGAAAGATCCCCTGTCATTTCCCCAGATAAGGAATTCCACATGGCCGCCGCTTGGGTCCCATCGCGCCTGGCTGACCGGGCGTCGAAATCAAATCACCTTGGAAAATCGCGACTGGCGCTGGGCGCGCAGGTAGCGGTCGAAAACCATGCAGATATTGCGAATCAACAGCCGTCCCGGCGGCAGTACGCGAATGCCGCTGTCGGACAGGATCAGCAGGCCATCGGTCTCCATATCGGCCAGTTCGGTCAGCTCCAGAGCGAAATAGTCGGGAAAATGGATGGCGTAGCGGCGTTCGACGGCCGCGAAATCCAGGGCGAAGTGACAGATCAGATCGGTGATCACCGCCCGCCGCAGCCGATCGTCGGCATCGAGTTGCACGCCGCGAAACACCGCCAGCCGCCCTTGGTCGATGCATGCATAGTAATCCTCCAAGCCCTTTAGATTCTGGCTATAACTGTCGCCGACCATGCCGATCGAGGTGATGCCCAGGCCGATCAGATCGCAGTCGGCGTGGGTGCTGTAGCCCTGGAAATTGCGATACAGGGTGCCGGCCTGCTGGGCCAGGGTCAGCTCATCGTCGGGCTTGGCGAAATGATCCATGCCGATGTAGACATAACCCGCCGCAGTCAGCCGTTCGATCACCGACTTGAGAATCTCCAGCTTGACCGCCGGCGGCGGCAACGTACTGGCGTCGATCTGGCGCTGGGTCTTGAACAGCTCCGGCAGATGGGCGTAGTTGAACACCGAGATTCGGTCCGGACCCTGGGCGATGATGTCCTCCACGGTGCGGCCGAAGCTGGCGACGGTCTGCAACGGCAGGCCATAGATCAGATCGACCCCGATCGAATGAAAACCCTCGCGCCGGGCTGCCTCCATCACTTGCAGGGTCTGCTCCCGGGACTGCAGCCGATTGACCGCCTGCTGCACTTGGGGATCGAAATCCTGCACCCCCAGACTCAGCCGGTTGAAACCGAGCTCGCGCAACAGGGCAACGGTACCGTCATCGGTCTCGCGCGGGTCCACTTCGATGGAGTATTCGCCGCTGTCGTCGTCCAGCAATTGGAAATGCTGGCCGGTGACGCGCATCAGCTCGCGCATCTGCTCGGCGCTGATGAAGGTGGGCGTGCCACCGCCCCAGTGCAGCTGGGCAACCGGTCGGGATCGATCGAACAAGGCGCCCTGCAAAGCGATCTCCCGGTGCAGACGTTCGAGATAGGGCAGGGTATGGCGGCGATTCTTGGTGACGATCTTGTTGCAAGCGCAATAAAAGCAGACTGTATCGCAGAAAGGGATATGGAAATACAGCGACAGTGAGCGGCCTGAAGCATTGCTGGCTTCGGCCTGTTGCCGATACTCGGTCTCGCCAAAGCCGTCATGAAACTGCACGGCGGTCGGATAGGAGGTGTAGCGGGGGCCGGCCTTGTCGTATTTGGCGATCAGGGCCGGATCGAAAACGATGGCGTTGTTCATGGCCGGGATCATTCCCCAAGCATCGGACTGGTTCGTACACTGGACATGGCGTTGGACCTACAACCGCCGAACCTGCGCAGCGTTCAACAGAAAGACGCCTTGTCCGCCGCGCTCGAACTCCAGCCAGGTGAACGGCACATCCGGGAAGGCTTCGCACAGAGCGTATTGGGCATTGCCGACCTCGACGATCAGCAAGCCATCGCGTTTTAGATAGTCGGATGACTGTTGCAGGATCTCCATCACCACATCCAATCCTTCCACACCGGCTGCCAATCCCAGCCGCGGTTCGTGATGATATTCGGGCGGCAGGCTGTCCAGCTCTTCCAGCGCGACATAGGGCGGATTGCTGATGATCAGATCGTAATGACGTCCTTTCAGCGCAGAGAACAGATCGGACTGGATGGCCTCGACCTGATCTTCCAGCCCGTGTTCGACGATGTTGTGACGCGCCACTGCCAGAGCCTCGGCCGAGACGTCCACCACATCCACTTGGGCGTCGGGGAAGGCATAGGCGCAGGCGATACCGATGCAGCCGCTGCCGGTCCCCAGATCCAGGATATGCTCCACCTTGCGGCTGTCCGGCAACCACGGCGCGAAATGCCGTTCGATCAGCTCCGCCAGCGGCGAGCGCGGCACCAGCACCCGCTCGTCCACATAGAACGGCAAGCCCATGAACCAGGCCCGCTGGGTCAGATAGGCGGCCGGCTTGCGTTCGACGATCCGCCGCTCCAGTAATTGCAGCACGGCCCGTTGCTCGGGCGGGGTCAGCTGCGCCTGAAAATATTCGGCATGCAGATCCGGCGGCAGGTGCAGGGCGTGCAGCGCCAGCGCTGCCGCTTCGTCGACGGCGTTGTCGGTGCCGTGACCGAAGTGCAGGCCAGCTTCGTTCATGCGGCTGGCCCCCCAGCGGATGAAATCGCGGATCGTGTGCAGATAGGTCGGAGCGTCGTCGTAATCGGTCATCAGGGCAGCATGGATACAGGCAAAGTGAACGGGTGGCGCATCGAGCAGCCAATAGTACGTTTGTTTATTCTACCGTTTCGGCAGTAACCCGGATATGCTGGTTTTGCAGATGGTGACCGAAACCCGGTTGCCCATGGACCTGACATCCCGGCGGGCTTCTTCGACGACTTCCTGAAAAGCCTAGAAAATTGGAGATGAACGAACGGTGAAGGGCGGCAGAACAGGTATCGCAGCGCTGCTGACGGTCAGTCTGGCCCTGGCTGTAGGCGGTTTGCTGGTCTACGAGCTTAGCCATCCCGACAACGCCCGGCCGGCGCGCGCGCACGTGATTCCGCCAGACCGGTCGCCCTTGGGCGAGTTCCAGCTGATCCAGGATAGCGGCCGGCCTTTCGGCCTGGCTGATCTGCGCGGTAAATGGACCTTCCTGTATTTCGGCTACAGCGCCTGCCTGGACGTCTGCCCAGCCACCCTGGGCGAGCTGAACCGCGTCCAACAGCTGTTGGCCAGCCAGGGCGCCGACGACGACACCGCTTATGTATTCGTGTCGGTCGACCCGCAGCGCGATACTCCGGCGCGGCTGAGCGACTACCTCGGCCACTTCAATCCGAAATTTCAGGGCGTCACCGGCGACAGCGAGCAACTGAGCCGGCTGGCCCGGCCGCTGCAAATATCTTATCAACGCACGACCCGCGCCAATCACCTGGGGGATTATGGCATCGACCACAGTTCCATCATCGCCCTCATCGACCCGGCCGGCCGGCCGCGCGCCCTGTTTCCCACCCCGCAGCCGCCCGAACAACTGGTCGCGGAGTTTCTGCAGATCCGGGCCGCCGGACCCTGACCGAAGCCGGCCCGCGCCTTTCCGCCATCGACCACGATCCGACCGAGTTTTCCCCCATGTCCGACTCTCATAGCGCCGCTGCCCACGTAACCCTGGGCGACCGTTTCCGCAACCTGCCGCAGTATCTGCTGCCGCAACGACTGTCGACCCGCCTGACTTATTGGGTGACGCGGGCGCGGACTCCCTGGCTCAAGAACTGGCTGATCCAAAGCTTCATCCAGCATTTCCGGGTCAACATGGCCGAAGCCCTGGAGCCGAACCCGCGCGCCTATCCGGATTTCAACGCGTTCTTCACCCGCTCGCTCAAGCCGCGCGCGCGACCGATCACACCCGGCGGTCATGCGCCGTGTTGTCCGGTGGATGGCGCGATCAGCCAGATTGGGAACGTGGAGGCCGATACCCTGCTGCAGGCCAAGGGCCGCCATTTTTCCCTGACAACGCTGCTGGGCGACGATCCGGCCCGGGCGCAGGCGTTTCACAATGGTAGCTTCGTCACTCTGTACTTGTCGCCGCGCGACTATCACCGCATCCACATGCCGCTGGCCGGCCAGTTGCGAGAGATGGTGCACATCCCGGGCCAATTGTTCAGCGTGTCGCCGCTGACCACACGGGTGGTGCCGGCGCTGTTCGCCCGCAACGAGCGGGTCGCCGCTTTGTTCGATACAGCGGCGGGGCCGATGGCGCTGATTCTGGTGGGTGCCATCAACGTGGCCTCGATCGAGACGATCTGGGCGGGTGCGATCACCCCGCCACTGGGCAAGACCATTCGCCGCTGGACCTATCCCGCACAAGGCAAAGGGGCGGTGCGACTCGACAAAGGCGCGGAGATGGGACGCTTTAACATGGGCTCGACCGTGATCGTGCTGTTCGGCCCCGACGCGGTGCGGTGGGAAGCGGATATCCAGGCTGGTGTGACGGTGCGGATGGGACAGCGGCTGGGGAAAGTCGCCAAGCCGGCCACCCATGCCCGTCCTCAGGCGTAATCCAGCGGAAACGCCAGGACCTCCGCCAAGGACGAGCAGCCCGCCGCCAACATCGCCAGACGATCGAAACCGAGCGCCACGCCGGCGCAATCCGGTAGACCGGCGGCCAGGGCTGCCAACAGCCGCTCGTCGAGCGGCATGACCGGCAGGCCCAGTGCCTGCCGCGCTGCGTTCTCCGCCTCGAACCGGTGGCGTTGCTCCTCTGCATCGCCCAACTCGTGAAAGCCATTGGCCAACTCGACACCGTTCAAGTACGCCTCGAAGCGCTCACCGACCGGCGGATCGCCGGGCCGCAAGCGCGCCAGCGCTGCCTGTGAAGCCGGGTAGTCGTACACGAAGACCAAACGTCCCTGGGCCAGGCGCGGTTCGATCCAGTGGGTCAGCAACAGATCCAGCCAGGGATCGGTCTCGTCGATCGGCATTCCGGGCGGAATCGGCAGGTTCCGCGCTTCGGCGCACCGCATCAGTTCGACCACGCCGGCTCGATGTGGGTCCAGATCGCAATGACGCTGGAACAGTTCGCGATAGCTCAGCCGTTCCGGTTCGGCCAGCGCCAGCCGCCCGGCCAGCAGTTCGGTCACCAGCGCCGCGACCTCGTCCATCAAGCGGTGATGGTCGAAGCCGACCCGATACCATTCCAACAGGGTAAATTCCGGATTGTGGCGGCGGCCCGCCTCGCCATCGCGAAACACTCGCGCGATCTGATAGATGCAACCGCTGCCGGCCGCCAGCAGCCGCTTCATTGGAAATTCCGGCGAAGTCTGCAGGTACAACGGCCGATCGCGGCAACCGCCGGGACCGGAATACACGGTGCTGAAACTGGCCAGATGGGGATCGGTGATCGCCGCCGCTGACAGGATCGGCGTTTCCACTTCCAACACCTTGCGGGCGGCAAAGAACGTCCGGATCCGCGCCAGCAGTTCGGCCCGCAACCGCAGGGTGGCCAGATCGGCCCCCGGTCGCCAGGCCGCCCACTCCATGAAACGGCGCAATCCCGCTTATTCCTTGACCCGCGATACGTATTCGCCGGTGCGGGTATCGACCTTGATGACTTCCCCGCTCTGGACGAACAAGGGCACCCGAACCACCGCGCCGGTTTCCAGGGTGGCCGGCTTGCCGCCGCCACCCGAGGTATCACCGCGCAAGCCTGGATCGGTTTCGACGATGGTCATGATGACGAAATTGGGCGCGGCTACACTCAACGGCACACCGTTCCATAGCGTGACCTGGCAGATCGCTTCTTCCTTCAGCCACTTGGCGGCATCACCTACGGCGGCGGCATCGGCGGTCAACTGTTCGAAACTTTGCTGGTCCATAAAGTGCCAGTACTCGCCGTCGTTGTAGAGATATTGCAACTCCACATCGGTGACATCCGCGCCCTCGACGGTATCGCCAGACTTGAAGGTCCGTTCGATGACCCGACCCGTTTTCAGATTGCGCACCTTGACCCGGTTGAATGCCTGGCCCTTACCGGGCTTGACGAACTCATTCTCGACGACGGTGTAGGGATCGCCATCCAGCATGATTTTCAGCCCGCTTTTGAATTCATTGGTACTATAGCTTGCCATGTCATTCTGCCTTTAGTCAGAGTGAATTAATTGCGAAAACGAAATATGATAGCTTTAAAGGTGAGTTTGCGTCAGGTTCCGCGGATACTGTCTCATGCCGAGATACCCTACGTTGGGATGCAGAAGCTCGAGGTATTGGCTATCATGAAGACTATGATTGGATCCTGGTCATCAGCAGAGGTCGGAGAGCGTGGCTGATTCTGCCATCGTCAATCTGCTCGTCATCGACCGCTCCCGGTCCGATATCGACCATATCGTCAAGACGTTGCAGGGAGAGGGTTACCAGCTCGACCTGATCCAGACCGACCAGGCCGATGAAGCCAACAGCGCGATCGATTACCGGCCATTGGATCTGGTCCTGTTGCGATTGATCGATGATTTGCCCACCATTGCCGAAGTACGGCTGATGGTAGCGGAAGCCAAGCAGGATATTCCAGTCATCGCCGTGGTGGATGACGAGTATCGCCAGCGTCACAAGGCCGCCCATGTCCTGGAAGAAGGCGCCGACAACTACTTCTGCCTGGACGACGCCGATCATCTGGTGTCGGTGATCCGCAAGGAATTGCAGCACCTGCAGTTGCGCAAGCGCGAACAATCTTTCGAGGTCCGCTTCAAGGAAAGCGAACAGCGCAGTCGAGCCTTGCTCGAGAACATCCAGGAAGCCATCGCCTACATCCACGAGGGCGTTCACGCCTACGCCAACCCGGCCTACCTTCAGCTGTTCGGCTACAACCACAAGGAAGATTTGGCCGAAATCCAGCTGGTGCACATGGTTCCGCCGGGTTATCGGGATGCGCTGAAAAGCGTGCTGCGTCGCAGCATTCGCTCGGGCAAGGCCATCGAGCCGGTGGAACTGGTCGGCATCCGCAGCAATGGCCAGACCTTTCCGATCCTGCTGGAATGCGCGCCGACCCGCATGAATGACGAACCCTGCACCCAGGTCATCGTTCGCGACGCCACCCCGGAGAAGAGCGCTTATAACCAGCAGCTGGAAAACCTGCTCAAGTACGATGATACGACCGGTCTGTACAGCCGTCGGTTTTTCCTCGAAACGCTGGAGCTCGATCACAACGGCACCGTCCTGTACATCCTGCTTTCGGGTTACACCGCCATTCGCGCCGCCATGGGTTTCGAGGCGATCGAACAGTTCATGATCGAAGTGGCGGGCCTGTTGAAACCGATGCTGGCTCCCGAGGACATCCCCGCTCATTTCGCCAGCGGGGTGCTCACCGTCTACATCCCCGCCAATTCCCCTACCGAGCCGCAGGAACAAGCCGAAGAGATTCGCAAGACCATTGCCGAACACAGCTTCCAGGTCGGCGGCAAGTTGTTCACCACCTCCTGTTGCATCGGCTTCTATAAGACTCGCGGCAGCCACGAAAGCGCCGTGCAGATCATGGCCCATGCCGACCGGGCCTGCGAATCGGCGCGCCAGAAAGGTGGCAACCAGATCGAGGTCTACATACCGCCCAAGGAAGAGCGTCCAGGCTCCATCGACCCGCAAGACGAAGTCGCGCTCCG
Source organism: Candidatus Competibacteraceae bacterium (assembly GCA_003989065.1). Taxonomy (GTDB): domain Bacteria; phylum Pseudomonadota; class Gammaproteobacteria; order Competibacterales; family Competibacteraceae; genus RXIW01. The sequence continues at coordinate 33,088 of RXIW01000027.1, forward strand.
CCTGATTCGGGACGCCCTGACCAAGGGCCGCCTGAGTCTGAGCTACCAGCCGATCGTCAGCTTCGAAAACGCCCAGGAAGCCCGTTACAAGGTCTATCTGCAGATCGCCGATGAAGCCAACAAGATTCAGCCCATGGACAAGCTGGGGGCTTTGGCCAGCCGCTATGGCCTGATGGGCGCCATGGACAAATGGACCATCATTCGCGGCTTGTCGACGCTGTTCGAGCTGCGGAAAACGGTAACTCACCAGCCGATCCTGTTCATCCGCCTGTCACGCAACTCGGTGGTCGACAAGGATTTCTTCGAATGGCTCAACAAGCGTTTCAAAGACAGCCGGCTGACCAGCCATTCCCTGGTGCTGGAAATCAAGGAAGACGACGCCGACGAATGTTTCGAGGAAACCCGGCAACTCCGCGGCCATCTGCGCGAATTGGGTTGCGGCATCGCCCTGTCGCACTTCGGCGGCAAACCCCATTCCGAACGCCTGCTCAGGGATTTGTTGCCCGACTACATCAAGCTGGATGGCAGCCTGATCGAGCGGCTGGCCAAGGCCAAGGATGAAAACAGCCGCTTGGCGATGGCCAACCTGACGCGCCAAGCCCAGGAGCTGAAAGCCCGGGTGGTGGCCGCCGGGGTCTCCACCGCACCGCAGATGGCCAGCATCTGGCAGTTCGGCGTAACCCTGGTGCAGGGCAACATGATCGCGGAAGCGGACGACAAGCCGGATTTCGACTTCCAGCAGTACGCCGGCTAAACGCATCTCGCTCCAACCCACGCCGCCGCGGCATCCCACGGCGGCGTTTCGTTTCGATGCCGCCCTCAGTCTTGCTGACGCAGCGCGGCGATGCGCTCTTCCAGCGGCGGATGAGTCATGAACAGCTTGCGCAGACCGTCGCCCAGTCCGCCATTGATCCCGAACGCTGCCATTTGCGACGGCAATTGCGAGGGCTCGTGCAGTTGCTGCAAGCGCTCCAACGCCGCGATCATCTTGCCGCGACCGGCCAGCCGGGCGCCGCCAGCGTCGGCATGGAATTCCCGGTAGCGGCTGAACCACATCACCACCAGCGAAGCCAGCAGGCCAAACACGATTTCTAGGATCATGCTGCTGATCCAGTAGCCGATGCCGGGGCCATTGCGCTCTTCGCCCCGCGACAGGGCTTGATCGATGAAGTAGCCGACGATGCGCGACAGGGCGATGACGAAGGTATTGAGCACGCCCTGCAGCAGGCTCAGCGTCACCATATCGCCATTGGCGACGTGGCTGACTTCATGACCCAGCACGGCTTCCACTTCATCGCGGTCCATCTGCTCCAGCAAGCCGGTGCTGACCGCCACCAGCGCATTGTTGCGACTGGCCCCGGTAGCAAAAGCATTGGGTTCGGGCGCTTCGTAGATCGCGACTTCCGGCATACCGATGCCCGCCTTCTGCGCCTGGGCGCGGACGGTCTCCACCAGCCAGCGTTCGGCCGGAGTGCTCGGTTGTTCGATGACCTGGGCGCCGACTGACATCTTGGCGGTCCATTTGGACATCAGCAGCGAAATGAACGAACCGCCCATGCCGAAGACCGCGGCAAAAATGAGCAGGCTGGTGTAGTTGATGCCGGACTGGTACAGGAAGCGATCGACGCCCAGCACTCGGGCGACGATGCCCAGCAGCACCACGACCGCCAGGTTGGTAGCCAGGAACAGGAAAATACGTTTCATGATGACGCTCCGTTAGCGGATCAGGGGGCGAATGTCGGGTTACCTTTCTATAGGCGCGCCAGCGGAATTTCAAGCCGGCCGCCGTCGCCGTTCGGACCGGAGCCCGGCCGGTTCGTTCACGGCACGGATCGACGGGTGAGGAACATGGCGTCGCCATAACTGAAGAACCGGTAGCGCTGTTCGACCGCATGACGATAGGCGGCCATGATTTCGGCGTGACCGGCGAAGGCCGCCACCAGCATCAGCAAGGTCGATTCGGGCAGGTGGAAATTGGTGATCAGCGCATCGACTCCACGGAACCGATAGCCAGGCCGGATGAAGATGCGAGTTTCGCCGCACCAGGGCTGGGGAACGCCATCTTCGCCGGTGGCGGTTTCCAGCGCGCGCACCACCGTGGTGCCGACCGCAATCACCCGTCCGCCTCTGGCGCGCGTCGCGCGAATCTGCTGGCAAGTCTCCGGGCCGACCTCGATCCGTTCGGCGTGCATCACATGGTCGGCCAGGCGTTCGACCCGCACCGGTCGAAAGGTACCGGCTCCGACATGCAGAGTGATGAAGGCCCGCTGCACGCCCTGGGCCGCGATTCGCTCGAGCAACGCCTGGTCGAAATGTAGGCCGGCAGTCGGCGCAGCCACCGCGCCAGGCTGGCGAGCGTAGACGGTTTGATAGCGATCGCGGTCTTCCGCAGTCGGCGCGCGGGTGATGTAGGGCGGCAAGGGCAGTTGGCCATGCTGTTCCAGCAGCGCCGACAACGGCTGGTCGCTATCGACGCAGATCTCGAACAAATCGTCGTGGCGGGCCAGCACGGTAGCGGCGAAACCGGCGTCGAACTGCAGATGCGCGCCGATCTGGGGCGGCTTGCTGGCGCGCAGGTGAACCAACGCCCGCTGCAGGTCCAGCACGCGCTCCACCAGCAACTCGATCCGGCCGCCGCTGGCCTTGCGGCCGAACAAACGCGCCGGAATCACCCGAGTGTCGTTGAACACCATCAGATCGCCCGGCTGCAGCAGCTCGGGCAAATCGCGAAACCGGCGATCCTGCAGCTTGCCGTCAGCGTTGTGCAAGACCAGAAGGCGACTGTCACCGCGCTGCGCTGGCGGATGCTGGGCGATCAATTCCGGCGGCAGCTCGAAGTCGAAATCCTGCCGCTGCCATTCGCTGGTGGATCCAGCCGGATCGGGCTGGGTTTGCATCGCCGGGAACGCGGGTTCATTGTGGAACCTCGGACGCTCGTCAAACTCTGAAGCTATCATTCCACTGCCACTCGTTGGATACTCACAATGCGCAAAACCCCGTTGATCGCGGTTGCCTCCGCCGTCCTCTACGCCACCGGTGCGCTCGCCGCCGAACAAAAACCCGAAGAGACATCGACCCCGCCAGCCGCCCAGGCCGCGCCGGCCCCGGCTACCGCGAAACAGCCTGATCTCAGCAAGTTGCAGGCGGCCCTGCATGGCGCAAAACCCGATTCGGTCAATGCGGCCGCCATTCCGGGCTTGTACGAAGTGGTGATCGGCGGTCAGGTGTATTACTTGAGCGAAGATGGCCACTACATCGTTCAAGGCGACATCATCGACCTGAATTCCCGTGACAACCTGACCGAAAATCGCCGCGGCGAACTGCGCGACAAGGCGCTTGCGACGCTGGACGAGAAAGATATGGTGGTGTTCGCTCCCAGCGGGCCGGTCCGGCACACAGTCACGGTGTTCACCGACATCGACTGCCCCTACTGCCGCAAGATGCACAGTCAGATTTCAGCCTACAACAAAGAAGGCATCAAAGTACGCTATTTGCTGTTCCCACGCGAGGGCATCGGTTCCGAGTCCTATAACAAGGCGGTGTCGGTATGGTGCGCCAGCGACCGCCAGGATGCGTTCACCAAAGCCAAGCGCGGCGATAAGGTCGAGTCGAAGACCTGCGACAATCCGATCAAGGCCCAGTTCGAGCTGGGGCAAAGGCTGGGCGTGCAGGGTACGCCCAGCATTATCCTGGAATCCGGCGAGATCCTGCCGGGCTACGTTCCGCCGACCCAGTTGTCGGAGCTGCTGGCCAAGAACGACAAGGACAAGAAGGACAAGGGCGACAAGACCGCTCAGCCCTGAACGAGTCTGGGGATGTTTTTCGGCCAAAAGATTCATCCGCTCAATTTCGACCGCCCGGAACGCCTGAGCGTCCGGGGCGATCGGATCGAAATGGCCGGGCGCGGGATCCAGCTCCAGATCCAGTGCACCGATATCGCCGAGGGATGTCTGCGGTTGCGTTTCATCACCGCCGCCTGCGCCGACCCGTGCCAGCATTCCGATGCGGTTGCGCCGGACTATCGGAGCGGACGCGCAGTCATGCCGCAATCCGACGCGGCAGCGGCCAGTTTCGCGGCGGCGGCGGGTCGGATCGAGCTGACCCCGGCTGGGCTGCGGGCTGAACTGGCTGCATTCAACTTGTCCACCGTGGCCGATGGCATCGGCTGCTGTGGTGACAATTTGTTGCTCGCCTTCGACCTGACCGGGGTGGATGGTTGCTACGGCTGCGGCGAACGCACCCGGCGGCTCAACAAGCTCGGCGACAGCGTCGACTGCCTGACCGTCGATGTGGTCTCGGTGTTCCGCCACACCTACGCCCGCGACGATTACGATCCCACCTATGTCGCCATTCCTCTGGCCATCCTCGGCCAAGGCGGGCGCTTTCTCGGCCTGTTCTTCGACAATCCCGGTCGAGCCGTCATGGACATCGGCAAGATCCAGCCGGGTGAATTCGACTATCAGTCCTTCGGCGGCGTCACCGATCTCTACCTGCTGGCTGGCCCCACGCTGGCTGAGGTGACGCGGCGCTACGCCGCCCTGACCGGGACAGCGCCGTTGCCGCCGCTGTGGGCGCTGGGCTATCACCAGTGCCGCTGGGGTTATCAGTACGACGCGGAATTCCGCGACCTGGCAGCGAAGTTCGCCGCCCACGACGTGCCGGTCAGCGCCTTGTGGTACGACATCGACTACATGGACGGCTACCGGCTGTTCACCTGGGATCGGGTGGATTTTCCCGATCCAGCCCGGCTGAACCACGACCTTAAGGCCGCCGGCATCCGCGCCGTGACCATCATCGATCCGGGCGTAAAACGCGAACCCGGCTACCCGGTCTACGATCAGGGCCAAGCGCAACAACTGTTTTGCCAAACCGCCAGCGGGCGCGAATACGTCGGCAAGGTCTGGCCGGGCGATACGGTGTTTCCCGATTTCACCCTGGCGGAAACGCGCACCTGGTGGGCCGGCTGGCTGGCGGATTTCCTGCGCGAGTATGCTGTGGATGGCGTCTGGCTGGATATGAACGACCCCGCCACCGGCTACAGCCGCACCGATGAGATGCGCTTTCAGCAGGGCACAATTCCTCACGACCGTTACCACAACCAGTACGCCCACTTCATGGCACTGGCCAGCCGGGCGGCCTGCGAGCAGCTCGATCCTGACGGCCGACCGTTCCTGCTCACTCGCAGCGCTTGCGCCGGCACCCAACGCCACAGCGCGGTATGGACCGGCGACAACGCCAGCAACTGGCAACATCTGCGGATGGCGTTGCCGTGCTCCCTGAATCTGAGCCTGTCGGGGGTGGCCTTCAACGGGCCTGACGTAGGTGGTTTCATGGACGACACCCATGCGGAACTGCTGGTGCGCTGGCATCAGGCTTGTTGCCTGTTCCCCTTCTTCCGCAACCATTCCATCCGCCATTCCCGACCGCAGGAACCGTGGCAATTCGGCCCCGATCCGCTGGCCGCCATCCGAGGCGCGATCCGCAGCCATTATCGGCTGCTGCCCTACCTGTACCAGTGTTTCTGCGCCCACTGGCGGAACGGCGATCCGGTGATCCGGCCGCTGCTGTACCACTACCCGGGAGCGGAATACCGCGACCTGGACGATCAATACCTGCTCGGCGACGCGCTGCTGGTCGCCCCGATCCTGCACGGCACAGGGCAGGGACCGGAGATTGTCCGCGCCGGAGTGAAATATCAGGAACGGTCGGTAACCCTGCCGCCGGGTTGGTGGTTCGACCTGAATCGCGGCGAATGGCGCGAGGGCGGTCGGACGGTGCGCTACGCCGCCAGGCTGGACCAGTTGCCACTGTTCGCCCGCGATGGCGCAGTGTTGCCGTACTACGCCGGTCCGCTGCACAACAGCGACATGGACCTGAGTGCGGTCGAATTGCACCTGTTTTGCCGCGAACGAGCCGCCCGCTTCGACTATTTCCTGGATGATCGGGAATCCCACCGTTACCAGAATGGCGACTACGGCATGGCTACCATCGCGGCGGACATCGAGAACCAGCGCTTGCGCGTCGTCATCACCGAACCGGGCCGCTATCCGATCGGTTCGGTGAGATTCACACCGGTGCTGTACGGTCGCCCGGACATACGGGAGCTGGAATTGTGCATCGACGGGCAAATCCAACATCACCCGCTACAGGTCGAATCGCGCGAGTGGCTATGCCGGACCTGGCCGGTGCTGGCCTGATCGACCAAGACATCGCACATCGCAGCTAAATCATTGGATGCAGTCGTTCGCAACGCGCGCGCTGTCCTTCGCCGACAAGGCTACAGGGATGCATGTCCAGCACCCTACATGGGCAAAGTGCCTTGAAGCAATACCCATGGTAATATAGTGGTAATTGGGAAGTTCGACCGGCTGGGCCGCTCGCTGTGAGGTATGGTCGAGATACGACTCAGCATCAACAGTGGTTTGGTTCCCTTCTGTCACCAACCGGATCGAGGCTTACAAGTAGGCCCGCTGTTTGGGCACAGCGGTGGCGTGCCAGCGAAATAGCATCATGATCTCCGTAATGAAGATAGCCAAGTCGCGTAAGGACCGCCGTAGTTCCAATAGACAGCGGTTTTGAGTATCAACACGATCTCTCTGGATCTGACAGTTAGCATAACTTGATGCTAATTTATAGCAACTAATAACAACTATCATAATTGGATAAAGATATGAACAAAGATGCAATTATAGCGGTAGTCACAAATGCTAAGCGTTCTCACAAAACGTGGGTTGAAAATGCGCATTCATTGATTGACGGAATACCGCTTGATAAAGAAAAAGTACCTGTTAATTCAACAAGTTGTAAATTTGGAGAGTGGTATTATGGCGATGGCCAAAAGCTAAAAAGGATTCCGGGATTTAAGGAAATAGAAGAACAGCATGATGCGTTGCATCATACATATAGGGAGATTTTTGTACTACTTTTTGGAGAAGAAGAAAGCAGTTCATTTTTTAGAAAATTATTTGGGATAAGCCAAAGAAGTTCGGCAAAAAAACTCAACATTGCTAAAGAGAAAGTGGGTAAATTGGATAAGCAATCAATCACGATTATGAAGATGCTGGACGACTTCGGGCGTACGATTTCATCCATGACGGAAGAGCAAATCAACCGTTATTAATGTGCTCAAGGAAGGCTCGCCCCAAGCGCGTGCAGTCCATCCAGATTCTATGAGATTTCCCGTGACCGCCCCAAGATATAGGGGGTGGCACTGGGAGCCGAAGCGTGGGAAGCTGATCGGGTATCATGAACACGCATCTGGCACCGACAGTGGACTGGACCGCGTTTTCCACGTTGGAGACCTTGGGAATCGATGAGGTGGCGCTGCGCAAGGGGCAGGGTTGTTATGTGGCGGTGATTTGGGCGCAGGATGCCGATGGCAAAACCACGTGCTGGCCGTGTTGCCGGATCGGTTGCGGACGATCGTCCAGTCCTTCCTGGAGTCGATTCCCGACGGGTTGAAAGCTACCATGCGCCGGGTCTGTATCGATCTGTGGGAGGGCTGGTGGTCGATCGCCTGCACGTTGCCATTCACTCTCGGGACGCGGTGGACACCTTGCGCCAGACCGAATGTCGCCGACTCCATGCCGATCGCCCCCCCCCAAGCGGGCGGTACCCACCGCCGCGTTGTGGCCCTGGCTGCGTCGGGAATGGCGGTCGCTGAATCCTGATCAGCCAGGAAAAGTCGTCGCGCTGTTTCAACAGATCCCGGCTTTGGCCCGCGCCTAGGTGCTGTGCACGCTGTTGACCGCCATCTTTGACCAGACTCTGGATCGCGCGACCGCCCAGACCCAACTCCAGTGCTGGGTCGAGCAGGTCAAAGCGTCCGGCCTGCATGGTTTTGACACCTTCCTCAATATCTGGGAGCACTGGCAGGATAAGATCCTCAACTCTTTCGACGGACGACAGACCGGCGGTTTCGTCGAGGGGCTCAAACGCTGCTGCTTTGGCCTGGATGCCCCGACCGAACTGTTTCGCTGGTTGTGGTTGGATATCGAAGGTCCACCCTCTGGGCATGAACCCTTACCACTATATTTGGTGGTGACCACGGGGAATCTCAGAGAGCCATCATGAGAAGAATTTTCTATCGGAGGTTCCCTTGCCATGCTGGGTGTGTTTCTCGACCGGAATTCGCTACATGACC
>RXIW01000028.1 GCA_003989065.1 Candidatus Competibacteraceae bacterium
ACGCTTCAGCCGTGCATCGGGTAAACTCGCCCCATTCGTCTCCGCTTCAGCCCAACCCATTGGAAGCCGCCCACAATCAAACTCGCCTATCCGGTGGATGTTGAAGGCGGTTAGCCTGCTCATGGCCCGTGACTATCCGTCCCGATAACTTTGGACACGTCGTAGTGAAATGTCTCATGTTTCACAGCGCATAAGAAATCATAATTGTGTGTGGATCCTAAGAGACTGCCGAAAAACTCAACATTGATTTTCAAGAAATATTTTCTGTCGGACCTGCTTCAAACCAGCTTGGCCGGCTAACAACCGCCTGGAAGCCGGTTCCGCTGTCATATAGATCAGTTAGTTAGTTTTTAGACAGCCTCTCAGACGGATTTTATTTAGCAAATTGACTGTGTGATAAACATTAATGAATCATAGGCCCCCATTCTAGAAGACGCAATGATCAGCGAAACCAGGGCGACTGCGAGCAGCCGCCCTTGGCGTTCACGCTTTACGCAGCAGGAAATAGAACCGCCCGGCGTCTTCGCGCGTTTCCAGCAGGGCATGGCCGAACTGCTGGCACAGCGCGGTGAAATCCTGCACCGACTCGGGATCGGTGGAGATCACCTGTAATACCTGCCCGCTGTGCAGGCTGGCCAGACCCTTCTTGGCCTTGAGGATCGGCAGCGGACAGTTCAGGCCGGACGTATCGAGCTCGGCGTCGAAGGCAGTCATGTCAATGCAGCCGTTCGGTCGAGGCTGGCAAATCGGCCAAGGTGGCGGGTTGTAGACTGCGGCTGCTGTCCGAATACAACAACCGGCCCGGATGCAACACTTGCCGTTCCATACCCTGCTCAGTGCAACGCTGGGTCAACTGGTCGGCGATGACTCTAACTCCCTGCGGTTGCAGCGGATAGTGATGCTCCAAACGCACCAATTGCCCATCGCCATCCAGGGTGATGACGGTATAGGCCAGCGTGCCCAGCTCGGCGTCGGCCTGATGGGTGATCAACATGGCCTGTTCCTGCAACTCGCTGTCATTGTGGAAAATGCGCTCGACCAGATAATCCCCTGACAGGCAAGGAATCTCCCGCAGCGCCTCCAACGCGGCTTCGTTGTCTTCGGTCGCCAGGGCCTCTTCCAGCCGTGGGTTGGCCAGCACCCGCCGCGCATGCAGGCCATAGGCTTCCAGCGCCGATGCGTATTGCCGCTGCATGCGCACCCAGTCGGAATAGCCCGCGCCCAGCTTGCTGGACGGCAGTTTCTTCCCAGGGCCGAATTGGGCCCAATCGTCGAAAGTGTAAAACGGGGTATGGGCGTGATCGCCGGAGACCACGAACCGGTTGCCCGATTCCAGGGTGACCGAATAACTGCCCAGTTGCTGGAACCAGGCGTGCTCCAGCAATTCCCACAGCGGCAAAAACCCATGGCTTTCCAGCTGGACCCGCAGCAGCGCGCACAGATCGCTGACCGTGACGAACGAAATGTTCAGCATCGTCAGGCCGAAGGCTTGCCCGACCGCCTCGGCGGTGGCTGGCGACACCTGACCGTTTTGCATCAAGGTGTCTTCCATGGTCCGCGCTATCAGAGCGATGTCCTTATCGGGACCGACTAGGCAGAAGGGCAGCAGCAACAGCGGGCCGGAGCCGGGCCGCCGCAGCGGATTGATGGCGGAAACTGGGAAGAAAGCGCGGTCGGTGCCCAGGGCGATCAGCCGGGGTTCGAAGCTCGAATTGCGCAGACTGCCACGGTACAAGTCGGCCAATGCTTCGATCAGCGGCAAACCGGGGCGGAGGATTTCGGTCTGATCGTACAGCGCGCCGGGAAAAATCAAGCCCAAGTGCTCGATGCCGCCGAGAATGGTGCTCAAATCCTTGGCCAGATGGCTGGCGAGCGCTGTGGCGGCCGCCACGCTCAAGGGTTCGGGCGGTACGCTGTCGAGGTCGGTGTATTGCGGGTCCAGTTCGATGGCCAGCAGGCCGGCATAATGCCGGATGTCGGAAATGGCAGAATCGGTTGTAACCACGGTGAAGTTCTCGAAGGATGATGATGCGTCCCTGGAGCCTTCCGGCCCTCGACGAAGAGGGTTGGAGATGGGACGAGGCCAGTGCATTATAGGGAAAATTACAGGCAGTCTGGGGGAACGACCCGCGGATCGCCGGCTGGCAAAATTTTTCCGACATCCCCAGCCAAAACATGGGCTCTTGACCCTTTTGCGCATAGACTTGGCGGCTAGAGCCTACTAAATTTAGGGTTTTAAGATTCACGACACTACATGAGGCAAGCCGATGTCCGCATCGATCCAGAACCCGCTAGAACAACTACAGCAAGCTGGCCAAGCGCTCGACGCGGTCCAGAAAGTACTCGACTACGCCTTGGCGGACTTGCGGGAACGCTCGCAGAAGGCCGATGGCAAGATTTCCGCCGCGCTGCTGGATCAGCATCAACTGGTCAGTTATGACTTGGCGTTGTCCTGCGCCGAAGTGACCGGCGCCCGGTTCGGACTGGATTACGCCAAACGGGCGCGGAACGCCAGCGTCGCCACCGCCGATGCGCTTACCCTGGAAGAGCGTTTTGCCTTGTTGTTCACCGCCGAGGCCCTGCAGGCCGTCCGCAACCGGCTGAGCGCCCGGCCGGCCGATTTCGGTCTGGACGAGTCCTGGTTGAGCGCCACCGTCGATCATCCTGCCGTGCGGCAATTCTGCCTGGCGCAGCTGCCGGCGGAGCGGGTGGCCGAGCTGGGCCAGCTGATGCGCGCCCAGGATGGGGTGACCGGGGCCTATCTGCTGGACGATCATCACGAGATGATGCGTGAGACCTTCCGCCGGGTGGCCGAGGAAGTGGTGATGCCGCTGGCCGAGGAAGTGCACCGCCACGACCTCGACATTCCCGACGCCATCCTGGATCAGGTCAAGGAACTGGGCTGCTTCGGTATTTCCATTCCCGAACGCTTCGGCGGCATCCAGAGCGACGAGCAGGAAGACAATCTCGGCATGATCGTGGTGACCGAGGAACTGACTCGCGGTTCGCTGGGCGCGGCGGGCAGCCTGATCACCCGGCCCGAGATCCTGTCCAAGGCGTTGCTCAAGGGTGGCACCGAGGAGCAGAAGAACAAGTGGTTGCCGCAGCTGGCCGCTGGCGATCTGCTGTGCGCGGTGGCGGTGACCGAGCCCAATTACGGGTCCGACGTGGCCAACATGCGGCTCAAGGCGACCAAGACCGAGGGCGGTTGGTTGCTGAACGGGGCCAAGACCTGGTGCACCTTCGGCGGCAAGGCTGGGGTGTTGCTGATCCTGGCTCGCACCCATCCCGACGTGTCGCTGGGCCATCGCGGCCTGTCGATGTTCCTGCTGGAAAAGCCGAGTTATCCCGGCCACGCCTTCGAGTTTGTCCAGGAAGGCGGCGGCAAGCTGAGCGGCAAGGCCATTTCCACCATCGGCTATCGTGGGATGCACTCCTTCGATCTGTTCTTCGACAATATCTTCGTGCCCGAAGAGAACATGTTGGGCGGACCGCAGGGCGAGGGCAAGGGTTTCTATTTCACCATGGCCGGTTTCGCCGGCGGTCGCATCCAGACCGCCGCTCGTGCTCTGGGCATCATGCAGGCGGCCTACGAAAAGGCGCTCAGCTATGCCCAGGAGCGCATCGTGTTCGGTTATCCGATCGGCGACTATCAGCTGACTCAGGCCAAGCTGGCGCGGATGGCGACCTATCTGGCTATCGGCCGGCAGTTCACCTATTCGGTCGGCCGACTGATGGACCAGGGCGAGGGCGATATGGAAGCCAGCATGGTGAAATTCTTCACCTGCAAGACCGCCGAATGGGTGACCCGCGAGGCCCTGCAGATTCATGGCGGCATGGGCTACGCCGAGGAAACTCCGGTCAGCCGCTACTTTATCGATGCGCGGGTGCTGTCGATCTTCGAAGGCGCCGAGGAGACGCTGGCGCTCAAGGTGATTGCGCGTTCGCTGGTGGACAATGCCAAGACCAAGGCAGAAGTGGGAGTCTGATTCATGAGCTTTTCGATGCGATTGAGCGAACAAGTAGAAGTCGCCGGTTCGGTGGCAGTCAATCTGGAATGGGCGCGGCGGCCGCAATATGGCCGCTATCTGGACGAGTTCGTGCCAGGGCAGGTGTTCGTCCATCCGCGTGGCTACACCTTCGAGCGCGGGCCGATGCTGAATTTCGCCCGGGCGTTCATGCAGTGTAATCCGCTGTATCTGAATCTCGAATACGCCAAGGCCCACGGTTTCTCGGATTTGCCGGCCAGCCCGCAGATGGTGTTCAACGTGGTGCTGTCGCTGGGGGTGCACAACGATTCCGAGAAGGCCATCGCCAATCTCGGCTATTACAACGTGCAATTCCTGCGGCCGGTCTATCCGGGCGACACGTTGCGCGGCTACACCAAAGTGATGGATCGCAAGGCCCGTGGCGAGGACAAGCCGGGCATCGTGTTGATTCGCACCTTGGGCGTGAACCAGCATCACCAAGTGGTGTTGCAGTACGAGCGCAAGATCATGGTCGGCTATCGCGGCGACCGCCTGCCGACCACGCCAGCGCCGACCACGCCGGTCGAATTTCCGTGGGTGGAAAATCCAGTGGTGGAATTGCCGCTGAGCAACGGCGCTTATCCCAGCCAGTTGACCGGCCCCAACACTTACTTCGAGGACTTCTCGCTGGGCGATCTGATCGTGCACGCCAATGGCCGCACCATCACCGACGAGCACGTGGCCTGGACCTATCTGGTCGGCAATACCCATCCGCTGCACTTCGACCGGGTCTACAGCACCGGCCTGTCGGGCAAGATGAGCGGCGAACCCATCGTCTACGGCGGTCTGGTATTCGCCTGGCTGGAAGGTCTGGCCAGTCGCGACGTCAGCGAAAACGCCTTGTGGGAGCTGGGCTTCACCGAGGGCTATCACACCCAGCCGGCGGTGTCCGGCGACACGGTGGCGGCCTTGTCGCGGGTGGTGGGGACCGAGAGCCTGCCCAATAACGACGCGGCAGGCATCGTGACTTTCCAGTTCATCGGTGTAAAGAACATCAGCGCCGCCGCCGCTCTGGAAACCTACGGCGCGGATCTGTTCATCAAGGAAAACGACAAGCAGAAGCTGAACAAGGACAAACTCGGCGACAAGATCTTCGAGATCGAACGACGGTTGTTGATCAAGAAACGGCCGGCGTAAGGTGAATTAAAGCCCCTCTCCTGGAAGGGAGAGGGGAAATGCACTAGCAGAGTGAAAGACTCTCTGTGATCAATGAAATGTTAAGGTCGCTTATCAAGATAGTCGAAGAAGATAAGGTGGCTTTTTCAGGATCTTGAGAGGATTTATGGTCGGAGGTTGTTGATGGAAAAGGCGCTCAAGATAGTGTCGCTACATGAGCGGCATAATGATTACGAGTATTGGATTTCAAAGCCGGTCAGTGATCGCATTGATGCTATAGAAATTCTTCGCAACCAGTATATTCAATTCAGAAAAAATGTTGAGCCAAGACTTCAAAGAGTTTGTCGAGTTATTAAACAGGTATGAGGTGGAATACCTGATTGTTGGAGGCTATGCCGTCGGAATACATGGCCATCCACGCTATACGGGTGATTTGGATATCTGGATCCACGCCACTGTGGAAAATGCCAGAAAAACGCTAAGAGCGCTGAATGATTTTGGATTTGCTTCTTTTGGTTTGAATGAGGCTGATTTGACTAAACTTGGCAATGTTATCCAAATGGGTTATCCGCCATTTCGTATCGATATATTGACGAGAATTGATGGAGTTGATTTTGAAGACTGTTATCGAAATAAAGTGATAATTCAGTACGATGGAATCGTTTTATATGTCATAGGAGTCAGTGACTTGATGGTCAATAAAAGAGCAAGTGGCAGGTTGAAAGATATTGATGATCTGGAAAATTTGAAGCATATAGAGTAATGAATCAGATTTAGATATTCACTCGGTAAATAATAACAAGGAAGTAAAACTGTCACCCTTAGACAACCCCCATGAGGCTCCCATGACGACCCCCATCAAACGCGATAAACCCTGGCTGATGCGGACCTATTCCGGCCATTCTTCCGCCAAGGCATCCAACGAGTTGTACCGCACCAACCTCAGCAAGGGACAGACCGGCCTGTCGGTGGCGTTCGATCTGCCGACCCAGACCGGTTACGACGCCGATCATCCGCTGGCGCGCGGCGAAGTCGGCAAGGTCGGCGTGCCGATCTGCAACATCGGCGACATGGAAGCGCTGTTCGACCAGATCCCGCTGGGCCAGATGAACACCTCCATGACCATCAATGCTACCGCCGCCTGGCTGTTGGCGCTGTACGTCGCCACCGCCGAGCGCCAGGGCGCGTCGCCCCTGCAATTGCAGGGCACCACCCAGAACGACATCCTCAAGGAATACCTGTCGCGCGGCACCTATATCTTCCCACCGACGCCCTCGGTGCGGTTGACCACCGACATCATCTCCTACACGGTCAAGAACATTCCCAAGTGGAATCCGACCAACATCTGCAGCTATCACCTGCAGGAAGCCGGCGCCACCCCGACCCAGGAACTGGCCTACGCCCTGTCCACCGCTATCGCAGTGCTGGACGCGGTGCGCGATTCCGGTCAGATCAGCGCGGATGGCTTCGAACAGGTGGTCGGACGCATTTCCTTCTTCGTCAACGCCGGTATTCGCTTCATCGAAGAAACCTGCAAAATGCGGGCGTTCGGCGAGATGTGGGACCAGATGACCCAGGAACGCTATGGCGTGCAGAGCGAGGAGATGCGCCGCTTCCGCTACGGGGTCCAGGTCAACTCGCTGGGTTTGACCGAAGCCCAGCCGGAAAACAACGTACAGCGCATCGTGCTGGAAATGCTGGGCGTCAGCCTGTCCAAGAACGCTCGCGCCCGCGCCATCCAGTTGCCGGCCTGGAACGAGGCGCTCGGCTTGCCGCGACCCTGGGATCAGCAATGGGCCTTGCGGATGCAGCAGGTCCTCGTCTTTGAAACCGACCTGCTGGAATATGGCGACATTTTCGACGGTTCGCCGGTGATCGCTGCCAAGGTCAAGGCGCTGGTGGACGGCGCGGCGGCGGAAATGGCCCGGGTGCAGGAACAGGGCGGCATGGTGCAGGCTATCGAAGCCGGTTACGTCAAGCGCCAGCTGGTGAGCAGCCACACCGAACGGATGCGCGCCATCGAGCGCGGCGATCTGCGCATCGTCGGTCTCAACTGCTACAAGGAAACCGAGGAATCGCCGCTGACCGGTGGCAAGGATAGCGGCATCATGAAGGTCGATCCGCGGGCCGAACGCGAGCAGATCGAGCGGCTCGAAGCGTTCCGGGCCAAGCGCAATGGGACTGAGGTCAAGGCGGCGCTGGCCAATCTGGCCGAGACGGCCCGCAGCGGCGC
Source organism: Candidatus Competibacteraceae bacterium (assembly GCA_003989065.1). Taxonomy (GTDB): domain Bacteria; phylum Pseudomonadota; class Gammaproteobacteria; order Competibacterales; family Competibacteraceae; genus RXIW01. The sequence continues at coordinate 7,378 of RXIW01000028.1, forward strand.
GAACATCATGCCAGCCTCGATCCTGTGCGCCCATGCCGGGGTGACCACCGGTGAGTGGTCGCAGACCCTGCGCGACATCTTCGGTGAATATCGCGCGCCCACCGGCATCGACATCCCGGCCAATGACGACAGTCGCGGCGTGCGGGCGGTGGCGATCCGGACCCAGGTCACCAAGACCGGCGTGGAGCTGGGCCGACCGCTGCGGTTGTTGATCGGTAAGCCGGGACTGGACGGGCACAGCAACGGTGCCGAACAGATCGCAGTCAAGGGTCGCGACGTCGGCTTCGAGATCGTCTACGAAGGTATCCGTCTGACTCCGGAGCAGATCGCCAAGGCAGCGCTGGAGGAGGGCGTGCATCTGATCGGGCTGTCGGTGCTGTCCGGTAGCCATATCGAGATGGTCGAGGACGTGTTCGACCAGCTGAGCAAGGTCGGGTTGCGGCACATGCCGGTGGTCATCGGCGGCATCATTCCGGAAAACGACGCCAGAATGCTCAAGGACAAAGGCATCGCCGCAGTCTATACCCCTAAGGATATCGACATGAACGGCATCATGGTGGATATCCTCAACCTGATCCGTCAGGCCCACGACCTGGAACCGGTTGCGGTGGCATGATCACGGCGCTTCCTGACCCGGCGGCGCTGGCTGCCGCCGTCAGCGGCCGCGATCGGTTGGCGCTGGCCCAGGCTCTGAATCTGCTGGACGATCGTCGCTCGGCCGCCCGCCAGTGCGCCGCCGCGTTCCTGGATGCGCTGCCGGCCGAGAAACTGGACGGCGCGGGTCATCTGATCGGCATCACCGGCCCGCCGGGCGCTGGCAAATCCTCGCTGACCGCTGCCTTGATCCAGGTGTGGCGGCGGCGGGGGTTGAAAGTGGCGATCCTGGCGGTGGATCCGTCCAGTCCGATCACCGGCGGGGCCTTGCTGGGCGATCGGTTGCGGATGCACGCCAGCGGGGCCGACCGCGAAGTGTTCATCCGCTCTTTGGCCTGTCGCGGTGAATTCGGCGGTCTCAGCGCCGAGGTCTGGCCGATGAGCCTGACCATGCTGGCCGCCTTCGACATCGTGCTGGTGGAGACCGTGGGCGTCGGCCAGAAGGAGATCGACGTCTCCAAGATGACCGACACCACCTGTTTCGTCGCCCAGCCCGCCTCTGGCGACAGTATTCAGTTTCTCAAGGCCGGCATCATGGAGATCCCGCACGTCATCGTGGTCAATAAGGAAGACATCGGGCTGGCCGCGCGCAAGACCTTGTCGGAATTGCGCATCACCCTGCGGCGGCAGATGGACCCCGAGGGCTGGCAGGTGCCGGCGCTATCGGCCAGCGCCGCGCTGGGTAGCGGCATCGAGGCCCTGGCCGATGCCCTGCAGGCGCACCGTGACTGGCTGACGGCGCATGGCCAGTTCAGCGCGCGCCGTCAACGCTGTCAGGCGGAGTGGCTGGTCAAACATCTGCGCGAGGAGTTCGGTCGCTATGGCATGAATCTGTTGGGCGGCGACGAGGCCCTGTTTGCGGCCTTGGCCGAAGTCCCGCGCCGCTCGCCCATTGTCGAATACGAAACCCTGCGCGCCCGCGTGCTGCAAGGGTTCCAGCAGCAAGTTCGCAAGCTGTAAAACTGTTCCCGTCAGTGCCTTTGTTTCAGCGATAACCCCCACAAGAGAGAATAGAAAATGACCAAAGAACTCTACGACATTGCCGAACAGCCGCCGCTGGGTATCGTGCCTCCCAAGATGCACGCTTGGTTGATCCGCCCGGAACGCTTCGGCAAGCCGACGGAAGCGTTCCAGCAGGAAGTGGTGAACACGCCGGCGATCGCCGACGACGAAGTGCTGGTCTACGTCATGGCGGCCGGCATCAACTACAACAACGTTTGGGCCGGGCTGGGGATTCCGGTCAACGTCATCGCCGCCCGCAACAAGGCTGGGGAGAAGGAAGATTTCCATATTGGCGGCAGCGACGCCTCCGGCATCGTCTACAAGGTCGGCAAGGACGTGACCCACGTCAAGGTGGGCGACGAGGTGGTGATGCACTGCGGTCAATACGACCGCAACTGCGCCTGGGTGAAGGGCGGCGGCGATCCGATGTACTCGCCCAGCTTCAAGATCTGGGGCTACGAGACCAACTGGGGCAGTTTCGCCCAGTTCACCAAAGTGCAGGCCCAACAGTGCATGCCCAAGCCCAAGCACATGAACTGGGAAGAAGCGGCGTCCTACACCCTGGTGGCGGCGACGGCTTGGCGGATGCTGCACGGCTGGGACGTGAATGCGGTCAAGAAAGGCGATGTGGTGCTGGTGTGGGGCGGGGCCGGTGGGCTCGGCTCCATGGCCATCCAGATCGTCAAAGCGGCTGGCGCCACCCCGATCGCCATGGTCTCCGGCCAGGACAAGTTCGACTACTGCATGAAGCTGGGGGCCAAGGGCTGCATCAACCGCAACGAATTCGACCACTGGGGCATGCTGCCGCACTGGAAGGACAACGCCGGTTATGCCAAGTGGATGAAAGGCGTGCGCGCTTTTGGCGCCAAGATCTGGGAAGTGCTGGGCGAAAAACGCGCGCCCAACCTGGTGTTCGAACATCCGGGTGAAACCACCATCCCCACCTCGATCTTCGTCTGCGAGACCGGCGGCATGGTGGTGGTGTGCGCCGGCACCACCGGCTACAACGCCACGGTCGATCTGCGCTACCTGTGGATGCGGCAGAAGCGGTTGCAGGGCTCGCACTTCGCCAACACCGAACAGTCCAACCAGATGAACGAACTGGCGCTGCGCGGCCTGCTCGATCCCTGCCTGTCGCGGGCCTTCACCTACGCCGAAATCCCGGTCGCCCATCAATTGATGCACGACAACAAGCACCCGCACGGCAACATGGCGGTGCTGGTCGGAGCCAAGGACTTCGGCCTCGGGGCCAGCGGCAAGCCGCCGGTGGCGATCGAACGCGCTGCGCTGCCCAAGGGCGACGTGCACACCACCCCGCATCCCTACCCGATGTCCGAGCCGCTGCCGAGCGTAGCCGAAGCCGCCGCCATCACCATCGCCGACGACGGCACCCGGGTCGGGGATCTGATGCATCGCGGCATCATCGCCTGCGCCCCGGACGACACCCTGGCCCAGGTGGCCAAGACCATGGTCGATCACGAGATCCACGCCGTGGTGGTGATGGATGGCAGCCAGGCTATCGGCGTGGTGTCGCAGACCGACATGGTGCTGGCCCGCCAAGGGCGGACCTCCGAGCAGGCCCGCGCCTTGCTCGCCCAGAACATCATGACCCCCGGCTGCGCGACATGCGACGCCGGCTTGCTGCTGAGCGAGGCGGTCAGTCTGATGACCGGTCGGCGCATGCACCGCTTGGTGGTGACCGAGAACGGTCAGCCGGTCGGCGTGCTGTCCATGACCGATGTGGTCCGTAAGATCATCGGCGAGTAAGTCCGTGAAACACCAGGGGCGTCGACAAGACGCCTCTGGTTTTTTTTGTGCAAGCGATAGGGGGTGTCCATGAGAGCGATGGTCTGCCGCGAACTGACCGGAATCGGCAGTTTGCGTCTGGAAGACGCGCCGACGCCGGTGCCCACTGCCGGCCAGTTGCAGTTGACGGTGCGGGCCTGCGGGGTCAATTTCGCCGATAGCCTGATCACCCGCGGCCAGTATCAGGTTCAGCCGCAACCGCCGTTCAGCCCAGGTTTCGAGGTGGCCGGCGAGGTGTCGGCCCTGGGTGAGGGTGTCACGGGCTTTGCGATCGGCGATCGGGTCATCGCCATCACCCCGCACGGCGGCTATGCCGAGCAGGTGGCCGTGAACGTCGATCGCTGTGTGGCGATGCCGGCAGCCATGCCGTGGGCGCACGGCGCGGCGTTTCCGGTGGTGTTCGGCACCTCGCACATCGCCCTGTGGCATCGGGCCCGGTTACAGCCGGGCGAGACTCTGGTGGTGCATGGCGCTTCCGGCGGGGTCGGGCTGACCGCCGTGGCCATCGGCAAGCAATTGGGGGCTACGGTGATCGCGACCGCCAGCAGCCCCGACAAGTTGGCGGTAGCGCGCGAGCATGGCGCCGATCAGTTGATCGATACCAGTCGTGAGGATGTGCGGGAGCGGATCAAGACCCTGACCGGCGGGCGCGGCGCCGATGTGGTATACGACCCAGTCGGTGGGGAGCTGTTCACCGCATCGCTGCGCAGCATCGCCTTCGAAGGGCGCATCCTGGTGATCGGGTTCGCCGGTGGTACGGTGCCACAGATTCCGGCCAATCATCTGCTGGTCAAGAACGTGGACGTGATCGGCCTCAACTGGCCGGCCTACGCCGAGTTGCATTCCCAGGTCATGACCGAAAGTTTTCGTATCCTGCTGCAATGGTATCTGGCTGGGGCGATTCGACCTTATGTGTCGGCCATGTATCGGCTGGAGCGGGCGGTCGACGCTATCGAGCAGGTGGTTGCGCGCAAATCCACCGGCAAGGTGGTGCTGACCATGGATGCTTGACAGTGGCGGAACCATTGACGATTCAACATCGACGCCGCCTGACCCGTATCAATTTGCAGGGGAACGATGCCGGCCTGAAAAGATTCCGCGATGCTCTGTTGCTCAAGGATTTCATCGTCACCCACGAGCAAGCCGATCGGCTGGAGCTGCGCCGCCGCGCCTACCTGAGCCAGGATGACTGGCCGATGCGAATCAGCATTCGTCGCGACGGCCGGCAATTCGAGATTGACTGTTACCTGTTCATCCCCTGGGGTTGGATCGCCATCTTCACCTTCCTGATGTTCATGATCTTGCCGTTTGCCGGGGTGCCCAACGCGACCCTGGCGTTCGGGCTGGCGATGGTCATGGCGGCGCTAGCGATCTACCAGCGCCGGTTCGACTGCCGACCCGACGCCCGCTACTGGCAACAACGGTCGCGCCGACGTTGGGGCGAAACCCTGGAGCGACTGGCGCGGGACGCATTCCTGCGTCCCTGAGCGGCGGGGAAGACGCTAGAGCAGCTCCCGCAAGCCCGCCAGCGGCACCTCGATCCAGTCGGGGCGGTTATCCATTTCGTAGCGCAGCTCGTAACAGACCTTCTCCAGGGCGAACAACTCCAGCAGCATCTGCAGCTGGTCGGGGTCGGCGGGATAGGCCGGACTGTCCTGGACCACTTCGGTGTAGCTGGCCAGAAAGGCGTTGCGGGTCTGCTGCTCCCAGTTGTTGATGCAGGTGATCAGGTTCGCCCGGTCGCCGGTGCCGTCGGCAGTGGCTTGGCGCAGGGCAGCGGACGCGGCGTAGTTGAACGAGCGCAACATCCCGACCACATCGCGTAGCGGCGAGTGCTTGGCGCGCCGTTCCGCCAGCGGACGCGAAGGTTCGCCCTCGAAGTCGATGATGATCACGTCGTCCTTGTGCAACAGCACCTGGCCGAGGTGATAGTCGCCATGATGGCGGGTTTTCATGGCTTGCGGGGTGATGGCCTGCACCTCCGCCCAGCGTGTTTCCACCGTGCCGCGCGACTGGAGGATCTGTTCCACCAACGATGCGTAGCGACCGGCGCGCGGCAAGCCGATGCCGTTCGCCAGCGCCTGTTCGGCCAGGGTCCGGGTCGCGGCGGGGAGTTGCGGCAGCATCTGCGATAGCCGGGCGCGGGTCGCGTTCACTTCGCTGCGCACTCGATCCAGCCAGCCGGCCATGTCGGCTGCGGTGATCGGTTCGGGATCGAAGGCCGGATCGCCGGTGGTCTGCGCCAGCGCCCGATGCAACTCGCCGGTGCGTCGGCCCAGGGTGCTGGCGAACAGCAGATAGACCGCGTGCACGCTGACATGGGCGTGTGGATCGGCGTCGCTGTGATCGGAGCAGTCCATTAGGTAGCGTTTCAGATAATCCAGGGTGTAGCTCCAGGCATCGCCCTGATTGGCGATGAAACCCTGCAGCATGACCAGGCTGATGCGGTCACCGCCTTCCCCTTCGTATTCGAGCGCGCCAGCCAGCGGGGCGATGTTGGGAAAGCCGATGGCGGTCAGAAAGCGGCCCATCTCCAGTTCGGGATTGATGCCGGATTGCATGCGGCGATAGGCTTTCATCAGCAGGCGGTCGCTGATGGTGAGGGTGGTGTTGCTGCTGTCGAGCGCCAGGCGCTTGACCGGCAAGGTCTGCGGTGCATTGCCGGCCAGTTCGGCGAAGGCGTGGGTGAGGGAAAACCGCAACCAGCCCTGACCGGCTCCCAGCGGAATCTGGACGCCCTGGGCGATCATCCCGACTAGGCTTTGGCAGAACTGCTCGTCGGCGAATGCGCCGTACAGCAGTCCCATGCGAGCCCCGACCCGCACCTTGGCCAGGGTATAGGGCCACAGCGACCGCAGCCGCTCGTCGTTGTCGTCACCCCAGGCCAGGGCCAGCGGCAAGCTGTAAAACTGCGGCTCGTCGCGCCCGACCAGCCAGACCTGAATGCGCGCCAGCAGCCACTCGCTGCGGTCGGGCCAGATGTCGTACTGCTCGAATTCCACCTTTTCGATCTGGCCACCCTTGCCGGCGAACCAGCGCTGGGTGGGCAGGAATTCCGGCAAGACTTGTCGCACCAGCCGGTCGTGCAGCGCTGCTGCCATCTCCCGGCGGCGGGGTTCGACCCGATCGGGGAAAAAGCTGTTCCAGCCCTGGAACAGGACCAGCACCCGCAGCTCCAGACCCGGCAAGGTTTCCTCGTGCCAGACCGGCGGCGCGGTTCGGCTCAGGCGGAACCAGTAGAAGCCGTGCCGGGGCAGGGTCAGCAGATACGGGAGTTCGCCGATGGGCGGAAACGCGGTCTGGCCGAGCATCTCGACCGGTACCAGGCCCTTGTAGGCTTTGAGATCGAGCTCCACCGGCTGGGCCGAGCGCGACAGATTGGCCACGCACAGCACGATCTCGTCGCCGTATTCCCGGATATAGGCCAAGATCTTGCGGTTGCCGGGACGCAGGATGTCCAGGCGGCCGCGGCCGAAGGCTTGGCAGGAGCGGCGGACGGCGATCAGCCGCTTCATCCAGTTCAGCAGTGAAGCCGGCTCACGCTGTTGCGCTTCGACGTTGACGGCCTGATAGCCGTAGATCGGGTCCATGATCGGCGGCAGGTACAGACGCTGCGGGTCGGCGCGAGAGAAGCCGGCGTTGCGGTCGGGGCTCCATTGCATGGGGGTGCGTACGCCGTTGCGGTCGCCCAGATAGATGTTGTCGCCCATGCCGATTTCGTCACCGTAATAGATGATCGGCGTCCCCGGCATTGATAGCAGCAGGCTGTTCATCAACTTGATCTTGCTGGGATCGTTGTCCATCAACGGCGCCAGCCGCCGCCGGATGCCGACGTTGACCCGCATGCGTGGGTCGGCGGCATAGGTGCGGTACATGTAGTCCCGCTCGTGGTTGGTCACCATCTCCAGCGTCAATTCGTCGTGGTTGCGCAGGAAGATCGCCCACTGGCAGCGCTCGGGAATACCGGGGGTCTGCTCCAGGATGTCGATGATCGGATGGCGGTCTTCCTGGGCAATGGCCATATACATGCGCGGCATCAGCGGGAAGTGGTAAGCCATATGGCATTCGTCGCTGTCGCCGAAGTAGTCGCGGACATCTTCCGGCCACTGATTGGCTTCGGCCAAGAACAGCCGGCCGCGATAATGGCGATCCACCACAGCACGCATTTGTTTGATCACGGCGTGCGTCTCGGGCAGGTTCTCGTTGCCGGTGCCTTCGCGCACGCACAGATAGGGGATGGCGTCCAGCCGCAACCCGTCGACGCCCAGATCGAGCCAGAACCGCATGATCTTGATCACCGCCCGCACCACCGCCGGATTATTGTGATTCAGATCCGGCTGATGGGCGAAGAAGCGGTGCCAGTAATACTGCTGGGCGACGGGGTCCCAGGCCCAGTTGGAGCCCTCGGTGTCGGTAAAGATGATCCGGGTTCCGGCGAATTTCCGGTCGTCGTCGCTCCAGACGTAGAACGAGCGCTCGCGGGAGCCCGGCGGCGCCTGGCGAGCGGCCTGGAACCAGGGATGCTGGTCGGAGGTGTGGTTGATCACCAGCTCGGTGATGATCTTGAGACCGCGGGCGTGGGCCTCGCGCACGAAGGCGCGGAAGTCGGCCAGCACGCCGTAATCGGGATGGACATCCTGATAATCGGAGATGTCGTAGCCGTCGTCGCGCAACGGCGAGGGATAGAACGGCATCAGCCACAGCGTGTCCACCCCGAGATCCTGCAGATAGTCGAGGCGTTGGCTCAAACCACGAAAATCGCCGATACCATCTTGGCTGCTGTCGCCGAAAGCCTTGACGTGCAGTTGATAGATGATGGCGTCCTTATACCAAAGGGGATCTTCCACTCCAGTCCATTCTGGTCGTTTGGCGCTCATGCGGGTCTCCTTCAAGGTTCGGGCTAGCGCAATCCAGCGCGGGCCGCCGGGTCATGGATGGGGATTGGCGCTCAGGCGGTCGACCAGCGCTGCCAGAAGGGCGCCGAGGGCAGCCGGATCGGCCAGTCGATGGGTAGCGACCGGCGGCGGGTCCGGCCCGATGCCCAGCGCGATACCGCCCAGTTGTGTGGCCATCGCCAGGGCTGGCGCATCGTTGGCGGCGTCGCCGGCGAACAGCACCGTCGCTGGCCCGTCGTCGCTGGCGGCGGCGATGGCTCGAAGCGCCGTGCCCTTGTCCAGGGCGATGGACGGTATGACTTCGAGCGCCAGCGGCCCGTCGAGAATGTGCAGACCAGCGGCGTGCGATTTCAACACGGCGGCCAGCTCGGCGAGCAGGGGCGCCGCTAGGTCTGGAGCCAGATGGCGATAATGGACGGTAAAGCCGAACGGTTTGGTTTCCACCCAAGCGCCGGGGTAGCCGGGCAGCCGGCTCTCGATCAGAGTGGTCAAGCGCTCCAGCAAGGGCTGGCTGGCCAGCGCGGCGGCAGGCATTTGCCGTTGACCGGCCAGCTCCAGCTCCAGCCCGGTGGAGCCGCCGTAGCACAGGCCGGGCAAGCCGACCATCGCGATCAGATCGTCCAGCGCCCGACCGCTGACCATACCCAGTGTGACCCGTGGCAGAGCGGCCAGCCGGCCCAGCGTCATGCGCAGGGCTGGGTCGAGCTGGGCCAGGCTGGGATGTGCTACCAGCGGGGTCAGGGTGCCGTCGTAGTCGAACGTCAGCACCAGCCGTCGACCCTGGCGATAGGCGGTTACGAGTTGCTCCAAAATGGCGGCGGCGATCGGCGACATCAGTTGGCCTCCGGATTCAGTGCAGGTGGGAGGGGGACCGAGGTCAAGTCGGCCAGGAAATTAGCCGCCCACCGATAGATATTGTTTTCCTCGACCTGCCGCCACATCCGCGCCATTCGTTCCTGCCGCTCCTCGGGCGGCATCTCCAGCGCGCGTCGAATTGCCTCGGCGAACTGCTCGGTGTCATAGGGATTGATGATCAGGGCGTCGGCCAGCTCGCGGGCCGCGCCAGCGAACTCGGATAGGATCAGGACGCCGTCGAGTTGCGGCTTGGCGGCGATATATTCCTTGGCCACCAGGTTCATGCCATCGTGCAGCGAACTGACGATGCCGACCTCGGCCATGCACAGGAAGGCGTAGACCGTGTTGCTGTCGTGGTGACCGATCAAAAAATGGATCGGTTGCCAGCCGTCGCTGCGGAAGCGCCAGTTGATCTGGTCGGCCAGCGCTTCCAGCTCGTTGATGTAGCTGCGGTAGCGGGGGATGTGGGTGCGACTGGGCGCGCCGAGCTGCACGAAAGTGAAGCGTTCCCGGTAGTGCGGATAGCGCTCGAAGAAGCGGCCAATGGCGCGGAACCGTTCGGCCAACCCCTTGGTGTAGTCGATGCGGTCGACCCCCACGGCGATGCGCTGCCCATCCAGTTTGTGGCGCTCGCGCAGCAGGTCGATCTGCTGTTCCAGCGCCGGGCTGTTTGGCGCATGGCGCTCGGCCCAGGTCTCGACGCTGATGGGGAAGGGCCGGACCCGAGCTGTGTGTCCTTGCAGTTCGGCGGTGAAATGATCCCAGTCGAGACGCGCTTCGACCATGCGATCGACGGTATCGAGAAAATTGTTGCAATGCTGCTGGAGGTGAAAGCCGATCAGATCGGCGCCCAGCATGCCCCGCAACAGCTCCGGTGCCCAGGGGCAGATGCGGAACGCCTCCGGGTTGGGCCAGGGAATATGCCAGAAGATGCCGATCTTCAGTTCCGGTCGGGCTTCCTTCAGGAAGCGCGGCGCCAGCGCTAGCTGATAGTCCTGCACCAGCACCACTGCCGGTCCGTTGCCGACTTCTTCGAGCGCAGCGTCGGCGAAACGGCGGTTGGCGCGCACGTAGTGCTCCCAGTCATCGGCTCGAAAGATCGGCCGTTCGTGCGCCAGGTGGCAAAGCGGCCACAGACCTTCGTTGGCGAAACCGTAGTAATAGCCCTGTTCTTCTTCCCGGCTCAACCAGACTCGTCGCAGGCTGTAGGTCGGTTCGTCCGGCGGAACCGCCAGGCGGCCATGGGTGTCGGCAGTCTGGCGATCGGCCTCGCCGGAGCCATGGGCGACCCAGACGCCGCCGCAGGCTTGCAGGACCGGGTCGAGCGCGGTGACCAGCCCGCCAGCGGGCTTGATCAGATAGGGTTTGCCGTCGCGCAACTCGTGCAGATAGGGCTCGCGATTGCTGACCACCAGTAGCTGGCCACCCTGCAGGCAGTCCACCACGTGGGCGCGTAGCCGGTCGCGGGTCCAGACGTTGCCGGCGCGCACCACGGCCCGGGCCTGCGCCTGATGGGCCGAGCGTGCCGCGCGAAACGAGGCGGCCAGTCGATCGCTTTCGCTGGCCAGGCGGGCGACCGGCAATTCGATGGGCGGCGCATCGACGGCGTCGCCGGTGCGCAGTTGTCGCATCCATTCCGCCAGCCGATTGAGTGGGCGGTCGTAGACGGCCCAGATGCCGGCGACGATCAGGATCAACAACAACAGGATGACCAGGGCCAGCCAAAAACCGACTTGAAAGAGGCGGCTGGTGGCGCGCTGTTCCAGGAACGACAGATCGTGCACCACGACCAGGATGCCTTCCGGCTGGCCCTGCGGGGCGCGGATCAGGGACGCCAGGATATGGTAGCGGGTATCGCCGACTGGCAGGATGACGATGATGTCCTTGGCATCTTCGAGGGCCTGCAGCGCAATGGCGCGCAAGCTGTCGGCGAAGTCGGTCACGCCTTTGCCGGCGGAGATCAGTCGGCCATCGGGTCGGTACAGGGCTAGGCCAGTCAGACGCTGATAGCCCTCCAGGGCCGAGCCCAGTGCCGCGGCGGCTTCCTTGTCCGGGAGTTGTAGCGCGGTTTGCACCGAGTGCGCCATCTGATGGGCGATGACGTAGGAGCGCCGGTCCATTTCTTCCAGATCGGCTAGATGTTCCCGCTCGCTTTGAATCCAGGCCAGAGCGCCGATCAGTAATCCGATCAGTGCGGCGATCAGTAGCCCCATCCGCAGCGAATAGGGTAGGCGATGCAGTGATTTTGACAACATGACGAATGCCTCCGAGATGACTGCGCACGACTCGCCGGTCACCAATTCGACGCCGGACGAATCGTGGTTGCACTACGCGCAGTGCGTAGCGGTCCTTCTCAAGGGGATGGGCGAACTCCTTGCGGGTCTCACTTCGCCCTCGATCACACCAGTCGCCTGTGCGCCCTTTCGAGTGGGCACTTCATTGAGCGATGGCGGACAACGGTGCTGAACAGGGCCCATCACGGGCCTGTGCCTGGGGTGTCTTTCCCCAAGCGGTGTTCAGCGCCGACCCGATGGTGGCAGCAGATCGGTAAAGCGCTCTGCTGCACTGGTCGAACGATACCGAGACCATCACGTTTTCAGCCCACGCCAAGAGGTGATCCAGGCCATCGCTGTGGCCCGCTGGTCCTGCGTGCCCGGTGGTGTGGCTGGGATGCTCGTTGGTATCGATGCGGGCAAGAGTTTGGCGTTAAATTTGCTCAATACATGTCGCCCGCCCGATAGATTTTGCCAAACCATGGCGGGTTGGGCAAGCAAAGCACCGCGTGAAAGACCGTAGGATGGATACGATTGCGCCATCCGGCCGCGATTGATCGACACGGCCCAGCGCGGATTGAACCACAGGCCATCGCGAAGCGCCCTGCAGGACGCACATTGCACGGTTTGCTATAAAACAATGTTTCTTGCTGATTTTCGGGATCTGAAAGAGCTAGCCGTCGGATAAATCAGTATTTCGGCGATCAATGCTGCAATGCAACTATTTGTTTATACAACAAAATGTTGTTTTTTGCCGAAAAACAACGAAAAGTAGTATGATTACTCTAAATTTTTTGGTAGGATATTGATCGTGTAGCGGACATTTGTTTCTCCTCAGTTTGCTACACATCCTCCTTTGGTGGTTTTTGGCCGGACATCCTTGTCCGGCCTTTTTTGTTTCTACAGCTGGCCTAACCTGGCCGTACCGATGCATCCGCAGCGCTGCCGATAGGACGAAAAAACCCTGCAAGCGCAGGGTTTCATGGGCCGATCGTCGCGATCAATCGTCGCTGGAGAAGACGCCCAGAATCTGCAGCAGGTTGACGAACAGATTGAAGAGCGTGATGTACAGGGTGACGGTCGCCATGATGTAGTTGGTTTCACCACCATGGATGATATCGCTGGTCTGCCACAGGATCATGCCCGACATCAGCAGGATCACCATGGCCGACACCGCCAGCGACAAGGTCGGCAGATCGAACAGGACGGCGCCGAGGCTGGCCAGGAAAGCCACCAGCATCCCGACCATCAGGAACGCGCCCATGAAACTGAAATCCTTGCGGCTGACCACGGCGTAACCGGATAGCGCCAGGAAGATGATGCCCGTGCCAGCCAGCGCGGTCATCACCAGCTGCGGACCGTTCGGCAATGCCAGATACGCATTTAGAATGGGGCCCAGCGTGTAGCCGAGGAAACCAGTCAGGGCGAATACTGCCGCCAAACCCCAAGCGCTGTTGCGCAACCGGGTCACCACGAACAGCAAGCCAAAGTAACCCGCCAGCGTGACCAGCCAATGAAGTGGCGGGGCCTGGGTGACGACGGCGATGGTGGCGGTGAACGCGCTGAACAACAGCGTCAGCGACAGCAGCAGATAGGTGTTGCGCAAGACTTTGTTGGCTGCTGGCGCCTTGTCCAGCGTCAGGGTGACCGGCGCTTTGCTCAACAGATCGTCTCTTTGCATCATCATCGACAAAACCTCCTCGGGATCTCGGAATTGGAACTACAGAATATTGACCGTGCGCGGGCGAAAAGGGTTCGTACAAACGGCCATACCCCAGCGTTTTACCATGATCCGCGCGAATTCGGCTAATTCCGCCCAGTGCTCGGGATCGGGAGTTGCGGCGCTTTCGGCTAGGCCGATGTAGTGGGGTGCGCCTACCGGCAGGGAAAAGGCGTCCGGCGAATGCCTGGCTATGGGACAGAAGAATCAGGGGAAAACATCGAGTGAAATCAAGGTGCGGAAAGCGCCCGCTGGTCAGGCTGCATCGCAGGGGAACCCATTGCGGCTGCGTGGTTTAAGTTCTACAATCGTATCAATAAGTAACATATTACAGGAATGGGCTTGTCTGTTTTATACCCTGATCCAGGAGCATTTCGTGAACGAACCTGACCTTTGCCCACTGCCCATGTCGATCGTCTGGATCGGCCTACGGCCAATCGCTGGCAATGCCAGTGATTGGAGGGTAGAGCGGGATTGAACTCCGCTGGTTTGCGGTTCTGCCACTGCTTTTCGCACGTGGGTCAGGGCCGCCATCGCTTTCCCGAGCTACCGTCGATGCCGGGAGAGCGCCCTATAACGAAAACACAACGAATACAACTATGAACTTCACCATCGATCTTGGCCAAGCGGTGCAGGCGCTAACCGATATGCTCGATCTGGTGGGCGTGGAGCACGCGTGCCACGGTAAACGGGTCGGCCTGATGGCGCTCAGCTGTGGCCGGGCTTTGGGCATGGAAGAACCGGAATTGGGAGATTTGTTCCACGCCGGCCTGTTGCACGATTGTGGGGTCTCGTCGACGCAAACGCACCACTACCTAGTCACGGAACTGGACTGGAAAGACGCCGATGAACATTGCGTCACCGGCAGTGGGCTACTCAGCCGCTTCGTGCCTCTGGCGCATCTGGCCCCCGTCATCCGCTATCACCATACCCACTGGGACGCCTTGACGACGCTGGATCTGCCCGAACCGGTCGCTCGCTGGGCCAACCTGATCTATCTGGTGGACCGGGCCGATGCGTTGATGGCGCCCTTTTACGAGCGGCCGGATTTTTTGTTGGCCCGCTATAGCGTCCGCAAGCAGATCAACGCCTTGCGCGCCACCTTTTTTGATCCAGAGCTGGTGGATCTGTTCATGGATCTATCCAATAGCGAGGCGTTTTGGCTGGCCCTGGAAACGCGTCACCTGATCCGATTCATGTGGGAACGGGCCGAGATCGGCCGGCTCATTCCCGTCAGTTTCATGGACCTCAAGCAACTGGCGCTGATTTTTGCTCAGATCGTCGACGCCAAGAGCCCTTACACCATGGAGCATTCCCTGGCCACGGCGCGATTGGCGCGCTTCTTGGCCGAACGGGCAGGTCTGCCACCTGAAACCTGCGAAAAGATCGAAGTGGCGGGGCTGTTGCACGATCTGGGCAAGCTGCAGGTTCCGGATGAGATTCTGGAGAAACCTGGCTCCCTCACCGGCGAAGAACGGGCGATCATCCAGCGCCATAGCTTCGAAACTTACCAGATTCTGCGCGGTATCCAGGGTTTGGAGGACATCACGCTCTGGGCAGCTTCCCACCACGAAACCCTGGACGGGCAGGGCTATCCCTTCCATCGCAGTGGCGCAGAGTTGACCCTAGAGATGCGGATCATCGCGGTGGCCGATGTGTTCCAAGCCATGGCCCAACGGCGACCTTATCGCAACTCTTTGCCACCACAGCAGATCTTGGATATCTTGCAAACTTTCGTGCAACATCGCCGGTTGGATGAGGCTGTAGTGAGCCTGGTAGCGGGACATCTGAACCGATGCTGGCGGTTGGCGACAGGCCAGAAGGCCAACGATGCCAATGAGAATTCGCGACGCCGACTGGTGCAGTCGGCTCGTTCGATGGGTGAGGGAAACCGACTACACAACACTAAGGCATGATATCTGAGAGGGCAAGGAAGCCTATTGCATCTACCTGGTATGGGGACAATCGTGCAAGGGTATTCGCCACTTCGACTGTATCGGGTTTATCAGCTACTGCCTATCGAAAGCGACCGGTAACCCGGCTATCCAGTGCGAAATTTTCCAGTGGTGTACGCCTGGCTTACCCATGATGGGCTCGAAGGTTTACCCTCTCAGCGTGAACAAGCCCGACACATTGATGGATGGCGATATCCTGGTGCAAGCCGACCATCACATTGCCTGGGTCGCGGCAAACGGTACCATCATCCAGGCGGCGGACACCCATTTGGGGGTGCACGCGAACAGCCGCTTCAGCCTTGCCAACCCAGGCAACTGGACCCATCTGGTGCGTTTGCCGCTTTGAGCGCGGGAAACCCTCCGTTGCGTCGTTCCACCTCACCGGGTCATCCTTGCTCACCGGGCCATCTCTGAAGTAAGCCGCCAACCAACCGCGCGTCTCGAATCGTTGTACGTTACGGAATCATCGCCGCTGGACCTTGCCGATCGCGTGGCGGTGAAAGCTGTAGAGCGGAAAGGACGACTTCGATCAAGTACAATGATCCAGTATGTCGATCGGTAGCCTTATGGGGATGGGGGAAACGGATGAGTGTCACAATCGATCTCGGGCAGGTGATTCACGCTCTGTCGGATGCCCTTGATCTGGTGGGGGTGGACGAAGGCTTCCATGGTAAGCGGACCGGTGTGATGGCCCTGCAGTGCGGCCAGGCGTTGGGCATGGACGAGTCAGAGCTGGAAGACCTGTTTCATGCCGGCCTGTTGCACGACTGCGGGGTATCGTCCACCCATGTCTATCGCTGCCTGCTGAACGAACTGGACTGGGTAGGGGCGGAATTTCACTGCATCGAGGGGAGCGAGCTGCTCGGGCAGTTTGCGCCGCTGGCTCACTTGGCACCCATCATCCGTTACCATCATACCCACTGGGATGATCTGGGTGAACTGGAGATCTCTCCGGTCACTGCCCGGCGGGCCAACCTGATCTACCTGGTGGATCGGGTGGATGCGCTGGCGGTGCCGCATTACGAGCGTGATCTGTTGATGGCCCGCCATACCATCCGCGACACCATCTGGCAGTTGAGCGGCGCGTTTTTTGCGCCGGAGCTGGCGATGGCGTTCCTGGATCTGTCGGAGAAGGAAGCGTTCTGGCTGCATCTGGAGTCCCGCCACCTGATCCGGCTGATGCACGAGCGGAAACGGCGCAACCAACCTACGCCGATCCACTTTGCCGAACTTCGGCAGTTGGCCTTGATTTTCGCCCGTATCGTCGACGCCAAGAGTCCCTACACCATGGAGCATTCCCTGGGTACGGCGCGACTGGCGCGGTTTCTGGCCGAACAGGCCGGCTTGATGCCCGAAACCTGTGAAAAGATCGAAGTGGCGGGGCTGTTGCACGATTTGGGCAAGTTGCAGGTCCCGGATGAAATTCTGGAGAAGCCTGGCGCGCTCACCGGCAAGGAACGGTCGCTGATCCAGCGTCATAGTTTCGAGACCTACCAGATCCTGCGCGGCATCCAGGGTTTGGAGGACATCACGCTCTGGGCGGCGTGTCACCACGAGACCCTGGACGGGCAGGGCTATCCCTTCCGCCTCAGCGGGGCGGATTTGACCCTGGAAATGCGGATCATCGCGGTGGCCGATGTGTTCCAGGCGCTGGCCCAGCGCCGACCCTATCGTAATCCATTGTCGCCAGAAAAAATTCTGGAGATGCTGCGATCTTTCGTCCAGCAGAACCGCTTGGACGCAAGCGTCGTGGGATGGGTAGAGCGGCATTTGCAGGCCAGTTGGCAAGCCGCGGTTGGTGATGAGGAAACCCCGGATTCGTCGCTTGCCTGATCGCTACGAGCAGGGCCGATGAGCATCGCGGTCGTCGCCGAAAAACCCGCCGTTGCCCGCGACATTGCCCAGGTGCTGGGCGCGCGTCAGCGTGGCGCGGGGTTCCTGCATGGCAATGGCTATGTGGTGACCTGGGCGATCGGGCATCTGGTGCGGCTGGCCGAACCGCATGAGATCGAACCGGGCTGGCGGCGCTGGCGGCGCGAGCTGTTGCCGATGCTGCCCGAGCGCTGGCCTCTGGTGGTCAACGAGCAGACCCGCGAGCAATTCGAGACGGTGTGCCGCGTGCTGAACGATGACGCCATCGAGCAGGTGGTCTGCGCCACCGACGCCGGCCGCGAAGGCGAACTGATCTTTCGCTATCTGTACGAAGCCGCCGATTGTCGCAAGCCGGTCAGCCGCCTGTGGATTTCCTCGCTGACTGCGGACGCCATCCGCCAGGGTTTTCGGACCTTGCGCGCCGGTCGGGAGTTCGAACCGCTGGCTGCAGCGGCCAAGGGGCGCAGTCAGGCCGACTGGCTGGTGGGCATGAATCTGTCGCGGGCCTATACCCTGGCCTGCGGTGCTGCAGGCGATGAGGTGCTGTCGGTCGGACGAGTGCAGACCCCCACCCTGGCGATGGTGGTGGAGCGCGATCTGGCCATCCGTGCCTTCGCACCGGAAGACTATCGGGAAGTGGAGGCGATCTTCGCTTCGTCTACTGGCGCGGAGGGCGAGGCGACCGGCAACCGTTATCGAGGCGTCTGGTTCCGGGGCGAGCGACCGGAGCCCCAGGCCAAGCGTTTGCCGGCCGATGGCGTGGAAGCCACCCGCATCGTCGAGCGCGCCCAGCGCGGGCGAGCCGTCATCGAAACCCGGCGGGCCGACATCCGCCGTGCCCCGCCGCCCCTGTTGTACGATCTGACCGAGTTGCAACGTCACGCCAACCGGCTGTATGGCTTCAGCGCCCAGACCACTCTCGATCTGGCCCAGAAGCTGTACGAACAGCACAAACTGATCAGCTATCCACGCAGCGACAGCCGCCATCTGTCGACGGCGGTGGCGACCACCCTGGGGGCGGTCGCAGCGGCGATCCAGACCCCCTACCAGGACCGGCTGGCATCGGGAACGGGCCAACAGCCGTTGAGCGCCCGCTTCGTAGACGATGACAAGGTCACCGATCATCACGCCATCATCCCAACGCCACAGACGGCGCGCGCCGCCTTGGCTGCCGACGAGCAGCGGATCTACGATCTGATCTGCCGTCGTTTGTTGATGGCCTGGCATGACGACCACCGCACAGCGGTCACGACCTTGATCACCGCCATGACCACCGAGGAAGCCGATGGCGCGGTGATCGTCGATCGCTATCACAGCACGGGCGTGGCGGTCGAGCAGATCGGTTGGAAGATGCTGGAAGTCGAACCGGTTCGGGCGGCCAGGAAGGGCAGAGGCCAGGGTCAGGCCGGAACGACCGCCGAAGCAGGTAGCGAAGATCCTCCTGATGAACAGCCGTTGCCAGCGGGGTTGAACGTGGGCCAGCCGCAACAAGTGCTGGTGGTCCGCGCTCTGGTCAAGCAGACCCGACCGCCGCCGCGCCTGACCGAAGCGACGCTGCTGACAGCGATGGAGACGGCCGGTCGGGCCTTGGAAGACAAGGAACTGTCGGCGGCGATGCGGGATCGGGGACTGGGTACGCCCGCCACCCGCGCCGAGATCATCGAAACCCTGCTCCGGCGTCGATATCTGACCCGCGACGGCAAGGCGTTGAACGCGACCGCACGCGGTGTCCAGCTGATCCAGGCGGTGCAGGCACCGATACGCAGTCCTGCGCTGACCGGCGAATGGGAAGCGCGCTTGAAGCGGGTCCAGCGCGGCGAGGCGGATCTGGCCGATTTCATGACCGATATCGTGCGCTTCGTGCAGCAGGCGGTGGCGTTAGCGCTCACTGCATCGCGGCTGAATGCGCCTCCCGCGCCGCTCCCCGCCAACGCGGGGCAGGCCAGCGAAACGGTCGTCGCCCGCCAGCCGGTGGCGGCCGATCGGCTGGAAGAGCTGTTGCGCACGGTGTTTCGGCTGCCAAGTTTTCGGCCTTATCAGGAACAGGTTTGCCGCACGGTGACCGAGGGCCGCGATGTGCTTCTGCTCATGCCGACCGGAGCCGGCAAGTCGCTGTGTTTCCAGTTGCCGGGCCTTGCCCGCGCTGGCGCGACTCTGGTGGTGTCGCCCTTGATCGCCCTGATGGAAGATCAGGTGGCCAAATTGCGCGAATTGGGGTTACGAGCCGAGCGCATCCACTCCGGTCGCGATCGGGCCGCCTCGCGTCAGGTGTGTATCGACTATCTGCAGGGTGGCCTGGATTATCTGTTCATCGCGCCGGAGCGGCTGAGCGTGCCGGGCTTTCCCGAGATGCTGGCCAAGCGCAAACCGACGCTGATCGCAGTGGACGAGGCGCACTGTATTTCCCAGTGGGGCCACGACTTTCGCCCCGATTACCGGATGCTGGGCCAGCATTTGCCGCTGTTACGACCTACGCCGGTGATTGCCCTGACCGCGACCGCAACCGTGACGGTGCAGGACGATATCGTCAGGCAATTGGGCATGGGGGCGGCGATACGCTATGTCCATGGCTTTCGCCGGCCCAACCTGGCGGTGGAAACGGTCGAGGTCCGATTGGCGGATCGGCATGACGCTGTCGGGCGGGCTTTGCGCGAGGCCAGTCGGCGACCGGCCATCGTCTACGCTCCAACCCGTAAGGAAACCGAGCTGCTGGCGCTGGAGTTGGGGACGGAGTATCCGACCGCTGCCTACCACGCCGGGATGAGCCCGCAGGAGCGAGACCGAGTGCAGGGGTTGTTCGATCAGGGGCGGCTGGAGGTGATCGTGGCCACCATCGCCTTCGGCATGGGGATCGACAAACCGAATATCCGCACCGTGGTCCATACCGCGTTGCCGGGCAGCGTCGAGGGGTATTACCAGGAAATCGGCCGGGCTGGTCGCGACGGCCAACCGGCGCGGGCCATCCTGCTCTATTCCTACGCCGACCTGCGGACGCACGAATATTTTCACCATCGCGGTTATCCGGAGCCCGCGCAGCTGCGGCGCGTTTTTGCCGCGTTGAGCGCCGATCCACAGCCACGGGCGGTATTGCGCGACAGGTTGGATATGGAACCGGACCAATTCGATGCGGCGGTCGATAAGCTGCTGGTGCATGGCGGCGCCCGGCGCGATGGCGAAGGAAGCCTCGGGCGAGGCGAGGATGCGTGGTTGCAACCCTATGAGCATCAACGTGCCCATAGACTGCGAGAAATGCGGCAGATGCTGGATTTCGCCGACAAGGCGACCGCTTGTCGGATGGTGCGCCTGGTTCGCCATTTCGGCGACCGCGACGATGATCAGCGTTGCGGGATCTGCGACGTATGCGCACCCCAAGCGACCGTAGTCCGGCGCCCCCGGCGATTGACCAGCACCGAACAGCGCTGGGCCTTGCAGCTGCTGGACGCCCTGCGCTGGCGTGAAGGGCTGACGCCCCGCCAGTTGTGTGAAAACCTGAGCGTGACTCAGGGTGAGCGGCACGCGATCGAACGCCTGCTGGAGGCGATGGCTGCAGCCGGATTGTTGGAGCTGCGGGACGATACCTTTGCCAGGGATGGCCGGATCATCGCATTTCGGCGCGCACACCTGACCGAAGTCGGCCATCAGGCCGGGGTCGGCGAGCTTGGAATGCTCCGCCTGGCGGAGGAGGTGGTCAAACCGAAAACAGCGCGTAAACAGAAGAGAATCTGAATGTTTCAGCCCCGATCCCAATAAGGGTTGCTGGAGCAGCCGACCCTTATTGTGCTGGAGACCGCTCTACGGGAGTTATCCTCTTCTTACTGTTCCGGGTGGTTTCAAACCTTGTTGTGTTGGATGCCGTAGCAAACGAAAAGTGGTTTCCTATATATCCATGAGGACACTTCAATCCTTATTAGGAGCCTAGAAAAATCTCTTGTTGAATGGGTAATTCAACGGTCTGAAACGAGGTTTTTCGAGGCGCCACACCGCTTTTGGATTCTAGCTACGATCCTAATGATAGCGGAAGTGCTCAATGGTTGCATCCTGAAAAAAAAGATTATCGCTAAACGTTTCCATGGTTACTTAACCCTGGATCTGGGGTGGAGCCGTCGGGTTCGGGGTTTCCCCCGATCGGATGGCGGTGATCCAACCATAGCCGTGGCTGACTGCATGACCAATCCCCAAACCATCGGGCAGCACAGCGTTGCTGACGAATTCTCCCTGCAAGCCGATCAATTCCTGCCGCTTGTAGCGACAGAACACCCTCTCGCACCGGGTGAAGATGGCGTAGAGCCGTTCAGGAAAGTGAACTCCCAATCCACGTAGCGCGATCAGCAGGCTGGCGATCAGCAACCGGTTGCGTTCCGCCTGGCGCTGTTCCGTCGTATCCATGACCCGGTAGGCGGCATAGATGCGTTGGTTGAACAACAACGCTGGGCTGACGAATCGGTAATGGTGCAATCGCTCGCCGATTCCAAATGGAGCATGGCGGGTCGTCAGCCGAATATCGGCGACCCGAACGGCGGAGGCAGCGCCGAGACACAGTTCCAGATCGAGCCACGGTAGCCGCAACAACCGTTCTGTCGCGGCCTGCCAGCCAATCACCAAACCGCGCCCCGCTCGCCAGCGGTATTGCACGTGTGGATAACGGTACAACAGCTGACCGTTGGCGGCGTGTTGGTGGAACAGGTCGTCATCGGTGAACGCGGTTGCCAAGGCACCGCGCAGCTGCCCGGCGCGAGTGGCTGCCGGACCGGGGATCACCCGATCCCAGCATAGTTCGATTTCAGTATAAAGCCGCTTGCCAAGCAGATGGTCATGGCCAGGTTCACGGACGCCAGGCGCGGGCGGATCCGACGACCGTCTGGCGATGCTGAGAGAAGGGTTGTCCCAGCATTCTGGTGGGGTCTCCCTGGGAGAGGCCGAGTTGCGGGTGAAAGGGATCATGGTTCGGCTCCTGACAGGAAAGCGATGGCGGCGTCGCCGACGGCATACAACCATCCCTGTCCACCGCGTCCTGTGATAGGGTTGGTATCGGTAGCGGCGACCACCTCCTGATAGCGGTGAACGATTCGCTGACTGTCCATGGTGACTGGTACGCGCAGGCGATGGTAGTGACGCCCATCGGCGTAGTGGACGGTGACGTCGGTAGCCAAGGGCACCACGCTGCTACAGCTCCAATTCGCGCTGTCGAGAGGTCGCGCCTGCCACTCGCCGACCCAGTCGACATCGGCTAGGCACGAGGCAAGTCCGAGGCTGACGGTGTAGGCCGTACGGCCGGAAGCCAACTGGTCGGCCAGCCGATCCATGGCGAGTTCGTGCAAGCCAGCGACATATAACCGGAAGCGGGGTTGGCGTAGAAACTCGAAGGGAATTTGGGTGTGGGTATTCTGGCCGGCCCGGGGGCGGAAATAGCTATCCACGCCGTCTTTGGTCTGGAGCAGGTTGACGGCGGCGTGGAAGGTGCGCACCGGCGCTTGCAGTGCGATGCCGATCCGGGCCGTTCGCCAGCCGAGGCGGTCGTGGTAGTCATCCTTAGCGTAGCCAGCGATAGCGCCCAACATGCCAAGCACCGCGGTTGGTGGCGGAAACGGGTAGCTGACCGGACTCATCGGCGAGTACGGCCGTTTGAACTGTCCGTATTCTCCGGCCACATCGAAGACCAGGGTTCGCATGTTTCAATACTCGAACGCTGTGATCGGCAGACTGATCTGTTCGGCCAGTTCCAGGAACGATCCGCTGTAAGCGCCGGCTTTGCAACGAAGTCGGGAATCCTGGCAGACGCGTAGGTCGATCAGCGCCTTGTAGTCTTGGAAAGCCGCCAGCAACGACGATACATCCAGGGCGAAATCAGCGGTAGAACGCAATGCGGCGTCGGAACCTGTTCGATCGGTCAGGCTCAGCCGGTTGGTCAAGGCACCCAGTCGATAGCCGGGTTGGTAGCTGGCGATCAACAGCAGTAGCGGATTGTGTCCCATCTTGGAGTGGGTGTTGAGATTGGCCGTGCCTTTCCACAGGGCTTGCAGCAACCATTCGAGGTCGGCATCGGTCATGCGGGTGGTGCGAGCCGCCATTTCGTTCACCACCGCATGGGCGGCGATCAATGCGTAGGGCACGAGCCAACGTTCGGCGAAGGATTTCTGATGGACCTTGGCGTTGCCGGCATACGCCGCCGTTTGTTGTACGAGCGTTGGCACAACCCGATGCAGGGAGCGGTTGAAGGCGGCGAATTGCACCGGACCGGTGAGTTGCAGAGCCGTTTCTTCCTTGCCCAGCGGCAGGGTTACGCCGAACAGCCGGGCATCGATGCAGCCGTCAAGAACTGCCGACTCCAGCGCTTGCCGTTTTTCGCTTCGTTTTTTGTCCTTGGTGGCCCAATCGAGAAACTGTTCAGCGCGATCCTTGCTTTCGGCCAGGAATCCGTCGGGTTTGGCGGTGTCGCGAATCAGGATTTCCAAACCCTCTTGCAAGCGTTGCGCGACATCGGGTTCCCGGCGCAGAAACCAGTCACGCACGGTGCGCTTGATCCGTACATCGGTAATGGTCGCCTGCCCAGTTTCCGGGTCGGTGCGCGGACGATTTTCGTCCAACGGGTCGCCATTGGGATTGCAGTCCTGGCATTCGTAGACGAACAGAATTTCGTAGCGGCGATCCAGGGTCGTCATGGCGCGTCACTCTGAGTCAATGGTTTCGGCTATCTCAACCGATTCGGTTGTCTCGACTTTTTCAGCCATCTCAGCCGATTTGGTTCGATGGGTGTCGAGATGATAGATGCGGTAACTCAAGCTGTAGCCGATCATGAATGCGAAGGTGGCCGTATCGTTGGTGACGGTCCATTCATCGCCCAGCTGGACCCAGGCATGGGCCAGATCGGGATCGAGGGTTTGGATGACGAAAGCGAGCTTTCCATACTGGGCAAGCTTGCCATGACATTCTCGATACAGCTGGGCCAAGTGTTCGCGGTTCAACTGGCGGCCCAGGAACTTCTTGGTGAAAGGGGTGGTGTTGCGCATCTGGCGCTGAACGCTGGCGACGATCGAAGCGTAGCAACCGGTCAGGAAGGCGATGGACAATTCGGGTTTGGAGAAGAAATCGCGATGAGTCGTGAGATAGCGTCCATAGGGACTGTCGGGGTTGATTTTGCTCATACGGGGATCCAGAGTAAAAATATTTTGAATCAATCCGGTGAGCCGGGCATAGCGATAAAGTCCCCAGGCGTGCCGGGTTGAATTGTTGAGATATTCCGGATGGACTTTGCCAATGGCGATCAGTTTGTCCACCAGGCAGCGTATGAAATGATGGGGGTCGATGGCGCGACGGTCGAACAATGCCACCAGCCATGTCCGGAGCGTATTGGCGCTGGCTTTGCCAGTTGTTCCAGCCATATTGCGGAAGGTCTGGGTGGTAATGCGCAATGGCTGAAGGATTTCGTCTCGCTCTGCGGCGAGATCCATGGCCTGGGCGATTTGTCGCCCGGCCGCATGCAATTCCTGGATGCGGCTGGGTAGCAGGTGTGGCACCTCGGCCTGAATGCGCCAGGCAGCCTGTTCTTCCTTGAAGAAAACCAGGTTAAAGGACAATTGATCGCCGCATCCGGCGAACTCGCAGTCGATGAATTTGTTCGGCAAGGGCCATGGATCGGCGAGCAGATCGTGCATCTTGTCGAGCATGAATTGATCGAGGTAATGCTTGAGGCAGAATTTCAGTTGTGCCCGGACGCCTGGATGGTGGGCGTAGGGCACGAGCAAGTACGACTGGCCACCCATGTTGCTCTTGAGCCGACTGTCGGCAAAGTTGAATGCTTCGGCCAGCGCCAGTGCGCAGGTTTCGCAAACCGGCAGATTGCGGTGCGCCTGTTCCGCCCGGAAACCGCCGGCGATGCTGCCTGGTTTATCGAGGTTGTAACAGGCCATGACCGAGAAATTACCGTAAACCGTAACATTGACGTGGCCGCATATGATGCAGGTTCCGGATCGTTTGCCGCCCTTGCTGAAAGGACTCAGGAATTGCTCGACCAGGAAATCCTTGGCTTCCGGCCAGTCATAAACCGCTTCCAGGCGTGAACCGGTTTTGAGGCACCAAAAGACGTAGCCACGATGTTCCAAACCGTTGATGCCGAGCTGCTTCAAGGCAGTTTCGACCTCATCCCAGATCGCATCCAGGGACTCTTGAAAGACAGCGATGGTTCGTTGTAGCCAAGTGCGCTGCTCAATGGCCAATTTGGCGTTCTTCAGCAGTTTTTTGGTGGCTAGACAGAGCCGTTTGGCGGTGTTGCCGGCCAATTTGCAACAGGGGGTGAAATCTGTCCCGTTCGGTGGACCGGATCGGTAGACGACTGTACGATCGTCGCAAATGGTTGCTACGCCCGCCCATTCGCCTTGCTCATCGAAACACAGCGCCATCCCCCGGTCGTAAGGAGGATACATGCCTTCGTTGAGTCGTTGCCAGGCGGGTCGTTCCGGTAAAAACTGGCTGAATTCTTGCAATCGCTCATACATGATATGTATCTATGGTGCCGCTAATTGTTAATTTATGTCTCATAAATATATACAGCATTTAACTATGAAAATACATTTATTTTTAAAAATAAAATTTATGTGACATAAATAGAGATTCTAGGAGTCTGTAAC
Source organism: Candidatus Competibacteraceae bacterium (assembly GCA_003989065.1). Classification (GTDB taxonomy): domain Bacteria; phylum Pseudomonadota; class Gammaproteobacteria; order Competibacterales; family Competibacteraceae; genus RXIW01. The sequence continues at coordinate 33,034 of RXIW01000028.1, forward strand.
AATCGTCATGAGGTGTTGGCTAAATCGGTCATTAGGTTATTTTATGTAAAAATTGCGTAAAATTAAGTTAGGATCGGCCTGATTCCATATTCCCCCGCTGATTGGAGAGTCGCCATGCCATTACCCGCTTTGCCTCGCTCCTCAATGCGAATGACGACGCCTGGTTGGTTGAAGAGGCCGGTGATTCTGATCGTCGTCTTGGCCGGGGTGTCGCTTTGGTTGAGTCTATTCGTGGTCGAGCCCACCGAGATGGCAGGTGTGCGCCGCTTCGGCGAAGTGACCACTCGCGAACCGTATGGACCTGGTATACATCTCAAGTTGCCGCTGGTCGATCAGGTGGACCACTTGCAGATTTCGCTCGACATCCTGCGGGTGCAGGACCTGACCATGTACACTGTCGACAATCAGTGGGTGAAGATCTCGGTGGGTCTGACTTATCGGATACCACCGTCGGCAGTGTTTCGCCTGTTGTATCAGGTCGGGCGTTCAGGCAACTTCAGCATTCGCGAAAACGTCGAGCCGATCATCGCCGATCGGGCGATGCGGGTGTTCGCTCGTCGCAACACCATCAAGATCTCCGAGGAGCGCGAAGCCATCGCCAATGAGATTCGTCAGGCGGTGGCGTCCCGGCTGGCCGAGCTGTTCGGGCTGGAAGTGGTGGATTTGCAGATCGCCAAGATCGAATACAGTCCAACCTTCGTCGCCAGCGTGGAAGCTGCTCCTCGCTCTCAATCTGCCGATGGCGCAAGCGCCCGCATCCGGTCTGAAAACTCCGGTGCCCACGGCTAACGATGCTCGATGAGGATCCATCGGCAAGAGTGGCTTCCGCGCTGCGACTTGGCGGAAATCCGCATGCCAATCTGTCATTTCGGGTATTGAATGTATAAAGGCGAGCGTTTTAACAGTATTAGCCATCTCATTGGCGCGGTGGCGGCCTTGGTGGGTCTGGTGGTCGTGGTGGTAATCGCCGCGCGGCAGGGCGATCCTTGGAAGATCGTCAGTTTCAGCGTCTACGGAGCCACCCTGTTTTCGCTGTACACCATTTCCACGCTCTATCACAGCCTGCGCGGCAGGGCAAAGCGGATATTCCGTAAGCTGGACCATCTGTCGATCTACTTTCTGATCGCGGGCACCTACACGCCGTTTACCCTGGTCACCTTGCGTGGCGCTTGGGGATGGAGCATTTTTGGCGTCATCTGGGGACTGACCCTGATCGGACTTGTGCTGGAAACGCTGCCCCAACAGGGGAATCGCATCCTGTCGGTGGCGGTTTACGTGTTGATGGGCTGGTTGGTGCTGGTGGCGCTCAAGCCTTTGTTGGCGGCTTTGCCGCTGACGGGCTTTCTTTGGCTCCTGCTGGGTGGGCTTTGCTATACCGGTGGCTTGGTGTTCTATCTGTTCGACGAGAAGGTGCGCCATTTTCACGGCATTTGGCACCTGTTCGTACTGGCTGGCAGCACCAGCCACTATCTGACCATCCTGTTCTATGTGGCCTAGGCGGTTGGCCCGAAGCGAGCCGGGTCGTTGGCGAGGAGCTGGCTTGGGCTATTCTTATCTGTCCATGCTCGACCGACCATAGGAGATTTGACGATGCTGAGCCAATCCCTGGCGGGACTGCCTGCCTTTCTATCCTACTTCGCCACGGCCATCGGTCTGTTGCTGCTGTTTCTGGCAGCCTATGTCTTTATCACGCCCTATCGCGAGATTGCCCTGATCCGCGAAGGCAATACCGCCGCCGCCGCCAGTCTGGGCGGTGCGCTGCTCGGTTTTGTGTTGCCGCTGGCCAGTACCATTGCCCATAGCGTCAGCCTGATCGACATGGCGATCTGGGGATTGATCGCGCTGGTGATTCAATTGCTGGTTTATCTGGGAGCGCGGCTATTGTTGCCCGGCCTTGAGCGCGCCATCCCAACCGGTCAGGTCGCCACCGGGGTATTTCTCGGCGCTTTGTCGTTGGCCATCGGTATTCTCAATGCCGCTTGCATGAGCTACTGAACAGCCAGCCGAATTACAGTCGATAGGCCAGCCAGCCGACGACGCCGGCCAGCAGCACGGCGAGCAGGCCAAGCAGCACCCAGCGCCATGGGGTCGGTCGGGCGACGCTGGTGCTGGCGCTGGGCGGCAGTCGATAGACGGCGGCTTGCTGAACCGCTTGGATCAGGTCTTCGGCGGTGGCGAAGCGGGCCTGCGGATCCTTGGCCAGGAGCCGGTCGGTGATCGGTTGGAAGCGGCGCAGCGCGGGCGGCAGCGTCGGCGGCGGAGCCTTGACGTGCAGCAGCGCAGTCTCGAAGGCGTCTGCCCCCTGATAGGGTCGGGTGCCGGTCAGCATCTCGTAGAACAAGATACCCAGGCTATACAGGTCGGAGCGGGAATCCACGTCCTTGCCCAGAGCCTGTTCCGGGCTCATGTAATTCGGCGTCCCGAGCCGCCAGCCGGCAGCGGTCAACTGAGTCGTGTCCTCCAGATTCTTGGCGATGCCGAAGTCGGACAGCACCGCGGTTTCCTCGTCGCGGAACAGGATATTGGCCGGCTTGATGTCGCGATGCACGCAGTTTTGCCGATGGGCGTAGCCGAGCGCGGCGGCGATCTGGCACAGGAATTTCACCGCCTGTTCCGGAGTTAAGCCGGCCTTGATGCGATCCTTGAGGGTGCCGGCCTCCAGATAAGCCATGGCGATGTAGAAACAGTCTTCCTGGTTGCCGGTGGCGAAGATGGTGACGATGGACGGATGATTCAGCTTGGCGATGATGCGGCCTTCCTTGATGAAGCGCTTGTTGAAGGTGGGGTCGTTCGCCAATTGCGGGCTCAGGATCTTGAGCGCTATCCGCCGATCCAGCGATTCCTGGACCGCCAGATACACGGTAGACATGGCGCCCTTGCCGAGGGTTTTTTCGATCCGATAGCCGGGAATCTGGAGCGTTGCCGTTTCCATGGGGAATGCGGTATCTCGATGATGGCAATAGATGATGAAGCAGCATAGCGCAATTTCTTAACCCCATTACCGCAGCTGCGACGTTTATGACAGCGAGATCCCGCAATCGACCGCCTGGAGAATGTCATGAACCGTTGTTGCACATCATCGTGTTGGATTCTGATCGCCGCCTTATGGTTGCTGGGCTGCTCGCCGAGCGCCGAAACGCCGCCGCCGGAAAAAGCAGCGCAGGCGGCAAGGAGCCCCGTATCCCCCGCCGCGGTGGAGCAGGCGCGGCGTGAGGTTGCTGCGAGGCAGGCGGTCGGCGCAGTCCCCCCGCCACCCCCGCCGGCCAGTCCTGTCCCGGCCGCGGCGGGATCGGGTGCGCCGTTGGTCGCCGATGCGAAAATGGCGACGAATCTCGCTGCGTCCCAGCCGGTGGGGCAACAGGCGGATGCGTTGCAGACGTTGCGCGCTGCCAGCGAGCCGACCGATCGCGAGCAATATGCCCATCAGGACGATAACCCGGTCAAGCGCGCCGCCGAACAGCCAGTCTCGACCTTCAGCATCGATGTGGATACTGGTTCCTACGCCAATGTCCGTCGTTTTCTCAATCAGGGCCGGCTGCCGCCCCACGATGCGGTGCGGGTCGAGGAGCTGATCAACTATTTCGATTACGACTATCCGCTGCCGGACAGTCGCCAGCCGCCGTTCCGGGTCAGCACCGAGCTGGCTCCGACCCCATGGAATCCGCAGACCCTGTTGCTGGCGATCGGGATCAAAGGCTATGAATTGCCGAAAACGCAGTTGCCGCCGGCCAATCTGGTGTTTCTGATCGACGTGTCCGGCTCGATGGAGTCGTCCGACAAGCTGGAGCTGCTCAAGCCGGCCTTGAAGCTGCTGACGCGGCAATTGCGCGCCGAGGACAAGGTGGCCATCGTGGTCTATGCCGGTGCCGCGGGCATGGTGCTGGAGCCGACGCCGGGCAGTCAGAAAGCCAAGATCGAGGCGGCGCTGGATCGCTTGAGCGCCGGCGGATCCACCAACGGCGGGGCTGGAATCCAGCTTGCCTACCGCCTGGCCCGCGACGGTTTCGTCAAAGGCGGCGTCAACCGGGTCATCTTGGCCACCGACGGTGATTTCAATGTTGGCGCCGTCGATTTCGAGGGGCTGAAAAACCTGGTGGAAACCCAGCGCAAGAGCGGCGTCGCCCTGACCACGCTCGGTTTCGGTGCTGGCAATTACAACGACCGCTTGATGGAGCAATTGGCCGACGCCGGCAACGGCAACTACGCCTATATCGATACCCTGCAGGAAGCGAACAAGGTGTTGGTCGAGCAGATGAGCGCAACCCTGTTGACCATCGCCAAGGATGTGAAGATCCAGGTCGAATTCAATCCGGCCGTCGTCGCCGAATACCGGCTGATCGGCTACGAAAACCGGGTGTTGCAGCGTGAGGATTTCAACAATGACGCGGTGGATGCCGGCGACATCGGCGCAGGGCACACGGTCACCGCTCTGTATGAAATCGCCTTGAAGGGCAGCGGCGCGCTGAGTGACCCCTTGCGCTACGGGCAACCGAAGGCGGAGGACACACCGCACGGCGATGAGATCGCGTTCCTGCGCTTGCGCTACAAGCAGCCGGACAGCGACAGCAGTCGGTTGCTGGAGTGGCCGATCCGCCGCGATCAGGCGGCCAAGGACTGGCAGGCGACCAGCGAACGGTTCCGGTTCGCGGCGGCGGTGGCCGGCTTCGGCCAGTTGCTGCGCGGTGGACGCTATACCGGCCGATTTGGCTACGACGAGGTGATGGCGCTGGCCCGTAGCGCCCGTGGGGCCGATCCCTACGGCTATCGGGGCGAATTCCTGACCCTGGTCGGTCTGGCCCGCTCGCTCGATCCGGGCCAAGAGGGCGAATCCGGCCAGGCGATCCGTTGATATCATCGGCATCGGACGGTCTTATGTGATAAGGCGCGGCGATCGGGCATCAGGGCTTTTCCTGTCAGCCGGAGACCTGCTACCTTAATTTCATGCCGACCGACGCCGATGCCGACGAGACCCTGATGCTGCGTTACCGGGAGGGGGATGCCGATGCCTTCACCCGCTTGTACGCCCGTCACAAGGGACCGCTGTACCGCTATCTGCTGCGCCAGTGCGGTCAGCCGGCGGTGGCCGAGGAGCTGTTCCAGGACATCTGGCTGAAGCTGATCGCCGCCCGCGCCGGCTATACCGTGCAAGCCCGGTTTACCACCTATCTCTATCGGCTGGCCCACAACCGGTTGGTCGATCACTACCGCGCCAGCGCCCGGGGACTGCCCTTGTCCTATGCCGACGACTGTCCGGAATGGGCCGAAGTTCCGGCGCCGGAACAGCTCCAACCGGAGATGCAGGACGATCGCCGCCGCCAGTCCGAACGCTTGTTGGCCTTGCTGGCGGAGTTGCCGGAAGCCCAGCGCGAGGCGGTGCTGCTCAAGGAGGAAGCGGGTTTGTCGCTGGAGGCCATCGCGCAAGCCACCGGAACCGGTCGGGAGACGGTCAAGAGCCGACTGCGTTATGCACTGGCCCATCTACGGCGGGGTATGAGGGGAGCGCCATGAGCGATTCGAGTGACTCGCGTGACTGGCCATTCCACGACGAAGATCTGTCTACCCTGTATCGATCGACCGATGCGGTCGAGCCGCCGGCCTGGCTGGATGAACGTATCGTCGCAGCGGCCCGTGCGGCGGTGGAGCCGCCGTCCGTGCCCGTCGTCACCCGGTTGCGGCGGCCCGCTTGGCGGCGCTGGTCGATGCCGCTGGCCTTGGCGGCCACGGTCGTGTTGACGGTGGGGCTGGTCCGTCTGGTGCAGCAATCCGCCGAGCTGGAGCAGCGGCCGCAGCCGGAGGCCAAGGCCCTCCAATCTCTCCAGTCCCTCAAATCCGTCGAACCCACATCCGCCGATCGAGCCGCCGGCGCAGTGGGCAACGCCGCCGAATCGACCACGATCGCTCCGGTCGTGGCTCCGGCTGCACCGCCGCTGCCGGGAACGTTTGGTGCGGTGCCGCAGTCGGAACCCGAGGTATCGCTTCCAGCCTCTCCCGCGCCGCTGGCTGCGCCCAAGCTCGAGCAGGAGACGCGGAGCCTGGCGAAGCCAGCGCGGTCGGAAGCCGCGGATGTGGCGCGCCCTCGCGATCAGATCGCCCCACGTTCGCCGGAGCAGTGGCTGGCCGAGATTGCCGAGCTGCGCCGTCTGGGCCGGACGGCGGAAGCCGCCGCCCAAT
>RXIW01000029.1 GCA_003989065.1 Candidatus Competibacteraceae bacterium
CGCGCTCAATGATAACTATCGGTTGAACCTCCTCTTGGGTACGCCAACCCCAGCGACTACATAGCGCGATTGCCCTGCATGGCTATCGTAAAATCCCTCTCCTCGCATCCTCATCCCGGTTTCAGCTTGGTTTAAGCCGGCGGCACTACAGTGCCTCCACGACGAGTTGCGGCGGTGCGGGCTCCCCCCGAACCGATGTCCCAACCGGCGTCGTGAACCATTCCTTTTACAACAAGAGGCACTTTCCGAATGATCGCTCACAAATCGATACTCATGGCCATCACCCTCGCCCTGGCCACCCCCTTCACCGTTGCGACTTTTGCCGCCGAGGATAGCAGCGCCACCGCACCAACCGCCGCACACGAATTCACCAAGGAACAGGCCATCGAAAAGGCTCTCAAGGCGCATCCCGGCAAGGTGACCAAAGCCTATCAGGACACCAAAAAGGGCCAGCAGACCTGGGAAGTGAAGATCAAGGGCGACGATGGGCAGAAATGGGAGATGTATTACGACATGAAGACCGGCGAGCTGGTTGCCGAGGAAGCCGACTGACCCGGATAACCATGGAGTAGGCACGGACGCCCCCTCCTCCAACCCTATTCTTCCCAACTGCAGACATCGCTTCATGACCGAACACGATACGACCGAAATCATCGTCTGGGACCCGCTGGTCCGCCTATTTCATTGGATCCTGGTTGCAGCCTTCACCCTGGCCTACTTCAGCCAAGAGGGGCCATTCGAGGACTGGCTGGAACAGCTGGATGGCGCGTGGTTGCAAACGACCCATGTCTGGGCCGGCTATACCATCGTTGGCTTGCTATTATTTCGCTTGATCTGGGGCTTCGTTGGTCCGCGTCACGCCCGCTTCAGCGATTTCGTGCAGGGACCACGCCAAACCTGGAGCTACCTCAAGGAGGTGTTGACGTTGCGCGCCCCACGCTATCTGGGACACAACCCCGCCGGCGGAGCCATGATCGTCGTCCTGCTGTCAAGCTTGACCATCACGGTCACCGCCGGCCTGCTGCTGTACGGGGCCGACAAGGGCGCAGGACCCTTGAGCGGACTCATGATGGGCGCCAGCGACGCCGCCATCCACTCCATCAAGGAAGTGCACGAGTTCTTCGCCAACTTGACCCTGATCCTGGTCGTAGGACATCTGATCGGCGTGATCTGGGAAAGCCTGCTGCATCGGGAGAATCTGGCCCACGCCATGATCACCGGGCGTAAGCGGGCCTGACGACAGGTCGCCGGTGGGAGTCACGCCGATGCCGCGACCTCTATCGGTCTTGCTGATGGCAGTGAGTCTATTCGCCTCCGCACCGCTCACTGCTGACCATGCGCACGATGACGTCCGCACCCTTCGCAACAGCGGGCAAATCCTGCCGCTCGAAACGATCATCGACTACCACCGCCGCCGCAATCCCGGCGGCCAATTACTGGAAGTGGAGCTGGAGCTTAAACGGGGGCATCACGTGTACGAACTCAAGATTCTGGACGACGACGGCGAGGTGCGAGAGTTCGAGTACGACGCTCGCACCGGCCAGCTCTGGGGTCTTGAACGGGAAGATCGGCGCTAACGATGCGGCTATTACTGGTCGAAGATGACGCTACCCTGAGCGGTCGACTTTGCGTCGAACTGGAGCAGGCCGGTTTCGCCGTCGATGTGGCGGCAGATGGCATAGATGCAGAGTTCATGGGAGAGTCCGAGCCGTACGCCGTGGTGGTCCTGGATCTGGGCCTGCCGCGCCGCCCAGGATTGGACGTGCTGCGTCACTGGCGGGAAGCCGGCAACCCGGTGCCAGTGCTGATCCTCACCGCCCGCGACGCCTGGCACGAAAAAGTCGATGGCTTCAAAGCCGGCGCCGACGATTATCTCGGCAAACCGTTCCACACCGCCGAGCTGATCGCTCGGCTGCAGGCCCTGCTTCGCCGCGGCATCGCCCGCCCACCCGGTCCACTGCGCAACGCCGGCCTGGAGCTGGACGAGGATACTCAGACCGCGCGGATTCTCGCCACGGGCGAAACCGTCGATCTGACCGGCATCGAATTCCGCCTGCTGCGTTATTTCATGCTGCATCCTGGACGCGTGTTGTCCAAAACCCGGTTGGCCGAACAAGTCTACGATTTCGCCACCGAGCACGACAGCAATGTGCTGGAGGTCTACATCAACCGCTTGCGGCGCAAGCTCGGCCGCGAGCTGATCACCACCCACCGGGGCCAGGGCTACGCGTTCGGCTCCGGTCGCGCATGACCTCGTTACAGGCGCGGCTGTCGACCAGCCTGATCCTGACCCTGACCACATTGGCCGTGCTGGTGGTGGCGATCGGCGGCTATTCGCTGCGGCAATTGGCCGAGGATTTCGTAGCCACCCGGTTGGAACACGACCTGGAAACCCTGCTGGCCGCTTTGGAGTTCGACTCGGCCGGCCGACCGCAACTGGCCGATGCGCACACCAACAGCGCATTCCACCAACCCCTCTCCGGCCATTATTATCGGATCGATAGTCCGGCGGGCGAACTGTGTTCCCGCTCGCTGTGGGATGCGGAACTGCCCCTGCCTCCGTTGACGACCGACCGCTTCACCCGCAGCTTCACCACCGGCCCGCAAGGTCAGCTATTGTTGCTGGTCGGTCGCGCTTTTCGCATCCGTAACCAACCCGTCACCATCGTGGTGACCGAGGATTTCGGTCCGATCAGCGCTGGCCTGCGGCGTCTGATGCTGGAATTCGGCCTGATTGCCCTGCTCCTACTCGGCGTGCTGCTGCTACTCCAGCGGCTGATCGTACGGCGCGGACTGGCTCCGCTGGAGCAAATCCGCCACGAATTACCGCGGTTGGCGCGCGGAGATATCGCTCAACTGTCGATCGATGCGCCAGCCGAAGTCCGCCCTCTGGTGGCCGAGCTCAACCGGCTTCTCGAACTGCTCGGCCAGCGCCAGCGCCGCGCTCGACATGCGCTCGGCAACCTGGCCCATGCCCTGAAAACGCCGCTGACCGCCCTGACCCAATTGGCCGAACAACCCCCGCCCGTCCATGACACTACCGCATGGTGGCGAGATCTGCGCCAACAACTCCAGAATATCCGCCATCTAACCGAACGTGAGTTGAAGCGGGCTCGCATCGCTGGCGGCAGCATCCCCGGTCAACGGGTGCTGCTCGACCGCGAAGTCGCCGATCTGGCCACCACCCTGCGCCGCATCCACCGCGAACGCGATCTGCAGATCGAGATCCATATTCCGCCGGACAGCGGGCTACCGGGCGACCGCGACGATCTGCTGGAATTGTTGGGCAACCTGCTGGACAACGCTTGCCAGTGGGCGACCAGCACGGTGCGGCTGACCGCCGAGGCCAACGACGAACGACTGTGGCTGCAAGTCGAGGATGATGGGCCGGGCTGCCCACCGGATCGCCTGGCTTTACTGCAGCGCGGTATACGAATTGACGAATCGCGCGCCGGTCACGGCCTCGGGTTGGCCATCGCCAGCGACATCGTCGAACAATATGGCGGAACCTTGCAGCTGGGCCGTTCCGCGGCTCTGGGCGGCTTTCTCGCCGAGGTGGCACTGCCTCGCCTGGCCAGCGGACCCGCGTAATGCGGAGATTTCAATACGCTTCGAAGGTGAACCGGGCGGCGCCGATCATCACCTCATCGCCGGCTTCCAGGGCGAGGACTTCGTTGGTCGCCAACCCATGGCAACCGATCCGCACCGACCCCGGCTGAGCCAGATTCTGAATCCAGTACATGCCACCGCGGAACAGCAGCTCGGCCTGACGGGGCGCTACGCCCTCGGCATTGATGCACAGGCCCGTCTCGAAGGAATTCCCCACCGGCAGCCACTTCGGCACGTAATAATGCACGATGCGTCGCGAGGCGGCATCCACCCGGTCGAAGCGGGCATAGAGCAAGGCCCCCGGATTGCCGACCCCATTCAGCTCAGCGACCCGGTCCTGCATCCGCAACATGTTGAGATAGCGATTGCGCAGCGTCGCCCGCAGATCATCAGCTCCGGACTGCTGGTCGCGCTGCTTGAGCACATCGACCAAACCCAGCAGGTAATGGCCAAACCGGTTGCGTGGCTCCTTGGTATCCCAGTTCAATGGCCCTTCCTTGCCACGCTCCCAGGCCAACGTCAGCCGCAGATGGTAGAGATCGCAGATATCCAGGATGTCGCCCGACTGCAGCAACTCCCACTGCCCGCGCGCTAGGCGTTGGCCATTCCGCCCGGTGTAGGTATCGCCCTGATCGCTGGCCGGCATCAGCGTCAACTGGTCGCCCAGCGCGCAGATCACGCAATGCAGGCGGGAGATCCGATTGTACTTGGGCACGAATCCGAGGGTGAAGTCGCCAAAACTGGTATCGGCGGCCGCGCCATGGCGGCCGAAGATCATGAACGGGCGCGATACGATCTCGATACGGGTCGGCGCTTGGGACGAATCGACCGACAATAGCACTGCCCGTGTCATCGGCGTGCCCCGGCTGAGCGCTTGATCGCCGGCGCCGCTCAAATCGTAGGTTCGATCGGGGTTGGCCTCCAACTCCAGCAGCGGGGTGCAGGCCAGGGTCGCATCGCGATTCTCGACCTTATCCCAGGCTTGCGGAGCGCCCTGCGCCTCTACGGCCGGCCAGAAGCGGTCGTAGGCAAGGTCCGCCTCGGACGGCTCGGTGGCTCCGCCCTGGTCCGATTCATCCTCATCCAGACGGATCTCCAGCCGATTGTCATAGGCGTGCCATTCCCCGCGATGATCGAGCAAATCGAGCTCCAGCCACAGCGTGGTCCGCCGCACCGGGCCGGTGTCGGCATAGCGGTAGCTCAGATAGACCGGCTGCGCATCCCGGCCATCCAGCAGGCGCAAAGGCGCGAATTGCCCCTGATGGGCGAACGCCAGATCGGGACTCCGCAAGCGCAGGCGGATTTCCCGATACAGCCACCAGGTCGGATTGAGCAGTAGAGCGCTGAGCACGCCGTCCCGGTTGGACTGGGCCTTCGCAACGACCAGCAGATTGACCCACATCGGTTGCTGGTCCGTGGTCAGCCGCACCACCCGCTGCTCGTAGGCCATCAGCCATGGCGCCTTCGAATGCTGCAGCAACCGCAGATGCCAGTCCCGGACCCGGCAAAGCGCGGCCCGGTCTCGAGCGTCCCACCAGTGCTTCTGTTTGGCGGCGATGTCATCCAGCAGCTGGGTGAATTCGCCCAGCGCTGGCCATGCCGACTTCATGGTGGCCAAGGCCGCTGCGTGCGCCGTTTCGGCGGAGGGCTGCGAATGGATAGGCGGTAGCGTAACGGTCGCTTCCGCCTCGAGCGGCAGCGCGCGCTCGGTAACCGCCGGGGTCGCCGCTTCGGCGTCCAGCGGCTTCTCCAAATCAAGATCGAGACTGAACCCCAGCTCGGACCAGTTCAACTCGAATTCGGGACTGGAAGCGATAGCCGTCTGTGGTGGCTGGACAGCGCTGGGATCGCGCTTGGCCGCCGACCCGCCTGTCTCCGTGGATTGCCAATTCTGCTCGACCAGAAAGCAGTTGCGCGCTGCCTCATCGACCCGCTCCAGGGTGATATCGCGTTTCGAATCCAGGCTATCCAGCAACAGGATCGCATCGCACAGGGTGGCGACCGAACGCGGCGCCCCGTGGCAATAGCCGGCGATGCGCTCCAGCACCGCGGGTGACAGCTTTTCATCGGCGTCCTGGCCGGCTGCCCGAAACTGGTGGGTGATGAACAGCGCCGTTTCCAGGCGACTCAAGCGTTCCAGGCGACAACGGGTCCGCACGCTGTCCTGCAACCGGCCCAATTCGGGTTGGCGCAACTTACCTTCGATTTCCGGCAGACCGGCCAATACGACCTGTAGGCGTTGGCCGGGAATCGGCGGCGTTTCCACGAAGTCCAGCAACTGGCGCAACACGCTGATGCGTAAGAGATGCGCATCGTCGATCAGCAGCGCGGTGATCTGGTTGCGCCGCGCGTTCGTCGCCAGGGTATCCAGCAGCAGCTGGCTTTGTTGTCCGGTGTCGAGCGATTCCACCGGCAACCCGAGGCTGGCGCACAGGTAATTGAGGATATCGGGGAAATCGAACCCGGCATTGGTCAACAGCACAAAACGGATATCATCGGCTTCCGTCATGCAACGATGCAGAGTCAGGGTCTTACCGAGCCCCACTTCCCCTGTCAACAAAATGAAACCACGCCGCTCTCGAATGCCGTCCAGGATGTCCGCGCAGGCACCATCGAAACTGGCATGACGATAAAAGCCGTCGAGATCCTTCGGCTTGAACGGCCCGTTCTCAAACCCAAAATGAGTGGTATACATACAACCATCCCCACTTCACCAACCCACCGCCACGAATACGATCCGAGGTGTTTTATACTCCAATTTTACCCAGATTGGGACGGTTGCACTTCAACATTGCAGGTGTACCGGCCAAATCGCTGGGCAGCAGGACGACAGCGCTGCCCTTCATTCCTCCAACGCCCGCGCACTCGCTCGCAATGCCGCCATTTCCGCCTCGATCCCGGCGACCAGTTCCCACGGCTCGGCGACCACACCGCTGTCGCTGGTGATCCCCACGGTCACGGCCCCCGCATGACTCAGCACGCTGATCCCGATGCCGATGCCGGTAATCTGTGGAACCCAGGCCAATATCCGCCCGACCGGCGCGCCGGCCAGGGTCAGGGGTTCTTCCGGCCCAGGAACGTTGGTCATGACCGCCGTCGCCTTCAACCCATAGAGCCGCAGCGTCAAGCGCTCCAGCCAAGCGGGCAAACGGCCCATCATGCCGATGACCGCCAGGTTCGCTACCGCTTCGAGCGAGGATTTGGCCTGCTCCGTCCGCACCCGAATCGCGGCCAACCGCGCTGCCGGATCGGCGATGGCCAGCGGCAGCTTCAGAAAGATCACCGCAAACCGATTGCCCAACTCGATATCTTCCTGGTACGGCCGCAGATTGACCGGCACCACCAGCCGCACTGTTGGCGTCGGATGCAATTCGCCTCGCGCCAGCAGATATCGCCGCAACGCCCCAGTCACCACCACCAACATCACATCGTTCACTCGCCCGCCCCAGCGCTGGCGGATCGCGGCGATATCGGTCAAGGGTATCGGCGCTGACCAGGCCACGCGCTTGCAACCATTCAATCGCCCCCGCAATGCGGTGCGGGTATCGGGCACAATGACTGCCTGCCGCAGCAACGCCCACGCCAATGCCATACCCCAGCGCAATCTGTCCCCCCAACGCGAGGGCGGAGCCCAGCTCTTGGCCGTCTTCGCTGCCAATCGAGCGTGCCGGCGCCGTCGTTCCGCCAGATCTTCCCCTACCGACGCGCCATCGGCGGGAGACGAAACCGCCGGGTCGGTCAGAGCCAGGAACACGCGCAACAGCGCTATGCCATCGGCGATGCAATGATGCACGCGAAACACGACGGCGCATCCCGGCCCGACCGGGTCCACGATCACGCAACGCCACAAGGGCCGACCTTCATCCAGCGGCTCGCTGGCCAGTTCGCCCACCTGTCGCTGTAGAGCGCGCGAATCGGCCGGAGCGGACCAGCGCAGCCACCGAATGTGATCCTCTAGCGCGAACCTCCCGTCTTCCAGCCAGTACGTGCGTCCTCCCACCCGAACCAGGCGCTGGCGAAAGCGAGCAAACGCCAACAATCGGTTACGCAGGGTCGCCTTCAAACGCTCCTCGTCCAGCGGCGTGTCCAGATGCAGGACGATCGTCACCACCATCGGCTGGGTCGCGCTATCCATCCGCGCCCAGGTTAGATCGCGATAGCTCACCGGTTCCCGCGACAGGCTTTCCGGCTGCGGCGAAGCGCTTACAGCCTCTACATCTACAGGCCCGACGCTATCCACCATCGCCTCCGCTACGGTCTGTTGCGGCTCCATGTCCATACGTCCCCGGTTGCTGTACTCTCACCACTTTCCGATGATACGCCCGCGTTGCGTCGCGCCCGCGACCGCATGGCCCGCTATAACCACGACATCCGGTTCCTCACCCACCGCATGGCCCAGGATCGCACGCCATCTTCCCTATCTCCCGCACCGGATGCGCCACCCGCCGGTGACAGACCGCCCGCGGAGGACCCGCCTAACAACGTCAGCCAGATCGATGGCGGTCCGCCCATGGTGCCGGTCTGTCAGCCGCTGGCCGCCTATCGGCGCTTGGGTCGGCGCTTGCTGACCGTCGTCTGTCAACTGAGCGGCCTGCTGGCGGGCGGGATCGTCGCCTATGTCCATGATTTGCCGATGGAACAGCGCCGACGTCGACGCCTGCTGAGTCGGGTCGCCACTCTGGTCGAACCTCGGCTCGATCCGGCGCTAGTCCACCAGACGTTCGCCGTTCAATTGCGCCAGCGGCTGGAACGGCTCGGGCCTACCTATATAAAGTTAGGTCAGATCATGGCGGTGCGAGAGGATATGTTGCCGCGCACGCTCACCGACGAACTGAAAAATCTGTTCGACCAAGCACCTGCTGTCCCTTTTCCGGTCATTCGCCGGCTGATCGAAAGCGAACTGGGCCGGCCATTGGCCGATCTGTTCATCCAAGTCGAGGAACAGCCGATCGGCTCCGCTTCGCTGGCGCAAGTTCACCGCGCCACGACCCGTGCCGGCCAGGCGGTGGTGATCAAGGTCCTCAAACCCGGCGTCCGCGATACTGTGCTGACCGACCTCAAGTTGTTGCGCGGGCTTGGCGCCATCCTGAATCAAGTCCTGCCGCAATACCAACCCGCTGCGATCATCGAGGAATTCCGCAGCTATACGATCCGGGAGCTGGATCTGACCAGCGAGGCCGACAACGGCGAAGTGTTCGCGGCCTATTTCCACGATAGCCCTACCATCCTGTTCCCGCGTATGTACCGGGAACTCAGCAGCACTAAAGTCCTCACCATGGCGTTTCTGGATGGATTCAAGCCCGGCTCGCCGGCCACCTTCGCCCTTAGCGACCAGGATCGGGCGCAGGTGGTCAACCTGGGGGCGCAGGCCGTGCTGCGGATGCTGTATCAATACGGCTTCTTTCACGCCGACCTGCACGCTGGCAATCTGATGATCCTGCGCGGCCCGCCACTGCGGATCGGCTTCGTGGATCTGGGCATGGTCGGGCGCTTCGAGGACGAAACCCGGCGACGGCTGCTGTACTACTACCATGCGCTGGTCAACGGCGATGTCGAGAAGGCGGCCCAGCACCTCGGCGGCATTGCCCGGCTCGGTTCACGTAGCGATCCCGACGGCTTCGGCCGAGCCGTGCAGGAGCTGTCGCGACGGTTTCTGCTGCGTGCCCAGTACGGCGATTTCAGCATCGCCCGGCTGATTCTGGAGTCGATGCGGCTCGGCGGTCGCTATCGGATGTATTTCCGGGTCGAGCTGGTATTGATGGTCAAGGCGCTGGTGACCTTCGAAGGGGTCGGACGCATGGTCGACCCGGATCTGGATGTGGTGGCGCTGTCGCGGACCCATGTAGCAGCGATATTCCGCGCCCAGTTCCGCCCTGGTCGGCTGACGCGGGAACTGTGGCGCAATGGCCCGGAACTGCTGGATCTGGCCGGCCGGCTGCCGGAGCTGTTGGCGCAATCATCCCGACGCCTGGAGCGCCTCAGCCAGCCCCCGACCGCCAATCCCCTGGCCAGCCTGCGCGGAGCCATCGTCGCCGCCGCCTGCATCCTCGGCGGCGTCATGACCTTGCTGCAATCGGACGCCTGGCTGGCCGGCAGCAGCCTGATGCTGGTCGGGTTCTGGTGCTACTGGCGCGACCGGTAGTCCGGCGGCGCGTCAATGCACGGTCGCTTCCTTGATCATGAAGTTCTGCAAATGCTCCTGCCAGGTCACCACCACATTGTCGCCTTTCTTGGGGAAATCCATCAGCCGATAGCTCCCGCTGGCTCCCTGCAGGTACTGCACACCCAGCGTCGTCACCGTGAAGGTGCTGCGACTCAGCTCGACGCCATCCACCAGCGCCCGTACCGTATGCTGACCGTCGCCAAGCCGATTGGTGTTGAACAGCAACCCCCAGCCGTTGTTGCTACCGCCACACAAACTGACGGTATCGGGGCGGATCGTGCCATAACTGGCCTGATAGGAAGTGCCGTCGATCTCCACATCGACCCGATTGATCGTGGTTCCGGGATGACAGACCCAACCGGAAAACAGGGTGATTCCGCTCAGGTAGGATGCCGGCTGAGGGTTTTCCAAGGAACCCAGCAACGCCGCGCTGGCCTGGGTAGCGGCCATGGTCGTCGCGCTGGCGCTGGAAGAAACTGACACCGGCTGTAATTCAGGCAAGGACTCCGTCGTCGTCGTGCTCTGCTGAACCCCACTCTGACCGCCGGACACGTTGCGCGCCGTCATCACGAAATTCTGCAAATGCTCCTGCCATTGAATCTGGACATTCTGATTGGCAGTGGGGAAATTGGGAATGACATAGGTGGCGCTGACGCCTTGCAGATATTCGGTCCCCAGGGTGGTGATCGTAAAACTGGCCTTGCCGATTTCCTGGCCGTCGGCCAGCGCCCGCAGGGAATGCGCGCCGCCGCCCAGCCGATTCATGTTCATCAGCAATCCCCAGCCATTGTTATTGCCGCCGCAAATGCTGCTGGTGTCTTCCCGGATGGTGCCATAACCGGCTTGTATGTCCGTACTGCCGTCGATTTCGACCGTCAATTGTTGAATTCCCTGCCCACTCTGACTCACGCCGGGAATGCAGGCCCAACCGGAAAGCGAGGTAATGCCACTCAGATACGAAGACGGCTGGGGATTTTCCAGACTGCCGGTTTTGCTATTTTCCAGCCACTTGCTGAGACCATTGTTATAACCGGTCTTGAATCGCCCGTAGAATGAATAGGTGTTATTGCAAACCGCATCACCGCCGGTCAGGGTGCCGACCAGATAGGTATTATCCTTGAAAATTCCGGAGCCGCTGCTGCCGCCTTCCAATACACCCTTATCGACCACAAATCCCAGATAACCACCGGTTGTGCTCAGCTTGCAGGAAAATTCTTCTCCAGAAGAGAGATCGCAGCTATACAGATCATCCTCGACGCCAAAGCTGATCTTTTTCCAGTCGCCCTTGGGATAATGAATCGCGCTATACCGATCGCCTACGTTATCCCAATACCACCCTGCGTAGACCGCTCCGCTCGGCGGCTGATCGTTGAGCCGCAACAAGGTCATGTCGTTATTGGTATAAGTAGCCAACAGAGTCGCGCCGCTCAACAAGGTCTGGGTACTAGCGGACTGAGTAGCACTGTTGCAGGCCGACGACTGATAAAACCAGGTCGTTTGCACTGAAGACGCCTCGGACGCCGTGGATATGCAGTGATTCGCAGTCAGAAAATACGGTATTCCAGAATCGGCTCTATCTGCTAACAGGGTACCCGAACAGAGGAAGGTTCCCCCTGTCGAAGTAAAAACGACTCTGGCAACAGCATTAGCGATATTCTGGCCTTGATCATTGACGGTAGAGTAACAATTGACGTCGATATTACAGCTCGCTGCCGTGCTTTGTAAGCTGAAGTTCGCCTGTGTGGGATTAGCAGCCAGATGCGAAACAGCCTCGATCGCCACATCGACCTTATTCTGATCAGCCGCCGCTTGCAGTCGGATTTCCACGATGGCCGTTTCGCCATCGAGCGTTGGCGACCAGTAGATCTCGGGATCGCCGCTGGTATTGGCCATGGCCAGCCGATTGGCGTCGATCATTTGCAACACCGCCTTGGCCGCCACTTGATAGGCCGGTCCCTGCCCGGATTGGCCGGAATAGAAACGCAATTCCGCTTCCACAGGCAAATTCCGTATCCGCAAGCCAATGCGCAAGGCCGTAGCGCCCGGTGACGTTACCTGGATACGGGTGACCCGCTCGCCATCCGCCAGCGTCTGCCATTGCCAGGTTTGAGAAGCCACCACCGACGGATCCAGGAAATCGCTCATTGGCCGATTGAAGCCCAGTTTCAACGGTTGGCCTGGCGCTTCGGCCCCCATCGTCATCGGGGTCGTTGGCGCGGGCAGTTGCAAACGCAGCATCGCGGTATAAGCGTCCTCGACACCGGTCGACTGAGTCTGAAACGGGGTATTGGCGATTTCCTTGACCATGCGTTCGGGCTCCACGCTCGGCTGATACGAGCGGGCGCCCACCGGCGGGATGGCGTCGGTCGCTGCGCTGGTCGCAGCGGGTTCCTCCACAGCCAACGACTTGTCAGCCGCAACACTGCTTTCCACCCACATCAACCCGGCCAGCGCCAGGATCATCAGCCACGCACCGCGTACGCCAGAAACGACCATCGAGGTCCTGCAAGACATCCGCATTTTCCCACCCGTTAGCCTATTAGGTTGAACGACCGCCCGCTTGCCGACCTGCGACGCCAAGGGGTGTACTGGAACACCAGTTTAGTCAAGGCGTTCCATCCGTGCGGCGTTAGACTGGCGTCCATTCGATTCGTTTACCCGAGCTCCCGCATGCGCTTTTTTTCCAACCTGTCGCGTCTTCTGCTGCTTCTGCTGGCGCTGCTCAGCACCGTCTCGGCCCGCGCCGACAACGATTACCCGTTGGTGCTGGTGCATGGCTTCATGGGCTGGGGTCGGGACGAGATGCTCGGCTTCAAGTACTGGGGTGGTTTCGGCGACTTGCAGGAGACGCTCAACCAGGCTGGCTACCGGACCTTCACCGGCGTCGTCGGCCCCCTGGCCAGCAACTGGGATCGGGCTTGCGAGCTGTATGCCTACATCAAGGGCGGAACGGTGGATTACGGCCAGGCTCACGCCGCTGCCCACGGTCACGCCCGCTTCGGTCGGACCTTCCCCGGCCTTTACCCAGCATGGGGCGACCCGGACGAAACCGGCCGTCTGCGCAAGATCCATCTGATCGGCCACAGTCAGGGCGGGCAAACTATCCGCGTATTGACCGCCTTGCTGGAACGCGGTGATCCGACCGAACGCACCATCGCCCCTGCCGCCGAACGGTCTCCCCTGTTCCAGGGCGGCAAATCCTGGGTGCACAGCATCACCACCCTCGCCTCACCCCATGACGGGACCAGTCTCGCCACCGACAGCAATCTGTTGCTGCCCTTCGTGCGCAAATCCCTGCTAGGTCTCGCCGCGCTGGCCGGACTCCAGGCCGACCAGCTGCCCTACGATTTCAAGTTGGACCAATGGTCCTTACGGCGTGCGCCGGACGAAACGCTCGACGCCTATCTGGCGCGGGTCGAACGCAGCCCGCTGTGGCATTCCCGCGACATCAGCGCCTGGGATCTCAGCCCCGATGGCGCGTTGGAGCTGAACCAACGCTTTCCGGCCCAGCCCGATGTGTACTACTTTTCCTGGGCCACCTCGGCCACCGTCCCGATCTGGCCTTCCCATCATCAGGTTCCGCTGCCAACCATGCTGCCGCAATTCTGGGCCAGCGCGCTACTGATCGGCGCTTACAGCCGCGACGATCCTGGTTCGGTGCGGATCGACGCGCGCTGGTGGGAAAATGATGGCCTAGTCAATACCCGCTCCATGGCCGGCCCGACCCTGGGCTCGTCCGATACGATCGTGCCTTACCGCCAACCGCCGCAACGGGGAGTCTGGAACGATCACGGCGTGCTAGCCGGCTGGGATCACATGGATATCGTCGGCATCGGCACGCTCCGCGATGTGGGCGACTGGTATGTGCGGCTGGCGCAATCCCTGGCCGCGCTGCCACCCTGAAAGCGCGCATCGACGCCATTGCGATACCTCCGGCCTTGGCTTATGGTACGGAGCGATCAATCCCTCACCGCCGACGCGGGTTCCGGTCATGCAACCCCGAGGCGCGCGGAGCCACCGAGACCCTGACATCATGTTCCATATCACCATCTGCCGGACTCACGACCTGACCCTCGAACAAGCCCGCCAAGTGGCGGAATCCGTCGCCGGCCAATTGGCCGCCCGCTATGAACTCAATCATCATTGGCAGGGCGATTCCCTGCATTTCGAACGTTCCGGCGTCAGCGGCCGGATCGAACTGGAAACAGGCCAACTGCGGGTCAACGTGCGGCTGGGTTTTCTGCTGGCGCCGATGAAATATCTGCTGGAGCAGGAAATTCAGCGCCAGCTGGACCGGATTCTTCAGTCCCCCGCCAGCCCCGCCTGAGCGTTTTCTGCGATGGGCAGATCCAGCGGCCGCGGCTCCCCGCGCCGGATTCGCTCCAGAATGCCACGCTCGCGGCCGACGATGAGCACGACGAAAGTGGCTGCATCCGCGCCCATATGGCGAAACGCGTGGAATCCCGCCTCCAGGAAACGATGCAACTCGCCCACCCCGGCCAAGCGGGCCGGTCCGCCCGCCAAGGCCAGGGCGGTATGGACCAGCCGCTTGCGGACAACCTTGACCAGCTCCTGGCCCAGCTGTTCGACCAGATCGAGCTGACGGTGGCGCAGCTCATAGTTGGCACACCGTCGGTAGGCTGCCACGTAGCTCGCCTCATCCACCGCCTCGCCACAGCCGAACTCGACTGCCAAAATCCGCGTCAGCCGAGCATCCAGCTCGTACGACAGGGCGTTGAGCTCCAGCGCCAGGGCCGCTGTTTGCAGCATTCGGGCCGGCAGTGCGCGCGCCATCACTGGAACGGTGCGGGCCAATTCATGCTCGCGCTGACGCAAGTCGCGGTCGCCATAGAGTTCTTCCAGGAAAAACTCCGCTGCGGGCCGATAGCACGGATCGCGCAACAGATCGGCGTGAGTCCGCGCCAGGCGGGCCGATTGCCAGCGCCGCACCAAACTCAGTTCCCGCTCTATCCCCGCCGCGCCAACGGCGTGGAACGCCTGACTGCGCTGCAATTGCTCCATCAGGCGCGCCACATCGGGCGTTGCAGACGGTTCGGTCATACGGTCTCCACCGGCATCAGCGCAGTTCGCGCCGCAGGATCTTGCCCACGTTCGATTTAGGCAGGCTGTCGCGGAACTCGACCTGACGAGGCATCTTGTAGCCGGTCAGCTGGGTGCGGCAATGGGCCAGGATCGCTTCGGCGCTCAGCTCCACCCCCGGCTTCGCCACCACGAAAATCTTGACGGCCTCGCCGCTCTTGTCGTCCGGCACCCCGACACAGGCCACCTCCAACACTCCTTCGCAGCCGATCACCACATCTTCGATTTCGTTGGGAAAGACATTGAAACCTGACACCAGGATCATGTCCTTCTTGCGATCGACGATGCGGAAGAAGCCCTGTTCGTCGAGGGTGGCGACATCGCCGGTCAGCAACCAACCGTCGCGAATGGTGCGGGCCGTTTCCGCCGGCCGCTGCCAATAGCCACGCATCACCTGCGGGCCGCGCACGCACAATTCACCGCGTTCGCTCGTCGGCACTTCGTTGCCCTCCTCATCGCGCAGCTGGATGTCGGTGGACGGCAACGGCAGACCGATGCTGCCGGTGAAGCCAGCGATATCCACCGGGTTGACGCAGACCACCGGCGACGCTTCGGTCAGGCCATAGCCCTCCAGGATCGGGATGCCGGTCATGGCCTGCCAGCGCTCGGCCACGGCTTTCTGCACCGCGGTGCCACCGCCGACCGCCAGCCGCAGTGCGGCAAAATCGAGCTCGGCAAACGCCGCATGGTTGGCCAAGGCGTTGAACAGCGTGTTCACGCCGGTGATCACGGTGAATTTCCACGGACGCAGTTCTTTGACCAACAGCGGAATGTCGCGGGGATTGGTGATCAACACGTTCAGACCGCCGTAGCGGACGAAGCACATGCAGTTCACCGTCAGGCAGAAGATGTGATACAGCGGCAGCGCGGTGATCACGATCTCTTCGCCATCGCGGATCGACGACCCGACCCAGGCGGAAATCTGCTGCATGTTGGCCAGCATGTTGCGGTGGGTCAGCATGGCGCCCTTGGACAGCCCGGTGGTGCCGCCAGTGTATTGCAGGAAGGCCAGGTCCTCGCCATTCACCGCAACCGGCGTCAGCGAGCGACGCTTGCCGTTCGCCAACGCCTCGTTGAAACCGATGGCGTGCGGCAGCTGGTAATCGGGCACCATCTTCTTGATGCGCCTGACCACCAGGTTGACCACCTTGGCCTTCCAGAACGGCAACAGATCGCCGACCTCGGTGACAATGGCTTGTTCGATTGCGGTTTTCGCGACCACGGCAGCCAGTACGTGGGCAAAGTTGGCGAGGATCACGATCGCCTTAGCCCCGGAATCCTGCAACTGATGCTCCAGCTCGCGCGGGGTGTAGAGCGGATTGACATTGACCACCACCAGACCGGCGCGCAACACACCGAACAGCGCAACGGGATATTGCAGCAGATTGGGCAGCATGATGGCCACCCGCTCACCCTTTTGCAGGCCCAATGTCTGCTGCAGATAAGCGGCGAAAGCCCGGCTCTGCTGATCCAGCTCGGTGTAATTCATGGCATAGCCCATGTTGGCGAACGCCAGACGCGGGCCGAACCGTTGGCAACTGCGCTCGAACACCTCCACCAGGGAGGTGTATTCATCGGGATCGATCTCTGCCGGTACGCCGGACGGATAACGTTTCAGCCACACCTTTTCCATGCCTGATCTCCCACGTTAATGTGTTGTTTTGAATTGGGGAATTCTGGGTTGACTGATACCAAAGTCCGACTGGAAGAGATTGTATCATTCGGCTTTTTCATCGGATAAAAGCCATTTTCCAGCGTTTCCGGATCGCTGCAATCATCATCCACCGATGGCGGATCGGTGGATCGCGGGCAAGACCGCTGGAGGTCCGGGGTCAGATCTGATCCGGAGGCGCCGCGTAGGCATCCAGCAGGCGATCGTAAGCATCGAAACCGACCAGCGCGCGCAGAGTCGCAAAATCGACCTGGTGCTCGGGCATCCGGCCGGCGGCCAACTCGCTCAGCGCCGCGCGCAGGGCGGCGATCGCAACTCCCAACAACGCCAGCGGGTAGGCGGCCAGCCGATACCCCAGCTCGGCCAAACGGGCTGGGGGCAAGATCGGGGTGAGACCGCCGGCCAGCAGGTTGGCCATGTGAATGCCTGGCACTTCCCGACAGCAGCGCGCCATTTCGGCCTCATCGCGCGGCGCTTCCAGGAACAGCATGTCCGCACCTAGATCGGCAAAGGCGTGCAAGCGCCAGATCGCCTCGTCGAAGCCCAGAGCGCTGCGGGCATCGGTGCGAGCCAGGATCAGAGGACCGGAGCCGGCATAGGCGTCGCGGGCATCCACCGCAGCCCGCATCCGCGCGATGGCCTCGGCCCGGCTCACCACCTCCTTGACGCCGGTGTGCCCGCAACGCTTGGGAGCGACCTGATCTTCGATCATGACCGCGGCGAATCCCGCCCGGCCAAACTGCTCCACCGTGCGCCGCACGTTGACCGGGTTGCCGTGACCGGTATCGCCGTCGCCGATGACCGGGATCGAAACCGCCTGGCAGATGGCTCGACCCTGGTCCAACATCTCGCTGACCGTAATCAGGCCAGTATCCGGCAGCGCCAACCGCGTGGCCGCTACCGCAAAGCCGCTCATGAAGCTGAGCGGAAAACCGGCCTGTTCGATCAGGCGGGCGGACAGCGCGTCGTAACAACACGGCATGGTCAGACAGCCTTCCTGCGTCAGCAAGGCGCGCAGACGATCGGGGGCTGGCATGGCAAGGTCGCGAGACATCATGGCGGCAGGGGGTATGGACATCGGGGTCATCCTGTAGATTTGCCTGGAGGTGACTGGAAATCAACGCTGGCGATGGCGCGCCAATCGGAGCTCCAAACGCCGGAACAGCCGGGCCAGGATAAAGCACAGCAGGAAATAGAGCGCCGCCACCGTCAACCAGACTTCGAACACCTGCCCCGACGACACCGCCAGTTCGGTGCCGGTGAAGGTCAGTTCCTGGATGGAAATCAGCGAGATCAGCGAGGAATCCTTGATCAGCGAGATGAACTGGCCCGCCAGCGGCGGGATCACCCTTTGCACCGCCTGCGGCAAGACGATCTCTCTTAGCACCTGCCGGGAATTCAAACCAAGCGCCCGGCCGCCCTCCCACTGTCCCTTGGGGACCGCTTCGATGCCAGCACGCACGATTTCGGTGACGTAGGCCCCCTCGAACAACGCCAGACAAATCAGGCCGGACAGGAAATTCGATAGCAGCTCCGGTGGGCCGAACAACAGCGCCAAGACCGACAAAGTCGTCGGTCCGGCATCGACCAGCCACCCTTCCACATCCAGTGCCGGCATCAGTTGGCTGCTGATGAAGAAGTAGAAGATGAAGATGAACACCAGAGGCGGCATGTTGCGGATCAGCTCGACGTAGCTGCGGCTGAGCAGGCGCAGGAACAGGCTGTGTGCGACCCGACAGACGCCCATCACTCCGCCGATCAGAGCCGCCAGCAGACTGCCCCACAACGCCAGCCGGATCGTCGCCAACAGGCCCTGCCCCAACAAATTCAACACCCACTGCCCCTGGGCAGGGTCGTAGCGCAGAAAATAGCCAGGGATCAGACGCCAGTCCCAGTTGTAGTGAAAGTGATCCTGCGCCTGGTGCAGCACATAGCCGAGCGCGCCACCCAGCAGCGCCAGGATCAACGCGTCCAGCCAGCCGAACCGTAGCTTGCGCGGCGGCACGCCAGCTCAGCCGTATTCCCCGCCGCGCACCGGCAGGCGGCGTTCCAGCCATCCGACCCATAGCGACAGGCTGATGGTCAGCGCCAAATACAGCGCTGCCACCGTGAACCAGACCTCGAAGGTCATGAAGGTATCGGCGATGAGATTGCGTCCCTCGGTGGTCAGGTCAGCCACGGCGATCACGCTGACCAGGGCCGAATGTTTGATCAGCGACACCGCCAGACCGGTCAGCGGGGGCAGGATCAAGCGGATGGCCTGCGGCAGGATCACACAGCGGTAGAGCGCATAGCGCGACAAACCCAGGGCATGGGCCGCCTCCCACTGCCCAGCGGGAATGGCCTCGATCCCGGCCCGGAAGATCTCGGCCGCGAACGCGCCTTCGAAGATCGCCAGCGCCAGCACCGCCGCTACGAACCGGTCCATCGCCAGAATCGGCGCCAACACGAAGTAGACCAGATAGAGTTGCACCAACATCGGCGTATTGCGGACGATTTCCACATAGAATCGCGCCAGGACATGGCCGACCCACGAAGTCGAGCGCTGCAACAACGCCGCCGCCAGCCCCAACACGACCGTGAGCGCCAGACTCCAGGCGGTCAGCTCCAGCGTCACCCCCAAGCCGAGCAACAACGGACCGGGATGGAACGCCCCATCCTCGAACCGGTAGAGATAGGGCGGGATCCGATACCACTGCCAGTTGTACTGCAGCGATCCGGCCCCCGAGACGATCAGCCAGCCCAGACCGACCATCAAGACGAGAAAAGCCAACACATCCAGCATGGCGCGACGCTGGCGGCGCAATCGGGAAATCGCAGATTTACTCATGGCTCGTCAGCATAGCCATCCCGCCGACGGCTGTCATCGTTCGCCGCCAAGCGCTTACCCGCGCCACGATCCCACCCCGACGCGGCTCACGCCGGCTGGCAGCAACGACCCTCCCGCCATCCGTTGCCGGTCTCTTCGGCCCAGCCGGTCGCGTGCGCCCCCAAGACATGTTCCATCTGCTCAGCGGCCTGCGGTCGTCCCAGCAGAAAGCCCTGAAACGCATCGCAGTCGAGCTCCAACAGGCGGCAAAGCTGTTCGCGGGTCTCCACCCCCTCCGCCACGACCTCCAGTCCAAGAGTATGCGCCAGATCGATCACAGCCTGGCAAATCACGGCATCATCGCGCTCGGTCGCAATATGCTCGATCAGGGAACGATCCAGCTTCAGGCGTCGGATCGGTAGCAATTTCAGATAGCTGAGCGAGGAAAAACCGGTCCCGAAATCGTCGAGGGCCAGATGGACCCCCATCCCTCGCAAGCGCTTCAACACCGTGACGATGACCTGCGGATTTTCCATCGCCATGGTCTCGGTCAACTCCAGCTCCAAATCGCCTGGCGCGAGATGCGCATCGGCCAGGATCTGTGCCAGACGCTCGGGGAATCGCTCATCCTGCAGCTGATACAACGATACGTTGACCGCCATATGGGTAATGTGCATCCCAGCGTCCCGCCAGCGGCGCAACTGCGCCAGCGCCTGACGCAACACCCAGTTATCCAATGCAGACATCACCCCGATTTCATCGGCCACCGGCAAGAAATGGGCCGGTGCGATCAAGCCCTCCACCGGATGCATCCAACGCAACAACGCTTCGACGCTGGATGCCCGGCCGCTCGCTGCAGCGAACTGCGGTTGGAAATGCAACACGAACTGCTGCCCATCCAGCGCCTGGCGGAGGTAGTTTTCCAACGACAGCCGTTCCCGCACTACCTCGTTCATGCGTACGGTGAAGAACTGGTAATTGTTACGGCCGCTCGCCTTGGCGTGGTACATGGCGGCATCGGCATTCTTCATCAGGACATCCACCGCATCGCCGTCATTGGGACTGAGCGCAATGCCGATGCTGGGAGTCGAATGCAGTTCGTGGCCCTCGATTCGATAGGTCTGGCCGAGAACCGCCCGAATCCTTTCGGTCACGTAGATGACGTAATCGGTGTTCTCCACCCGTTCGAGCACCACGACGAATTCGTCTCCGCCCAAACGCGCCACCATGTCGCTCTGCCGCACGGCCCTTTCCAGACGATGGGCGATTTCGACCAGCAAGCCGTCGCCAAAACGATGGCCGAGCGTGTCATTGATGATCTTGAAGCGGTCCATGTCGATGAACAGCACGGCCACGCTGTTCTTTTCACAGCTTGCGCGATCCAGCGCCTGTTCGAGCCGAACCCTCAAGGACAGGCGATTCGGCAAGCCGGTCAAATGGTCGTGATAGGCAATCTGGCGAATGCGCTCTTCCGCTTCCTGTTGCAGACGCAAGCGGATCTCGCTGGCGTGCAACGCTGCATCGCGTTCGGCGATGGCCTGCTGGAAATGCGCCAGCGCGCGCGCCATCGCCGCTACTTCATCGTCACCGCGCAGTAGTTCCGGGTCGAGGTATTGCCGACCCAGGGCATCTGGCTCATCCAGTACCTGTTGCGAAGCGATCAGCATGGTCTGGGTGATCTTCCGGATCGGAATCAGCACGGTCCGGCGCACGAACTGGTAGACGCCGAACAGCGTCGGCAGAATCGCCAGCGCCGCCACCGCCAGCAACACCCCCTGCGCGTCGCCGACCGCCCGTGCGGAAGCCGACACTTGCGCGCTGGCCTGCGCTACCAAGTCATCGACCAGCGACGAGGCGATCTCGACAGTCGCCATCAGCGACCAGTGGATGCGTTCGGCCTGCTGGACCACGGTCTTGTTGAGGTGCAATTCATGCCGCCGCAAGGCGTCCAAGGCCTTGCCGCCGTGCATCGTGGCGAGATACGCCGTCGTAGCCGCGCTCAACGCAGCCACGGCATCTCCCGCCGGCAACCGCTGATACACCTCCAGACGCCGGATCACTACCTCGGCCTCGGCCTGCTGGCGGGCCAAATTCTCCACTTCGGTCTCGTTGAGCATCTGCTTGGCGATTTCCAGCAGTCCGCGACTGTCGGTGCGAATATCCTGCGCCGTCGCCAACCAGCCCAGATCCTTGTCCAGCAGATCATCGAGGCGCTGTTGCAGCTGCCCAGGCCCCGCTTCGGCGATATCGACGGCCAGCGCACGCGCCACCTGCGCCCGCAACTGCGCCTCGACCTCGGTCGCTGCGGCAAAATGACGCGCATGGGTGGTCTCGACCTGCTTCCAACCAGCCTTGCGGCTAGCGGCGGCGGTGGAACGGGCCGAAACCAGCGTATTCAGCTGGCCAAGCTCATGTTCGATCATTTCCAGCTTGCGCAGTAGCTCGGCCAGCTGCCCACGCTGCTGCGGCGCGAGGCTGTTCCGCGCCTCCAGCGCGGTAATGTCCTCGCGCAATTCCCAGACCCGCTGATTCAAGGCCCATTGACTGTCGTGGCGGCCATTCTCTTGCACGGTCGATGTCAGCGTCGGTAGATAAAGCAGCATTTCCTCGGCCCGCGTCTGGAGATGGCGAGCCAGGGCGACATCGGAGAGATACACCGAGGCCAGATCACGGGTCTGTCGTTGCAGGTGCGAGAGGGCGAAATAGGCGTAGCCCGTCAACACCACGGTAATCGCCAGCAGCACCACGACGATGGCGGCGATACGGAAGCGGATCGTGGCGGGAGGTCCCGCAACGCGGGGAGGCGAATCGTCCACTGGCAACCTGTCATTCGGTTACGAACGCAACCGGGCGACCCGGTTACGCTCGTCAATGCAAGGTTTGGATCCGGTCATACAACTCGCCACCCCAGGGGAAATAGTCGCTGTGGTGGAAAGGTCGCAGCGCGGCGGCCAGCGCGGCGCGATCGACTTCATTGAAGGTGACGCCCTGCTCGCTCAGGGTTTGCCGCAACGCCAACTCTTCCTGGCGCACATCCTGCGTCACCCGCTGCGCCGCCTCGCCGAAAATGCGCGCCAGAATCGGTCGATCCGCTGCGGGCAGGCTGTTCCAGAATTTCGCGTCCATGACGATCAACTGGGCATCCAGAATATGACTGGTCAAGTTGACCACCGGAGACACTTCGTAGAAGCGCATCGCTCGCATCGTCGGCAGCGGATTTTCCTGCGCGTCGACGATCTTCGCCTTCAGCGCCTGATAGGTTTCCTTGAACGGAATCGGCACCGGCCTCGCCCCCAGGGCGCGGAAGGTGAGGATCATGGTCGGAATATTCGGCACGCGAATGACCAGACCTTTGAAGTCATCCAGCGACCGCAGGGGGGTATGGGTCGTGACGTGGCGCTCTCCGTAGTAGGCCAATCCAAAGGTCTTGAGCCCGGTCTTCTGCTCCATGTCCGTCACCAGCTCCTGAAACAACGCGCTGTCGCGGAAGGCCCGCCAATGGTCGAAATCGCGGAACACATAGGGACCCGCGCCAATGGCCAGCGGTGGATAGATATTCAACAGATGGCCGAAGCTGAGATAGGCCATGTTGGCGGTGCCATACTTGAAACCTTCGACCACTTCGGCATCGGTCTTGCCAAGCTGCCCGCGCGGGAAAACCTGCAGTTGGTAGCGTCCTCCCAGTTGACTGTCGATCTGTTTCGCCGCCCACACGATGCCTTGGTTATGAGCCGTCGAATCATCGAGGATATGACCGAAAATAATGGTTTCCGCGTACCCTGGCGCGGTGACGACACAAGCCAGCAGTACGATCGCGAAGCGTAATGGAGAGAAGCGAATCTTTCGCATGATTGCACCATTTCGATATGACTGCCGATTTCAACTTGCGGAAACTGTGCACCTTTTTGGTATCAACAGTTCATAGGCCGAGACGATAGACCGCGTCTTACCCAGTACCATGGACTTTGGCGGACACATTTGTGAGGCGAGGCAATCAAACAAGCGAACATTTTGAATGCAATGCGACAGAATGCCTCGAATCGCTCGACCCGGCTTGAGCCATTCTAATATTTCGGCCATGAAAGTAACAGATTCATGCTGCAATCAAGAGGCAATTGGCCCAGTATTACGATAACCCTCGATTCTCACAGTAGACTTGGAAAAATCGATCTTACATCAATCTGTTGCCATACCGGTCCGACCACCGACGACGGTGGAAAATCGCTACGCGGTTGCCCGATAACCGATCGTTCGCTATACATTGAACTAAATAACCCTTCCGAGGACATTTCGCATGATAAAGCGTTTATCGGTCGCCATCGCCGCTGCCGTTTTGTTATTCACCGCTCTGGTGCTACCGCCTGCCCAGGCCCAGAGCGTCAATCAGCAGCTCGCCGCCGGCAGCGTGCTGGAAACCATCAAGAAACGCGGTGCGATCAAGGTCGGCATGTCGACCTTTGTCCCTTGGGCGATGCGCGACAAAAACGGCGAACTGATCGGCTACGAAATCGATGTCGCCAAGCAGCTGGCCGAAGACATGAAAGTCAAGGTCGAGTTCGTGCCCACCGCCTGGGACGGCATCATTCCCGCCCTGCTGGCCGGTAAGTTCGATCTGATCATCGGCGGCATGTCGATTACTCCGGAACGCAATCTAACCGTCAATTTCACCCAGCCCTACGCCCATTCCGGCATCCAAATAGTCGCCCACAAGGAACAGGCGGCCGGTTTCAAGTCGCTGGAGGATTTCGACAAGCCTGATGTGGTACTGGCCGTGCGCCGTGGCGCAACCCCGGCCACCGCTGCCAAGCGGATGCTGCCCAAGGCCACACTGCGTCAGTTCGATGAAGACGCGCTGGCTTTGCAGGAAGTGTTGAACGGCAAGGCCCATGCCTTTATCACCAGCACGCCCACCCCGGCATTCGAGGCGCTGAAGCACCCCGACAAGCTATTCCTGCCGATTCCCGAGCCGTTCATGCAGGGCGCAGAAGGGTTCGCGCTGCGCAAGGGCGATCCCGATGCGCTGAATTTCTTCAATAACTGGATTCTGTTGCGTCAACAGGATGGCTGGCTGAAAGAACGCCACGACTACTGGTTCAAGACCCGCGACTGGGCTGGACAGGTGGTGGGCGAATAGCCTGTCCGCCCCTGCACAATCCAGCGATAGAGTACGCAAAACGTACTCTACACCGCTTCACTCCCTACCGACGGGTCTCGCATCAGCCGCTCGCCACCCAGGCGAGCCGGCATCGTTTCGTGGTCTCCGATCCGGTTTCTTATCCGCATTGCGAATCCTTTATCCACTTTGCGCAACGAAATAGCGGGCGGATAGCTCATGCTCTTGAACATCTCATCCACCCTAGTTAAAAGCTTATGTGAGCTGGGCTTAACCACCGTGAGCGCCTGTTGCGCCGTTTGCCTGACCGCGCTGATTTCTTTGCTTCGTTCCAATGAAACGACTGTCACAAAAATCGCAGATCCCACGGGTCCGCAGTACAACAATCTTCTGGTCTTAACGGCAAAGATCAGTGACTCGGTGAGATTTCGATGCTGCATCGTCTGTCGGTATTTTCCCTTATGCTGGCATGGCTACTGTTGGTTTTCATCATACCGACAGCCGGAGCCGCCACCCTCACCGTCAATACCCTGGATGACACGGGTGCCGATAACACTTTGTGTTCGTTGCGGGATGCGATCACGGCGGCGAGTGCCAACCTCAATTATCACGGTTGCACCGGTACCGGTACGAATTATGGCGATGACACCATTCGTTTCGATGTCAGCGGCACCATCACCCTCACTAGCTCACTATCCTTCTCCGCTTTCTCTTCTCCTCAGGTGCTCACCATCGACGGCACAGGGCAGACGATCACCATTAGTGGTGACAACACCTTTCCGATCATGGTGGTATCTTCTAACTTCCAGCTCACGCTGGAGAACTTGCAGGTGACGAAAGGCAAGCCCGGCATCATGAATACCGGCAATCTCACCATCACCAACAGTACCTTCTCCGATAATCACTTTGATACCGGCGGCGCTATCTACAACCTCAACGGCAGCAGCCTCACCGTCACCAACAGCACTTTCTCCAACAATAGCGCTACAGGGATCGGCGGTGGCGCTCTCTTTAACTACGACGGCAGCAGCCTCACCGTCACCAACAGCACCTTCTCCAGCAATAGCGCTGGGAGCGGCGGTGGTATTCTCAACTTCAGTGGGGCTATCAACATCACTAGCAGCATTTTCTCCGAAAATAATGCGGGCACCGGTGGCAGTATTTCCAACCTCGGAACCCTCACCGTCACCAACAGCACCTTCTCCGGCAATCGCACCAACGGCACCATCGTCAGCGCCGGTGGCAGTATCTACAACACCGGCACTCTCGCTGTCACCAGCAGCACTTTCTCCAATAACAATGCGTTCGGGGCTGGCATCCCCACAGCAGGAGGCGGTATCAGCAACAATCAAGGCACCCTCACCGTCACCAACAGCACCTTCTCCGGTAACAGCAGCAATGGCTACGGCGGTGGCATCGCCAACGGCAGCACCCTCACCGTCATCAACAGTACCTTTTCTGGCAATAGTGCCAACGCCAGTTCCGGTGGTAATCTTTTCAATAGCGGAACACTTACCCTGAAGAACACCATTCTGGCGAATAGCTCATCGGGGGGCGACTGCGCGAGTTCCGGCGGCACGATCAACGCCTCCGGCGCCAATCTGGTGGAGGATGGTACTACCTGCACAATCCCCGGCAATCTCATCACCGCCGATCCCCAGCTCGGCCCTCTGGCGAACAACGGCGGACCGACCCAGACCATGGCGCTGCCAGCCGGTAGTCCGGCCATCGACGCGGCGGATAATGCGATCTGTGCCGCCGAGCCCGTCAATCATCTCGATCAACGCGGCGTGACCCGGCCTCAAGGCACCCAATGCGATATCGGCGCCTATGAATTCATGCTTACCCCGACCACCACCACGCTCGTGGCCACACCTTCGCCGGCGGTTTATGGCCAGACGGTCACCCTGACCGCCACGGTCAGTCCCAATACCGCCACCGGCACAGTGAGCTTCCAGGAAAGCGGATCGGCGTTGACGTGCGCCGAAGGCGCACAACCTCGCGCGTTGAGTAGCGGCAGCGCTACCTGCACGGTCACCGGCGGCTTTGGCGTCGGCTCGCACGCCTTCACGGCGGACTACGGCGGCGACAGCACGTATGCCGCCAGCCAGAGCACGACCAACCTGACCATCAATAAAGCCAGCACCACCACCACGATCACCAGCGACAATCCCGATCCCTCGGTCGTGGGTCAAACAGTGACGGTGAACTACGCCGTGATGGTCACTTCACCGGGAGCGGGCACTCCCACCGGCAACGTCACCGTGAGCGATGGCACCGTCAGCTGTACCGGCACGGTGGCGGCGGGAACCTGCAATCTGACCTTCACCAGCGCCGGAACCAAAACCTTGACGGCGGCCTACGTCGGCGATGCCAATTTCAATGGCAGCAGTTCCAGCACCGAGAGCCATCAAGTGCTCGCCACCACCGCGCAAGGCGATGCTGGCGGCGGCACGGTAACGGCCACCATCACCGATGGTACCTGCATCGGCTTCGCCAATAGTCCTCCGCCCAGCTTCTCCGCTGCCCCCACGCCGCTGCCGACTAGCGTCACTTTCCCCTACGGCGTCTTCGGCTTCACCGCCGTCTGTCCCAGCAACGGGACCGGCACCCTTACCCTCACCCTGACCTATCCAAAACCTCTGCCAGCCGGAACGCAATATTGGAAATACGGCCCGACCCCGGACAACACCAATCCTCACTGGTATGTGCTGCCCGCCACCATCGCCGGCAACACCATCACTGTCACCTTGACCGATGGCGCGTTGGGCGATAGCGACCTCGCCCCCAATGGCACTATCCAAGATCCGGGCGGTCCCGGCGTGTCCAGCACAACGGGGATTCCCACTCTGAGCGAATGGGCGCTGCTGATCTTCACCGCGCTATTCGGCGGCCTGCTCTGGCAGGCGCGGCGACGCTTCAGCTGACTCTCAAATGCCTCTCCCGCATCCCTCGCCCAGCAAAGGCGAGGAATGCGGGGAAATTGAGGCTACAACGCAACCATGGGAAGGAAGCTACCGCAACTGCTCAGGTCAGCGCCGGATAATCGGCGTAGCCCTTCTCACCGCCCTGGTAGAAGGTATCCGGATCGGGCGCGTTCAGCGCCGCTCCCTGGCGGAATCGTTCCGGCAGATCGGGATTGGCGATGAACAGCTTGCCGAACACCACGGCATCGCAACGATCCTCCGCCAGCCACTGCTCGGCCTGGGCTTGATCGAAACCGCCGTTGGACAGCAACGCCGCCCGGCACAGCGGATGGAAATGGCCGGCCACATCGGCGATTCCGCCCACCACCCCATCCAACTGGTTCGGCATGAACGGCTCGGTCAGATGCACATACGCCAGCGGATAATCGTTGGCGCGGCGGATCAGGGATTCGAACATCGGCACGGTATCCTCATCCACCGTCATGCCATGAATCCCGTTCATCATCGGATTGAGCCGGATCCCGACTCGCTCGTGCGGCAGCTCTCGACCCACCGCATCCAGCACTTCGAACAGAATCCGACCCCGATTTTCATGGGAGCCGCCATATTCGTCGGTGCGAGTGTTGGAACAGCGGGCAAAGAATTGGTGAAACAGATAGCCATTGGAAGAGTGGATCTCGACTCCGTCGAAACCAGCTTCCACCGCATGGCGTGCGCCATGCTGGAAGTCGACGACGATGTCGGCGATCTCTTCTCGGCTCAGAGCGCGCGGTGCGACGGTCGGTTTCATGCCCTCGGGGGAAAACATCTGCCAATTGGGATTGATCGCCGAAGGCGCCACCGGCGGTTCGCCATCATGGAAATCCGGCAACGACAAGCGTCCGCAGTGCCACAACTGGCAGACGATCAAACCACCGGCCTGATGCACAGCATCGGTCACCTGCCGCCAGCCATCCACCTGCGCCTCCGACCAGATACCAGGCGTATAGGGATAGCCCCGCCCCTGAGCCGATACGATCGTCCCCTCGGAAACGATCAGGCCCGCACTGGCGCGCTGGGCATAATAACGCGCCATCAACGCTGTCGGAGCCGCTTCCGGATTATCCGCCCGGCAACGGGTCAGCGGCGCCATGATGATGCGATTCTTCAGCGCCAGCGCGCCCAGCTGGACCGGATCAAACAGTTTCGATGCCATGAATTGACCACCTTAAGGAGGTTGCAAATTGCCTGAAGCGGATCAAAACCCGCGCCCGACGCTTAAAGCGCCATGCACGGCGTGACTTGCGAGCCGCAATTCTATACTTGGCTTTGCCAGCCTCTGCAATCACCGACCACTTCGAACAGGGAACGCGGCGCCGCCCCAATGATGAAACGCTCGACCGATCTTCTTTCCGACCTGCGCGGTAGCCTGGTCGCCGCTGCCGTCGTGCTGCCGCAAGCCACTGCCTTCGGCGTGACCGCCTTCGGCCCCTGGCTGGGCGCTGCATCGGGGGCGCTGACCGGGCTGACCGGCGCTATCCTGCTGCTGCTCATATCCGGTAGTGTCGGCGGCGCCATCGGCCTGATCAGCGGACCCAGCGGACCCAGCATGGCCTTGCTGGTCGGCACTGCAGCTCTGCTCACCGGCAGCGGCCTGGCCCCTGCCGCCATCGCGCCCGCCCTGTTTATCGTGACCCTCCTTGCGGGGCTGTTGCAGTTACTGATCGCCTTCGCCGGCGGCGGTCGCCTGATGAAATACATCCCCTACCCGGTCATCGCCGGTCTGACCACCGGCACCGGTCTGCTGATGATCCGCTCCCAGCTCAATCCGCTGCTCGGCATCCCGCACCACGGGCTATGGTCCGGCTGGCACTGGCTACCGCTGGTGGTGGCGCTGACGGCGTTCGTCATCGCCCGCTACGCCAGCCGGTTCCTGCCGGGCATTCCCGGTCCGATCGTGGGTCTGCTCGGCGGCACCGCACTGTTTCAACTCATGCTGGCACTGACTGATCTGCCAGCCGCCCCGCCCCATTGGGTCATCGGCGCTCTGCCCGGTCTGACTGCGCTGCACAGCCTGGCGCTCACCCCCTCCGCCATCGACTGGGATGCCCTGCCGTGGCCATTGCTGCTGCAAGCCGCCTTCGCCCTGGCGGTCCTGTCCTCTCTGAACACCCTGCTGACCGCGGTGCTGGCCGACACCGCCACCGGGCAGCGCCACCATGCCGCTCGCGAGTTGCGGGCGCAGGCCATCGGCCAGATCGCGGTCGGATTGCTCGGCGGTATGGCCGGTTCGGCCAGCGTGAACGGGACCATGACCGCCGTCCAGGCCGGTGCGCGGCGCTGGGCGCCTCTGACCACCGGTCTGCTTCTGTTGGGGCTGCTGCTGTTCTCCGGCCCGGTCAGCCAATGGCTGCCGACCAGCGCCCTGGCCGGGATCATCGTCGCCTCGGCCCTCAATCTGGTGGAAAAAGACATTCTGGCCTGGGTCCGCCGCCGCCAGACCCGCGTCGATGCGGCGGTCGCCCTGCTGGTCACCGGCGTCACGGTTGGCTACGACCTGATGATTGCGGTGCTGGTCGGGCTGGCCATCGCCATCCTGCTGTTCATCCGCGCTCAGAGCCGGGTGCCGGTCATCCACCGCCGCCTGACCGCCGTCGAACGGCCCTCGGTGCGACAACGGCCGGTGGAACAGGCCGAATTGCTGGCTCGCCACGGCAACCGGATCATTCTGTACCAGTTGCGCGGCATCCTGTTCTTCGCCAAGACCGATCAGCTGTTCGAGGAGATGTTGCCCGATCTCGACCGGCCAGCCTGGGTGATCCTGCACCTGCGGCGGGTGATCCAGATCGATCTGTCCAGCGTGCGGCTGTTGCAACAGATCGCAGCCCGCTTGGAAGCTCACGGCGGCGAACTGCTGTTTTGCGATGTGCGAGAGGATTTGGGGCTGGGCCGGGACGTCGAGCAGACCCTGCGCCGGATCAGCCTGCGATCGGGACGCTTGAACGTCCAGACCTTCGCCAGCACCGATCAGGCGCTGGAGTATGCCGAGAATGCCCTGCTGAACACGCTCGGCGTCGCCCCCACGGTGCTGGAGCGACGTATCGACCTGGCGGAAATGGATCTCTGCCGCGATATGAGTCCTGACGAAATCACCGCATTTGCCGCCGCGCTGCAGCCGCGCGAACTAACGGCCGGCGAGCGCCTGTTCGCCGCTGGCGATCCCGGTGTGGAGCTGTATCTGGTCCTGCGCGGGCGAGTGGATATTCGGCTGCCGTCCACGGCCGATCGCTACAAGCGCCTGGCGATCTATGGGCCGGGCACCGTGTTCGGCGAAATCGCCTTCCTCGACCCCGGTCCGCGGGCAGCCGAAGCGGTGGCGGTCCGACCCAGCGAACTGCGGGTACTCCATCGCCACGATTTCAACCGGCTACGGGACATGCGTCCTGGCGTCGCCATCGCCCTGCTGCTGGCGCTCGGCCGTCTGCAAAGCCGCTCCTTGCGCTGGAGCGCCCTGGAAATCCAGCAGTTGATTCAATGGTGAGCCTCGCCCTAACCCACCCGAAAATAGGCTTCCCGCTCCGGTAGCTCGACGCCGGTCAGGCGCAGCGGCAACACGCTGTCCAGGGCGACGCTGTCGGCCGCCTTGATTCGCACCTCGAACGCCAGTTCGGGAATCAGCGCCAGGCCGCGCGGCATCCGCTTCTCGACCAGCACTCCCTGCCCCTGCCAGCCCGGATGCTGTTGGAGATAGACCAAAGTCCAATGCTCGCGGGACAGGCGTTCGGCCCGTCGCACGGTCTGGGCCGCCGCTTCCGCTGCGCCGACCCGCTCGATGATCGCCTGCGCCGCCAACGGCTCGCCTCCCCGCAGCAAAGTCCGCAACTGTTGATGGGCGACCAGATCGAGATAACGCCGCAGCGGGCTGGTCACTTGGGCATAGACCTCCAAACCCAAGCCACCATGCGGACCCGGTTGGCCGCTGTACTGGCGCGGCCGCAAGGTGCGGCGCAAGGCGTACATCGCCGCCAACCCGCTTGGCTGGCGATCGACGGCGTCGGTCGGGTCCTGGGTGGTGAATGGAAACGGCAAGCCACGGGCCAAGGCAAAGCGGGCGGCCGCCTCGCCGGCCATCACCATCGCCTCGGTGACCAGCATCCGACTGCGCAAGCGTGGCAGCGGCGTGATCGCAACCCGACCATCGCTCACCTGCATCTTCACTTCCGGCAGGTCGATGAACACCGCGCCGTTGGTCCGTCGGCGTGCCTGATGGCGTTCGGCCAGCTGGAACAGGCTGCGGAACGGCTCCTCGTCCAACCGCGTCTCCACCTCCCGATACGTCAGCCGCTGCACCCGCACCCAGCTCGGCGCGATCTCCACATCCATCACCACGCCCGCTTCGTCCAGCGTCAGGCCGAACGACAAGGCCGGCGAAATCTCGGTCAAGCCCAGCCCCAGCCGTGGAATGGCGTCCTCGGCCAGCATCGGCACGGTGGTTTCCGGCAGATACAGGGTAGCCCCCCGCGCTCGCGCTTCCAGATCGCCGGGACTGTCCGGCGTCAGCAAGGCCGCTGCATCGGCGACATGGACCCACAGTCGGTTGCCGTCCAGGCCGATCGCGTCGTCGGGATCGAGGTTACCCTCGTCGTCGATGGCGTAGGCCGACAGACCGGTCAAATCGAGCCGGGGCTCGTCCGGCAACGGGGGCAAGCTTATCGACGGCAGGGTCAACGATACCCCGATCCGCTGCGGCCAGGGATTGGTCATGCCGTCCCAGCGTCCCAATCGCAACAGCAAGGCATGAGCGCTGGTCGGATTCTGGTCGCAGTCGAGCGCCTGCATCACCCGGCTTTGCTCGCGCTGGCCCAGTGCGACCTCTTCGATCTCGCCCAGATAGGGCGCATCCTCCGCCACGCAGCGACCGAGCTTGGCCCGCTGCAGGAATCCGGTCCATGCCTGCCGTTCGGCGGCCTTGGCCTCGCGAGCCGCCCGCTCCTGCGCCACACCGGCTAATGGCCGTGCGTTGATCGCCTCCGGCGTGCCTTGAAAGTACAGCCCCTCGTCCACCAGCCGCCAAGTCGCCCAAGCCGTGGCAGGGGTATAAACTCCGTAGATCAGATCGGCCAATTCAGGCAAACTGGTCTGGCCTCCGTCCAGCAGCTCGCACGCAGCTTCCACCTCGCCTGTCGGCGCTTGCAAGCTGCGCACATTGCTCAGAGGGCCCGGATGCAACAACGTCACGTCCTTGGGGCGCACCCGCAACGACCGGCCATCGTCCAATTCGATGTCCAGCTTGTCGCCGACAGCGGCCACCCGGGCCGGGCTATTCTTGTACAGCACCAGACTGTTTTGCGGGATGCTCATCTTGATCCATCGAGGCAAGGAGGGCGATGAATCGCCTGCCGTTCGGAGCGGTGCGCGGCTTGGGAAGCGCGCCGCCGTTCCGGGATAATGCGACCCTTCCCGATTAAAGATCGGAGTCGCGAAACGACCAAAAACCCTATTATAATTGGTGCGGTTAACGCAAGCGGCGGCGCAACGGTGCCGCTTTTCAAGCAGACCATTAAAATTGAAAAAAAATAGATTCTTAGAGCCGAATTCCCGAATCGCCGCCTCTCTTCACGCGGCCCGCCCCTGGCGCTATCCGGGGTTTCACCATTTCAGCGCGGGCGAAACGGACGAATGCCCGACCCCACCTGTCCACTCACCCTCGTCCCGGCCGTCCAGGCTTCGAGGATCTGTCCCCCAGCTTTTGGCGCCGATGATCGGCGAATGGCGCCTGTATCAGTAAGGAGAGAGCGTTTATGCACGACATTATCAATCAATTAGAACAAAAACGCGCAGCCGCCCGCCTCGGCGGTGGGCAGCGCCGCATCGACGCACAACACAAGCGGGGCAAGCTCAGCGCCCGCGAGCGTATCGAGGTGCTGCTCGATCCCGACAGTTTCGAAGAGTGGGACATGTTCGTCGAGCATCGCTGTACCGATTTCGGTATGGCCGATACCTCGATTCCGGGCGATGGCGTGGTGACCGGCTACGGCACCATCAACGGCCGGCTGGTGTTCATCTTCAGCCAGGATTTCACCGTGTTCGGCGGCTCGCTGTCCGAATCGCACGCCGAGAAGATGTGCAAGATCATGGATCACGCCATCAAGGTCGGTGCGCCGGTGATCGGCCTCAACGACTCCGGCGGCGCGCGCATCCAGGAAGGCGTGGCCTCGCTGGCCGGTTATGCCAACGTATTCCAGCGCAATGTAATGGCGTCGGGGGTCATCCCGCAGATTTCCGTCATCATGGGGCCCTGCGCCGGTGGCGCGGTGTACTCGCCGGCGATGACCGACTTCATCTTCATGGTCAAGGACAGCTCCTACATGTTCGTGACCGGTCCCGATGTGGTCAAGACCGTCACCCATGAGGAGGTGACCGCCGAAGAACTGGGCGGCGCCATCACCCATTCGACCAAGTCCGGCGTGTGCGACCGGGCCTTCGAGAACGACATCGAAGCCCTGCTGATGCTGCGGCGCTTCATCAATTACCTGCCGCCGAACAACAAGGAAAAGCCCCCGTTCCGGCCTACGCCCGACCCGGCCGATCGTCAGGATTATTCTCTGGACACCCTGGTCCCCGATAATCCCAACAAGCCCTACGACATGAAGGAGCTGATCCTGAAGGTCGTGGACGATGTGGACTTCTTCGAGATCCAGCCCGAGAACGCCAAGAACATCCTCACCGGCTTTGCCCGCATGGATGGCTGGCCGGTCGGCATCGTCGCCAATCAGCCGATGGTGCTGGCGGGCTGCCTGGACATCAAGTCCTCGATCAAGGCAGCGCGCTTCGTGCGGTTCTGCGACGCCTTCAACATCCCGATCCTCACCTTCGTCGATGTGCCCGGATTCATGCCCGGCACCGCCCAGGAATACGGCGGCATCATCAAGCACGGCGCCAAACTGCTGTACGCCTATGCCGAATGCACCGTGCCCAAGGTCACGATCATCACCCGCAAGGCTTACGGCGGCGCTTATGACGTGATGAGCTCCAAGCATCTGCGCGGCGACGTCAACTTCGCCTGGCCGACCGCCGAAATCGCGGTGATGGGGCCGAAGGGTGCGGTGGAGATCATCTTCCGCCAGGACATCGGCGACACCGCCAAGATCGCCGAGCGCACCGAGGAATATCGCACCAAATTCGCCAACCCGTTCATCGCCGGTCGGCGCGGTTTCATCGACGACGTGATCATGCCGCATGGCACCCGCAAGCGCATTTGCCGCTCCTTGGCCATGTTGCGGGACAAGGAACTCGAGAATCCGTGGCGCAAGCACGGCAACATTCCGCTGTAAGGGGTGGGACGCATGTTCAAGAAAATTCTCATTGCCAATCGCGGTGAAATCGCCTGCCGCGTGATCAAGACCGCCCGCAAGATGGGCATCAAGACCGTCGCCGTCTATTCGGAGGCCGACAAGGACGCGCTGCACGTCGAAATGGCCGACGAGGCCGTGTTCATCGGCCCACCGCCCAGCACCCAGAGCTATCTGCTCATCGACCGCATCGTGCAAGCCTGCAAGGACACCGGTGCGGAAGCCGTGCATCCAGGATATGGTTTCCTGTCCGAACGGCCAGCGTTCTGCGAAGCCCTGGAGAAGGAAGGGATCGTGTTCATCGGCCCGAAGGTAAAAGCCATCGAAGCCATGGGCGACAAGATCACCTCCAAGAAGCTGGCCAAGGAAGCCGGCGTCAGCACCGTGCCGGGCTACACCGAGATCATCAAGAATCCCCAGGAGGCGGTGGAGATCGCCGCCAGCATCGGCTATCCGGTGATGATCAAGGCCTCGGCCGGCGGTGGCGGCAAAGGCATGCGTATCGCCTGGAACGACGCCGAATGCACCGACGGCTTCGAACGCGCCACCAACGAGGCCCGCTCCTCCTTCGGTGACGATCGCGTGTTCATCGAAAAGTACATCGTCGAGCCGCGTCACATCGAAATTCAGGTGCTCGGCGACAGCCACGGCAATATCGTCTATCTGGGCGAACGCGAATGCTCCCTGCAACGCCGCAACCAGAAGGTGATCGAGGAAGCGCCGTCTCCCTTCCTGGATGAGGCGACGCGCAAGGCCATGGGCGAGCAGGCGGTGATGCTGGCGCGGGCGGTGGATTATCAGTCCGCTGGCACGGTCGAGTTCATCGTCGACGCCAAGCGCAACTTCTACTTCCTGGAGATGAACACCCGTTTGCAGGTGGAGCATCCGGTCACCGAATACATCACCGGGCTGGACCTGGTGGAGCAGATGCTGCGGGTGGCCGCCGGCGAGCCGCTGTCCTTCACCCAGGACGACGTCAAGCTCAAGGGTTGGGCCATCGAAGCGCGGGTGTACGCGGAAGATCCGTTCCGCAACTTCCTGCCGTCGATCGGCCGGCTGGTCAAGTACATGCCGCCCCAGGAAAACGAGGTGGTGCGAGTCGATACCGGCGTCTACGAAGGCGGCGAAGTGTCGATGTACTATGACCCGATGATCGCCAAGCTGATCACCTACGGCGCCACCCGCGACCGCGCGATCGCCCATATGCGGGACGCGCTCAACGAGTTCTTCATTCGCGGCGTCCAGCACAACATCAGCTTCCTGGCAGCCTTGATGGTGCACACCCGGTTCATGACCGGGCGGATCAGCACCAACATGATCGCCGAGGAATATCCGCACGGCTTCTCCGCGACCGACGTGCCGCACGACGACCCGGCGCTGTTGATCTCGGTGGCGGCCTTCCTCTACCGGCGCTACATGGATCGCGCCGCCCAGATCAGCGGCCAGCTGCTGGGGCACGAGCGCAAGGTCGGCAGTCACTGCGTCGTGGTGATGGGTGGCCAGCAGCATCCGGTGCAGATCGATCCGGCCGAGGGCGGTTATGACGCGGTGTACATGGGCGAGACCTACCAGATACGCAGCGATTGGCAGTTCGGCTATCCCCTGTTCAAGGGCACCTTGAACGGCACCGAAATCTGCATTCAGGTCGAGCGCCGCGGCATGGTCTATCGCCTGTTCCATTGGGGCTCGCAGGCTGACGTGGTGGTCCTCTCGCCCCGGGTCGCCAAGTTCCAGACCCTGATGCCCGAGAAAGCGCCGCCGGATCTCTCCAAGTTCCTGCTGTCGCCTATGCCGGGCCTGCTCACCAAGGTCGCAGTGCAGGCGGGACAAGAGGTCAAGGCTGGCGAAGAACTGGCGGTGATCGAGGCCATGAAGATGGAAAACGTGCTGCGCGCCGATCACGACTCCAAGGTCGCCAAGGTCATGGCGGGGCCGGGCGACAGCCTGGCGGTGGATCAGGCCATCCTTGAGTTCGAATAAATCACAACGAAGGGGCGGCCACACCGCCCCGGATCCGCGTTTGCTTTCGACCAGCCCCGCTGTTTCGGGCTGGTTTTTTGTTGGCGGTGTTCCTTGGCTGGTCCGGCCTGGCTCGACTCAGCCGCCCCCGCTCCATGATCCCCACAGCTTCTTGATCCAGGATTGCTTGGACAGCTCCGGCCTGATGCCTTGCTCCAGAAAATACGGGGAATAGCGTTTGTCCGCTTCCATGATGTGCTTGGTCAGCCAGACCTTGAGGAAGTGCGCCAACTCGTAACTGACGGACGCCTTGCCTTCCACCAGTTTTTTCTGCAACGCGTTCAACTGCTCGATCAATTTATCGTGCTCTTCCTTGTGCTGCTCGTACTCGGAATAGTGCAAGATTCGCATCAGACTCTCTTCGACGGCGAAATGGATCCGAGTATATTCGCCCAATTGATCGACGATCTGCCGGGTCACCTCCGTGCCATGCCGCTGCTGGATGGCTTCGTGAATCCGATTCAGCAAATCCACCAGCACCTTGTGCTGAGCGTCGATCTCCTCGATGCCAACGCTCAATTCGCCGGACCATTCGATAAATTTGCTCATAGCCAACGTTTCCTCGTTTGTGAATATTATTTGAGATGGAAAGTCGGATTAACCACAAAAAAACCAAGGATCTGCTGGATTATAACGCTGCCAATCCCTGGGTGAAGGCGGATGCTTACCGAATAGCATGATCGAAAGTCCTCCTTCAAGCTGGAACGTTA
The DNA here is from genome assembly GCA_003989065.1 of Candidatus Competibacteraceae bacterium. Lineage (GTDB taxonomy): Bacteria > Pseudomonadota > Gammaproteobacteria > Competibacterales > Competibacteraceae > RXIW01. The sequence continues at coordinate 37,454 of RXIW01000029.1, forward strand.
GCGCGTTTGCCCGCCGACCCCAAGGAAAACATCACCGTATCCACCAGGAGAACTCGGATGCCGCTGTCGAAACGCCGCCCCGCCTGGCATCGCACCCGCATGGGCCTGATAGCCGTCCTGATCCTCGGCCTGACCTTGCAGGCGGGATTGATATCCAACCGCTCGGTTGCGGACAGTTCCACTTCGGGCGCCGTCTCGGCCCCGGAACCAGCCGCAGGGCCAAGCATCGAGCTGCCGCACACCGATGGTTCCGGGCTCCAACCCAAACCGTCGGCCTTTACCAAACTGGAGCGCGCGCAGTTCTTCGCCGCAGCCCAACTGGCCTGCGCGGGTCCCTGCGTCACTCCCTTCGGCGCGGTGCTAGGTGTGGCCGATGGGGCCGAGGGACGCTCCAATTGCGTCTCGACCTGCATCCGCCTGGAGTATTCCTACCTCGATCCAACATCGGGCATCGTCTCGGTTTATCCGGACGATCCCCAGCAGGAGCAACTGCAATACGTCGGCGTGACTTATCAGTGCGTGGAATACGCCCGCAAATGGTGGATGAAGAATCTGGGCTTCACCTTCGGCAGCATCGACAGCGCCTACGAAATCCTGTATCTCACCGAAGGCAAAAATCTGCGCACCCAGCAGGCCGTTCCGCTGGCCCGCTCGCTGAACGGCACGGCCCAACGCCCGCCCCGACGAGGGGATTTAGTGGTGTATGCCCCCGATCGAACCGAACCGGAATGGCGGCATGGCCATGTCGCCGTGGTGGTGGCGGTGGATCTGGCAAAAGGCAGCGTGGCGCTGGCGGAAGAAAATTACGACAATCGGCCTTGGCAAAATCCTCAGGCGTTTGCCCGCCAAATCCAGCTGTTCGAGATCGGTGGACGATACACGCTGCTGGATGTCCCCATGACCGCCCACCAGAACAGTAAGGGTGGACGCATCGCCGGCTGGCTGTATCCTTGGGAAGCGCCATGACCCCAGGTCAAAAGAGGCATCCGTTGTCCAGACGCGACAAAGGCTTACCCATACCTGGATAAGCCTTTGTTCCATTTGGAGCTGGCGAAGGGAATCGAACCCCCGACCCGCTGCTTACAAGGCAGCTGCTCTACCGACTGAGCTACGCCAGCGATGACGTGTTAAGATTATAATCAAATTCCAGCTTCGATTCGCAAAAGTTTCGCTATGAGTGATTGACAACCCCGTTTCTCGTCGTCAGAATATGCGACTCAATTTCGGAGGGGTTCCCGAGCGGTCAAAGGGGGCAGACTGTAAATCTGCTGGCTCAGCCTTCGAAGGTTCGAATCCTTCCCCCTCCACCATCTTGAGAGCAACACTGAACGGATTAGGGGCTGGGTAAGCGAGCGACAGGTTTCAAAAGGTCAGATCCTGGCGCGGCAAGGCGGGTGTAGTTCAATGGTAGAACCTCAGCCTTCCAAGCTGATGGTGTGGGTTCGATTCCCATCACCCGCTCCACAAGCCCCGGCTGAATCCGCATAGAGATTTCAGGCCCATATAGCTCAGTTGGTAGAGCGCATCCTTGGTAAGGATGAGGTCACCAGTTCAAATCTGGTTATGGGCTCCATAAGATTTGCATGGTTCATGTGTGGTGATTGACTGGATTACGTGATCCGAATCCTTGGTCTTAAGCTTTTGTAGGGGAGTTTTTGGATGTCCAAAGAAAAGTTTGAGCGCAGCAAGCCGCATGTCAACGTGGGGACGATCGGGCATGTAGACCATGGCAAGACC
>RXIW01000030.1 GCA_003989065.1 Candidatus Competibacteraceae bacterium
AAACCCGGCTTCGAGTGCTAGCATGGTTTATGTGACTTCGGGTCGCTTGATGTTACGACAGCTTTGCAAAAAAACCGCCTCTGTAGCAGAAATAACAAGAGGAAATTTAGAATTAAATTTGGAATTTCTTTAGTCATTGATTTTTATACAGCTTCTGAGAAAGTGCGGCGGTGATCACGCCACCCCGTTGCAAACCCTATTCAACCAGTTGATCGCGCAATGCCAAGCGATGAAAATGAGTAGCACATGACAAACACTGCTTATTCCCGCTATCACCATCACAATATCCTATTGACTCAGTTGTGTTTTTATCGATATCCACTTCAATTGTTACAATGATCCATTTATTTGATAAATTCGTATATGTTTGCCTAGGTAGTACAAATATTGTTCTCGGCAGCTCGTAAACTTCTCCTGAGCATATTGCTTTATTTATTTCATACCTCTGACCATTGTTCATAATTCTCCAATTTTTATGATCAATGTCTTCACCCAGCTCTAGTTTTATAGATCTTATCAATATCTCTTTCGTGGATAAACTTGATAAATTTCGTTTTTCTATTGTTGATCTATCTAATATTATTTTTATCGACTTCGGATATATTTGCAGCTCTCCTTTAAATGATCCTACTATCGCGGAAGATTCATTATCTGGTGATGATACTGCAAATGGTACTGTTATTTTATTATCTTCCACCATATCTGCTTGGGTCACACCCGTCATGATAATCAGCATTATTATCATACTGATGCGAACGAATAATTGAAACTTGATTTTATAGTATACTGTTTCTTTCATATGCTTTGCCTCATTTGTTATGGATCGGTGTTTCCTCAATATATTAATTTCATAAATTAACGATACTGTTTAATAGTAAAACCGATATCACCAGATAATTTATAATTAACGAAGTCGATTTCGATGAAGATCAAATCACCTGTTTTCGACTACGGCAATCGATAGCGTATATTTATTCAGACGCACCTAGGATGAACAATTCGGTAGAATGGGTTTGCGGCACGACAAAAAAACCAAAAGGGACGGATTGAAAACAGCAGGGTCATCGTTTTCGAGTCCGATGATCGGTTTTATATTTTGCCATTTTGGTATATTCCATTTGTTAAATTCATGAAATTTTTTTACGATACTTACATAGTCATTATATTCAAATATGTTACATAATAATTATAGCAACATACTTTGCAGTATCGATCAAAAAATCGTTATAGATCATCATAAACCTTAATCATTTATTTGTCTCATCGGATTTGTGATAATTGACAATACCATCATATTGTATATTTTTTATTACAATTAACGGCTATTAATACGTCAAAAAAACATATAAATCCTGTAGTATTTTTTATGGTAATCTTTAATTGTATCAAAAATAAGTCACTTGAATCATAATACATTACTTATACCAAGAACAGGTCATCGTAAAGGTGTAGTAAGCAGATGCTTCGCCGCCAGCAGGCTGCACGAAAACAAATGAGCCGCTAAATCAACAAGCCCACCACCGCCCCGGTCATGAACGAGGCCAGAGTGCCGCCGATCAGCGATTTGAAGCCGAGTTCGAGGATCTCGCCGCGCCGTTCCGGCGCCATCGCGCTCAAGCCGCCGACCATGATGCCGACGCTGCCGGGATTGGCGAAGCCGCACATCGCGTAAGTCAGCAGGACCCGCGACCGTTCCCCGAGCGCCTCGGCCGGCAAGTGGCTCAACTGCAAGTAGGCCAGCAGTTCGTTGAGAACGGTCTTGACCCCCAACAGCGCGCCAGCGACGCCAGCTTCATGCCACGGCACCCCCAACAACCAGGCCAGCGGCGCCAACAGCCACCCCGCGATCCGCTCCAGGGTTAGTGGCGTTCCTCCCACCATCGGCAACCCTTCCAATATCATGTTGGCCAGCGCCACCAGCGCCACCATCACCATCAGCATGCCGATGATGTTGGCCAGCAAGCTCAAACCTTGGCCAGTTCCCTGGGTCACGGCGTCCATCCCGCTCAAATAGGGCGAAGGCAAATGCACCTTGCGCTCGGCTGCGCCGACCTCGCCCGGCACCATCAGCAGCGCGATGGCGATGGCTGCCGGCGCGCTCATCAGCGAGGCGGTCAAGATATGACCGACCGGATTGGGCACGATGCCCTGCAGGAAGGTGGCGTAGAGCGCCATGACCGTACCGGCGATGGTGGCCATGCCGCTGGTCATGATGGCGAACAGTTCGGCCCGGCTGGCGCTGGCCAGGTAGGGCCGCACCAGCAAAGGCGCTTCGACCATGCCGACGAAGACATTGGCAGCGCTGGCGATACCGAGCACACCGCCGATCCCCAACGCCTTCTGCAGCACCAGCGCAAAGCCGCGCACCACCACCGGCAGGATGCGCCAGTGATACAGCAGGGCCGACAGCGCACTGATCAACACCACCAGCGGCAACGCCTGGAACGCCAGCACGAAACTGCCGCCCGGAGCGGTTTCGACAAACGGCAGTGGCCCGCCGCCGAGATAGCCGAACACCAGGGCCGTCCCGACCTGGGTCGCCCGCTGCAAGGCCAGCACCGCCTGATTGAGCGCCAGAAAAACCTGTTGGGACGCCGGAAGACCGAGCAACAGCAGCGCCAGCAGGACCTGCATGACGATGGCGATCAACACCGGTCGCCAGGGCACGGCGCGGCGATTTTCACTGAGCAACCAGGCCAGCGCGGTAAAAGCGCCGAGGCCCAGCACGCTTTGCAGCATCGAGGAAGGATCGGTCATGGCCAAGCGTCAAGAGTGGGATTCGGGGTATGCTATAGACTTTCCTTATATGTGCTCAACCTCGCAGGACCATCCCGATGAATGACCTCCCCGTCACCCGCGCGCTGTTTGATGAATTCATGGTACCGAACTACGCTCCGGCAGCGATCATCCCGGTGCGCGGCGAGGGTTCCCGTCTATGGGATCAGGAGGGGCGCGAGTACATCGATTTCGCCGGCGGCATCGCCGTCACTGGGCTGGGCCACGCCCATCCGCAACTGGTGGCGGCGCTGACCGAACAGGCCCGGAAGCTGTGGCACGTCAGTAATGTGCTCGTCAACGAGCCGGCGCTCGAACTGGCCCGGACGCTGTGCCGACTGACCTTCGCCGAACGGGTGTTCTTCGCCAACTCCGGGGCCGAGGCCAACGAAGCCGCGCTCAAGCTGGCCCGCAAGTATGCCGCCGACCACTTCGGCCCGGACAAGCGCGAGATCATCGCCTTCACCCCCTCCTTCCACGGCCGCACCCTGTTCACCGTGACGGTCGGCGGCCAGGCTAAGTACACCGAAGGCTTCGGTCCCTTGCCGCCGGCCATCACCCATGTGCCGTTCAACGATCTGGCAGCGCTGACCGCCGCCATCTCCGAGCGGACTTGCGCTGTCATCGTCGAGCCGATCCTGGGCGAAAGCGGTGTGATCAGCGCTGCGCCGGAATTCCTGCAAGGTCTGCGCGAACTGTGCACGCAACATCAGGCCCTGCTGATCTTCGACGAAGTGCAGACCGGCAATGGCCGGACCGGCCAGCTCTACGCCTACATGGGCTATGGCGTCACCCCCGACATCCTGACCACGGCCAAGGGTCTCGGCGGCGGGTTCCCGATCAGCGCCATGCTGACGACCGCCACCATCGCCGCCAGCCTCAATGTCGGCAGCCACGGCACCACCTACGGCGGCAATCCGCTGGGCTGCGCGGTGGCCAAGGCGGCGGTGGATCTACTCAGCGATCCGGCGCTGCTGGCCGGCGTGCGCCACAAGCACGAGCGGTTCCTAGCCGGCTTGCGCGCTATCAACGAACGGTTCGCCCTCTTCCAGGACTTGCGTGGTCAGGGTCTACTGATCGGCTGCGAACTGGTCGCGGCTTGGCACGGCCGCAGTCGGGATTTCATCAAGGCCGCTTTGGACGAAGGCTTGCTGGTGTTGGTGGCTGGACCGGACGTGATCCGGCTGGCACCCGCCCTGATCATCCCTGACGAGTTGATTCAGGAGGGTCTGAACCGCTTCGAACGGGCCATCGCCCGTCTCTGTTCCCAATCCGCCCCATAGGTGAGGTGAGGAGTCGGCACATGATTCAACGCGACAAAGTAGAACCCGTGCAGATCCAGTGCCCGCGATGTCGTCATACCGAGATTATCTACATCCCGATTGAGGAGCTGCCGCGCTGCCCGCACTGCGGCAGTCAGATGACGATCAAGGAGCTGCTGGACGAAGGAAAATCGACTTGAACGACCATCCGGCCGCCATCCTGTCGAAAATTAAAATTGTATTGTACTATCATGACACTAGCGTTGCAGTCACTGGCGCGATCGCGGTAGCCGTCCGGCGCCGCATCGCGGTATTCCATGTTTCGCCTACTGAATCAAGGAGAACCCCTGCATGAAAACCCGTTTGATCGCGCTTGCTGCGCTCGCTCTGTTCGGTCTCAATCTGTCGCCAGCCTGGGCGGGCAAACTGGAACAAATCAAGAAGGACGGCCTGCGAGTCTGTCTGGAGCCGGCCTACATGCCGTTCGAGATCACCGACAAGCGCGGGGCCATCATCGGCTTCGACCCGGATCTGGCCGTGCTGATGCAAAAGGACTTGGGCGCTCCCAAGCTGGAGCTGGTCAGCACCGCCTGGGACGGCATCATCCCGGCGCTGATCACCGGCAAGTGCGACATCATCATGAGCGGCATGACCATCACCGACGAGCGCAAGCAAAAAGTAGACTTCTCCGAACCGTACATGCTGGTGGGTCAGACTATCCTGCTGCGCAAGGATCTAGCCGGCAAGGTCAAATCCTACAAGGACCTCAACAAGTCCGAATACAAGATCGCCTCCAAGCTGGGCACCACCGGCGAAATCGCCGCCAAGAAATACATCCCCAAGGCCAAATATTTCTCCTATGAAACCGAAGCCGAAGGCGTGATGGAAACGGTCAACGGCAAGGTCGACGCCTTCGTCTACGACTCGCCCTACAATCTGGTCGCCAACGTCCAGCGCGGCGAGGGCAAACTGGTATTCCTGGACAAGCCGTTCACCGATGAACCGATCGGCTGGGCCATCGCCCAGGGCGATCCGGAATTCCTCAAGGCCATCAATGCATTCCTGGTTAAGATCAAGAAAGATGGCGAATGGGCCAAGCTGCACGACAAGTGGTTCAAGAACACGGACTGGCTGAAAGACGTCCAGTAATAACCGTGCCTGGTAAACGACATCCCGCCCAGTGGCCCTGGTATGGGCTGCTGGCGCTCCTTCTGCTGGGCATGGTGATCGCCTTGTGGGCCGCCACCCAGCGTGTTCACTACTCATGGCACTGGGACCGGGTGCCACAGTACTTCCTCTACCAGGACGAAGTCCTGCAATCTACGCCCGTGGCCGGCACGGTGGCCCAGATCGCGGCCGACGGCCATGACAGCCGGGTAGAAATCGCACCCGCCGACGGGGGTCGACCGACCACGATCACGGTCGAGACCGATACCCTGAAGGTCAAGGTCGGCGACGCAGTAGCCGAAGAGGACGACATCGGCGCAGTGCAGCAATGGCGGATCGGCCCGTTGACCATGGGGCTGTGGGTCACCATCTGGATTTCCTTCCTGTCCGGCTTCATCGGCCTGGTGATCGGCCTGATCACCGGCCTGTGCCGCATCTCGAAGAACCCCACCCTGCGCGGCCTGGCGGTGTTCTACATCGAGCTGATCCGCGGCACGCCCTTGCTGGTACAGATCTTCATCTTCTACTTCTTCATCGGCACCGTGCTGGATCTGGATCGGATCGTCGCCGGCGTCGCCGCCCTGGCGCTGTTCGTCGGCGCCTACACCGCCGAAATCATCCGGGCCGGCATCCAGTCCATCCCCAAGGGCCAGACCGAAGCCGCTCGCTCCCTGGGCATGAGCGCTGCGGAGACCATGATCTACATCGTGCTGCCGCAAGCCTTCAAGCGGGTCCTGCCGCCGTTGGCCGGGCAGTTCATCAGCCTGATCAAGGATTCCTCCCTGGTTTCGGTCATCGCCATTACCGATCTGACCAAGAGCGGACGGGAGATCATCACCTCCAGCTTCGCCACGTTCGAGATCTGGTTCACGGTCGCCCTGCTCTATCTGCTGGTCACCTCGGTGTTGTCGCAACTGCTCTTCTGGCTGGAACGGAGGTTCGCCCGCAGTGATTGAAGCCAAACAACTCGTCAAAACCTTTGTCGGACGGGGACACATCGTGCGGGCGGTCGATCACGTCTCCACTCAGGTCGCCAAAGGCGAAGTCGTGGTCATCATCGGCCCGTCCGGCTCCGGCAAATCCACCTTCCTGCGCTGCCTGAACGGTCTGGAGGAATTCGACGATGGACAAGTCATCATCGATGGCATCGACCTGACCGGGAGCAAGACCAACCTCAACGCCGTGCGCCGCGAGGTCGGTATGGTGTTCCAGCACTTCAACCTGTTTCCGCACAAGACCGTGTTGGAAAACGTCACCCTAGCCCAGCGAGTGGTGCGCAAACGCAAGCTGGCCGAGGCCAACGACAAGGCGATGAGCCTGCTGACCAAGGTAGGCATCGCCGAGAAGGCCAACGAATACCCTTCCCGGCTGTCGGGCGGTCAGCAGCAGCGGGTCGCCATCGCCCGCGCCCTGGCGATGGATCCCAAGGTGATGCTGTTCGACGAGCCGACCAGCGCCCTGGACCCGGAAATGGTCGGCGAGGTGCTGGACGTGATGAAACAGTTGGCGCGGGAGGGCATGACCATGGCGGTGGTCACCCACGAAATGGGATTCGCGCGGGAAGTGGCCGACCGGGTGATCTTCATGGACGCTGGCCGCATCCTGGAAGACGCTCCGCCGACCGAGTTCTTCACCGCGCCCAAGGACCCTCGGGCGCAGGTATTTCTCAAACAGGTGCTTTAGTCTGGTCCGGGACTTTCTCGTCAAGAAGAAGGTCCCGGCCCCCCTCCTATTCAGCCGCCTCGAAGCCGTCGGTGTAGCTGCACGCGTAGCGCACCACATCGGGGTTTTGCTCGATCGCCGCTTGCCCGAAGCAGATCAGTCCCCGTTCCTGCAAGGTCAGCTCCTCGCGCCGCACGAAAAAGCGCGCGCCGCTCTCCAGCTGCAGATAGGTGCCGTTGGTGCTCTGATCCATCAGGATAAACTTGCCCTGGCGAAACTCGATGGCGGCATGGCTGCGCGACACCAGTTCGCGATCCACCACGAGATGGTTCTTTTCGCCGCGCCCGATGGTAAAGACCTGAGAACTCGGCGCCAGCTCGAAAGTGTGGCCGCGATACTCCAGCGTCAAGCGAGCAAAAAGCAGATTGCGCAAGTCTTCATGACCACCGGCGATCTGGGTCAGGCTGGTGGTGTCGTGCCAGATCACCTCGGCCAGCTCCATCTGCTCACGCTTTCCCCTGACCCGCGATTGCCCAAGATTGCGGGTCATCTTTTGCAGATCGTCCGATAGCTCCCCGATCGTTTCCCGTGTCGTCATGATCTGGTCGGCCTTGGCCAGGGAAGCCATCCGGGCCGCGACATTGACGGCATCGCCAAAGACGTCGTCGCTCTCCACCAGCACCTGACCGTGATGCAGACCGATGCGGATGGAGATATTCAAGCCGGCCAGATCCACATCGTCCCTGAGTGCCTGATGCATCCCGCAGGCGGCGCGCACGGCCTGCTGCGCGCTGGGAAAACGGCTCATGACCTCATCGCCGATGGTCTTGATCACCGTGCCGCCATTCTCGTTGGTGCGGGCCATCAGCAAACCCAAAACCTGGGCTTCGATTTGCCGGGCGCGCCAATCGCCATACTTCTCGAACAAACGGGTACTACCGCAGATATCGGCGAACAGCACCGTCGCCGCCACCGGCTGTCCTGCTGCCCCATCCTTCAAGTTGGCCTTCATGTTCTTCAGTTTCATTGCCCGAAACCCCGTCAACCTGACCAGCCCGGATCAGCCGTAACCTTGTGCCTGCAACCTGGTGATGATGCGATGAAGGTTGTCACGCGCCAGCTGTTCGTAATGTCGTCGAAAGAAATCCGTGTAGAAAAAGCAGGGCCGACTCTGCAAAACCCGCAAGAATCGCAAATGACCCGGATAGAACTGTGCGTCGGACAGCTCCGCGAACTCGGCGCGGACCCGACGGCCATCCCGCTCGCACTCGTCCCACGGCAAACTGAAACTGGACAGATCGATATCCACGACAAATTCCCCATCCCCCTGGGGTGAATCGCGGTGCGTAGTCAGCATGATCAGATCGTCCACCCGTTGTAAATTCATGGGGTCCATGCCGCCCTCCGCCCACTGACGAAACAGGTTGGCGCTGCGGCGTTCGTTGTCCTGCGCACCCGGTTGATAGATCGCATCGTGGAACCACAGTGCCATCTCGACCAGATCGGGTTTGCGCATCAGCGCCGCCGTCCGGTCGAACAGGCGTAGGCAGTGGCGAATATGATTCAGGGTGTGATAATGGCGATAAGGTTCCCCATACCGTTCGGCCAGCTGACGATAAACCGTCTCGGCCAAGGCCGCCGCACCGGGCGCGACTCGACGCCACAGAGCCATGAAGCGCTGCTGTTCGCTAACTGACTCGTTCGGCGGCGGAACAGCGTCCCCCCGACCATCGCCTCGCTCGTTCATGGTTCACCTCCTGAAAACCATCATCCTGGCCATTGCCTACCGGAGCGCGCCATCACCCCCGGCCGCGCCGCTGTTGACGACGAAATCCTGAATCAATCGCCACGCCATGCTCATCGGGTTGGGCAAACCCGGCAGCCGGTCTGGCGTGAACCAACCGGCGTCAACGATCTCCTGTCCGTCCACCCGAATCTCGCCATCGGCGTAATCAGCGGCAAAGGCGATCATCAAAGAATGGGGAAAGGGCCAGGATTGACTAGCGAAGTAGCGCAGGTTTCCCACCCGGATGCCCACTTCTTCCGCCACCTCGCGATGAATGGCCTGCTCCAGGGTTTCACCGGCCTCCACGAAGCCGGCCAGCACGCTGTACATGCCCGGCGCGAATCGGGGGGCGCGCGCCAGCAGGATCTGGCCATCGCGCACGATCCGCATCATGACCACTGGAGACAACCGTGGATAGACCATCAGACCACAACCGGCGCAATGACGGGCGCGCTCTTCGGCCCGGCGCTGGGTGGGCATGCCACAGCGACCGCAGAATTGGTGGTTGCGATCCCATTCCAGCAGTTGCAGGGCTTGCCCGGCAATCCCCAGCAGCGCCTCGTCCAGACTGCCCCACAGGCTGCGCAAGCCCTGCAAGCTCCAGCCCGGCGGCAACTGGCCCTGCTCGGCCTCGGCGGCATAGCAGGGCTGACCCTGCCAGCTGCCCAGATACAACCGGCGCAGCGTCGGCCATTTGGCGAAGGGCCAGCTGGACGCGACCGGCAGTTCGATGCCCGTAGCGGTCGCTCGCACCAACAGATCGCCAGCGACGCACACAAACCACAGAGCCGGCTGCTCGCCTTCCGCCGGCGGTAAAATGGCGGGCTGAAAATCGCCCGGCAACATCAACATCGGTCAACGCCCCCGTTCAGGTGATGATCTTTGCCCAGCCAGAGCCGGCCCAGACGTTGGCCAGGACTGCCACTCAGCTGATCCGCTCGGTCAACAACGGCGCGCCGGTGGCCGATTCCCCCAGATAATGGCGCACTCGGGTCAGCGCCTGCGGCAAACTGGCTGACAGCAACAATTTACCCGGAATATTGCGCAAACCGGCGCGACGCATCAACAGCGCCGGCTGGCCATGCACTCCGGCCACCGCCACTAGGACCCCGTCGCTCTGCCAGCGCTCGATGGCCGAGTCCAGTGCGACCAGACCCGAAACGTCGATCACAGTGACGTTCTCGATATCGATGATCACCGCGCGCGGCCGCTCGGCGATATCGTGCAAGGCGTTCATCGCCTTTTCCGCCGCGCCGAAAAACAGCGGGCCGGTGACTTCATACAAGCGCACTCCCGTCGGCAACGGGCTTTCCAGATGAGGATGATCGGCCTCCACCGACTTGCCGCCGCTCATCTCGGCCATGCGGTTCATGAACAGCAGCGAAGCCAACACCACCCCGACGCCGATCGCAATCACCATGTCGAACATCACCGTCAAACCGAAGCACACCAGCAGCACCAGAATGTCGCTGCCGGGGGCGATCTTGAGAATATGGCGAAAATGCTTCAGTTCGCTCATGTTCCAGGCCACCAGCAGCAGCAACGCCGCCAGAGCAGCCATCGGCAAATACCCCAACACCGGCGCCAAGACCAGCAACACCAGCAGGATGAACAGGGCGTGAAACACGGCGGCCAGCGGCCCTCTGGCTCCGGCGCGGATATTGGCCGCGGTGCGGGCCAGCGCGCCGGTCGCCGCGATGCCGCCGAAAAACGGCGCGACCACATTGCCGATCCCCTGCCCGATCAGTTCGGCATCGGGATCGTGCTTGGTCCCGGTCATCCCATCGGCCACCACCGCGCACAGCAGCGACTCGATAGCCCCCAGCACCGCAATCGCCATCGCCGGTCCCAGCAAATCCTTGATCAATCCCAGCGACATCCCCAACGGCTGGCCATCGGGGCCGGGCAACTGCCATGGCAACACGAACTGCGGCGGAAACGGTGGAATACCCGGTAGCACCTCACCATTCCAAGCATAGCTGAAGCGGGATGCGATCGTCGCCACCTGGAAACCGTCCATCCACCGGCCAAGCAACCAGGCCAGGACCGTGGCCACGGCCATGCCCACCAAGGGCGCTGGAAATCCGGTTTTCAGACGCGGCCACAACAACAGCAGCGTCAAGGTAAAGACTCCGATCCACAGGTCGGGCCAATGCAATCCCGGCAGGGCTTGCCCCATCAACCACAGCCGCTCCAGAAAACTCTCAGGCTGGACGGTCAGTTGCAGTCCGAAGAAATCCTTGAATTGCAGACTGGCGATGACGACGGCGATGCCGGTGGTGAACCCGGTGGTCACTGGATAGGGGATAAACTGGATTAGCTTGCCCATCCGCGCCACCCCCATGCTGATCATCATCAGCCCAGCCATGCAACCGGCCGTCACCAATCCCCCAGCGCCGTATTTCTCGGCGATGGGATGCAGGATGACGATGAAAGCGGCGGTTGGTCCGGACACGCTGAACCGGGAACCGCCGGTCAGCGCAATCAACAAACCGGCAACGATGGCCGTGTACAAGCCATACTGCGGTGGCACACCACTGCCGATGGCCAAAGCCATCGATAGCGGCACCGCGACGATGCCGACGGTGATGCCGGCCAGCAAGTCAGCCTGCATCTTGGAGAGGTTATAACCTCCGCGTAACTTGTCGCGCAGGGCTGTAGCGAAGGGAAGATAAAGCGAATGTCGGCGATCGGGTTTCATGAAAATTGCTCAGACACCTCCACAATGTCGGGATGATCAGGCGGCCTACCACACAGGACTTGCGCAGAACGCATTTTCAGATCGATCGGAACCACGATATATTGCGGTTCCGCAATTCTGGCGGATAGAGATTCGGTGACTGCGTACAGGTCCTACAACATTGATCGATTTACCACCGCTGGACCTGCAGCAAAGCCAGCAAACCTTCCAGTAATTGCATAGGGGTGGGCGGGCAGCCGGGGATATGCACATCGACCGGAATCACCGCAGAGACACCGCCAACGCAGGCGTAGCTGCCCGCGAACACGCCGCCGTCCCGCCCGCAATCACCGACCGCCACCACCCATTTGGGATCGGGCGTCGCCGCGTAGGTCCGCTCCAGCGCTTCCCGCATGTTGGCAGTCACCGGACCCGTGACCAGTAGCACATCGGCATGGCGCGGCGAAGCGACGAAACGCAGCCCGAACCGCTCCAGATCGTAATAGGCGTTGTTGAGCGCGTGGATTTCCAACTCGCAACCATTGCAGGAACCGGCGTCCACTTCACGAATGGCCAAACTGCGGCCGAGTCGTCGTCGGGCGGCCTGATCGACCTTCACGCCCAGTTCAGCCAACGCCGCAGCAGACGGCGCGGGTGCTGCGATGGTCAGCGGCGACCGCCACAGATTTTGAAGCAGCAACTTGCGCATGGCGGCATGGCCTACAGATCGTGGCCCGAATAGGAGCCGTTGAACGATTTATTGCACAGCGGAAAATCGGCGACGATGTTGTTTTCGATCGCGGCTTCCAGCAACGGCCACTGGAACCAGGACGGATCGCGCGGATGACAGCGCGCCACCGTTCCATCGGCGGCCAGCCGCAACCAGACCAGGATATCGCCGCGAAAGCCCTCGACCAGCGCCACGCCTTCGCAGGGCTGACCCGGTTGCCGCACCTCCACGCACACCGGCCCCATCGGCAACTGTTCCAGTAGCTGTTCGATCAGCGCCAGACTCTGTTCCACCTCGCCGATCCGCAGCCATATCCGCGCGTTGACGTCACTGTCGGTTCGCGCTGGGATCTCGAATTTCAGTTGTTCATAGGGTGGATAACCCGGCTGACGGCGCGCATCGAAATCCCGTCCCCCGGCCCGACCGATCGTTCCGCCACAACCGAATTGCCGGATCAAGTCCGGTCGGACAAAGCCGGTACTCGCCGTGCGATTCTGTAGCGAGGCGGTGTTGTCGTACAACTCGACCAGCGGCGGAAACTGCCGACGAATCTCGGCCACCAGGGCGCGCAAAAGGTGGACGCCATCCGCCGGCAAATCGGTGGCGACTCCACCAGGAACGATGCTATCCATCAGCAAGCGGTGGCCAAAACAAGCGGCGCTAGCCCGCAACACCTGCTCGCGCAGCACCGCGCACTGCGCCAACATCAGCGCGAAAGCGGCGTCATTGCAGATCGCGCCGATGTCGCCACAGTGGTTGGCCAGCCGCTCCAATTCGGCCATCAGCGCCCGTAGCCCATGGGCGCGGGCGGGAATAGCGGTTTCGGTGGCTGCTTCGACCGCACGAGCGAACGCCAGCGCATACGCCACGGTGCTATCGCCAGACACCCGCCCCACCAACCGCGCTGCCCGTTCCAAAGGCGCACCGGCCAGCAAGGCTTCGATACCCTTGTGGACATAGCCCAGTCGTTCTTCCAACCGGACCACGGCCTCGCCATTGGCGGTAAAGCGGAAATGGCCCGGTTCGATGATGCCGGCATGGACCGGCCCCACCGGAATCTGATGCAAACTCTCGCCTTCCGCTGACAGAAAGGGATATGGCGACGTTGCCTCCGCAGGAGCAGATGCGGCACCCAACGGATGACGCACCGGCCAGCGGCCATGATCCAACCAGGGGCGGGCGTCCGGCGCATCGATCGGCTGCAAGCCAACCAGATCGGCCAGGGCGCGCTCCAAGCGCTGCGCCGGCGGATGCAGACGCCCCACCGAGGGAAAGCACCCGTCGGGACATGGCAGGCTGGCGACGCCGATGAAACCGCTGGCCGCTTCATGCGCCGCCAGATGCACCATGCCAGGCTCGCCCCATAATCCGAGCAGGGTCCAGCCGCCGCCCGCCAGCCCCTCGATCACCGCATGCCAAAGTTCGGTGGTCACCACGATACGTGGCCAGGGCCGATGCCCAGCGACGGGCTGACCCGCCTCCAGCAGCACCTGCAACGAAGCAGCAGCACTCATCAGCTCCACCCTCAACCCAATAATGCCGCGACGTTTTTGAACCAGGCCACCAACGGCCCCGGCAACCAGATGCCGGCGATCAAGACCAGCGCCAGATGCGTCAGCATCGGCAGAATACTGGCTTGCACGGGCGCAACAGGACCGCTGTCCGGTTTGCCGAACGCCATACCGTGCAAGCGCCATAACAGCGTACCGAACGCCAGCAGCAAGCCCAGCGCCAGCGGCAACGCCAGCAACGGTTGGCGGGCGAAGGTAGAACTCACCACCAGAAATTCGCTGGTGAATACGCCGAACGGCGGCATTCCAGCGATGGCGATCACCCCCGCCACCAACCCCCAGCCGAGCACCGGATGGGTCACGGTCAACCCGCGAATGGTGGAAATCCGTTGCGTACCCTTGGCCTGCGCGATGTGGCCGACGGTGAAGAAAATCGCCGATTTGGTCAGGCTGTGCATGGTCATGTGCAGCAGCCCAGCGAAATTGGCCAGCGGCCCACCCATGCCGAACGCAAAGGTGATGATGCCCATGTGCTCGATGGACGAGTAGGCGAACAGCCGCTTGATATCGCCCCGGCGATAGAGCATCAGCCCGGCGAACAACAGCGATAGCAACCCCAAACCGACCATTAGCGGACCCGGCGCCAGTGCGTGGGAATTGGCGCTCATCAGCATTTTGAACCGCAACACCGCGTACAAAGCCACATTCAACAGCAGGCCGGACAGCACCGCCGAGATCGGCGTGGGGCCTTCGGCGTGCGCATCGGGCAGCCAGGCGTGCAACGGAACCAGACCCGCCTTGGTGCCGTAACCGAGCAGCAGGAACACGAACGCCAGGTTGAGCAAGGCCGGCTCGAAGGCGTCGGCTTTGGCCAGCAGCTGATCCCAGGCCATCGCCGGCAATCCCTCCCCGACCACTGGTTGCGCCGCCAGATACACCAGGATGGTGCCGAACAACGCCAGAGCGATACCCAGGCTGCCCAGGATGAAATACTTCCAGGCGGCTTCCAGCGCCGCACGGGTCCGGTAGAGCCCGACCATCAGCACCGTGATCAGCGTCGCCAGCTCGATCGCCACCCACAACAGCCCGATGTTGTTGGCCAGCAGCGCCAGATTCATGGCGAACAGCAGAGCCTGATACATGGCGTGATAGAAGCGCAGATATGCCGGCGTCAACCGCCCGGTTTCCAGTTCATGGGCGATATAACTGGCGCTGAACACGCTGGTGGTGAAACTAACCAGATTGTTCAACACGATCAGGTAGATATTGAAATCATCCACCCGCAGATACAGATTGGCTTCCGGCCGCCATCCCAACAGGGTGATGGCGGCCAACAGACTCAGCAAGGCCGCGCTGACGTTCAGACGGGCGCCGAATCGATAACCGGGTGCTAGCATCAGCACCACCGTGGCGCTGGCCGGAACGATCAGCAGCGCGGTCACTGCTAGGAATCCCAGCGCATTCATCGCCGCCGCCCTTCCCGAAAGCTGTCCATCGCCTGCATGTCCACGCTGTCGAAGCGTTCCCGGATGCGGAACAGAAAAACCCCGATCACGATCAACGCGATCAATACCGAAAAGGCGATGCTGATCTCTACCGCCAGCGGCATGCCACGCGCCCCGGCAGCCGCTAACACCAGCCCATTTTCCAGCGACATGAAACCGATCACCAGGCTGACCGCGTTGTGCCGGATGACCATCAGCCACAATCCCAGCAACACCACCGCCAGCGCGAACGCCAAATCTTCCCGCGCCAGTACATCGGCGGTCGTCGTAACCGGCAACATCACCAGGATCGCCAGCGCCACCAGCGCCGCACCCGCCAGCATGTTGAGGCCCACGCCCCCCACGACTTCCAGGGTGCGATGAATGCCAAGTCGCCGGACGATGCGATGGAGCGCGGTCGGAATGAGAATCGCCTTGAAAATCAGCGCGATCCCGGCTGTGACGTAGAGATGGTGGGCTTCCTGGATCGTCGCCTGCCAGCCAACCGCCAACACCAGCACCAGCGAGTGCAGCGCAAAAACATTGATCAGCGCAAACAGGCGAACCTGGTATAGCAGCAAAAAGCTCACTACCACCATGCCGCCGGCCAGCAAATGGGCGATGTCGAACGCCAGACCGTGCATCAGCGGCTCCGCGACACGAACAATAACAAAGCGCCGAGTAATCCCAGCATCAGTGCCGCTCCCAAAAATTGATCGACGCGGAACACTCGCATCTTGGCGATGCTGGTCTCGAACAGGGCCAGCAGGAAACCGCCCAGCGCCAACTTGCCCAGATACGCGGCAACCCCGATCAGATACGCCGTCCAACTCTCACCGGCGGTCGCCATGCCCCAAGGGATGAAGATGCAGCCGAGCAGCGACAGATACAACAGTAATTTCAGGGAAGCGGCCAGTTCGATCAGCGCCAGATGACGGCCGGAGTATTCCAGCACCATCGCCTCATGCACCATGGTCAATTCCAGATGCGTCGCCGGATTGTCCACCGGAATGCGGGCATTTTCGGCAATCGCTACCATGATCAAGGCCAGCAAAGCCAAGGCCAGCGACACCCGCAAACCCACCTCGGCGGTCAACATGAACTGGGCGATCGCCGACAGTTCGGTGGTGCCCGCCAACAGCGACAGAGTGAACACGATCATCAGCATGGCTGGCTCGGCCAGCGAGGCGATCATCATCTCGCGGCTGGAACCGATGCCGCCAAAGCTGGTGCCGACATCGAGACCGGCCAGCGCCAGAAAAAAGCGGGCGCTGCCCAGCAGAGCGACGATGGCGATCAAATCCGCCGTCCAACTGAACAGCAAGCCGCTGGCAAAAGTGGGGACCAGCGCCGCCGCCACCCACAGCGCGGCGAAAATCAGATAGGGCGCTACCCGAAACAGCCAGGAGGCGGAATCGGCCAGGAGAGCTTCCTTGCGCAGCAGTTTGAGCAGATCGCGATAGGGTTGCAGCGGAGACGGGCCGCGCCGCCGCAGCAATTGCGCCTTGATCGTGCGCACCCAGCCGGTCAGCAGCGGCGCCAGTAGCAGCACCAGCAACATCTGGCAACCTTGCACCAGATAATCGGTGATCAGCGCCATAAGGCCATGCCCAACAGCAAGATCACCAGCGCGCCGAACACCAGGCTGAGATAATGGCGAATCGTCAAATATTGCAGGTAGTTGAAGCGGCTCGACGCTGCCACCACGGCATTGGCAATGGGGGCATAGCCATGCTCCCAGATCGGATCGCGCAATTTGACCTCGAACCGCGCCGGACGCAAGTCGCCGGGCGGCGGCATCATCACCCGTTCCCGAGCCTGAAACACCACACTACCGAATACCCGGCGAATGGGCTGGGCAAAACTACCGGCGGTGTATTGAGTCGTCGGACTGGCTTCGGGAAAGCCACAATCCCAGGCTGGGCCACGCCGCACCGCACTGGAGGCCAGGCGATGGATCAGGAAAGCGGCGACCGCTCCCGAAAACGCCATGAACAGTAGCACCAGCAAACCGTTGTAGCTGCTTTTCACATCGGCCACCGGCACCAGGGTCAACCAGGGTTGGTCGTGCTGCGTCACCAGCCGGGCACTACCGTTGAGCAGGCCCACCACCGGAGCCAGGCTGTCCACCACCAGTCCGGGTAAGATCCCGGCCAGCAGGCATAATCCCGCCAGGATGAACAGCGCCCATAGTGAATAGCGGTCGGTTTCCTGCGCCTGCGCGGCGGCGGGCGAACGCGGCCGCCCGAGGAAGGTGATGCCGAACGCCTTGACGAAACAGGCGGCAGCCAGCGCCGCTGACAATGCCAGCAACGCGCCGACGGCCGGCGCCAGGAACTTGAGCAGCCATTGCGGCAATTCCGGGCTGAGCAGAATCGCCTGAAAGGTCAACCACTCGGAAACGAAACCGTTCAGCGGCGGCAAGGCCGAAATCGCCGCTGCCCCGAGCAGGAACGCCAGTGCGGTCCATGGCATCGGGTGAATCAAACCACCCAGCCGTTCCATGTCGCGCTCGCCGGTCGCCGTCAACACCGCGCCCGCGCCGAGGAACAGCAGGCTCTTGAACAGCGAGTGGTTGAGGATGTGAAACAGCGCGGCGGTCAACGCCAACGCAGCGCTGGTGTACATCTGGTTGGCTTGAAACGCCAGCGCCAGCCCTAAGCCGATGAAAATGATGCCGATATTCTCTACGGTGTGATAAGCCAACAGGCGCTTCAGATCATGTTGCATCAGCGCGTACAGCACGCCCAGCACGGCGGTGACACCGCCCAAGGCCAACACCAGACCGCCCCACCACCACGCCACCGGTTCGCCCAGCAGGTCGAATACGATGCGAACGAAGCCGTACACCGCCACCTTGGTCATCACCCCGCTCATCAACGCCGATACGTGGCTCGGTGCGGCGGGATGGGCCAGCGGTAGCCAAACATGCAGTGGAACCAGTCCAGCCTTGGAGCCTGCCCCTATCAGGGCAAGAACCAGCGCCAGCGCCGCCAATCCCGGGGTGGCCTGGCCAGCGCGGATGGCGGCAAAGTCGTAAGCGCCATCGGACCCGGCCAACAGGCCAAACGCCAGCAGCAAAGCCAGCGTGCCGAAACAGGCCATGACCAGGTACAGATAACCGGCGCGGCTGTTGGCAGGCTCCTGATGATGCGCCATGACCAGCGCCCAGGAGCTCAAGGACATGAATTCCCAGGCGAACAGGAAAGTGAAGGCGTCGTCGGCCAGCAGCACCAGATTCATCCCGGCCAGGAAGGCGGGAAAGAACGGCAACACCCGCCCCGGCGCAGATTCGTGCTGGCCATAGCCCAAGGCGAATAGACTGGCGACCGCGCCACCCAGATTGACCACGACCAGGAAAAACGCCGCCAGCGCGTCCAGTCGGAAATGCGCGCCCAGCCACGGCAAACCCAGCGGTAGCGTCAGCGTCGCCGGCGTGGGATCCATCAGCAGAGACGCCAGCGCCAGCCCCAGCGCGATGACGCAAACGATCAGCGTGGCGCCGTAGATCCAGTGGCTACGATGAGATCGCCGCGATGTCGTGACCGCATGGATGCCAACAGCCAGCAGGATGACCGGTAAACCTAACAGCAGCGGCAACGACATGGTGATGAAACCTACTCTCTACCAAACATGCGGTGATACCTGGGTAATCGGCAACTCAACGCTTCAATCGAACCCCACGCCCTCCGCCTGCGCTGGCGACGCCATCGCTGATCAGCTCGACACCGGCCGCATTGAGCGCGGCGATGAGCTTGACCAGAGAATCGACATTACCGCGAATGTTGCCCTCACTGGCTTCCATGCGTTGGATGGTCGGCAGGGACAAGTCGGCGGCTTCCGCCAACGCACGTTGGTCCATTCCTAGCAAGGCTCGCGCCGCTTTCAGTTGAGCCGCTGTGATCATAGTGGGAGCCACGGTTTCATATATGTTAAATCATCACACATAAAATATCAAAATGATATCTTTAGTAAAATATAATCATGTTTTATACATGACATCGTTATTTCCGCCACTGGGCCAGATCGCGTCGCCGGACCTTACCGTTGGCGGTGCGCGGCAACTGGTCGGTAAAGATGATCTCGCGCGGGCATTTGTAGGCCGCCAGATGTTCGTGCGTATAGGCGAGCAAGGGCGCGGCGTCCAGTTCGTCCGTCTCGTCGGGATCGCGCGGCACCACGAACGCTGCGATGACCGAAACGCCGTCGCGCACCGCCAGCTCGGTCACCGCGACCTCGGCCACGGCTGGATGCTGACTCAGACAGTGCTCCACTTCCAGCGGCGATACCCGATAGCCCATGGCGTTCATCACGTCATCGTTGCGGCCGTGATAGACCATATAGCCATCGGGCTCGAAATGAACCAGATCGCCGCCGATGAACCAGTCGCCCCTGAACACCAGCGCCTCCTCTTCCGGGCGGTTCCAGTAGCCCAACATCAAACCCGGATCGCTGCGATGCACCGCCAGCAAGCCGGTTTCGCCCGGCGGCAAGGGCTCCTCGCCACCGTCGACCGGCAAAGCCGCGATACAGCGACCCGCCTGTGGCTTGCCGGGACTGCCCGGCCACACCGGCGTGTCGGGTCCGGAGGACACGTAAGTCGAGCATTCACTCATTCCCAGGGCCTCGTACAATTCCTTGCCGGTCGTCGCCCGCCATTGTTCCAACAGGGCAGCATTCAGGGCCTCGCCCGCGGTCAAGCCATGGCGCAGGCTGGACAGATCGAAACGGCGCAGATCGTTGTATTTCAGAATCTGCCGATACAGTCCCGGTACCGCTGCGAACAGGGTAGCCCGGAATTTCGCCATCAACATGGGCCAGACCGTCACATCTCTCTGGCCATTATAGAGCACTGCTGTCGCGCCATTGGCCCATGGATCGGTCAATCCCACACCTAAAGTATAGGTCCAGTTGAAAGCGCCAGCGTGCAAAATCACATCGTCCGGCCCTATCCCATACCAGCCCTGGTACATCGGTCGCCGCCCCCAGGCCGAGCGCTGAGCATGCAAGACGCCCTTGGGCCGACCGGTAGTGCCGGAGGTGTAGATCAGAAAAGCCGGATCCTCGGCGGCGGTGTCGGCATAGTCCATGGGTTCGGAGGCAGTCCGCAACGCCGCGACGGCCTCGGGATCGAGCACCTGTACGCCCGGCGGTGGCGCCATCGCCAGTTCCGCGGACACGGCCAGCACCTCGGCGCCGGAATCGGCCAACAGGAAAGTCGCTTCTTCCTCGGTCAGTTGCGCCGAGGATGGCAAGGGCACACAGCCGGCGGCGATCGCGCCAAAGAACAGCAGCGCGTAATCGCTGGTATTGCCCATGCGGATCAGCAGCCGCGCTCCCGGCTTCAGCCCCAGGCGGCGCAAGCCTGCCGCCACCTGCCGCACTGCGCGATCCAGCTGCCGGTAGCTCCAACGCTCCGCCGCCTCGGCCGGCATCCGGGCGTCCGACACCACGATCAACGCGATCTTGTCCGGCGTCGCCTGCGCGGCGTGCGCCAGACAATAGCGCGCCATATTGAACCGTGCGGGCGGCAATTCGCCGCCGTAACCCCATCGACCTTGCGCCATGGCGTTATTTCCAGAAATCCGGCAGGAACAACAGCAACAACGGGAAGACCTCGAAACGCCCGATCAGCATGGCCAGCGACAACAACCAGGTGGCGGCATCGTTGAGCGGGGCGTAATTCGAGGCGGTTTCGCCCAGACCGATGCCCATGTTGTTCAGGCAACCCGCCACCGAGCCAAAGGCTGTGACCAGATCCACCCCAGTAGCCGCCAACGCCACCGAAAAGAAGCAGTAACTGAAGATATAGAGGAAATAGAATCCCCACACCGCCTGCATGACTCGGTCGGGAATGGCGTGTGTGCCCAGCTTGACCGCGATCTGGGCCGATGGACGAATCAGCAGCCGGGCTTCGCGCACGCTCTGCTTGTACAGCAACAGGAAGCGAATGGCCTTGATACCGCCACAGGTGGAGCCGACGCAGCCGCCGAAGAAGCTGCCCAGTAGCAACAGCAGCGGCACGAAAGCCGGCCAGTCGGCTGGATAGCCGATCGTGGACAAACCATTGTCGGTGATCACCGACGAGGACTGGAAAAAGCCGTGATACAGCGCCTCCGGCCAAGAAAACTTGCCGCTCCAATAGAGATAGGCGCAGACCACGGCGATGATCCCGCCGAACACCGCCATGCAAAACCGGAACTCGGCGTCGCGGAAAATGACCTTGAGGCTACGCGAACGCCAAGCCAGGAAAAACAGGGCGAAATTGACCGCCGCCACCAGGGAAAAAATCCCGGCGACCACTTCGATGGTCGGGCTGTGAAAATAACCGATGCTGGCGTCGTGGGTGGAAAAACCGCCCAGCGCCAGGGTGGCGAAACTATGACAGACCGCATCGAACACGCTCATCCCCGCCGCCCAGAACGACAGTGTGCACAGCACGTTCAGTCCGACATAGATGAACCAGAGATTCTTGGCGGTCTCGGTGATGCGCGGAGTCAGCTTCTCGTCCTTCATCGGCCCCGGCGTTTCCGCCTTGTACAGCTGCATGCCGCCGACTCCCAACATCGGCAGCAGCGCCACCGCCAGCACGATGATGCCCATGCCGCCGAGGAAGTTCAGTTGCGCCCGGTAATACACGATGGCCTTGGGCAGATTGTCCAGCCCAGACAGCACGGTCGCGCCGGTGGTGGTCAAGCCGGACACGGTCTCGAACACCGCATCCACGAACCGCATGTGGGGCGTATCGGACAAGGTGAAGGGCAAGGCTCCCAACAGCGACAACAGAAACCAGAACGCCACCACCACGATGAAACCATCGCGGTTGCGTAGATCGACCTTGAACCGGCACACCGGCAGCCAGCACAACAACCCCAGACCCAACATGGCCGCCAGCGCTTCGGCGAACGGCATGATTACGCTATGATCGTCGAACCACCAGGCCACTCCGATCGGTGGCAACATGGTGGTGCTGAACAGGATCATCAGCAGACCGACCATGTACAGCGCCGCCTTGAAAGGCGAGCGGCGGTGATCGATGCGCGGCGCTTTCCTGCCGACCGGCGTCCGACTCACGGGCGGCTCGGTGCGAGGCGTGAACGTATCCGGCTTGGGTAGATCCTCGGGTGACAACTCCCCGGTGTCCTGCCATTCGTCGAAATCGGCTTCTTTCACCTTTCACCCTTGCTTCGCAAAAATAAGCCCTTCGGCCTCGGCGCGCATTCTATCCGAGGCGCCTACCGGTTGCTTTCTTTAAATTGATCGGTGCGCCCATGGTCCAACCCTGTACACGCTGCGCGGCCAGACAGCGCCGCCCGCGCCGACACAAATCGCGCTCTGCGCCTGCCGAGCGGCAATTCGGCCACTCGTCGGTGCTACGCATGACCCAGCCTTGGCGTATGCATTATTATGATTGGTGAAGCAATAGTTCGGCCGTTCAGCCCCATGACCTGTCGAGAAACAGCCTGGACAGCGCAAGCCGCCGTGACAGTCGCAGCCCACGCCACTCGGGGATCACACTCGATCGCGCGCGCCTCCCGACCGCTTGCCGGCCAACCGCCCATGATGCAGTCAACATCCGGAGGAATCCCATGAAATTCGCCAGCCCCGCTTTGCACGACCACCAGCCGATCCCTCCCGAATACGCCTTTGGGGTGACCGATCCCGAGCAGCACGTTACGCTCGGCGCCAACGCCAACCCACCACTGATCTGGAGTGAATTGCCGCCTGGCACCCGCTCCCTGGCGCTGATCTGCCACGACCGGGATGTGCCCACCCGCGCCGACGACGTCAATCAGGAAGGCCGGCAGGTCCCCGCCGATCTGCCGCGCGCCGATTTCTTCCACTGGATCCTGGTCGATCTGGCCTCTGAACCGGCCCAGATCCTGGCGGGTGAATTTTCCCAGGGGGTCACGGCCGGCGGCAAACCCGGTCCGGCGGGGCCGCGCGGCACCCGACAGGGCGTCAACAACTACCGAGAGTGGTTTACCGGTGATCCGGCCATGGCCGGCAACTATTTCGGCTACGATGGCCCCTGCCCGCCCTGGAACGACAGCATCGTGCACCATTATGTCTTCACGCTCTACGCCCTCGACGTGGACCGCTGCCCGGTTGAAGGCGAATTCACCGGTCCGGACGTGCTGGCGGCCATCGCCGGCCATGTGCTGGACCAAGCCAGCTTCATCGGCACCTACAGCCTGAATCCCGCCGTGCCGGCCTGAACCCCCCCATGAGCGTCTCCTCGCGTCAGTCGACGGCTCGCGCCACCATCAAAGCGTGACCGTTGACCTGCCCGACGAGGCGCAGCCCCATGGACATGCCGTTCCCCAGGAGATGACCATGAATTTCGCTGGCCACATCGGAGTCGAGAATCGCAAGCACAAGCGCTGGTACCTGATGATGTACTTGCGAGTCTATCGTCAGGATAACAAAGAATTGCTGGGACATATCGTGGATATCAGTCGGGAAGGGATGCGACTGGTCAGCGACAAACCCATCACTCTCAACCAAACCTTCCAGCTCTGGGTCGATGTCCCCAAGGAAAACGCGGCGCGTCAACACATCGCGCTGGAAGTGGAAAGCCTTTGGAGCGGCCGGGACGTCAATCCGGATTTCTACGATACCGGTTTCCGCATCAAGAACATCAACACCCAGGCGCTGTTGCAACTCAAGCTGCTCATCGACGAGCTCCAGTTCTGAATCCAGAACCTGCGGTCTCCGCCGTCAGCAGCGCCGCGCGCCTATCCGGTCGGCGCAACCGCATATCTGGCATTGTTAATGCATCATCCCAGTGGGCGTCGGCGAGTCCGCCGAGCCGAACAGCCGTTCGGGCTGGAGTCGTCAACCAACGTGGGGTGATGCCATCATGTCTATCGCTATCGCAGCCGACCGAGCGCTGGTCTGGGACAACCAGCAAACCAAAATGGTGCAAAAAATTCGGGTGGCCGTCAGTTTGGTCGGGAACCAAGGCAGCGTCTACCGCCAAGTGGGGCCGATCTATGTGGAGACCGCGCAGGAGATCTTCGAAGCCGTGCAACTGTTGCAGACGCGACTGATCAAGTCGCTGTTGCCCAGAACCAGCTGATCGAGATTCAGGAGGCGCCATGCCCGGTTGCTTCCCATCCCACAATGTCGCGGCCGCCCCTCTTGCCACCGCGCCAATCGGCACGGCCTGAATCCCCAGGCCGTGTCCGTGTCGGATCGGACTCCCGCCAAGCGAAATTTCCTTATTTAGCCAGGTTGATGCGCGCTGGCAAGTCGCCGAACACATCCCGATAGCTGGCGTAGACCGCGCAGATCGTCACCGGTCCCAGCACCAGGAAACCCAGTCCGAACGGAATGGTCGCGACCACAGCCAGCACCAGGTAGAGTACGCCGAACACCAGCAGCGGCAACACGTTGATCCAACAGGCTGCGATACTGGCCTGCGCCGCTGGCCAGGCGTTCTGGCCGGCCAGCATCACCAGCGGGATGCCATAGAACAGCAACGAGACGATCAGAAAACCGATGACCGTCACGACCAACGCCGCCACCAGCCCAGCCCCCACCAACATGCCGCCCGCCGCTTCGGGGGGGATGCCGGAATCGGCCCCGTGCAAGGCCGTGCCTACGAAGACGCTGCCTCCGACCACCATCACGATGACCAGTCCCATCACGACATAACCGCCCAGGCTGATCAGCCCCAGCACCACTAAGGGCCCCATCCGCTCCTGATTCTTAAAGCCCTGGAACAGATGGCCGATCTCCAGAGGCTCGCCCCGTTCCTGCGCTGCCGCCCCATACATCATGCCGCCCACCAGGACCGGCGCCAGCAGAGCTTGCGCCAAGCCGCCAACGAACGGAATAAACGCCATCACCACACTGAGTCCAAGATAAATCAGCAGAATGACGATCCAGATCCCCGGCGCTTGCGCGAACAGCCGCCAACCCTCGACGATCCAACCCCAGCCCCGTCCAGCCTCTACCCGCATTGCGGTCATGAACGATCTCCTCTCATCAAAATAACGAAGATTCGGTCATCAGCATAACGTAAAACCAGCGTCGGCCAAGATCTCCCGCTGGGCGTTTGCACCATAAAAAAGCCCGCTGGCATCACCAGCGGGCTCTTCCCCCAACACCGGGCGGCTTAACCCAGCCCGGCACCACCTCGAAAGCTACAACGCCTCGAAGACTCCGGCAGCGCCCATGCCGGTGCCGATGCACATCGTCACCATGCCATACCTGCCCCCGCGCCGCTGCAGGCCATGCACCAGCGTCGCGGTGCGGATCGCGCCGGTCGCGCCCAGGGGATGCCCCAGCGCGATCGCGCCACCGAGCGGATTGACCTTGGCGGCATCGAGCTCCAACTCGCGGATCACCGCCAGACTCTGGGCGGCGAACGCCTCGTTCAACTCGAACCAGTCGATGTCGCCCTTCTTCAGTCCGGCCAGCTCCAGCGCCTTTGGAATCGCAGCGATCGGGCCGATCCCCATGATCCGCGCCGGCACGCCGGCCACGGCATAGCTGACGAAGCGGGCCAGGGGTTGCAGGTTTAGTTGCCTGACCATCCGCTCGCTCATCAACACCACGGCTCCGGCCCCATCGCTCATCTGCGAACTGTTGCCGGCGGTGACGCTGCCCCGCGCTGCGAACACCGGCTTGAGCTTGGCCAGCCCCGCCCTACTGGTGTCGGGACGCGGGCCTTCGTCGTTCTCGACCACGCGCTCGCGGAGCTTCACCTGCAGGGTGGCGCTGTCCGGCAGGCGGTCGATCACGGTGTAGGGCAGAATTTCCTGCTTGAACTCGCCATCGGCAATGGCAGTCACCGCCCGGCGATGGCTCTCTACCGCAAAGGCGTCCTGATCCTCGCGGGACACCCGCCACTGCTCGGCCACCCTCTCTGCCGTCAGTCCCATGCCGTAAGCGATGCCGACGTTCTCATCCTTGGCGAACACTTCGGGATTCAGGGCGATCTTGTTGCCACCCATCGGAATCATGGTCATGGTTTCCGTACCGGCGGCGATCATCACATCGGCCTCGCCCAACCGAATGCGGTCGGCAGCCTGCGCTACCGCCTGCACCCCGGAAGCGCAAAAGCGGTTGATGGTCAGCCCCGGCACGCTGTCCGGCAATCCGGCCAGCAACAGGCCGATGCGGGCCACGTTCATACCCTGCTCGCCTTCCGGCATGGCGCAACCGACGATCACGTCACCGATCAGTTGCGGGTCCAGTCCCGGACATTGCGCGATCGCGCCCCGCAACACATGGGCCAGCAGATCGTCCGGACGGGTATTGCGAAACATGCCGCGCGCCTTGCCGACCGGCGTGCGCACGGCGGCTACGATATAAGCGTCCTGAATGGGTTTGCTCATGAATATGTCTCCGATCGATCAGTTACGCAGCGGCTTGCCGGTCTTGAGCATGTGCTCGATGCGGGCCTGGGTTTGCGCGGTCTTGGCCAGCTCGACGAAACCCTGGCGCTCCTGACCGAGCAGCCACGCCTCGTCGACCATCGTGTTCGGGTCGACAGCGCCGCCGCACAGCGCGGTCGCAATCTTGACCCCCAGCTGGTAGTCGTGGGCCGAGATGAAACCGCCGTCGCGCATGTTGACCAGCGCCATCTGACAGGCCGCGATGCCGGTGCGGCCCGCCACGCGCACCTTGCGCGGCTGCGGCGGCCGGTAGCCGGTCTCGGCCAGCGCCCGCACTTGGGCCTTGGCGACGTACAACAGCTCGTTGGGATTGAATACGATGATATCGGAGGCTTTCAGATAACCGAGCTGCTTGGCCTCCTCGGCGCTGCGCGACACCTTGGCCATCGCCATCGCTTCGAAGTAACCGCGCAGGAACGGTAGCAAATCACCGCCCTTGGCCTCGGCCGCCGCCCGCAATGCAAATTCCTTGCAACCGCCACCGGCCGGAATCAACCCGACGCCGACTTCGACCAGGCCGATGTAGCTCTCCAGAGCGGCCACCACCCGATCGCAGTGCATCAAAAACTCGCAGCCGCCGCCCAGCGCCAGACCCTGCACCGCCGCCACCACCGGAATGGCGGAATAGCGCAGCGCCGCCGTGGTGTTCTGGAACTTGGCGACACCGGCCTCGAAAGTAGCGAAATCGCCAGCCTGCAACACCCCTACGGCCTGAGCCAGGTTGGCGCCGACGCTGAATGGCGCTTCGGTCTGCCACAACACCAAGCCATCGAACTGCTGCTCGGCGACCCGCACCGCTTCCAGTACGCCGTCGAGCACGTCATCGCCGATCGCGTGCATCTTGCTCTTGAAGCCGAGCACGCCGATCCGGTCGCCGGTGGTCCACAGCCGCACACCGCTGTTCTCGTAGACCGTCTCGCCGTAGCGCGGCAGTCCTTCACCCAGCACCTGCTCCGGATAGAACTGGCGACGATAGACCGGCAGGGTCGAGCGCGGCTTGTAGCTGTCTTCCAGAGCCGAATAGGAGCCTTCCGGCCGATGCACCCCATCGACCTGCTTCACCCAGGCCGGCAGCGGCGTCTGGGTCATGGCCTTGCCGGCGGCGATGTCCTGTTCGATCCAGGCCGCCACCTGTTTCCAACCAGCCGCCTGCCAGATCTCGAACGGTCCCATGCTCCAGCCGAAACCCCAGCGGATGGCGAAGTCCACATCGCGGGCGGTATCGGCGATCTCGGCCAGCAACACCGCCGCGTAATGGAAGGTATCGCGGTGAATAGCCCACAGGAATTGAGCCTGCGGATGATCGCTGGCGCGCAGGGCGGCGAACTTTTCGGCCGGATTCCTGATCTTGAGCAACGCCTGCACCGCTTCATCCGGTTTGGCGCCCGCAACCCGATACTCACCGGTCGCAGTGTCGAGCACCTGCTTACCCTTGTCGGCGTAGATGCCGACCTTGGTCTTCTGACCCAGCGCACCCTTTTCGATCAGGGTGGTCAACCAGGCCGGCGGATTGAAATAGTGCCGCCACGGATCTTCTCGCAGGGCCAGCGCCGACCCCTTGAACACATGGCCCATGGTGTCCAGTCCCACCACATCGGCGGTGCGATAGGTGGCGCTCTTGGGCCGGCCGATGGCTGGACCGGTCAGGGCGTCCACTAAATCCAGGCTGAGTCCGAACACCTGGGTGTGGTGGATGGTCGCCGCCATGGAAAACACCCCGATGCGATTGGCGATGAAATTCGGGGTGTCCTTGGCCCGAACCACGCCCTTGCCCAGGGTGCTGACCAGGAAGGTTTCCAGCAGGTCCAGCATGGCCGGTTCGGTGGTCTGGCAGGGAATCAGTTCCACCAGCGCCATATAGCGCGGCGGATTGAAGAAGTGAATGCCGCAGAAGCGGGGCCGCACGCTTTCGGGCACCGATTCGGCCAGCAGATTCAACGGCAGACCGGAGGTGTTGGTGGCCAGGATCGCCCGCTCGTTCAGATAAGGCGTGACCTTCTTGTACAGATCGGCCTTCCAGTCCGGACGCTCGGCGATGGCCTCGATCAGCAAGTCGCAGCTGCGCAATTCTTCCAGATGCTGGTCGTAGTTGGCCGGCTGAATCAGCTCAGCTCGTTCCTTGACCGCAAACGGCGCTGGACTGAGCTTGACCATGTTGGCGATGGCCTTGGTCACGATCCCGTTGGGATCGCCTTCCTTGGCCGGCAGGTCGAACAACACCACCGGCACATCGGCGTTGGCCAGATGAGCGGCGATCTGCGCGCCCATCACGCCTGCGCCCAGAACCGCCACCCGGCGGATGGATGCTGCGTTACTCATAGTCTTGGATATCCTCTCGTCAAGCTATCGAAACCCGCGGTGCGACCGCCACCCATTTCCCTTCATTCATCGCTAAACATAAAGCCGGGGTCAAGGCCCCGGCTTTATCGATCTGGCTAATCGCCGATCCGGCAGGTTCAGAACCTGTAGCTGGCCTGCAATCCGAACAGGTTGCCCGAGGCACTGTAGTCGACCAACAGGTGTTCGACGAACAAGCCGGAGTATGACGAGGGCACCAGATCCAGGGCCTCATTAGTACTGGATTTGGCAAAGCTGATATACATGTAGCCGACATCCACCGACAGTTTCGGATCGGGGTGATAGCTGAAACCGAGGCCAATGGCGTTGCGACTGCTGTCGGGAATGCTCGGGTGGCGATATTCGGCCGAGCGAATGGGGGTCTGATCGTAGACGTAACCGGCCCGGAAGGTCCATTCCGGCGTGTAATCGTAGGTGACGCCCAGATTGACCGACCAGCTGTCCTGCCAATTCTCGTTGATCACCCCGAGCACGCCGCTACCATCGGCGAGATCGATCTGCAAATCCTTGAATACGCTCCAATTGGTCCAGCGTAAGCTGGACATCACCGCCCATTGTGGACTGAGCCGCTTGTAGAAGGCCAAAGCAGCCCAGTCGGGTGCGATCCAGTCCGCCCTGATGCCTCGCGTACCGTTGGTGCCCGGCAGATAGTTGCTGATGGTGGCGTCGCCCTCCAGGGTATAGTCGATCCGCGAGCGATAGCTCAGACCGACCCGCGTATCGGGATCGAATTGGTAGGTAGCGCCCAGGTTGAAACCGAAGCCCCAGTCGGTGCCCTTGTTTTCCACATAACCGTCGCTGGTCGGACTCAAGGGATTGAACAGCGCCCTAGACAGCGTGACGTCGAGGTATTGGGCGCTCACCCCGAAACCCAGGGACAGGTTGTCATTGACCCGGTACGCGATGCTGGGATTGATGTCGACGGTCTTCATCTCCGAATCGACCGCTGCATAGCGGCCCACCCAATCCCGGGCATAGTTGGTGCTGACCGCAAACGGCGCGGTGATGCCCAGACCAAAACGCATCTGGTCGTTGATATCCATCGCGAAATAGCCATTCGGCACGAGGTTGTTAGTGCCGCCGTTATCGGGGGCGCCAGTAGCGGGAATGGTCACGAACACCGGCAGGGTGCCTGGTTTGGTGAGCAGATCGCCCAGATTGGCCGGCAGCCGCATGGTCGAACCACCATCGCTCGTCTTGATAGAAATGTCGATGTCGATCAGGCCCAGCTGGGACTGCGTGCCACTGCTCAACATCATGTCGGCCGGGTTGTAGTACACGGCCGAGACGTCGTCGTTGACAAGACTGCCGCCGGCGAACGCCCGGCCCAGACCGGTGACGCTCTGCTCGGTGATCTGCAAGCCCGAAGCGTAGGACTGGCCGGTAACGGCCAACAAGCCGGTGATGCCGAGGACTAGAATGGAACTCTGCGACTTTGGAATTGTCATTATTGCTGTCCTTAGAATGTGGTTCTGAATTCGAGCGTGTTTCGCGATCGGTCGGGGCCGAAAGCGAATGGGGTGTTTTCGATGCCCCGATGCTCGTTCGCATGGCCGTCGATCAGCCATGACGAAAGTCTTCTTCTCCAGCGGTGGCGCTTCCCCACCCGGAGCGCATGTATAGCGGCGCGCCTATCAAACAGCCATATCGACCTCCTTCTCCAGCGGTGGCGCGCGCAATCCCGCTGTCAGGAATCGGGCCAGTTGCTGCTGCAACCAACGCTCGTCCCCTACTTCCCGCACCTTGAACGGCAACCACGCCCACAGCGCTCCCGCATAGGCAAACGACAACGCGCCCAGCGTGAAGCACAAGCGCCAGTGGATGTCGACCGGCGACAACTCCGGCAAGGTCTGGACGAGCGTTCGCTGAAACCGCTCCAGCACCGGCGCGTATTGCTCGTTCATGAAGTCGCGCAGCGCCTCGGAAGGCTCCAGCTGCGCCCGACCCAGCAAGCGGGTGAACCGCTCGCCCTGCACCCCAGCGCGGCGCAACTGCAGCGACGGTTCGATAAAGGCAGTCAACACCGCTTCTACCGTCACCGGCCCGCCGCTGTTCTCCAAGACCGTCAACCGCGCCAGCCGCTCCTCGTTCAAGGGTTTGAGCCGGCGAACGAACACAGCGCGGGTCAGCTCATCCTTCGAACCGAAGTGATAGTGCACAGCCGCCAGGTTGGCGTGGGCCAGTGTGGTAATTGCCCTCAACGAGGTTTGCACGAAGCCATGTTCGGCGAACAACATCTCGGCCGCATCCAATAGACGCTGGCTTGTGTCATCTCCCATGGCGAAGTGTCCCCATTCAAACGCTTGTTTGAATTATCCCACGCTGTACTCCAAAAAAATGATCAAACTGGTTATTCATGACACGCTGGTATCGTCGACCAATCGCCGGACCCGCGCGACGCCAGATTGATCCGGCGTCGCTTTCCCCATGAAATTGCTGAAAAATAAACAGCCATCAGGCAGAATGGCCCTCTATGATCAATCGTCGCACCGCCGCGCCATCGAACGGCCAGTCCAGCTCGACACCGCTTTCCGCCCGCAACACCGGGATACGGATGCCGTATCGCTCCAACAATAGAGCATCGTCGACAATCTCGATCCATTCGACCGGCAGTCCGACTTCCCGCTCAATCAGCCTCTCCGCCTGTTCGCACAAATGGCACGCGCTGGTGCCGTACAACACCAGATGCGGCCCGCTATCGTGCTCGCCCATCGATCTCCCCTTCGCTTTTCGACCTGTTCATACTGGTGCTGTCCGGTGGATAAACCACTATTATCTATAGCCGACCGTCACCTACTCCCACAATATGAAAAACCAGCCATCCACTTTTCCCATTGAAAACCGGTATGTCCAGACTGCTGCATGAATTGATTCTCGAGCAGGCGGACCATCGCCCCGACGCCACAGCCATCGTCTATCGGCAAACGCCGCTGGATTACGCCAGTCTGGCCAGCCTGATCCAAAGCGCGGCCCGCGGGTTCATGGAGCTGGGCCTGAATCGCAGCGAGCGAGTCGCCGTCTATCTTCCCAAGCGGATCGAAACCGTGACTGCACTATTTGGCACCGCGCTGGCCGGCGGGGTGTTCGTCCCGATCAATCCTCTGCTGAAGCCGGAGCAGGTCGCCTATATCCTGCGCGATTGCAACGTGCGCGTACTGGTCACGGCCGGCAATCGCGCCGAGTTGATGGAGCCGCTGCTGGCCGACTGTCCCGACCTACACAGCATCGTGCTGGTCGACGGTCCGATCTGGACCACCCACGCGGTCCGCCACCTGCGCTTCATCGCCTGGTCGGAGCTGCTGTCGAGCGACACGAAGCGCCTTCCCGCACGCGGCATCGATATCGACATGGCGGCGATCCTCTACACCTCGGGCAGCACCGGCAAACCCAAGGGCGTGGTGCTCTCCCACCGCAACATGCTGGCCGGCGCCCACAGCGTGGCTGAATATCTCGACAATCGGACCGATGACCGCATCCTGGCGGTGCTGCCGTTCAGCTTCGACTACGGGCTGAGTCAGCTCACCACCGCCTTCGTAGTCGGCGCCAGCGTCGTGTTAATGGAATACCTGCTGCCACGGGATGTGGCGGCCATGGTAGCGCGGGAAGCGATCACCGGCCTGGCGGCGGTGCCGCCGATGTGGGTCCAGCTGGCGCGGCTGAACTGGCCGGCCGCCGCCGTGGACAGCTTGCGCTATTTCACCAATTCGGGTGGAACCATGCCGCGCGCCACACTGACGGCGCTACGCCAGGCGCTGCCCAAGACGACGCCCTATCTGATGTATGGCCTGACCGAAGCCTTCCGCTCCACCTATCTGCCGCCGACCGAAATTGACCGTCGGCCGGACTCCATCGGCAAGGCCATCCCCAACGCCGAAATCCTGGTAGTGCGTGAGGACGGTGCGCCCTGCGCGCCCGGCGAACCCGGCGAGCTGGTGCATCGCGGCGCGCTGGTAGCGCTTGGCTACTGGAACGATCCGGCCAAGACCGCCGAACGCTTCCGCCCGCTTCCCGGCCAGAATCCGGGTTTGCCGCTGACCGAACTGGCGGTCTGGTCGGGCGACACGGTGCGGATGGACGAAGAAGGATTTCTGTACTTTATCGGTCGCAAGGACGATATGATCAAGACTTCCGGCTACCGCGTCAGCCCCACCGAGATCGAGGAAGTGTTGTACAGCAGCGGACAAGCCGCCGAGGCTGCAGCGCTGGGCATCCTCCATCCGACCCTGGGTCAGGCGGTCGTCGCCGTGATCAAGCCTCTGCGCGATCCCTTCAACGAAAGCGAGCTGATCGCCCATTGCAAGCGCCACCTGCCCAACTTCATGGTGCCCTTGCAGTTCATCGCCCGGACGACCGACCTGCCTCGCAATCCCAACGGTAAGATCGACCGCAAGATCTTGGCCGAGGAGTTGCGTGCGCTGTTCCAGGAACCTGCCTCATGAGCACCGCCAAACCGGAACACTGGCCCATCCACCAGTTTCCAGTCATCGACGATCAGCTCCATATCGGCAACATGCCGCTAACCCGACTGGCGGCCCAGGTCGGGCAAACGCCATTCTATGCCTACGACCGCAGCCTGCTGGACGAGCGCGTCACCTTGCTGCGCGGGGTGCTGCCCGCCGCCGTCAAGCTGCACTATGCGATCAAGGCCAATCCGATGCCGGCCCTGGTCCAATACCTGGTCAAGCAGGTCGATGGCCTGGACGTCGCCTCACTCGGCGAGCTGAAGATCGCCTTGGACGCCGGCATGGACCCGGCCGAAATCAGCTTCGCCGGGCCAGGCAAGCGCCAGCCGGAACTGGCCGCCGCCATCGCCGCTGGCATCGTCATCAACCTGGAATCGGCTCATGAACTGGAAACCGTCGCTCGCCTGGGCCGCGAACAGAATCGCCGCCCCCGCGTGGCGGTGCGAATCAATCCGGATTTCGAACTGAAAACGTCCGGCATGAAAATGGGCGGCGGCTCCAAGCCGTTCGGAGTGGACGCCGAGCAAGCGCCGGCGCTGCTCGAACGGATCGGGCAGCTGGATCTGGCGTTTCAGGGCTTCCACATCTTCAGCGGTTCGCAGAACCTGCGGGCGACCGCCATCGTCGAGGCCCAGAGCCGCAGCTTCGAGCTGGCGCTGCGGCTGGCGGCCGACGCGCCGGGACCGGTGCGCCTGCTGAACATCGGCGGCGGTTTCGGCATTCCCTATTTCCCCGGCGATACCCCGCTCGACCTACAACCGATCGCCGCCAATCTGGGACACTGGCTGCCGGTGGTGCAGGAGCGCCTGCCGGATGCGCAGATCGTCCTGGAACTGGGTCGTTACCTGGTCGGCGAAGCGGGCATCTACGTCGCCGAGGTGATCGATCGCAAGGTTTCGCGCGGGCAGACCTTCCTGATCACCAATGGCGGCTTGCATCACCATCTGGCGGCGTCGGGCAATTTCGGCCAGGTGATCCGCAAGAATTTTCCGGTGGTGGTCGGCAACCGGGTGTCCGGCGTCGAGCGGGAAATGGCGACGGTGGTCGGCCCGCTGTGCACCCCTCTGGACCTATTGGCCGAGCGCATGGAGCTGGCCAAGGCCGAGATTGGCGATCTGATCGTGGTGTTCCAGTCCGGTGCTTATGGCCTGACCGCCAGCCCAACCGCCTTTCTCAGCCATCCACCGTGCGCGGAAGTCCTGGTGTAGCCGATCATCGCTGCACGCATCGCCGCGCACCGCTCGACAGTGAAATCCCGCCAGCGGGCCGGACGCCGTTGCAGCCTCCCATCAACCCCGCGAACCCTGCTCGCTCTTCCAGCCGCACCACTCTCATGCACATCGAAAAAGCGACCCTAGCCGATATCCCGGCGCTCAGCGATCTACTGTCGGTTCTGTTCACGCAGGAAGCCGAATTCACTCCCGACCCGGAGGCTCAGCGCCGCGGGCTGGCGCACATCATCGGCAATGCCGCGATGGGTGCGGTATGGGTCGCCAAACAGGACGACCGCATCATCGGCATGGTGAATATCCTGTTCACCGTATCCACCGCTCTGGGTGAGCGGGTGGCCTTGCTGGAGGATATGGTGGTCGCTCCTGCCCATCGCGGCGCAGGCGTGGGCTCGGTGTTGATCGCTGCAGCCATTGCCTGGGCGCGTGGACAAGGTTGCAGGCGCATCACCTTGCTGACCGATCGCGCCAACGAAGCCGCGCAGCGCTTCTATCGCCGGCAGGGCTTTGCGGCGTCGAACATGTTGCCGATGCGCCTGCCGCTGCCGTGACGGCAGCGGCATAGGCATGGCTCAAGCGAACAACCACGGCGCTGCTACGCGCCGCTGGGCTTCATAGCTGCGAATCTCCTCGGCATGGCGCAGCGTCAGACCGATGTCATCCCAGCCGTTGATCAGGCATTGCTTGCGGGATTGGTCCACCTCGAAGGCGAAAGCGGTCCCATCGGGCGTCGTCACGGTCTGGGCCGGCAGATCCACCACCAGCCGATAACCGGGTGTGCCCTCGACCGCAGCAAACAGGCGGTCCATGGTCTCCACCGGCAGGCACAGCGGCAACACACCGTTCTTGAAGCAGTTGTTGAAGAAAATATCGGCGAAGCTGGGCGCGATCACGCAGCGGATGCCGAAGTTCTCCAGCGCCCAGACCGCGTGTTCGCGCGAAGACCCGCAGCCGAAGTTTTCCCGCGCCAACAGGATGCTGGCACCCTGGTAACGCGGCTGATTCAGGATAAAATCCGGATTCAGCGGTCGCCCAGAACAATCTTGATCCGGCTCACCATGATCGAGATAGCGCCATTCGTCGAACAGGTTCGGGCCAAAGCCGGAACGCTTGATGGACTTCAAGAACTGCTTGGGAATGATGGCATCGGTATCGATATTGGCGCGATCCACCATCGCCACCAAGCCATCGAGTCGGGTAAAAGGTTTCATCAGCGTACTCCTGATGGGGTTTGCCGCCCCACATCCTCAGATTCGGTCACTGCGGGCTGATACTTGACGCCGTTCCGTCAAAAAGTCCGCACATCGACGAAATGCCCGGCCAGCGCCGCCGCCGCCGCCATTGCCGGACTGACCAGATGGGTGCGACCGCCCTGCCCCTGCCGACCTTCGAAATTGCGGTTGGAAGTCGCCGCGCAATGCTCACCGGGCAACAGCCGATCGGCGTTCATGGCCAGACACATCGAGCAGCCCGGCTCCCGCCACTCGAAACCAGCAGCGGTAAATACCTGATCCAAGCCTTCGGCTTCGGCCTGCTGCTTGACCAAGCCGGAACCCGGCACCACCAGCGCCTGTTTCAGGCTGGACGCGACCTTGCGGCCCTGGATCACCGCTGCGGCGGCGCGCAAATCTTCGATGCGGCCATTGGTGCAGGAACCGATGAACACCCGGTCCAGCATGATCGCCGTCATCGGGGTATTCGGCTGCAAGCCCATGTACTGCAGCGCCCGCTCCATCCCGGCGCGCTTGGTCGCATCGGCTTCCTGGGCCGGATCGGGCACGGCTTGATCCACCGCCACCACCATCTCCGGCGAGGTGCCCCAGGTGACTTGCGGCTTGATCGCCGCCGCATCCAGGGTCACCACCCGGTCGAATACGGCATCGGGGTCGCTGTGCAACTCACGCCAAGCCGCCACCGCACGCTCCCACAGCTCGTCCTTGGGGGCAAACGGCCGATCCTTGACATAAGCGATGGTGGTGTCATCCACCGCCACCATGCCCGCGCGCGCGCCAGCCTCGATCGCCATGTTGCACACGGTCAGCCGCCCTTCCATGCTCAGCGCCTGAATGGCGGAACCACCGAATTCGATGGCGTAGCCGGTACCGCCGGCGGTGCCGATGTGGCCGATGATCGCCAGAATGATGTCCTTGGCGGTCACGCCCGGCCCGACCGCGCCATCGACCCGAATCAGCAGCGTCTTGGATTTCTTTTGAATCAGGCACTGTGTCGCCATGACGTGCTCGACTTCGGAGGTGCCGACGCCGAACGCCAGCGCGCCGAGCGCGCCGTGGGTGGCGGTGTGCGAATCGCCGCACACGACCGTCATGCCCGGCAGGGTCGCACCCTGTTCGGGACCGGCGACATGGACGATGCCGCGCCGCAGATCGCCGATGGGAAAGTACGATGGCAAATCGAGTTCGCGGGCGTTGGCGTCCAGCGTTTCGACCTGGGTGCGCGACACCGGGTCGTCGATGCGAGTGAAACCGGGATCGGTCGGAGTATTGTGATCCGGCATGGCGACGATCGAATTCCGCCGCCACGGCTGCCGTCCCGTCAGGCGCAGTCCTTCGAACGCCTGCGGCGAGGTCACTTCGTGCACCAGATGACGGTCGATGTAGAGCAGCGCCGTGCCATCGGCTTCAGTGCGCACCACATGGGCGTCCCAGAGTTTGTCGTAAAGCGTTTTACCGGCCATGTTCTGTTCTCCTGGCTGAATACTCGTCTAGCTTAGGGCCACGTATCACATGACACAAATTCATCTTTTTCATAATTGGCATAATTTACAGGAATAGATCATCATTGCCATTCTGGAGATATCCATGGATATCGCGGGATTACGCGCTTTCATCATCATTGCCGAGGGCGGTTCCTTCTCCCTGGCGGCCGAACATCTACACCTGACCCAGCCGGCGGTGAGCAAGCGGATCGCGGCGTTGGAAGCGGAATTGAATGTCCGCCTGTTCGACCGCTTGAACCGAACCGTGCGTCTGACCGAAGCGGGCGTGTTGTTGTTGCCACGGGCGCGGCGCATTTTGGCCGAAATCGACGACAGCCGCCGCGCCCTGCGCAATCTGGCCGGAACGGTCACCGGACCGCTGATCGTCGCCACCAGCCATCACATCGGTCTGCATCGGCTGCCGCCGGTATTGCGAACCTTCGCCACCCGCTATCCGCAGGTGCAGTTGGACATGCGGTTCATGGATTCGGAACTGGCGGGCGCGGCGGTGTTGCGCGGCGAGGTGGAGTTGGCGGTGATGACCTTGCCGCCGCAGATCGAACCACCGCTGGCAGTGATGGCACTGTGGCGCGACCCTTTGGCGGCGGTCGCCTCGCGTTCGCATCCGCTGGCGGAATACCCGACACCGACCGCAGCGCAATTGACCTGCCACCCGGCGATACTGCCGGGTCCCGAGACCTTCACGCGGTTCGTCATCGAGGAGGGGCTGGCGCGACTGCGCGTGGAACCGCCGGTGGCGTTCTCCACCAACTACCTGGAAACCATCAAGATGATGGTGGCGGTGGGCCTGGGTTGGAGCGTTCTGCCGCGCACCATGCTGGATGGGGAACTGGTGGAGCTGGCGATCGCCGGACTGGACATGGAACGCACCCTGGGTGTGGTACGCCATACCGGCCAGACCCTGTCCAACGCGGCGCGGGCCATGATGGACATCATGAGCGCTGGAGCCACCGCTGTTCCAGCTGTTCCAACTATTCCAATTGTTCCCGCCGCCCGGCGCGGTTCCCGCACGCTCTAATCGTCGGTCGAATCGGATCCACTCGCCGGATGCTTGTGGGCAGGCGGGTGCTTGGGTTCGTGGTCGTGGTCGGACTTGCGTTTGAGATCGACATCGATCGTCACCGTAGTCTGCTCGTGCGTCGTCACCGTAGCAGGCGGCTGATGGGCAGCCACCGGAGGGTGCTGTTGACTCGACGATTTCGTCGGGCACGGTGCAACGGTCTGCTTGAGCGGTTGCTTGTCCTGGCTTTTCGCCACCGTAGCGTGCTTCTCTCTCTGTATCCGGATGGAAATCATCGCCATCGTCACCCCTCCTCCAGCCATTGTTTCAACTGGGCGACCGCGCTCTGATGGAGAGCCTCGCCCTTCTTCAGCGGATCGCCGAGACCGGCGTCGTCCAACACCGCGCCAGCCCAGGGAAACCGCGGGTCGCGGTCGAACCCGCTGCCCAGCATGAACGCCAGGCCGATATAGGTGGTCATGCCTGCTTCTCCGGTCAAACCGTATTCCCTGGCCGCCTGATAACCCTGACGCACCAGTTGCCGGATGGCCGGATCGCCCACCGCGTGGTATTTCTCGGCGAACAGCCCATACAGCAACTTCAGCAGGTAATCGCCGAAGCTGATCTGTTTGTCGTCGCCGGTGCGGGTCAAGGCGCTGACCGGCAGTTCGCACCACCGGCGCAGCGCCCGATCCAGATACTGGCTTTCCTGGCCTGCCGCCTCGTTGAGAAAAGCCATCGCCCGGTCGTGCAGGCGATCGGCGCGGTCGCTGGGATCGGCGATATTCTCGTCGGCCAAAATCTGGGCCGCCCAAGGCAATTG
>RXIW01000031.1 GCA_003989065.1 Candidatus Competibacteraceae bacterium
AAAGCAGCCAGAGCCTTCGCACCTCCATCAACAACGCCCTGGAAATCTCCACCAGCACCAGCAAAAGGATTTACATCAGCAAAATCCCAAACCATCGCTATAGCTTGCCGACCGAATGCTGGTGCTGTTTTCCCTTCTCCAGCTCGCCAGCGTGAGAGTGAGTTGATGAACATTGTCGCTTTACTTGCGATAAGACCCAAATACACCCCCACCGCCTGCGCATACGCTGTCGCACCGCTGCCACCGCCATCCAACCCCGCGCCATCATCAGCTATCCCCGCCGCCAGCGCATCCTGCCGACATTTTTCGATGGCTTCCTGCACCAGATCGGAAAAGGTGGTCAGCGCGACCAGTTGGCGCGAGGTGAAAAGGTCGCCGAACTTGCTCAGGCCGTAATTCAGCGTCCAGAAGTTGCGCGGGTCGTCGGGCAACTGCGTTTCGGGTCGCCATGCAGGCTGGGCACTGGCAGCGCGCTGTTCATGTTCCGCGATCGGCGACAGATATACTCGCCCGCGTGCGCCTTCAGCCACGATGGCCATGAGCTTGGCACACATGCGCCCAGCAATGCCTTCAGCCTTGATGTACCTTGGCTCAATAGGCGTATCCGACATCAGGCATCGGAAATTCGCGCCGCGTGACAGCTTGGTCCCATTCTTCGCGCTCTCCGGCGGCGTCCCTACCTTCACCGTGAATCGGTAGCGGTCTCCATCCACCACCGGCTGTACATACGCCTCCTTGCCTGCCTTGCTGGATAGCACAAAGGTGGATGCCAGCGGCACCTCGACATGGCTGAACGCCGGGTTGGGACTTCTCACCGTCCGCGCCCACAGCCAGGCGATGACGGTGAGTGACTGCCCCACCAGCGGCTTCAGATCGGATCGTTCGGCAGCCATCTCGGCAGTGACGGTGATCTTGGGGTAAAGATGGCCGACGCGCTGTTCCGCCTCGGCCCGCATCCACGCGCCATAACGACGCACATCCTCGGCCAAGCCCCTCGCCCCCGGCCAATCCTCCATCAACAGCGTCTGCTTCTCGCCTTTGGGCAGCGGGCCAACCGGCTTCCGCCCGGCAAAGCGCGGCGGAATCTCGATCATCGCCTTATTGATCGTCACCGCCACCGGGTTCAAATCCGACGCATGACTCTCCAGCCCCAACCGCTGCGCCTCCAACGGAATCGCCCCGCCACCGGCAAAGGGATCATGGAAAGCGGGCAGCTTATCGGGATTGAACAGCTCAGCCGCTTGTGGATGGTTGCGGTTGAGCGCGCAGGTCTCGCGCCACGAGCGGCGAATCTCGGCGCGGGCGCGCTCCAGCACCTCCTCGTTATTGGTGTTCTCCCACAGCACCAGCTCTTCGATGATCTTAAACAGCCGCTCACGCTCCAGCGACGCCTTTTCCTTGTTAACCCCACGCCCCAGATGGCGCTCATAGCCCGGATCGTTGACCATCTGCGCGAAAATCACCGCCCGCGCCGCCGCCAGCGGTCGCCGCGCCCACCACAAATGCAGCGTGGAAGGATGGCCGTGGCGAATCGACTTCTCACGCGCTGCAGCGGCATTGATGGCATCGAGCGGCAGCGCCACTTCGATGAGTTTCTTGGGGGTTTTGATGGGGATCATACGAGGGCGGGCGCCTGCTGTTGCAATGTCTGTTCGGCTATCGGACCGAAGAACTGGCGGGTCAAGGAGAAAAAGCCGCTGAGCGTGCCGTTCGAGGGCACGAGGTCCACCGCCACCAGATCAGGCAGGCT
Organism: Candidatus Competibacteraceae bacterium; assembly: GCA_003989065.1. Classification (GTDB taxonomy): domain Bacteria; phylum Pseudomonadota; class Gammaproteobacteria; order Competibacterales; family Competibacteraceae; genus RXIW01. Next base: position 1,751 of record RXIW01000031.1, read on the forward strand.
CCAGCCCTTGTCGATATGCTCCTGAAACAACCGATCGAGTTCGTCCCACCACTGCCGTCGTCGGGTTATCAGGAAGGGACTGTTGAGGTTGAGCGTGTCGATAGTGTATTGCGCTTGGTCGCGTTGAACGTTGTTCAAGCCCGCGGCAGGAACAACGCGGCCATCCGACAAATAGGCGAAGAACCCTCGACAGTTGGATTGATGCGGTGAGATGAAAAGATTCATGTTCACCGGACCACGGGCACCTTGTTTGCCCGGTGCGTGTCCACCGAACACTTCCTCGCCATGTGCCGCGAAGGCTCCCAGGTCATTGGCGCTATCAAGGGCGCTAACCGCCAGATTGGTGTAGTCAAAGGTGCGCGGCGGGTTCTGGTGTTTGTTTTCGACATGCTCGATGTGATAACCCAAGCCTTCCTGATCGACCCGCAACTCACTGTAGCAGCACAAGTGATATTGCTCGTCCAGTAGGGACTGCAAGACTTCGGCTTTATACCCAAAACTTCCCCAGCGGCTGGTAGCTTGATTCGGCGCCTGCGGCGGGTTTGCATGCGCCTGATTGAGATGGAAGCCGCCGTTACCTTGCTTCTGGATCGCCCTCATCGCTTCAGGGACTCCTGCCGCTGGATGTTCAGAGCCTCCTGCCGCTGGATGCTACGCCGAAGGCGCTGAAGCTGCGGGTGTTGCCCACCGAGGGCGGTAATCAAGCTTTGCATCAACTGCGTGGCTTCGGCGCTTGCATAGTTGCCTTGATCGACCCATGCGGTTAGACGCTGTAGGTCAGCCTTCTCGCTAACTGGCGGCTGTGGGTCAACAAGCATCACGCTGTGCATGACATCACCACTGGGCTCGCCATACGTCATGGCCAGTGGAGGCTGCGCGACGATGCGACCCGAAGGGTCCGGCCCGATGACTCTGATGTTTTCCCGCCTCACGCTGGAAAGAACCTGCGGGCTGTGCGTGGTGACGATGAATTGCATCTGTGGGAAGGCTTGAGTCAGGCTTTGCAGCACAATCTGCTGCCATTGCGGGTGCAGATGCATGTCGATTTCGTCGATCAGCACGATGCCTGGTGTTTGGGTCGCTGCTTTGGCGCCGAGCTGACCGTTGAGCTTGGTGGCGCGGAATGCAATGTCCGCAACCATCCCGATCATGTTGCGGATACCGTCGCTCAGCAACGCAACCGGCAATTCGCCATACTGATCGTGATGTGCAACCAAGTGATCGAGGCGGAAGCTGTATTCGATGTCTTTCCAGCCAACGGGAGCGAGACAGGTATCGACCGCCCCAGTGACCGAAGCAATATAGTCAATAAACTCCTGGTAGGCCGGACTGAGCGTCTGGTTTTTAAATTGAAGGTCCTTGGCATTGAGATTCCAGTAACGAAACCACTCGACGAAGGATTTGTAGCTGGACGCCGGGTCGACACAGTCAGCGTAGCCAATAGTGCGCGAGGTATGCTGGATGCCCTTGGCCTCGGTCCGTTTCTTCTGTTGCCATAAGCGACCCGTACCGTAGTAGGCAATCAAGGGCAGGAGCACGTCCTTGCCGGGCGTGCGCACTGCCGCTTGCAGACGTTTTCCGTAGTCGATGAGCTTCTTGGAGTCCCTGATGGTGGTCTTGGCCTTGGTGGGACTGGTGAGGCTGCGACGCCATATCGTTGAAGAGGTATTGCTGTCTGGAATGCATCCGCTGGCTTCCAGCCGTACACCTTGAGCCGCGTATTCCATTTCGTTCGTAGCGGTTTCACGCACACGAAATTGACGAATATCGCTGGATTCAAAATGTTTGCCGACGGCTTCGTCGAAGGCGCCGATATAGGGTCCGAAGGCCACGGCGATGGCGTCGAGGATGGCCGTTTTGCCCCCACCGTTGGCGGCTACCAGAATAGTGAGCTTCGAGTGAAAGTCGATGTCGATGGCTTCGAAACAGCGATAGTCGCGCAGTCTCAATTGTTGAAGATTCAAATAGAGCATGGCGCCTCCGCGCGTTGGAGTAGTTCACTCAAATCCAAGTTGATACTGGTCACCGCCCAATCCGGTTCTTGAGTGAACGGCTTGCGAATGTAGAACGGCCCTTCATGCGCGTCGCCATCGACGAGCACGATGGCCAGGATGAACGTGTCGGACTGGTTGAGTCCGTAAAGGATTTCGTTGCGGGTGACCGTGACCGTAGTCTGGCCCTTGGCGCGACCTTTCACCTCGATATGGCGGGGAGTGGACAAGCGACCATCGCGGACTTTGGGGATGCTGGTCACATCCCAGCCGCACTTTTCGGCGGATACGTCGATGACCTCGTGACCCAAGGCGCGCTCGGCGTCCATTACCGCGCGCATCGCGATCTGCTCGACGCGGGCACGGACCTCGGCATCCGCCGTCCAGCCCGACTGGCCTTTGCGCTGCAACAGCAGTCCTGCGGGAATGACCAGCGCGCCGCCCAGAACGACCGGCGTGGCGGAAATGACGTGGCGCATGGCCAATAACGCCTTCGCCCGTGTCTCGCGGCGGACGGTCAGTTCATCGATGGTGCGGCGCACGTTCTCCAGCGTCAGGCGCACCTCCTTACCGGCGGCGCTGTCATCCTGCAGCTTGATATAGCGGTCGGACCAGAAATTGATCTCCTTGACCAAGCGCTCGTGTACCGCGGCCAGCGTCTTGTCCACGGTCTGCTCGCGCCGAGTGCGCACCTCGTCGAAGTGCTCGGGGACCAGCTGGCTGCCGGCATAGGCCAACGCCACCGACTCCAGATCCTGGGCCATCCACGGGGCGGCCAGCACATCCGCGAGCAGCGCCAGATCAGCCGGCGTGAGCGGCTCCAGATCCAGGTGCGGCGCCCAGCCGGCATGGATGGCGTGGCCCTGGGCATCAATCGCAACAAATTGCATACGGCGTGACACCACGCGGGTCGGGTCAGCGCCTTCCTTCACCGAGTGGTCGATGATGAACAGCAGCTGCGGCATCAGACCCATGTCGCTCGGGTCCACCAATACTGCGCCTTGCTTGAGCGTGTTGCGGTGGGCTTCCAGCACCAGGTCGGTCACCGCCTGCAGCAGCGGATGGCCGGGGTGCAGCAGACTGGCCATCGGTGCACCAACGCGGTCGATCAAGCGCACGTACTGCTTCTCAAAGCACACGCGCTCGTAACGGCGCAGCACCGGATGGGTATTGCGGCGGTCGCGGCCACTGATCCGGCGGTCGCGCTCGCGGATGAGCGCAGGCACGTGGGTGATCTCGTAGCGCCCCGGCTCGCGCGGGCGCAGCTCGCCGCCCAGCTGCTGGAAGGCTTGGTTGAAGAACGAGCGGACGAAGAAGGGCTGCAGCTTGCGCGCCTCGGCCCTCTCCATCGCCTCCTTGACGGCGAACAGACGCTGCGCGTCCATCACCTCTTCGCACAGCGCGTTGCGCCTGAGGATGGTTTCGAGATGCTGAGTGTCCAGCGCGCCTTCGATTTTCCTGAGCAAGCGGGCGCGAACCTCGGGATCGGCCCCGTAGCGGATGGCCTCGATCAGTAGATCCTTGAGACGGCGGTCTTCGAACACCTCGCCCAGGATGTCGAATACGCGGCCACCCAAAGCCGCACGCTCGATTTCCAGCTTCTCGAACAAACGCTGGAATACATCGCCCTCGCGGGTCTCGGCGGCCACCATGTTCCACAGGTGGCAGACCTCGGTCTGACCGATACGGTGGATACGACCGAAGCGCTGTTCCAACCGGTTCGGGTTCCATGGCAGATCGTAGTTGACCATCAGGTTGGCGTTTTGCAGGTTCACGCCTTCGCCGGCGGCATCGGTGGCGACCAGCACGCGCGCGGTCGGATCGTTGCGGAACAGCTCCTGTACCTTACGGCGCTCTTCGCGCTTGACGCCGCCGTGGATGATCACCACCGCGTCTTCGTTGCCGCTCAGCCCGCGGATCCGGGTGGCCAGATAGTTCAGCGTGTCGCGGTGCTCGGTGAAAAGGATCAGCTTGCGCGGGTGCCCGTCTGCGTCATGCATTTCGGGCGTGTCTTGCAGCAGCCGGGACAGCTCGTCCCACTTGCGATCCTGGCCGGAGTGGACGACTTGGCGGGCCTGCTCCTCCAAGCCCTTGAGGATGAGAATCTCGGCCTCCAGTTCCTGAATGGTCTGGGCGGCAGTGGCTTGATCGACGATGTCTTCCTCGAACTTCTCGTAAGCGTCGGGCGACAGCACATCGGCGGACTCCCAGAGATCCTCGGGAATGCCGTTTGTGCCGTTGCCTTCGAGCGTTTCAGCCAGCGCCCTGCCGCGCTGGCCCAGCTTCTCTTCCTCAACGCGGCGCTGGAGCTTGTTACGGCGGCGCTGGAGCGATTGGTAGATGGCTTCGGGACTGGAGGCGAGCCGACGCTGAAGCGTGGTCAAGGCAAAGCCGACCGTGCCCTTGCGGCCACCGTCGGCCAGTTGGTCGGCCTTGTTGAACTGCTCCTTGACGTAGTCGGTGACGGCAGCGTAGAGCGCGGCTTCCCGGTCGGACAGTTGGTAATTGACGGTATAGGCCCGGCGCTCGGGAAACAGCGGCGTGCCGTCGAACTTGAGCAGGTCTTCCTTGACCATGCGGCGCATCAGATCGGTCACGTCGACCTGATGCACACCGTCGCGGAACTTGCCGTAGAACCGGTCGGTATCGAGCAGCGACAGGAACAGCTGGAAGTCCTCTTCCTTGCCGTTGTGCGGCGTAGCCGTCATCAGCAGAAAATGCCGGGTGATCGAACCCAGTAGCTCGCCGAGCTGAAAACGCTTGGTCTTGTTGACCTTATTGCCGAAGTAGTTGGCCGAGAGCTTGTGCGCTTCGTCGACCACCACCAGATCCCAGTACCCCAGGCGCAGCTTGTCTTGCAGGTCTTCAGCGCGGGCCAGTTGGTCGAGGCGGGCGATGAGTAAATCAATATCATCGAAGGGATTGCCGCTGCGGGATTGCTCGACCTGCTCGCGCGAGAATAGCGTGAACGCTAGGCCGAACTTCTCGTCCATCTCGTCTTGCCACTGCTCGACCAGGCTGCCGGGGGCGACGATCAGCACGCGCTGGGCTTCGGCGCGCATCAACAGTTCGCGGATGAACAGGCCCGCCATGATGGTCTTGCCAGCGCCGGGATCGTCGGCCAGCACGTAGCGCAGCGGTTGGCGCGGCAGCATCGACTCGTAGACCGCGGTGATCTGGTGCGGCAACGGCTCCACGTTCGAGGTGTGAACCGCCATCATCGGATCGAACAGATAGGCTAGGTTGATGCGGTAGGCTTCGGCGGCGAGCTTGAACGCCTCGCCGGGGGCATCGAACGCCCAGGGGCGACCGGCTTCGGCCAGCGCCAGCGTGGCCTCGTCGGTGCGGAACAGCATCCGCTCCAGTAATTTGCCATCGGCGGTCTTGTAGTAGACGGTCAGCGCGTTGTCGCCAACCGGCTCGGTAGTGACGACGCGCACCACTTGTCCAGGCTCCAGGCCCGAGATCGCGGCGTTCTTCTGGATCTGTTCGAGCTTCAGCATCGTGCTCTCCTTGCGCGGGCCGCTGGCCCATCCTCAGGTGGTTTTTGTTAAAATTTTATCTTATGAATCGGAATCCACCGCCAGAACCCGCTGCCGACCTGGCCAATCACACCCCGATGATGCAGCAGTATCTGCGCATCAAGGCCGAGCATCCCGGTATTTTGCTGTTCTACCGGATGGGCGATTTCTACGAACTGTTCTACGACGACGCCCAGCGCGCCGCCGAGTTGCTCAATATCACCCTGACCACCCGCGGCCAGTCGGCCGGTGCACCGATTCCGATGGCTGGCGTCCCGTTCCACGCGGTGGACAGCTACTTGGCCAAGTTGGTCAAGCTGGGGCTGTCGGTGGCCATCTGCGAGCAACTGGGCGATCCCGCAGCCAGCAAGGGGCCGATGGAACGGCAAGTGGTGCGGATCGTCACCCCCGGTACCCTGACCGACGAAGCCTTGCTGGACGAACGCCGCGATAACCTGCTGGTGGCGTTGCATCAGGTCAAGGACATCTACGGTCTGGCCCAGCTGGATCTGGGTGGCGGTCGCTTCGCCATCACCCAAGTGCAGGGCGAGGCGGTGCTGCTCAACGAACTGGAACGGTTGAAGCCGGCGGAATTGCTGATCAGCGAGGAGGTCACCCCGCCCGCATCCTGGCGACAACACCCCGGTCTGCGCCGCCAAGCCCCCTGGCATTTCGATCGAGACAGCGCCGTGCGCGCCCTGTGCACACAGTTCGGCGTGCGCCATCTGGACGGGTTCGGTTGCGCCGACCAGCCCGTGGCGCTGGGCGCGGCCGGCTGCCTGTTGCAATACGTCAAGGACACCCAGCGCAGCGCCTTGCCGCACTTGACCGGGTTGCGGGTCGAACGCCACGAGGACAGCGTGATCCTCGACGCCGCCAGCCGCCGCAATCTGGAGCTGGAACACAGCCTGAGCGGCCAGCACCCACACACCCTGCTGGGGGTGCTCGACCACTGCGTGACACCGATGGGTAGCCGTCTACTGCGGCGCTGGACCCATCGGCCACTGCGCGACCGGACCGTACTCGGCCAGCGCCAGGACAGCCTGCAGCAACTGCTGGATAACGGCGGCTATGACTATCTGCGCGGCCTGCTGCGCGGCATCGGCGACGTGGAACGGATTCTGGCGCGGGTGGCGCTGAAATCGGCCCGGCCCCGCGATTTGGTGGCGCTCAGCGACGCGCTGGCCCGCCTGCCCGCGGTTCAGCAGTTTCTCGCGCCACTGGATGCCGCGCTGTTGCAGGATTTGGCCCGCCGCGCCGCAACCCATCCCGATGTCTGCGAAGAATTGAATCGGGCGATCATCGCCAATCCGCCACAAGTCCTGCGCGACGGCGGCGTCATCGCCCCCGGCTACGATACCGAACTGGATGCGTTGCGCGGCCTCAGCGAACACGCCGATCAGTATCTGGTGGAGCTGGAGGCGCGGGAGCGACAACGCACCGGCATCGCCAACCTCAAGGTCGGCTTTAACCGGGTCCACGGCTATTACATCGAAATCAGCCGCGCCCAGACCCAGGCGGTCCCAGCCGACTATCTGCGCCGCCAGACCCTCAAAGGCGCGGAACGCTACATCATCCCGGAACTGCAGGCGTTCGAACACAAGGCCCTGCGTGCTCAGGAACAGGCGTTGGCGCGGGAAAAAGCCCTGTACGATGCCTTGCTGGAGCATTTGATCACCCGTCTGCCGGCCCTGCAGGCCAGCGCTGCCGCCCTGGCCGAGCTGGACGTGTTGAGCGATCTGGCCGAACGAGCTGCCGCCCTGCGCTGGCAACGACCGCAGCTCACGACCGAACCCGGCGTCGAGATCGACGCCGGCCGCCATCCGGTGGTCGAGCAGGTCTTGACCGAACCCTTCGTCCCCAACGATTTGCGCCTTGACCCCACAGGGCGGCGGATGCTGGTGGTCACCGGCCCCAATCTGGGCGGTAAATCCACCTACATGCGCCAGGCGGCCTTGATCGTGCTGCTGGCCCATCTGGGCAGCTTCGTGCCGGCCGAGCGGGCGCGGATCGGGCCGATCGATCGCATTTTCACTCGCATCGGCGCATCGGACGATCTAGCCTCCGGCCGTTCGACCTTCATGGTCGAAATGAGCGAGGCGGCCAATATTCTCAACAACGCCACGGCGCAGAGTCTGGTGTTGATCGACGAGATCGGGCGCGGTACCAGCACCTTCGACGGTCTGGCCCTGGCCTGGGCCTGCGCGGTGCATCTGGCAGGCACGGTGCGGGCGTTCACCCTGTTTGCCACTCACTATTTCGAGCTGACCCGCTTAGCCGACGAGCAGCCCGGCATCGCCAACGTCCACCTCGACGCGGTGGAACACGGCGACAGTCTGGTTTTCATGCATCGCGTTCAGGACGGGCCGGCCAGTCGCAGCTATGGCCTGCAAGTCGCCGCATTGGCCGGGGTGCCGCCGGCGGTGATCCAGCAGGCCCGCCAGCGCTTGCGTCTGCTGGAACGACAGATGTTGCGGCGGGAGGGACCGGGCCGGGCAGCGACGACGGCGCAGCTATCGCTGTTTGGCGCAGATCCGCACCCGGTCGTGACCGCCCTGGCCGAACTGGACCCCGCTGCGTTGAGCGCCGAACAGGCTCTAGCGGAGTTGCAGCGCCTGCGGGCCTTGCTGCCCTGACCGTGGATACAACTGGCCTATGTTTATAATAAAAAATTATTTGTAACTCGCTTCTTATCGACCAGAGAATATAAGAATTCTCCACCTGCGGACGCCTGTCCCCTTTCGAAGCGAGCACCATGATTCAGCTGATCGAGCCTTACGGCGGTCTTCTCAAGGAACTGTACCTGACTGCCGGGGACGCCGCCCGTTATCAGGATCAGGCGCGCGAGTATCCCTCCTGGGACTTGAACCCACGCCAGCTCTGCGATCTGGAGTTGCTGTTGAACGGGGCGTTTTCACCGCTGGAAGGCTTCCTCAACCAGGCCGACTACGAACGGGTTACAGCGGAGATGCGGCTTGGCGATGGCACCCTGTGGCCGATGCCGGTCACCCTCGATGTGTCCGAGGAATTCGCCCAGCGCATCACCACGGGTGACACGATCGCCCTGCGCGATCCCGAAGGGGTGCTGATCGCAGTGCTGGAAGTCGGCGACCTCTGGCGGCCGGATCGGCTGCACGAAGCGCAGCAAGTATTCGGCAGCACCGACCAGCGTCATCCCGGCGTGTTCCAGCTCCTGCATCGCAGCGGACCCGTCTACGTCGGCGGGCGGGTACACGGCGTCGCCTCACCGGTCCATTACGATTTTCCCCAACTGCGCGCCTCGCCCCGCCAACTGCGCGAGCGCTTCGCCCAGCAAGGCTGGCCGCGGGTCGTCGCGTTCCAGACCGATGCGCCGCTGCTTCGCGCCCAGCAAGCGCTGAGCCTGCACGCCATGCTCCAGGCCGAGGCGGCGTTGTTGCTGCATCCGACGGTGGGCGCAACCGGGACCGACGGGCTCGATCACTATGCGCGGGTGCGCTGTTACGAACAGCTGTTGCCAAACTATCCTGGGCAGACTGCCGCCCTGAACCTGCTCAATCTAGCGCCGCGATGGGCCGGTCCGCGCGAGGCGCTGTGGCGCGCCATCATCCAGCAGAATTACGGCTGCAGCCATTTCATCGTCAGCCGCGACCAGGCCAGCCCCGACCGGACCCAGACCGGACCGGCCTTCTATCCGCACGAGGCCGCCCAGCAACTGCTGGCCCACTATCGGCGCGAATTGTCGATCCAGATCCTGTTCTACCCGGAGATGGTCTATGTGCAGGAGCGCGGGCAATACGCCTTTACCAACACGGTGACGGCGGGCGAAACGGCGCTGACCCTCTCCGACAGCGAATTCCGCCGCCGCCTGCAGGATGGCCTGGACATTCCCGCCTGGTGCGCCGATCCAGCCGTAGTGGAAGAGCTGCGCCGGGTGCATCCACCACGTCAGCGACAGGGTTTCACCGTCTTCCTGACCGGGCTGTCGGGTTCCGGTAAGTCGACCATCGCCAACGCCCTGCGGGTCAAGCTGCTGGAACTGGGCGGGCGTGCGGTCACTCTGCTGGATGGCGACATCGTGCGCAAGCATCTGTCCAGCGAGCTGGGCTTTTCCCGTGAGCACCGCAATCTCAACATCCTGCGGATCGGCTTCGTGGCCAGCGAGATCACCAAGAACGGCGGCATCGCCATCTGCGCCCCGATCGCACCCTACGCCGCCACCCGGCGCGAGGTGCGGGAGATGATCGCCCCGCTCGGCGGATTCGTGGAGGTCCATGTCGCCACTCCGCTCGAAGTGTGCGAGGCCCGCGACCGCAAGGGCTTGTACGCCAAGGCGCGAGCCGGGTTGCTCAAGGAATTCACCGGCATCAGCGATCCTTATGAGGCGCCGAAGCATCCCGAGTTGCGTATCGACACTCGCGATTGCAGCCCCGGCCAGGCAGCCGAGCGCATCTTGGCGACGCTGGAGGAGCTGGGCTATCTCGGCGGCCGGGCCTGAACGCTCGCCCGCCGCCTGTTCACTGCGCGACGATCCGTCCCTCGACCTGGCGGACCACCGGCGAGTGGTTCTTGAACTCCTGCACCAGCAGATCGAGATCCAGCACCCCGCTGTCGCGGCAGTAACGACCGCTGGCGCAGGCGTCCCGAAACATGGGATAGGCATCGCCGCCGCGCGCCATGAAGCTGTTGACGGCGATCCGATAGCTGGCGGTCAGCTCGACCGGATGGCCGTCGACGGTCAGTTGCGTAACCCGACCCTGCGGCCGCAAAGCCTGCGGGCAGGGTTCAGCCGCGCAGTAAACGAGTTTGAGACCGGCCACCTGCGGAAACGCGCCGCCGCCGCGGGTCAGGCCATGATCCAGCGCGGCTGCCAATTGCTCGCCGGACAAGTCCACGGTTACCAAGGTATTGCCGAACGGCAACACCGCCAGGGCCTGTTCGAAGCGGACCTCGCCTGGAGCGATGCCGGCGCGGATGCCGCCGCCGTTGGCGATCGCCGCTACCGCCCGATCGGATGCCGCCGCCGCAGCCAGCATGACGTCGGCGATCAGATTGCCAAGCGGCATTTCCTGGCGACGGACGCTGGCCACGCCGTTGCCGGCATCGAAAGCGATGCCGGCCTGACCGATGTGGGCGCTGGCGAAGCGGTCCACCGGTTCGCGGTAGCGGGCTACCTCGGCCTTGACCGTCGGGTCTTCCGGCCCGACCTGTTGGCTGCAATCCACCGTACCCTGTACGAAGGTGCAACCACGAACGAAGATCGGCTGGGCCTGCCAGCGCTCGATCACCCCGTGCTGGTCGAACGCGACTTGCAATTGCCCCAGCCAGCGCCCCCATTCGTAGGCGCTGACCACCAGCACCGGCTGACCATCGGCGGCGGTGACGACCGTGGGATACGGCCCCTTGACCCGAGCGCCCTGCCCCGGCGCGACCGCGTCCACCGTGGCCGGATCGCCGAGCAGGGCGTGATCGTGGCCGGAGACGATGACATCGACGCCGCGCAGTTGCCGAGCATGGGCCACATCGATGGGATAACCGGTATGGGAAAGCAGGATGATCTTGTCGATGCCTTGCGCTTGCAGCCGATCCGCTTCGGCCTGGACGCTGCCGACATAGTCGAGGAAGCGCAGCCTGGGACCGGGACTGGAGATGGTCGGCACATCCGGGGTGATGACGCCGAGGATACCCAGACGCTCGCCGCCGCGTTCCAGCACCACGCTGGAGCGAAGCAATCCGTTCAGAGCCGGCTCCTGGGAAGCGTCGATATTGGTGGCGACGACTGGCGGCCGCAGTTTCTCGGCGTCATGGGGCACGCCGGCAATGGCGACCGGCTCGCCGCGCAGGGCACGGCCCAGCTCGGCCGGCCCCAGATCGAATTCGTGGTTGCCGAGGGTGACCGCATCGTAGCCCAGCGCATTCAGCCCCATGACTTCGGCCGAACCCTTCCAGGCGTTGTAGAAGATCGTGCCCTGGAAAAAGTCGCCGGCGTCCAGCAGTACGACATTCGGCGCATGGGCCCGAATTTGTTCGATCAGGCTCTTGCGGCGGGCGATGCCGCCCTGCTGCGGTCCCGGATCGCTGGCCGACAGTTCGCGGTCGCGTGGAAACGGTTCCAGCCGACTGTGGGTGTCGTTGGTGTGAAGCAAGGTCATCGTGAAGGGTCGGCCGGTCGATTCGTCCTCGGCGGCCGCCCATCCGCTCAGCAGCGCGCACGCCGCCACGACGAGCAACGATACTCGCCAACGCCTGTCATACATGTCTCGGTTCTCCAGTCCAGTAGCGGCCGTCGCCAGGAACGCGCCAGCCGATTCCTGCCGTTTCGCTCGATGACGGAACCGTGACCGAGCGCCGACAGTGCCCAACCCCATGGTTCGCAGTTAAGATAATCGTTCGTTTACAGGCCCCCGGAGAATCCGCCATGACCTTTGTCGTCACCGAAAACTGCATCAAGTGCAAATATACCGACTGTGTGGAAGTCTGCCCGGTCGACTGCTTTCACGAAGGACCGAACTTCCTGGTCATCGACCCCGACGAGTGCATCGACTGCACCCTGTGCGAACCGGAATGTCCGGCCCACGCCATCTTCTCCGAGGACGATCTGCCCGCCGAGCAGCAGAGTTTCCTCGAGCTCAACGCCGAATTGGCCAAACAGTGGCCGGTAATCACCACCAAGCAGGATGCGCCACCCGATGCGACCGACTGGGATGGCAAACCCGACAAGTTACAATACCTGGAACGCTGATCCGGCATCATCCGCGCTCGCCCGTTGAAATCCGGGTCCGTGCCCATATTTCTTTAGGGTTGCCATTCAATATCTGCCGCTACCCGGCGCGGCCCTTGCGGAAATTCAATCATGAATGAATCGCCCTACATTTTTGAAGTCAACCAAAGCAATTTCGCTACGGTGGTGGTGGAGAACTCCCAACAGGTTCCGGTGCTGGTGGATTTCTGGGCCGACTGGTGCCAGCCCTGTCGGACGCTGACCCCGCTGCTGAGCAAGCTGGTCCAGGAATACCGCGGCGGCGTCATCCTGGCCAAGATCAACGCCGATGACGAACAGGCCCTGGCGCAACATTTCCGGGTGCGCAGCCTGCCGACCGTGATGATCGTCTGGCAGGGTCAAATCGTCGATCAGATGGTCGGCGTGCAGCCGGAATCGGCTTATCGCGAGGCGATCGCCCGCCTGCAGGCCGCCCCTCCCCCCGGCGATCCGATCATGGAACGGGTCGAGTTGCTATGGGAGCGCGGCCGGCAGGAACAGGCGGTCGAACTGCTACGCCAAGCGCTGCTCAAGGAGGCCACCAACGTCGAATGGACGGTGAATCTGGCCGACAAGCTGCTACAACTGGGGCAGGGCGACGAAGCGCGGACCCTGTTGCAGGGTCTGCCCGAGGACGAGCGCGCCAAGCAGCCAGCCAGCGGGCTGTTGGCCCGGCTGCGCTTCGCCGATCTGGCGCAGGGCAGCCCGGAGCTGGCGACCCTGGAAGCGACCGTGCGCAACGATCCGACCGATCTCACCGCCCGGCGGCAACTGGCCGCCCGCTACGTGCTGGCTGGCGACTACGAGGCCGCGCTGGAACAATTCATGGACATCATGCGACGCAATCCCGGCTTCGAAGACGAGGCCGGCCGCAAGGGCCTGATCGCCATCTTCGAAGTGCTCGGCAACGAGGATCCGCTGGTCAGCACCTATCGTCGGCGGATGTTCTCCCTGCTGCACTGATTCTCGGCAGCGCGCAGCGGTCATTGCCAGACGCCGACCATGCACTCCGACCAGCAGGCGTTCGAGCGGCTGCGCGATCAGGCCCGCCAGGCTCGCAGCCTCGGCCATTACGGCCAGGCGGCGCGACTGGAGCGCCAGGCGGCGGAATGGGCCAAGAGCCTGGGGTTGGCCGCTTCGCAGGCGCGGGCCCTGCTGTGGGAAGGCTACAGCCTGCGGCTGGCCGGCGAGGACGATCTGGCATTGGCGGCCCTGCTGCAAGTCGCCAGCGAGCAGCTGGCGGCGGCCGATCCGGCCGATGTGTTCGGCGCGCTGACCGCCATCGTCCATATCAGCCTGGAGCGCAAACCGGCCTGCTTCTGTCGCGCCCTGCTGGAACAGGCGCGGCGTTATCTGGCCGACCACGCCCGCCCCTGGACCGCACCGCTGGATTTTCTGGCCGGCGAACTGGCCTATCGCCAAGGTGATTTCACCACCGCTCAGGACTGGCACGACCGGGCCTGGGCCGCCTGGCGCGACGAATATCCCCGCCTGACGCCGGCAACCCATCGGTGGGCCTTGTGCCGCATGGCCTTTCGGCGTCATGACCTCGTCGCATTGGAAGACCAGGTTGCGCGGCTGAGCGACTGCCAACCCGTTGTCCGGCTGGAACGGCAACTGGTCCAGCGGGCCCAGTTGTTACGCTGGCGGGCCTGGCAGGCATCCGGCGACGCTCAGGCCAGCCCCGCGCCGGTGACGGAGGCGTTGGCGCTGCTCTCCGGTAGGGACGCCACGGAAAGCCGCGACAACGGCGCTCGCAGCGAAGCAATGCGGGCGCTGGCGCTGATTGGGCGCTGGGACGCGGTGGACGCCATCGGGTCCCAGCAGGAACAACCGGCTACGGATTTCGAAACGGCCTTGTTGTTGGGCGATCTGGCCTTGGCCCGGGCGCGAGCGACCGCGGGCTTGCCGGCCGAGGACGACGACTACGGCGCAGGGTCCGATGAAGCCGGTTCGCTCGCGGTCGCAGCGCCGGAAGCCGCCCGCTACTATCGTGCTGCCTTGGCTCTGGCCATGGCCGAAGACGAGCGGCTGGAAACGTCTTGGCATGGCCATCTCGTGCGGCAACGCCTGGCCCGCCTCGCGCCAACATCGAATCACGATGCTCCTGGACCATAGGGATGGCAATGGCGGCGAAAGTTTGGCATAAGTCAGACTCATACGATAACCGCCGCCGACCGCCACACCCGCTCCCCGGACCGCATGAAATCGCACACCCAGGATACTCCCGGCCATTACCACACCGGTCGCGCCGACCCAGAACGGCAGTTGCGCTTCGACCGTGGGACTCTGCTGCTGGAAGGCGTCGCCGAACTGCCGGTCGGACTGGAAACCTGGTTTTGCTACGACCCTCGGGTCGATGCCTATCGCGCCCCGGCCCATCATTACAGCGACATCATCGGCCCGTTGAAGGGCGAACTGGCCCGTAATCAGGCGCCGCGCTATCAGCGGCGAGAATGGAGCTGCGCGCTGGAAATGACGCCCTACGCCCACCAGCAGGAGGCGCTGGACGCCTGGTGGGCCACCAAAGGACGCGGCGTGGTGGTGTTGCCGACCGGAGCGGGCAAGACCCTGGTCGGCCTGTTGGCGCTGTGTCGGGCGCAGCGCGATGGCCTGATCATCGTCCCGACCCTCGACCTGATGCAGCAGTGGTATGCGCTGCTGCGGGCGGCGTTTCCCGACCATGACATCGGGCTGATCGGCGGCGGTTATCACGAGCCGCAGGCGCTGACGATCGCCACCTACGATTCCGCGGCCCGCCACATCGAACGGCTGGGCGACCGGTTCGGCCTGCTGATCTTCGACGAGGCTCATCACCTGCCCTCGGAGTTCTACCGGGTCATCGCCGAATTCGCCCTGGCGCCGTACCGGCTGGGGTTGACGGCCACGCCCGAACGCAGTGATGGCAAGGATGCCGATCTGCCCGCGCTGGTCGGCCCCATCGTCTACCGCAAGCGTCCGGAACAGCTGGCCGGCGACGTGCTGGCCGATTTCCAGTTACGACCGGTGCATGTCGATCTGTCGCCAGCCGAGCGCGACGCCTATCAGCGGGCGCTGGACGAACGCAATGCCTTCCTGCAGGCTAATCGCCTGGGATTGAGCACACTGGAGGGCTGGAATCGCTTCGTGATGTTGTCGGCCCGCAGCGCCGAAGGCCGCCGCGCCATGCGCGCCCACCGCGACACCCGCCGCATCGCCCACGCCACCCCAGCCAAACTGCGGGCGCTCGGCATGATCCTGGCCAACCATCCCGAGGCCAAGACCGTGATCTTCACCGAGGACAACGCCACCGCCTACGAGGTCTCGCAACGCTTCCTGATTCCCTGTCTGACCCATCAGACCGCGATCAAGGAACGTCAGGACATTCTCGATCGTTTCAAGGCCGGGAGCTATCTGGCCATCGTCACCAGCAACGTGCTGAACGAAGGGGTGGACGTGCCGGACGCCTCGGTTGGGGTGATCCTGTCCGGTAGCGCCTCGGCGCGGGAATTCGTGCAGCGACTGGGGCGCATCCTGCGGCGCGGCGTCGGCAAGCAGGCGGTGTTGTACGAGGTCATCGCCCGCGAAACCCGCGAGGAACGGGTGGCCGATCGCCGTCGCGCGCCGCCCGACGCCCAGCGTAAAGCGGAGCGGATCGAGGCCACCCTGGCGCTGTTCGAAGCGCTGCCGCCACCCGACCCGGACCCGACCGAGCGCTGATGCTGCCGTCCGATCTGCTGTTTTCCCACAAACGCGGCGCGCAAGTCTATCCGCGCTTCCTGCGGCACGATCAATACGTCTGGGCCGAACAGGTCCTGACCCTGATCTGCGCCCATCAGCATCGCAGTCGCGGCGAGTTGCAGGCAGCGCTGCGGGCGCTGGAAGGCGATTCGCCCGATTACCGCATCGTGCGCGGCTTCGCCCATCTGGCGCTGAACGCTGCCGAATTCACCCTGGCTACAGGTGAATTGGAACCGGAAGCGCTGCGGCGCGAAGTCTTTACCCTGGCGGCCGAACGCGGCGGCTATGGCGAAACCCAGGCCCAGGCCGTGCTCGAAGCGGTCGCGCCGCGCTATGCGCTGGAAGTGGAAGCCTTGCGCGAGGCGCTCTACGCCGACTTGCCGGATCGGCACCTGCTGACCGCACTGCCCGACTTTACCGCCGACCAGCTGGTGGACCGTTACAATCTGGCCCAGGCCCAGGGTCTGCTGTATTCGGCCTTGTATATGCGGCTCATCGCCCATCGCAACGTGCCGGGCGAATATCGCCGCCTGTTCCAGCATCTCAAATTCCACGGCCTGATGTATGCGGTGGAAGGCAACCTCGATGACGGCTATCAGATCTACGTCGATGGTCCGGCCAGCCTGTTCAAGCAAACCCGCAAGTACGGCTTGCAGATGGCCCTGTTCCTACCGGCGCTGCTGCGGGTGAGCCGCTGGGACATGGAAGCGGTGCTGCAACGGGACGATCAGGAAGTGCGCTACCGCCTCGATTCGCAATCGCCCCTCAAGCCCCTGCACGGCAAGCCGCCGGCCTACGACAGCCTGCTGGAGGAGAGTTTCGCCCGCCGCTGGGAAAAACTGGGCACCCCGTGGGTTCTGGAGCGGGAGGTGGCCATCGTCGACCTGAAGGGCACGGTGTTCGTGCCCGATTTCGCCCTGCGCCATCCCGATGGCCGCCTGGCGCATG
The DNA here is from genome assembly GCA_003989065.1 of Candidatus Competibacteraceae bacterium. Lineage (GTDB taxonomy): Bacteria > Pseudomonadota > Gammaproteobacteria > Competibacterales > Competibacteraceae > RXIW01. The sequence goes on from RXIW01000031.1 coordinate 18,670, forward strand.
TCGAGATCATGGGGTTCTGGCACCCGGATTATTTGCGGCGCAAACTGGACAAGCTGCGGCGGGCCGCCATGCCCGATCTGATCGTGGCGGTTTCCGAGCGCCTGAACGTCGGCGCCGCCGATTTTCGCGACGTCCCCGGTCCGGTGCTGTTCTTCAAGGGCAAACTCGAACCGCGTCAGGTGCTGGCGGTGCTGGAAGGAGGGGAAAAAGCGGAGCCCGGCTGAACCGGTGCGCTATTGGCGCGGCCCCTGAACAATCCCCACCAGGGCGTCGCCCTGAAACACCAGGATCTTCAGGAAAGTCCCCGGACCGAAGTTGTATTCCCATTTGTAGACCGGCACCACCCGGCGATACTCGGTTTGGTAGGCGGGTTGGCGCGAATCGTAATACGGCGCGGGATTGACGCTGTAGTAACCGTAACCGTCGTTCTGGCGCACGACCTGTTCGATGAAACCGTCCTGATAGGCGCGCTGCGGTTCGCCGCAGAGATCCAGCACGCGCGACTGCAGGTCGCCGGTATTCACCACGTAGCGGCCGCAGCGCAGGCTATCGGCCTCTGCCGTGATCGCACCCAGCATTCCCAGCGTTGTCAATAACACCCATCGCCCATAGCGACCCATGGCCGTCCCTCCTCCACCCAGTGACTGCAACCAAGAGCTGTTACCCTATGTTATAGCAACCATTTACACTGACCGCACACCGCTTGCGCCCATTTCGCCAATCAACATGGAGCATCGCCATGGCTACCGCCTGACTGACTCAATTAAAAACTATATGATCCAAAATTATTACTCTACGAGATCCACATTCCTAACCTAGACTACCTATTCATGAGTGAATTTTTCGGAGTTGCATCCGCTACCCTGGGCCTGGTCGCATTGGCCGAATTGGGTGACAAGACTCAAGTGGTTTGCATGACGCTGGCCGCTCGCCACCGGGCTTTTCCGGTGCTGTTGGGCGCGGTACTGGCGTTCATGGTGTTGAATCTGCTGGCGGTGGTGTTCGGAGCCGCCGTTGCGGCCTGGCTGCCGGTGTGGCTGGTCGCCGGCGTCGTCGCCGTGTTGTTTGCGATCTTCGGCTTGCATTCCCTGCGGGAGGCCAATGCCGAAGCCGTGGAGGTCGAGGAGCGCAGCGGGCGCAGCGTGCTGCTGTCGACCTTCGTGCTGATCTTCCTGGCCGAACTGGGCGACAAGACCCAATTGGCAGTGGCGGGCCTGGCCAGCACCAACCCCATGCTACCGGTCTGGGTGGGTGGCACGCTGGCGCTGGCGTTGACCTCGGTTCTGGGGGTGTTGGCGGGGCAAACCCTGTTGCGACGGCTACCGCTGAAGTGGCTGCATCGGGTCAGCGGTGCGCTGTTTTTGTTGCTGGCAATCCTGGCCGGCTGGCGGGCGATCGCCGCGTGGGCCACCTGAGCAGGGCGCGAGCATGACAAAAGCCGTATCCATGCCTTCCGCTGCGCCCTTGCCGGACCGTCCGTCGGCCGATGCCCTGACCGGGATGCTGAACGCACTGGGCTGTTTCAGCTTCTGGGGACTGTTCCCGATCTACTTCAAGCTGCTCCATCGCGTCCCGGCGCTAGAGGTGCTGGCCCACCGCGTGCTGGGATCGGCGCTGTTGCTGGCCGTCCTGATGGCGCTGCAGGGGCGCGGGCGCGACCTGTGGGCCGAATTGCAGGCCAAGCCGCGGCTCGGCTTCTATCTGCTCACCACCCTGCTGATTTCCGGCAACTGGCTGCTATACATCTGGGCGGTGCAGAACGGCCGCATCCTGGAAGCCAGCCTCGGCTATTACATCAATCCGTTGGTCAACGTGGTCCTGGGCGTGCTGTTCCTGCACGAACGGCTGAACCCGCGCCAATGGATGGCGGTGGCCATCGCCGCGGTCGGGGTGCTGGCGCTGGTCGTCGGTTACGGGGTGTTTCCCTGGATCTCCCTGACCCTGGCGCTCAGCTTCGGCAGCTACGGCATGCTGCGCAAGAAGGCCGGCTTCAACCCCATGCTGGGCTTGAGCGTGGAAACCCTGCTGATCGCGCCCATCGCCCTGACGTTCCTGACCCTGCTGGCGCTGCGCGGCGACGGCGCGCTGGGCATGGGGGACGGCTGGACCGATCTGTTGCTGCTGGCGGCGGGTCCGATCACGGTCGCGCCGCTCTTGATGTTTCTCGAAGCGACGCAGCGCTTGCCGCTGTCGATGGTCGGGTTGATCCAGTACCTGACCCCGACCCTGCAATTCCTGCTGGCGGTCGCCCTGTATCGCGAGCCCTTCACCGGCGTCCATCTAGCGGCGTTTGGCTGTATCTGGCTGGCACTGGCCTTGTACAGCGCCGACGCCTGGTCCGGCTACCGCCGCCAGAGCGAGCGATTTCCGGCCGGTTCGCTACCCCGGAGCCACGGAGCTTCCCCATGAAATGGCCGATCGGCACCGTTCAATGGCGCATCCTGGGGGTCTTGGCCCTGCTCATGGGAGGGTGCGCGGCGGGATTGGAGATCCTGGGCGAGGTCGATCTCAAGGGTTTGCTCATATCCGATGGCCTGGTGCTGCTGGTGCTGTTCGCCCTGCTGACCGGATGGTTGGCCAGACCGCTACACCTGCTCACGCGTAGTCTGCGCAGCCGGGATGCGTCCTCGTTGACGCCGTTGCTGGGCCGACGCCGTACCGAATTCGGCCAGCTGGCCGAAATGGTTCAGGATTTCATTCGCTATCAGCAACGCCTGCAGCAGGAAATCCAGGAGCGGCGGCAAGCGGAGCAGACCTTGCGCCATTATTCGCTAGCGCTCGAGCAAAGCGCCAACGCCATCGTCATCACCGACCGCAACGGCACGATCGAGTACGTCAATCCGAAGTTCCTCGAAACCACCGGCTATACCCGTGACGAGGCCATCGGGGCCACACCGCGAATTCTCAAATCCGGCAGGACCCCGCAGGAACAATATCAGCAGTTGTGGAACACCATCACCAGCGGCAGGGAGTGGCGCGGCGAACTCCGCAACCGGCGCAAGGATGGGCGGCTGTACTGGGAACTGGCGTCGATCGCGCCGATCCGCGACGAACGGGGCGCAATCACCCACTTCGTCGCCATCAAGGAGGATATCAGCCAGCGCAAGCTGATGGAGGCGACGCTGCACGCCAGCGAGTTGCGCTATCGCAATGTGTTCGCCACCGTCGGCGACGCCCTGTTGCTGCTGGACAGTCGCAACGGGCGCATCTTTTCGGTCAATCCAGCGGCGTGCAAGCTGTATGGCTACACCCGCACCGAATTCCTGTCCCTGACCGACCGCGACCTGTCGGCATCGCTCAATGGCTACATCGAACTGCCGCACACGGTCTCGAAGCGGCTTTCCAACTATCTGCATCGCCGCAAGGACGGCACGATCTTCCCCGCCGATATCTGGATCCGACACTTTGCCCACAAGGGCTACAAAGTCACGGTCGCCGCCGTACGCGACATGACCCGGCAAAAACAGGCGGAGCAGAAAATCATCCGTTTGAGCTGCTTCTACGCCGCGCTCAGCCGCACCAGCGCCGCCATCATCCGCTGCGTCGATCAGCACGATCTGTTCCAGCAAATCGGCCAGATCATAGCCGAGCTGGAACAAATTCAGATGGTTCTGATCGGCTTCGTCGATCCGGAAACCGGTTGGATCCACCCCGTAGCCCATGCCAGTATGACGCCCGGCTATGCCGTTCATCTTACCCACTTCCGGATCTCCAACGACCCTACTCTGTTCGAAGGCTGGGGTCCGACCGGCAAAGCGTTTCGACAAGGCGAGCCCGAGGTCAGCAACGATTTGCTGACCGACCCCGATGCCCAACCATGGCATGAGGTTATCGGCACACTGGGCATCCGCGCGGGCGCTGCTTTTCCGCTGCGGCGGAATGGCCAGATCGTCGGTTGTCTGAGCGCCTATGCGACGGAAAAGGACTATTTCGATGACGATATCGTCGGCTTGCTGAACAGTCTGGCTGGAGAACTGTCATTTGCGCTCGATCTGTTCGAGCGCGAGACGCTGCGGAAGGACGCCGAGGACCGCGCCCACCATCTGGCCACCCATGACGCGCTGACCGGTCTGCCCAACCGTATCCTGTTGCTCGATCGCCTGACTCAGGCGATCCATGCCGCTCATCGCAATCAGAGCTGCGTCGGCGTGCTGTTCCTGGATCTCGATCACTTCAAGACCATCAACGATTCGCAGGGACACGACATCGGCGACCAACTGCTGCAGTCCGTGACCCTGCGGCTGCGCGGTTGCACCCGCCAAGAGGACACCCTGGCCCGCCAGGGCGGCGACGAATTCATCCTGGTGCTGCCAAATCTGACCGATCCGACCATGGCGGGCCGGGTCGCCGAACATCTGCTGCAGGCCCTGCGAACGCCGTTCATCCTGAACAATATCCCGCTGCACATCGACGCTAGCATCGGCATCAGCATCTATCCACTCGATTCCACCGATCCTTCCACGCTGATCCGCTTCGCCGACAGCGCCATGTATCAGGCCAAGGAAGTGGGTCGCGGCAACTATGCCTTCTTTACCCACGAACTGAGCATTCGGGCGTCGGAGCTGTTCGTCCTGAGCAACGAGTTGCGTCTCGCCCTGGATCGCGACGAGTTCGTTCTGTATTACCAGCCGCAGATCGAAATGACGACCCGCCAACCGATCGGGGTAGAGGCTCTGATCCGGTGGCGACATCCCGAACGCGGCCTGATACTGCCGATGCAGTTCATCGGGGTCGCCGAGGAAACCGGGCTGATCGGAGCCATCGGCGAATGGACCCTGCGGACCGCCTGCGCGCAAGGCCGTCGCTGGCAGGAGGCCGGCTTGCCGCCGCTGTCGATCGCCATCAATCTGTCGGCCAAGCAATGGTTGCAACCCCATCTGGAAGACCAGGTGCTCCAAACCCTGGCGACCAGCGGGCTTGCGCCGCAACTGCTAGAGCTGGAAATCACCGAAAGCCTGTTGATGCGGGACAGCGAAAAGATGGTCGCCATCATGCGCCGCCTGCAGGCGCACGGCGTGCGGTTCGCGGTGGACGACTTCGGCATTGGCTATTCCAGTTTGAGCTATCTCAAGCGCTTCCCGGTCAGCCGGCTGAAGATCGACCAGTCGTTCGTGCGTGGCATCCCGGACGACTTCGACGACGCCGCCATCGCCACCGCCATCATCCAGATGGGCAAGAGCCTGCGTTTGAGCGTGGTGGCCGAGGGCGTCGAAACAGAGGCGCAACTGCACTTTCTGCGTCAACAGGGTTGCGATATTGCCCAGGGCTTCTATTTCAGCAGACCGCTACCGGCTGGAGAATGCGAGACGACGCTACGCCAACTCTTGCAGATGTCGTAGCTGTGCCTGCGGCGATCAACCGATGACGAAGCGATAGCCGACGCCCATCTCGGTCAGAAAATGGCGAGGGCGCGCCGGATCGGCTTCGAGTTTCTGGCGCAGCTGGCTCATGAAGATCCGCAGATAATGGCCGCGTTCGACGTAGGCCGGACCCCAGACCTCACTCAACAACTGCCGATGGGTCAGCACCTTGCCGGGTTGCGCCACCAGCGCGGCCAGCAGACGAAACTCGATCGGAGTCAGGTGCACAGGTTGGCCGTCGCGGGTAACCTGGCGGTGCGCCCAGTCTACCTGCACATCGCCGAAACTCAGCACCGCTGCCTTGCCGTCGGATGGAGTCGTATGGCGACGCAGCACCGCCCGCACCCGCGCCAACAGCTCAGCCACGCCGAACGGTTTGATCAGATAATCATCCGCGCCGGCGTCCAGCGCCCCCACCTTGTCGTCTTCCTCGACCCGCGCCGACAACACCAGGATGGGCGTTTGGCTCCAGGCGCGCAGATCGCGGATGAAATCCATCCCGTTGCCGTCCGGCAGGCCCAGATCGAGAATCACCAACTGGGGTTGGCGGGTGCCGGCTTCCACCAAACCCTGCTGCAAAGTGTCGGCTTCATGGACGCGGTGTCCCTCCCGCTCCAGCGCGCTGCGCACGAAACGGCGGATGGTGCGTTCGTCCTCGACGATCAACACGGTCAGTTGGGAAGTCAGCGGGGTGGTCATGATGAGCCCAAGATTCAGGTCGTGCTGGATGGAACGTCGGGTTCGTCCCGATCGGCTTCGATCGCCGGCGACTTTTCCAACGGCAGCGTCATGATGAAACTCGCGCCGCCACCGGGCCGATTTGCGGCTTGAATGCGCCCGCCATGCGCCTCGACCACCGCCTGGCAGATGGCGAGGCCCAGGCCAACGCCCGGCGTCGCCGATTCGGACTGGCCGCGGTTGAATTTGATGAACAGCTCCTGCTCCTGGCCGGCCGGCAGGCCCGGCCCTTCGTCCCAGACCTCGACCTGCAGCCAGTCAGCGACGGCGGTGGCGGTGATGCCGATGACCGTACCGGGCAGGGTGTACTTAGTGGCGTTTTCCAGAAGATTGACCATGACGCGCTCCATCAGGACGCCGTCGCAATAGAGCAGCGGCAATTTCGGGTCGAGCGCCAGGCGCACCGGATGCGAACGCAACGGCTGCTCCAGCAGGCGCAGGGCCGAGCCGACCACCTCCTCCAGCGATTGCCAATCCTTGCGCAGGCGAATGCCGCCGGTCTGCAGCTTGGCCATATCCAGAAGATTATCGGCCAACAACGCCATCCGCACCGCCTGCTCGCGAATCTCCGCCAGCGCGTCCTGGTGCGGCGAATCTTCGGCCGCCAGATCCAGCGCCAGGGTTTCCGCCAGCCCGATCAGGCCGGTCAGCGGCGTGCGCAGATCGTGCGACAAAGCCGCCAGCAGGGAATTGCGCTGCCGTTCTCCTTCTATCTTAACCAGGGTGTCGCGGGCAACGGTGACGAAATGCACCCGCTCCAGAGCGATGGCGATCAACGCGCCGAAGGTGTCCAGCAGGCGGCGTTGCTCCGGAATCAGCAACCAGTGCCGCCGTTCCGGAGCCACGGCCAGCACGCCGCGCATCCGCAACGGCGCCTTGAGCGGCAGGTAAAGCACCGACGAGCCCGGCAAGGTATCGGTGCCGAGACCGGCCGGCACGTTGTGATCGAAGCTCCATTGGGCGATGGCGCTATCCACTTTCGGCTTGCCCACCCGCACCGGTGGCGGCGGCAGGTGGTCGCGCTCATCGGGCAGCAGCAACCGCGCCTTGACCCGGAACGTGGTCTCCGTGCAGCGCTCGCTAATGTCGGCCACCTGCTCGACCGCCAAGGCTCCGGACAGGTCACGGGCCATCTCGTAGAGATGGCGGATGCGTTGCTCGCGGGCCCCAGCCACATAGGCTTGATAACGAAAACGAGCGGTCAGCTGGCCGATGACCAGTCCGACGGTCAGCATCACGGCGAAAGTGAGCAGATATTGCCAGTCCTGCACGGCCAGCGAGAAGCGCGGTGGCACGAAACACAGATCGAAAGCCACCACGTTGACGATCGCCGCCAGCACCGCAGGACCCCGGCCATAGCGCACCGCCACGCCGACCACCGCCAGCAGGAACAGCATGATGATATTGGCCAGATCCAGATAGGCCAGCAGCGGCGTTGCCGCCAGCGCCGTCGTCAGGCAGATCAGCAATGTCATGCCGTAAGCACGCAGGACCGGCGTGAATTCGACCGAATCGCGCGCGCTGGCCGACTGCTGGAGCGGGCGTTGCGGCGCTTCGTCGCGGGCCAGGGCCAGCAGATCCAGCTCCGGGGCCATCCGCGCCAGCAGGCCGGCCAGCGCGCGCCGGAAGATGCGCCAACATTGGGGTCGGCTGCGACCGATGACGATCTGGCCGAGTCGATGTTCGCGGGCGTAGGCGACGATAGCAGCCGCGATGTCGTCGGCGGCCTGGGTGGCCGTGGTCGCACCCAGTTCCTGGGCCAGATGGAGGGTGTCGAGAATCAACCGCCGCCGATCGGCCGGCAGCCGTTGCAGGGCGGGAGTTTCCACATACAGGACATGCCATTCGCAATCCAGTTTGCCGGCCAGCCGGCTGGCGACGCGAACCAGGGCATCCTCGCCGGGTTTGGGACCGATGCACACCAGCAAAGCGTCGCGAGTGGACAGCGGTGGCCCACCGGCCTGCCGCTGATAGCGCTCCATCTGCTCGTCCACCCGATCGGCGGTGCGCCGCAGCGCCAGCTCGCGCAAAGCGATCAGGTTGCCCTTGCGAAAGAAATTCTCGATGGCGCGCTCGGCCTGATCCGGCAGATACACCTTGCCTTCCTTGAGCCGCTGCAACAATTCGTCGGGCGGCAAATCGACCAGCACCACTTCGTCGGCCTGGTCGAAGATGCGGTCGGTCACCGTTTCCCAGACCCGGATGCCGGTCAAGCCGCCAACCACGTCGTTGAGACTCTCCAGATGCTGGACGTTGATCGTGGTAAAGACGTCGATGCCGGCATCGAGCAGCTCCCTGACATCCTGCCAGCGCTTGGGGTGACGGCTGCCCGGCGCGTTGCTGTGCGCCAGTTCGTCGACCAGGATCAGCGCCGGCCGCCGCGCCAGCGCGCCGTCGAGATCGAACTCCCGCAACGTCTTGTCGCGGTAGGGAATCTCCTTGAGCGGCAGCTGTTCGAGACCGTCGAGCAGCGCGGCGGTTTCCTGGCGGCCATGGGTTTCGACCAGCCCTACCACCACATCAATGCCCTGTTCGCGCAAGCGCTGCGCCGCCTGCAACATGGCGTAGGTCTTGCCAACGCCGGCGGAAGCGCCGAAGAAGATCTTCAGGCGGCCACGCTGGGCGCGAATCTCCTCCTCCTTGATGAGGTTCAGCCAATGGTCGGGATCGGGACGTTGCACGCTCATCGTAGCGCTCGTTTTGCCCCCTCGCCCGCCGGGAAACGGTGAGGGGGCGGGGCCAGGCGTGTTGCAGGAATCACTGGATCGACGGAGTCTTCAAGGCGTCCAGGGCCAGATTCAATTCCAGCACATGGACGCGCGGTTCGCCAAAGAGACCCCATTGGCGCGCTTCGGTATGACGGGCCACCAGAGCGCTCACAGCTTCGGGCGACAGTCCACGCGCCCGGGCGACCCGCGGGAGCTGATAGGCGGCGGCGGCCGGACTGATATGCGGGTCGAGGCCGCTGGCCGACGCCGTGACCAGATCCACGGGGATGGGCTGGGCGTTGCCGGGATCGGCGGCGCGCAACGCCTCGATCCGCGTCTTGACCGCCTCCTGTAGCGCCGGACTCAGCGGACCGAGGTTGGAACCGCTGGAGGCGGCTGCATGGTCGGGATAAGGACTGGTGGCCGATGGCCGGCCCCAGAAATATTGGGGATCGGTGAAATTCTGGCCGATCAGCCGGGAACCGAGCCGTCGACCATCGCGGTCGATCAGGCTACCGGCAGCCTGTGCTGGGAAAACGACTTGTCCGATTGCCGTCACCAGCAACGGATACAACAGCCCGGTGATCAGCGACAGTAGGATAAACAGCGATAGCGCAGGACGAATCAGGGTTTTCATGGCGTAGGACTCCGGAAAGGTTTCACGCCCAGCCGGCGAAGGCGATCAGGCTGTCGATCAGTTTGATGCCGATGAACGGAACGATGACCCCGCCCAGGCCGTAAATCAACAGATTGCGCCGCAACAAGGTCGCTGCGCCGAGCGGCCGATATTTGACGCCTTTCAGCGCCAGCGGGATCAGGAAGATGATGATCAAAGCGTTGAAGATCACCGCCGACAGGATGGCCGAGGCCGGGCTGGCCAGGCCCATCACATTGAGCGCGGCCAGTTGCGGATAGGTGGTGACGAAGGCCGCCGGCACGATGGCGAAGTATTTGGCGATATCGTTGGCGATGCTGAAGGTGGTCAGCGAACCGCGGGTCATCAGCATCTGCTTGCCGGTTTCGACGATCTCGATCAGCTTGGTGGGATTGGAGTCGAGATCGACCATGTTGCCGGCTTCCTTGGCGGCCTGGGTGCCGGTGTTCATGGCCACCGCCACATCGGCCTGGGCCAGCGCCGGGGCGTCGTTGGTGCCATCGCCGGTCATCGCCACCAGCCGACCCTCGGCCTGATGTTGACGGATCAGCGCCAGTTTGGCCTCGGGGGTAGCCTCGGCCAGGAAATCGTCCACGCCGGCTTCGGCAGCGATGGCGGCGGCGGTCAAGCGATTGTCGCCGGTAATCATCACCGTCTTGATCCCCATGCGCCGCAATTCGGCGAAGCGCTCCTTGATGCCGCCCTTGACGATGTCCTTGAGCTCGATGACTCCGAGCACCCGGGCCCCATCGGCAACCACCAGCGGCGTGCTGCCTCGACGAGCGACCTGTTCGATGCGGGCGGCGACTTCTTGCGGGAAAGGACGACCCAGGCTTTCCACATGGCGCTGGATGGCGTCGGCCGAACCCTTGCGGATGTGCCGACCGTCCAGATCGACGCCGCTCATCCGCGTCTGGGCCGAGAAGTGGATGAAGGTCGCGCCCAGTTCGTGGATATCGCGCTCGCGCAGCTGGAAGCGCTGCTTGGCCAGCACCACGATGCTGCGGCCTTCCGGCGTTTCATCCGCCAGCGAGGCCAGTTGGGCGGCGTCGGCCAGTTCGGCATCGGTCACGCCGTCGGCCGGCAGGAAATCCGCCGCTTGGCGGTTGCCGAGGGTAATGGTGCCGGTCTTATCCAGCAGCAGCACATCGACATCGCCGGCTGCTTCCACCGCCCGCCCGGAGGTAGCGATGACGTTGGCCTGCATCATCCGGCTCATGCCGGCCACGCCGATGGCCGACAGCAATCCGGCGATCGTGGTGGGAATCAAGCAGACCAGCAGAGCGATCAGCACGGTGATCGACACCGGCGAACCGGCCTGGGCCGCCTCGACGCTGAACAGCGAAAACGGCAGCAGAGTCACGGTCACGCCGAGAAAGATGATGGTCAACGCCACCAGCAGGATGGTCAGGGCGATCTCGTTGGGCGTCTTCTGCCGTTTGGCCCCTTCCACCATCGCGATCATGCGATCGATGAACGCCTCGCCCGGATTGACCACCACCCGCACCACGATCCAGTCGGACAGCACGCTGGTGCCGCCGGTGACGGCGCTGAAATCGCCACCCGATTCGCGAATGACCGGCGCCGATTCGCCGGTGATGGCGCTTTCGTTGACCGAGGCCACCCCTTCGATCACTTCGCCGTCGGCTGGGATGGTATCGCCGGCTTCCACCAGCACCACATCGCCACGCCGCAGGCTGACGCCGACCACGGTTTCGATCGCTGCGCCGTAGCGCGGCTCGCGCAGCTTTTTCGCCATCACTGCCTTCTTGGCCCCGCGCAACGCGGCAGCTTGGGCCTTGCTGCGGCCTTCGGCCAGAGCTTCGGCGAAATTGGCGAACAGCACCGTGAACCACAGCCATAGCGCGACCGCCAAAATGAAAGTGGGGGACGCCTCGCCCCGACCGCCGATGGCGTGGACCCATAACAGCGTGGTCAGGACGCTGCCGACATACACCACGAACATCACCGGATTGCGCCACTGCAACCGAGGGTCGAGCTTTTTGAAGGAATCGACGATGGCGGGTTTCACCAGCGTCGGATCGAACAGGGAAAGGGTCTTATGGGTCATAGCTTGTCATCTTCCCTCTCATGGGTTGAAAATTTTCACTCGGATCGTGACCTACTTCGGGCACGGCTAATCATTTTTTCTACTTCTGGATTTGCTCGGATATCCAGCAGCTGCATGTTTGGGTGTTGTTCTGCAAAGACTCTAAAAATCTCATCGGCAAAAGACTGGCCTATAGCTTCTACTCCATGAAAATCGAATAATACTGTTTTAAAACGATCTATCCTGGATAGAAGCCGCTTAGCCTGTGAGCGGGACACCAAATATTCATCGCCATATTGAGCCAACTTTACTGGCACTACAGTCTTTGTAAACCCGTAGTCATCCATCGAACTAAATTCATCGAATATTTCTTTTATGGTTCTGATGGATGAATCATTGATTTTCATAAAAACCCAAGTCCCTGAAGAAGATTTCTCACTTTCCATAATCCAATCTTCCTGATCATCGAATTGATGAGAGAAATAGACACCACCAGATAGAATCTCAAAATAGTCAAATATCCGTGAAGAAAAGAAAATACCCTCTCCAGTATGACGAGATGGATCCGTCGTCAACTTTCCTTTAGCCAATTCCAACACAGCTTGACGCTCATCAATGAGGTCCAATTTTGCCTGTATCTTTTTAAAGATACCCACCCCATCATCATAAATCGTAATCTCAGTATTGATCGCGGTTTTGTCCAAACTGACGCTAATGGAATCACCTTCAGAATGATCGATAGCATTATTGAACATCTCCGTAAACCCATAATGCCAAATATCCAAAACATTCTGAGGCAAGTTGGCTAGATGAATCGCAATATCTTTTCTCCAAACCTGGTCTTCCTCCAACTTCTCATCAATTGGATAAGATTCTTCAAAAGAAACCAAAGATGCTAATTGATACGTCCTATTTCTGGTATTGCCATTTTCCACAATGGCGCTTTCGTCAACTAACTTTCGCAGGTGCTTATTGACTGCTTGTCGTGTAATCTCAAACTTTTCAGCCGTAATGATTGCAATATCCGCTGGGTGTTCTTCAACATTTTCCAGAATAAATCGCCTTACAGCTTCACCGCGCATCTGTACTTTAGTCATTGAAATAGCCTCACATTGACAACTTATTTATAAATTATTGTCAACTTTATGCCGAATATAATCAACATTCAGAGGCGGTGAAGCGTCCCTTTCCATCAACTTCAGTGACCGGCCCACAGCTGGAAATGCTCGACCACCGGTCCCAGGGCCAGCGCGGGAACGTAGTTCAGCAAACCCACCAGCAGCACCACGCCGATCAACAGGGTTACGAACAGCGGGCCATGGGTCGGCAGGGTGCCGGAGGTCTCGGCTAGGCGCTTTTTGGCCGCCAGTGAACCGGCCATCGCTAGCACCGGCACGATGACCGCGAGCCGACCCAGCCACATGGCGATGCCTAGCAACACGTTGTAGAAAGGGGTATTGGCCGACAGACCGGCGAAGGCGCTGCCGTTGTTGTTGGCGGCCGAGGTGAAGGCGTACAGGATTTCCGAAAAGCCATGCGCGCCGGGATTGAGGATGCCGGCCCGGCCGCTGTCGGTCAGCACCGCGATAGCCGCCCCGCCGAGCACCAGCAGCGGTGTCACCAGAATGGCGATGGAGGTCATCTTCATCTCATAGGCTTCGATTTTCTTACCCAGATATTCCGGAGTGCGGCCGATCATCAGCCCGGCGATGAACACGGCCAGAATGGCGAACACCAGCATGCCGTACAGACCGGAACCGACCCCGCCGTACACGACCTCGCCCAACTGCATCATTACCAGCGGGACCAGACCGCCTAAGGGGGTGAAGGAATCGTGCATGGCGTTGACCGCGCCGCAGGAGGCCGCAGTGGTCAGCGCAGCGAACAGGCCGGATTCGGCGATGCCGAAGCGGACTTCCTTGCCTTCCATGTTGCCGCTGCTCGGATCGACCCCCAGCGCGGTCCACAGGGGATTGCTGTGCTGCTCGAAGCTCATCACCGCGATCGCCCCAACCAGGAACAGCGCGGTCATGGCGGCCAGCACGGCCCAGCCCTGGCGCGAATCGCCGACCATGCGGCCGAAGGTGTGGCACAGCGCAGCCGGAATCAGGATCATCGCCACCATCTCCAGGAAGTTGGTCAGCGGGCTCGGGTTTTCGTAAGGATGGGCCGAGTTGGCGTTGAAGAAACCGCCGCCATTGGTGCCGAGCATCTTGATCGCTTCCTGCGAAGCGACCGGCCCCATGGCCAGAGTCTGGGTTTGAGTCGTGGCGGGCTCGGTGACTGGATTGCCCTGGGCATCCTTCAGCGGCTGGCCGTCGGCATCCAGCCTGGGCGCGTCGTAGTGGGTGACTGCGAGCGTGGTCACCTCCTGATAGGGGGCGAAATTCTGGATGACGCCCTGGCTGATCAGCACCACCGCCAACAACAGGGACAGTGGCAACAACAGATAAAGGGTGATCCGGGTCAGATCGACCCAGGGATTGCCGATGCCTGTCGCCGTGCGCCGAGCGAAGCCACGGATCAGGGCGACCACCACCGCGATGCCGGTCGCTGCCGACAGGAAGTTTTGTACGGTCAGCGCCAGCATCTGGGTCAGATAACTCATGGTGGTTTCGCCACCATAGCCCTGCCAGTTGGTGTTGGTGACGAAACTGACGGCGGTGTTGAACGCCGAATCGGGGCTGACGTTGTCGAACTGCTGCGGATTGAGCGGTAGCCAGAGTTGCACCCGCTGCAGCGCGTAGACCGCCAACAGGCCCAGTCCGTTGAACAGCAGCAGCGCGAGGGTATAGGACAGCCAACCCATATCCTCATTGGGACGGACCCCGCACAGGCGATAGATCACCGCCTCGATCGGCCCGCCGATCCGCGCCGCGCGCACGGCCCGCCCTTCCATGACCGCCGCCAGATACAAACCGAGCGGCCGGGCCAGGACCATCAAGACGAGCAGATAGAGTCCAAGTAACAGCCAGGCGTGCATGGTCATAAGTCCTCCGCCTTGAGCAGCGCGACCACCAGATAGACTAATAACCCGATCGCAACCAAACCGGCGAGCCAGTAAAGTCCGGTCATGGCATGCCTCCCAGGCGTGCGCAACCGACCGCCAGCCCGGCGGTCAGTGCGAACAGGACCGACAATCCAACAAGATATAGAGCATCCATCGAATGTCTCCACGGATAACGAGTTGGAAACCGCAAGTGGAACGGCAGAATTTCTAGCGTGTCCGGCACAACCAAGCGCACAGTCCGATCAGCAGCCGTATCAACACGAAGAAACCGAGCATGACTCCCAACATGAACAGGTCGTCCATAGCGCGCCTCCGCAAAATCGTTCTAGCGGAGCTGCATTGTGCTGAAAAAGATGAAAAAATGGCGTAGGGATTGAGTGAGGTCGGTGTCAGGAAAGTGTAAATTTTCGGGAAATCGACGGTGCGGCTGGCGGATACGGACTGGTTGGTCGCCCACTTTTCGGGCCAGGTCTTGACGATGCCGTTTTTTACGCTAGAATTGCAGATCTTCGAAGCGGGAATAGCTCAGTTGGTAGAGCACAACCTTGCCAAGGTTGGGGTCGCGAGTTCGAGTCTCGTTTCCCGCTCCAAATTCTCAAGCCTCGATTTCTTCGAGGCTTTTTTATGTCGAGACCGGATGGGCAGGCTTGGACCTGCGTTGATCTGGGCTAGGTGGCAGAGTGGTCATGCAGCGGCCTGCAAAGCCGTGGACGCCGGTTCGATTCCGACCCTAGCCTCCATTTTAGAATCCAAGAACGTCTAAGGAAGTCCATAAGCCCGCGATCTAGCGGGCTTTTTCATGTGGATAGCGTCTATCCACGTCCAGCAAAGTCCGTTGCGATCTACCCCAATATGCGGGTAACTTTGCGGGTAACCGGATTACCCGCAAGGTGAGTTACTCGCAAATGCCGCTGACTGACGCCAAAATCAAAGGCTTGCGCCCTGCCTCCACCCTATTCCGCGTACTGGATGAAAAAGGGCTATGCATCGAGGTGCCGCCGTCCGGTGCGCTGCGCTGGCGTATGCGGTATCGGTTCGGGCAAAGGGAACAGATGTTGAGCTTGGGCACATACCCCGAGGTATCGCTGAAGCAGGCCCGCGCGCAAGGCGTCGCGCGCGAACGCCGAGCGGGTTAGCGCGAGCCGACTGGCGGCCCGGTCGACCGCTTGGACCAGCTCCTCTTCCAGCGTGATCTGCACGGTTCGCATCGGGGTCTCTCCTCCGGCATAGCGATTGATATCGCCATGCCTAATGTGGGAGATGATAGCGATCAACGCCCAGTCGGGCAGGCCCTTCTCAATCGCCGCGCGCCCGGCGGATCAACGATAGCGTTACGCGGCTTGGGCGGTGCTCAACCGCCATTCCACGGCCTCCCAGGGAATGTGGACGCCTTCGGCCGTGCGCTCGATCAAGCCGATGTCCACCAGCGCGCTCACGTCCGCGTGAACGTTGCTGTAGTTCCGCTCCAGGCGTTGCGCCAGTGCGTAGACCGTCAGCGGTCCAGCGTTTTGCAAGAGTTGCAACAACCGAAACCGCTCCGGGGTCACGGCGCGGTAGGCGTCCACCGGGTTCTCGAAGTTCAACAGATAATCGGCTTCCGGGAGGAGGGCCTCGCCGGCGTCGGCGCGATGCGCGATGGCGAGCGCGCGAGCGTTCAATTCGGCCCGGCTCAGGTTACAGATCAGGGCTTTCGGCATGGAAACAATTACATACCTATCGTATCCGCTAGCACGAGTTAGGCAGATGCTTTTCGCGGACGCCCGCCCTTGGAGCCATTTGTCCGAGACGCGGCGGCTTTTGCCAGACTGCGCGCTTGCCCGCCTTTCCTGCCCATCTGCGCGGCCATCCACCGTTGGGACCCGAACTGACCCGCTAGCAGGCCGGGCAACCAAATGTCAGCATCAAGGGTAGGAAAGTGGAGGCCGAAGCCATCGGGGTCCAGCTCGACGGCGGAAAGGTCGGCCACCGAAGCCGATTCCAGACCTTGAACATCCGATGCGCGAAACGCGACCGTCA
The DNA here is from genome assembly GCA_003989065.1 of Candidatus Competibacteraceae bacterium. GTDB lineage: Bacteria > Pseudomonadota > Gammaproteobacteria > Competibacterales > Competibacteraceae > RXIW01. The sequence goes on from RXIW01000031.1 coordinate 35,207, forward strand.
GCCCTATATTCAATTCGACCATCACCATCCGCAAGCGCTTGTCATACCGCACGGCGGTCGCGTGCGGTCCGGTTTCCATGCGGACCCGCGCTTGTTCGACGGCGGTTTCATATTCGCCTGGTTCGAGTTCAAGGGTATCCATGGATTTTCTCCCACGCTTTGCACAATTCGGCAAGGTGTCGTTGAAGGACAGCTTTGATTTTTGCCAATTCATCGGGGTTCAACCGAGAATCCGAAATTCAAGATTAAGCGCGAATCTTGAATAATGGTGTCCATGGTCGTCCATACCCATCTTGCAACGTACATTTTAGACACCACAACATTGCAGGCGACCGCTCAGCGCCGCAGCAACCATAATGGATGCTGAAGTACAGCATCCATGTGGGGGTACGATAAGGAAACGCCTGCGCCCTTGCGCAAGATGGCGTGGGCGATAGACTCAATGTCATGCGAAGCGAGGGAGACAGCCGCATGACGCCGGAAACCCAGGCCCGCCAGCATATCGATCGCAAGCTGGAACAGGCCGGTTGGATCATCCAGGATTTAGCGCAGCTCAACCTGTCGGCTGGGTTGGGCGTGGTGGTGCGTGAATACCCCACCGACAGCGGTCCGGCCGATTATGTGCTGTTCGTGAACCGCCAGGCGGTCGGCGTCATCGAGGCCAAGAAGGATGCCGCTGGGGCGAACCTGACGGTGACCGAAGCCCAGACCGCGCGTTACGCCAAGTCTCCGCTTAAATGGCGTAAGGACAATGCGCCGCTGCGCTTTCTGTTCGAGGCCACCGGCCAGATCATCCGCTTTACCGATATGGCCGATCCGGCGCCGTGTTCGCGCGAACTGTTCCATTTCTTCCAGCCGGAGACTTTGGCTGCTTGGTGGACACAGTCGGACACTCTGCGGCGGCGTTTGGCGGCGGGGTTGCCGGCGCTTCCGGTAAAAAATCTGCGCGATTGCCAGATCGACGCCGTTAGCGGTTTGGAGGCGTCGCTGGCGCGGAATCAGCCGCGCGCGCTGGTGCAGATGGCCACCGGCGCGGGCAAGACCTTCACCGCCATCACGGCGGTCTATCGTTTGCTCAAGTTCGGCGGAGCCGGGCGCATCCTGTTCCTGGTCGATACCCGCAACCTCGGCAAGCAGGCCCATCAGGAATTCATGGCCTACACGCCGCCGGACGATCCACGCACCTTCACCGAGCTGTACAACGTGCAGCGTCTGGCATCCAGCCACATCGACCCGCATGCGCAGGTGTGCATCAGCACCATCCAGCGCATGTATTCCATCCTGTCGGGCGAGCCGATCGACGAATCGGCCGAAGACGTTTCGCTCAACGAGTTGCAGCAGACGCCCTCGCAGGAAAAGTTCGTGCATTACAACCCGGCGGTGCCGGTGGAAACTTTCGATTTCATCGTCATCGACGAGTGCCATCGCAGCATCTACAACCTGTGGAAACAGGTGCTCGATTACTTCGATGCCTTCCTGATCGGCCTGACTGCCACGCCCGACCGGCGTACCTTCGGCTTTTTCCACGAAAACATCGTCGCCGAGTACAGTTACGAGCAATCGGTGGCTGATGGCGTCAACGTCGGCTATGACGTGTACGAGATCGTGACCGAACTCACCCAAAAGGGCAGCGTGGTCCAACAGGGATGGTGGATCGATCACCGCGACCGGGCGACGCGCAAGAAGCGTTGGGCCGAAACCGAGGAAGACACCGTCTATTCCAGCCGGGAGCTGGATCGATCCGTGGTGAATCCCAATCAGATCCGCAAGGTCATCGCGACCATGAAGACGGCGGTGGAGACGGTGATTTTCCCCAACCGCCAGGAAACGCCCAAGACGCTGATCTTCGCCAAGACCGACAGCCACGCCGATGACATCATCCACATCGTGCGCGAGGTCTACGGGCAGGGCAATGCCTTCTGTAAGAAGGTGACGTATCGCGCCGAGGAAGACGCCGACAGCCTCCTGTCCAGCTTTCGCAACGACTACAACCCGCGCATCGCCGTCACCGTGGATATGATCGCCACCGGCACCGACGTGAAGCCCTTGGAAGTGCTGTTGTTCATGCGCGATGTGCGTAGCCGGGGCTATTACGAGCAGATGAAAGGCCGTGGGGTGCGGGCGTTGGACGGCGACAGCCTCAAGCGCATCAGCAACAGCGCCGATGGGGCCAAGACCCGTTTTGTATTGATCGATGCGGTGGGTGTGGAAAAGTCGCTCAAGACCGAAAGCCGCCCGCTGGAGAAAAAGCCCGGCGTGCCGCTCAAGGATCTGTTGCAAGGCGTGGCGATGGGCAGCCGCGATGAGGATACCGTGCTGTCGTTGGCAAACCGCTTGATTCGGTTGGCCAAGCAGCTTGATGACCAGGCATTGGCGCGGATCGAGAAAGCCAGCGGCGGCATTGCGGTGGCTGATCTGGGCAAAAATTTGATCGCTGCGCTGGACCCGGATGCCATCGTGCAAACCGCGCTGGCTACGGCCAAGGTGCATGGGATTAGTCGTAGCGAGGAGACTTTGCTCGCTGAGGAGCTTGAGGCTGCTCGTGCTCAGCGGGTGGCGGCTGCTTGTGCGCCGTTCGATCATCCGGCGTTGCGCGATGAGATCGAAAATGCCCGTCGCGAGCGTGAGCAGTTGATCGATCATATCAATCTGGATCAGGTCACTTTTGCGGGTTTTTCCGAGCAGGCCGAGGCTCAGGCCAGGGCCGTGATTCAAAGTTTTGCCGATTACTTGCAACAGCATAAGGACGAGATTGCCGCACTGGATTTTTTCTATCAGCAGCCGTATCAACGTCGTGCGCTGACCTTCGAGATGATCGAGGAATTGCATGAACATCTGGCCAGACCGCCGCTGATGTTGACCACCGAACGTTTGTGGAGCGCCTATGCTCGCGTGCATAGCAGTCAGGTCAAGGGCGCGGATCGCAAGCGCCAGTTGAGCGATCTGGTGTCTTTGCTGCGCTTTGCGCTGGGTTTGGATGGCGAGTTGTGGCCTTTTACCGATGAGGTGGATCGGCGTTTTCAGGCGTGGATTTTCCGCCACAACGCTCAGCGCGCCACCGCGTTTACGCCGGAGCAGACCGAGTGGCTGCGGTTGATGAAGGAGCATATCGCCAGCAGTTGTAGCATCAGCCGCGATGATTTCGATTACGCTGAATTGGCCGATAAGGGTGGTTTGCAAAAGGCGTGGACGTTGTTCGATAAGGAATTGGATGGGCTTATGAATGAAATGAATGTGGAGTTGGTGGCGTGAGTAAAGTTGCTGTGCTGCCATTGGGTTGGCTTACATCAAGCCTAATCGAAATAACTACCGCTATTGGAGGTGGAACTCCTTCAAAGGCAGACTCTACATACTGGACCAATGGAACGATCCCATGGGTTTCTCCAAAGGACATGAAGTTATTTTTGATCACTTCAAGTGAGGATCAGCTTACACATTCTGC
>RXIW01000032.1 GCA_003989065.1 Candidatus Competibacteraceae bacterium
CATTGGCGGCGGCGACAACGCAAAAGATCCCACTTCCTCTCTATCACTTTAAGTGAATTTCTACAACTGTAGTACTAAGAACGGCGCCATCTGGGTGAAGAACGGCTCGGACAAGCGCCGCGCCACCTCGCGCGAGGAAATCCAGCGCCTGTTCCAGCAGGCGGGCTTGGTGCATGCCGACGAAACGCCTGTAGCGGGCTTGGGCGCGGGCGATGTGGACCTGCCCTATTTCGAAACCTTCTTCGCGCAGCAATTCGGTGAGCCGCTCGCCCAGCATAACCAGCCGCTGCCGCAGTTGCTGACCAACATGAACCTGATGAAGCAGGGGCAGCTCAACGTGGCGGGTGGTCTGCTATTCGCAAAATCACCGCACTACGCGCTACCCGCCTTCATCGTCAAGGCCGTCGCTTTTGTCGGCACCGAGATCGAAGACGAACGCTACATCGACAGCCGCGACATCGCCGGCAAGCTGGCCGACGTGTTCCAGCAGACGCTGGGCTTTATTGTCGCCAACACCCGCGCAGCACAAGGTGATCAGGGCTTCAATTCCCAGGGCCGGCCCGAGATTCCACGCATCGTCTGGGAGGAGTTGGTCACCAACGCCCTCGTCCATCGCGACTATTTCATCAGCGCCTCCGTGCGTGTGCTGGTGTTTGCGGATCGGGTTGAGATCATCAGCCCCGGCCATCTGCCCAATAACCTGACCATCCAAAACATTAAGGCCGGCAATTCCAATATTCGCAACCCCATTCTGGCTTCCTTCGCCGCTAAACTCCTGCCGTATCGTGGCCTCGGCAGCGGCCTTCTGCGCGCGCTGCGGGCCTGGCCGCAGATCGAACTCATTGATGATCGTGTCGGTAATCTGTTCAAGGTCATCGTGGTGCGGCCCAGTGCGCTGGCGGCGGCGGGAAAATCTGCCCTAGGTGAAGGGAGCACCTGAATAATTGTCTATGGAGGTAAGCATTAACGGCTTGTGGTCATTGATGTTTTACGGCTCATTGATGATCGAGTGGGAGTGATGATGAGCTGCGCGCCTTGTGCGACAAGGTGAAGGCGCGGTCCACATCTGTGATATTCGATTATGTATTCGATTTGGAGGGCGACAAGATTCGGTCGCTGAAGATCGGTTGATGCCCATCCGGTGCTGGTGGTGCAAACTGCGCAGGCCAGTGGTCGCCCGAAACAACTCGGACTTGCCATAGCGCTATTTCCTGGAACTTAATGGGTGGATGAGAACCTGTTCTCAGAAGAGGAGCTAACGGTGAGGCATCCATCATGTGCGCATCTCCGAATCGGCCAGCATCCGAGCTGACTGCCATGTCCGACGCTGAATTGGGCGAGTGGACGCTGGCCAGTCTCGATTATCTGCACGAGGCCATCAGCATCATCGACCAGGACCTGCGGTTGCAGGTCTGGAACCGGCGCTTCGTCGAACTGCTCGATTTTCCCTCGACCCTGGTCCGGGTTGGTCTGCCTTTGGTCGAACTGTTTCGCTTCAATGCCCAGCGCGGCGAATATGGCCCCGGCGATATCGATGCCCAAGCCCAGGCGCGCATCGAACTGGCCGAACTGTTCCAAAGCCATTGCTTCGAACGCACCCGGCCGAACGGTCAGGTGCTGGAAATTCGGGGCGAGCCACTGGCCGGTGGTGGTTTCATCACGATTTACGAGGACATCACCGCCCGCAAGCAGGCCGAAGCGGAATTGCGAGACAGCCACGAACGATTGGAGGTGCGCGTCGATGAGCGCACCGCCGAACTCCTGGCGCTCAATACCCAGTTGGCCAGGGAAGTGGAAGAGCGGGAGCGCATCAGCGCGGCCCTGCGGGAAAGCGAAAACCGCATTCGCCTGATCACCGACACCGTTCCGGTGTTGATCGGCTATCTCGATGCCGAGCAGCGCTATCGTTTCGTCAATCAAAAATACGCCGAATGGTTTGGGGTGCCGGCCGAAACCTTCCTGGGTCGTACCTTCGGCGAAATGCTGGAGCCTACCTTGGCGCGGCGGTTGTTGAATTATGTGGCGGTGGCGCTGGATGGCCGCAGCACCCATGTCGAATACGACCTGATCACGCCGGTCGGGCGCATGTACGTGCGTGCCTATTTCATCCCGCACGTTCCGCGCCATCTGGAAGGCGAAGATGAACAGGTGGTCGGCTGCTTCGTGCTCAGCGAAGACCTGACCGAATACCGCCAGACTCAGATGGCGCTGAATCAGGCCCAGAAACTGAAGGCGGTTGGCCAGCTGACCGGGGGTGTCGCCCATGATTTCAATAATCTGCTGACGATCATCCTGGGTAATCTGGCGGCGTTGGAGGAAGGGTTGCGGGACAATCCGGAGCTGCACAAATCCGCTCATACCGCGATGAATGCGGCGCGGCGCGGCGCGGATCTGACCCGTCGCCTGTTGGCGTTTTCCCGCCAACAGGCGCTGCAGCCCCGTCTACTGGCTCCGGGCCAGCAGTTGCAGGAGATCGCCGAACTGTTGCATCGCGCCCTGGGCGCGAGCATCGAGTTGGAAACGGCGGTCGAAAGTACAGTCTGGAACATCCGAGTCGATCCGGGCCAGTTGACCAATGCCGTGCTGAATCTGGCCATCAATGCCCGCGATGCCATGTCGGGCAGCGGTCGGCTGCGCATCGAAGCCCATAATGTGACGCTCGATGATGATTTCACCGCCCGCTATCCCGATGTCACGCCGGGCGATTACGTGCGACTGGCGGTCAGCGATACCGGTCGGGGGATGACCCCGGAGGTGTTGGAACGGGCTTTCGAGCCGTTTTTCACCACCAAGGAACTGGGCGCGGGGACTGGGTTGGGATTGAGCATGGTCTACGGTTTCATCAAGCAATCGGGTGGCCATGTGCGGATTCGTAGCCAGCTCGACATCGGCACGACGGTCGAGCTGTATCTGCCCCGCCATGCGCTCCGGGCGGATGAAGCCATGATCGCGGCCGGGACGACATGGGATGAAAGTCGCCTGCGCGGCCGGGAGATGGTATTGCTGGTGGAGGACGATCCCGATATCCGCCAGTTTGTGGCGCGCAGCCTGACCGCGTTTGGCTATAAGGTGCGGGAATCCGCTGATGGTCGGGAGGCTTTGACCGCGCTGGCCTCCGGTGCATCGTTCGATTTATTGTTGAGCGACATGACCATGCCAGGCGGCATCTCCGGCCACGAGTTGGCATTGGAGGCGCGTCGCCGCCGGCCGGGCATCCGGGTGTTGCTGATGTCGGGATTTGCCGATGCCGCCAGTCGATTGCCCGCCGATTGCGCCTTGTTGGAGAAGCCATTTCGGAAGCAGGATCTGGCGCGCGCGGTGCGCTTGACCCTGGATCGTCCCGCTCCTCCCATTCAGACTCAGTTCGGGCCAGCGGAATAGGGGCGATCATGAGTGATGGGTGGGCAGCGACCGACGATCGGGATCGGAGTTGGATGCGCCGGGCGTTGGCCTTGGCGCGGCGAGCGGCGGATGCCGGCGAAGTGCCGGTCGGAGCTGTGCTGGTGCGGGGTGATGAGGTGATCGGCGAAGGGTGGAACCGCCCGATTGGCGCTTGCGATCCGACGGCGCACGCCGAAATACTGGCCTTGCGGAGCGCGGCGATTCAGGTTGGCAATTACCGCCTGGTCGATAGCACGCTATACGTGACCTTGGAGCCTTGCCCGATGTGCGCTGGGGCCATCGTGCACGCCCGGATCGCCCGTGTGGTCTTTGGCGCGGCCGACCCGCGCACCGGCGCGGCCGGGACCGTGTTCGATCTACTACGATCGAGTCAGCTCAACCACCGCGCCGAAGTGACAGGCGGGGTTTTGGCCGAGGATTGCGGCGCTTTACTACGGGAGTTTTTCCGCGCCCGTCGCGCTGTCGGGTCGGCGACCGGCGCGGAAGTCACCATCAGCGCTGGTTGAAACCGCTGTTGCCTTCGTAATGGGAGGGCTGACGCCACCAGGGCTGTGAGGATGTGTCCTGGGTGCGAAGGCGGGACGTTGGCGGCCCCTCCGAATCGTCGGTCGTTTGCCATTCGGCCTGTTGCTGGCGCGCCTGCTGTTGTAGTTGTCGCTGGCGCTGTGCCTCTACACGCGCCTGCTGCGCCGTCGCCTGTTCCTGCTGCTGTTTGGCCAGTTGCGCCTCGCGGCGCAGATTCAGCAGGGACTGATCGCTGGGCGACGCGCGCAACCCTCGGCCGACATAACCCAGACTCTCGTCCGGGCGACCCTGGCGCAGGCTTTCCGTCGCGGCGCTCTGGTAATAATTGGTGATGCGTTGGATTCCTTCGATCGCGGCGGGGTGGTTGGGGGACAGCTCCAGGATGCGCTGATAGCTGCGCAGCGCGTTGCCGCTGGCCGGAGCGGTGAAGCGACGGTTATCCATTTGTTGCTGAGCGTCGCTGAGCAGCTGCTCGATTTCCGACGGTGGTACGGCAGGGGGCGTGTCGGTACTGGGTGCCGCCGCCTGTTCCGTGGCGGGGTCGATCGGCGCGTCCGAGGCTACCTCGGGCGATTCGGGCGTTGCCGGGGCTGCATCGGGATTGGCGGGGGCTTCCGCCGAAGGAGGCGAAGCCGCCAGCGCTGCGGAATTATCACCCGATCCGGCTGCTGGCTCCGGCGTCGTGGGGATGGGATTGACCGGCGGTTGGGAAGCGATTTGCGGCCTGGCTATTGGCGTAGGCGGAGCCATGACCGTCGACAACGGTCTGGAGGTAGTGGGGATGGCGGCGTTCTGAAGCCAGGATGCCGGATCTCGCAGCATCGGAATCTGCCACAGGAAGTAAAAACCGACCATGCAGGTGACCGTCACCGCGCAGATATAGAAGAACAGATGTTTCAGCCACTTGAGAAAGGCGGAGTCGGTCGCGCTGGAATCCTGTTTGGAATCCTGTTTGGAATCCTGCTCGGAATCTGGCGAAGGCTGGGTAGCGGTAAGACCGATGTTTGCGGTGTAAGATGCCTGTTTCATCATATCGATCAGGTATGCAGGTGCGGATGTTTCCGGCATGAACGATCTTGGGGCGCGCTGTGGCTACCCTGAGGCTGGGGGTATTGGCAAAATCCACCAATAGGATAGAATATAAAACTCTTCTGCATTTGCTCCAAGCGATTCCTCCCTGGAGAGGTACCGAAGCGGTCACAACGGCGCCGACTCGAAATCGGATGGGGGCTTAGCCGCCCCACGTGGGTTCGAATCCCACCCTCTCCGCCAAATCAGGCTTCCTGCTGCAGCCCATCCATCCCGCTTCGCGGGATGTGCGGTGATTCAACCCTATTTCTTCGCGTCTCCTTAACTTAAGCGTAATGACTTGAGCTACGGCGTGCAAATGACTGCTACCGCTCAGGCGAGCGCTATCCCATGGTTTGATCGGCTACCTGCGAATATGTTTAGGCACTGGGTATGCCACATCGTTGCATCATGACGCATAAAGATTCGAGCGAATCACCGGAGTGGAAAAATTCAATCTAAATATGCACTTGGCTGGATGGCTAGCACTCGCGGTTTCTCATGGTCGACATTCCGGTCTCTGCTGATCGGGTCAGAAGATGCTGAGTCGTGTCAATCGTTTCCAGGAGGGGCGCAGTCGGTTCGAAAAATGCCCGCATGATCCTCGCTCTGTCTGCGGTACTCATAGCCATGATCTGATTTCGTCAGCGGTTGAACCGGTTGGGTGGTGGTCCAGGCTGACCCGTCCATCGGGCCAGTATGACCCGGTAGTCGGAGTTGGCCATGGCGATGCCGGTCGCGCGCTCGCGTGATCGTCGGTGCGGTGGTTCGTCGCAGCGGGCTTGGTGGCTTCGGATGGGGGAAGCGAGATGGGTTATCGCAACGGATTGGCATCGGATTTGCCCGTTGAAGGGGTGGCAAGTCGCCTTTCATGGGTCGTTAAGCTTCCGCTCAGGAAGTTGTGTTAAAAATAGGCCAGCATTCGCAGGAATTCGGATCTGCGGCGGGTCTAACTCGATATCGGCCAAGTGATGCCGCGAAGGGCGAAACGACTGATTGAGGTTGGAAGGAGTAATAGGTGATGAAAGCGACGAAATCTTGGATGCTCGGAATGACGGTGGCCTTGGCTGCGCTGATTCCACTGCAGGGTGCCAATGCCTGGGATGGTGGGCCTCCTCCGCGTGGCGGTTACTACGGTCCTCCGCGCGGCGGTTACTACGGTCCGCCTCCCCGCTACTATGGAAACGACTGTTGGAATTGCGGCTCGGCCGGCGCGGCCGTAGCGGGTCTGGCGATTGGCACCATCGTCGGCGCTGCGATCGCCAATGCGTCCCAGCCGGTGGTGGTGGCTCCGCCGGTGGTGGTGGCTCCGCCGCCGCCCCCCTGTAATTCGGTTTGGGTGAACGGCGTGCTCTACCGGAATTGCGGTTATTGAGATCCTCCCCAACTTCAGGGTGATGACAGGGCCGCATACTGCCCTGATCGGAGAAGGGGACGGGCGTCGGTTCCGTTCCCTTCATGGATCATCGCTCTTGCGATTTGAGAGGGGAGCGGTCGGCCGGCCAGGGCGTTGATCGTTGCAGGGCTATGACGCGATAATGAACATCTCGCTAGCCGGCCAACGCCGGTTTTCCGTCGATGGTTCTCGCTCCCTATCGCTATGGCCCTACCTCTGCATTTGTTGGTGGTCGATCTGGAAACCCGCCCTGACGCGGCGGTGTTGCCCGAGGATCGCGATCCCGAAGCTTTCCCCAAACCGATCCAGCACGAGATCGTCACCCTCGGTTTCCTGCTGGCGCGGATCGAACACGATGGCCAGTTCGAGCGCTACACGGTGCGCAGGCTGGGCGCGGCCAGTATCGCGCAGCTTGGCGAGCGGGAGATCCTCGCCGGATTCTGGCAGATGGTGGATCGGCAAAAGCCCCGCCTGGTGACTTGGAACGGACGCAGTTTCGATGTGGCCGTGCTCAAGCAGCGCTCCCTGATCCATGGCCTGACGGCCTTCAACTGGCACCGCACCGATCCCCGCTTCGGTTACGACTACCGCTACACAACCCAATGGCATTGCGATCTGATGGACGCCCTGAGCGATTTTGGCGCTTCGCCCCGCTTGGGTTTGGACGAAGCGGCGCGGGCCTTGGGTCTGCCGGGCAAATGGAACGGCCATGGCGACCAAGTCGCCGATCAGGCCGCCGCCGGTGATTACGCCGCCATCGACCGCTATTGCGAAGGCGACGTATTGAACACCTACCTGCTCTATCTACGCTGGGCCTATTTCAGCACCCGCGCCAGTGCGGGGAGCTACAACACCAGCGTGCGGAACCTGCTGGACTATCTCGATGCCGGCCGGGAGCAGAATCCGCATTGGGGGGAGTTTGCCGAGCGCTGGCAGGCCAGCACCCAGCCCTGTCCACTGTTCGTGCCCGAAGCGCTCGATGAACCGGGTCCGCAGCCACCCGAGTCGCATCTGCGCAGCGAGGACGTGTTGCCTTGAACGCCGACCCGTCGATGACGCAGGGAGATGCCCTGCCGGTCTGGTCCAGGGTTTTTCTGTTGCTGGGTAGTGTGGGAATGCTGCTGGCGGTCGCGTTGGGCGCGTTCGGTGCGCATGTCCTGAAAAATGCGCTGACGCCCGAGCAGATGGCTATCTACGAAACCGCCGTGCACTATCATGTCTATCATGCCTTGGGATTGCTGGCAGTGGGGCTGTTGACGGTTCGCCTGCCGGCGGCGGCGTCCTTGCGCTGGGCCGGTCTGTTGATGACCATCGGTTTGGTGCTGTTCTCGGGAACTTTGTATGCTCTCAGCTTGAGCGGTATCCGCTGGCTGGGCGCCATCGTTCCCATCGGCGGTATGGCCTTTCTCGGCGCCTGGCTGGCGCTGGCTGTCGCGGTCGTGCGATCGGGCAGAGGAAGACCCAAGATGGAACAGGGTAAAAAACAGGTCATCAGTCCGGAATGAGGTGGGACCGAAGGTGGAGAAAACTTACGCTCTGGGATTCGATGTCTATGGCACGCTGGTGGATCCGCTGGCGTTGGCCGATCCGTTGCAGGCGCTGGTCGGCGATCAGGCCATCCAGTTCGCCAATCTGTGGCGGTTCAAACAATTGGAATACGCTTTCCGGCGCGGCTTGATGCGGCGCTATACTGATTTCGACGCCTGTACCCGGCAAGCCCTGGTCTATACCCAGCGGATGCTGCGTTGCCAGTTGCCGGAGTCGGATCAGGATCGTCTGCTGGAAGCCTATCTCTATCTGCCGATGTTTCCCGAGGTGCCCGCCGGTTTGGCGGCCCTTCAGGCGCAGGGCCATCAGCGGATCGCCTTCTCGAATGGCGTGGAGGCCAGCATTCGCGCCCTGTTGGCCAATGTCGGGCTGTTGCCGTTCGTGGACGATGTGGTCAGTGTAGATGACTTGCGGACCTTCAAACCCGATCCGGAGGTTTATGCCTACCTGGCGCGGCGGGCCGGACGACCGTTGGCCGAGACCTGGCTGGTATCCAGCAATGCCTGGGATGTGATCGGGGCCAAGGCTGCGGGTCTGCGGGCCGTCTGGGTCCAACGCCGGTCGGATGTCGTGTTCGATCCCTGGGATGTCGAGCCGGATCTGGTGATCAGTCGTCTCGACGAGCTGCCGGACTATTTCGCCGGCCAGGCATGATCACTCCCGTACCCAGACCAGGGTACGATTATTGACCGGCATCGCATGATCCTGCAGTAACCGCAGGCCGTTGTTCCGAGCCAGCCGGTCGAGGTCGGCAAAGTCCCGAATGCCGCTGGCAGGGTCGCGAGTCCTGAGCCAGGCGTCGAAAGCGGCATTGCTGGGACTGGTGTATTGGCCGTCGTAGTTGAACGGGCCGTACAGACAGAACATCCCACCCGATTCCAGCATCCGGCCGACGCCGCGAAACAGGCATTCCACCATCGGCCACGCCATGATATGGGCCGTATTGGCCGAAAAGACGCCAGCGGCTTGTGTCACCGGCCAGGGTTCCTGGCAGGCGTCCAGCGCCAGCGGCGCTTGCAGATTGGCCAGGCATGCTTCGGCCAACCACAGGCGGATACCCGGCAGATGAACGGCCAGATCGGTGGGTTGCCAGGTCAGGTGCGGCAATTCGCGGGCGAAATGTACGGCGTGCTGTCCGGTGCCCGCGCCGATTTCCAGGATCAGCCCCGGCTGGATGAAGACCTCCCGCAGTACCTGTAGGATCGGATCCTTGTTCTGTTCGCAGGCTTCGGAATACGGTTTGGCATCGATGCTCATCGGTTGCTCGCAAACGAGACGGCGGCCATCGCCGCCGTCGGGTTGATCTTCAAAGATTGGCCGAACGCCACCAGTTGCTGTGGTCTTTCCGGAGCACCGTGGGCGAGAGCATGGGGTAATAGACCAGTTCGCTACCGATGCCGAGGAAGAAGCCGTTCTTGACCATCCGGAAGGGGAATTCGAGCGAATGCACCCGATGGACCAGCTTGTTTTGCTTCGATCCCGGCTCCAGTTCCAGTAATGCTTCACGCAAGTGCTGGATGAACGAGTAGGGCAGGTCGCCTTCCTTGCCGTTTTCCGGATCGTGCGCCAGCGGCCCCAGTTCCAGTTCGACGAAGCACATGCCCGGAAAACTGAAGGATTTGGACGGCTTGGTCGTAACGTCGGCGTAGTAGGCGGCCGGATCGAGCGCACTGACCACCAGACTGTTGATCGGCGCGAGGTCGTGGTACATGTGCAGCTCGGGTTCACCGCTCGGCAAGGCCCGGCCACGCTCCAGACCGAGCGTCGCGCCCATCGCCGTCGTCAAATACATCTTGCCTAGCGCGTTGATCGTCAGGTGTTCCATCACCCGGTACATCGAGATATAGATGGAATTTTTGGGAGAACCATCCGGCTTGGTCACGCAGCGCGCATAGCAGCCGTCGATATCGAAGTATTCATGGCGATAACTCGGGTCGACCTCGAAGAAAACCGCCTGTCCCTTCGATTTGAACTTGTGTCCGGTCGCGTAATACTGCCCGAATTCCTCCGGCGGCAGCATCGAGGCGATCAGCGCTTCCGGAATCAGTGAGAAATAGAGATGTATGGACATTGTTATGAGCCCTCTTCTTCATGAAAGAGTCGACTGGGGGTGCAATTGGCCCTTCTGGCCGCGGTTGGAAGGGAATCGCCGATCTCCACCCGAGGCTTAGCGTAGCCGCAGGTGGAGGTGATCGTTACCGCTAGGCGTCGTCCGGTTTGAGGTCGATCCGCATCCCGTAGAAGCTGCGGAACACGAAGACCAGATTGATGATAAGGAATATAGCGGCTAGCAGCCAGACCACGCCGTGCTGTTCCCGCGACTGCAGTCCTACGGCCATTTCCACCGCCAACAGGCCAAACAGGGTGGTGAACTTGATGATCGGATTCATGGCCACCGAAGCGGTGTCCTTGAACGGATCGCCGACGGTGTCGCCGACCACCGAAGCGTTGTGCAGTTCGGTGCCCTTGGCGTGCAGCTCGGTTTCGACGATCTTCTTGGCGTTGTCCCAGGCTCCGCCGGCGTTGGCCATGAACACCGCCTGATAGAGGCCGATGATGGCCAGCGAGATCAGGTAGCCGATGAAGAAGAACGGGTCGATGAAGGCGCAGGCCAGGGTGCCGAAGAACACTGCCAGGAAGATGTTGAACATGCCTTTCTGGGCGTAGATGGTGCAGATCTCGACCACCTTCTTGCTGTCCTTGTGCGACGCTCTCACCACTTCGTCCAGCCGGATGTGAGTGCTGATGAATTCCACGGCCCGGTAAGCGCCGGTCGACACCGCTTGAGTGGACGCACCGGAGAACCAGAAGATGGTGGCACCGCCGCTGATCAGACCGAGCAGGAAGGGCGGATGCAGCAGCGACAGCTTGTCGAGATTTTCGGTCAGACCGCTGGTCAGCAACATGACGATGGAGAACACCATGGTGGCGGCGCCGACCACGGCGGTGCCGATCAGCACCGGCTTGGCGGTGGCCTTGAAGGTGTTGCCGGCCCCGTCGTTCTCTTCCAGCAGGAACTTGGCGGCCCGGAAATTGAGGTCGAAGCCGAAGTCCTGTTTGATTTCGGTCTTGATGTTCGGGATCTGTTCGATGGTGGACAGCTCATAGACCGATTGGGCGTTGTCGGTGACCGGCCCGTAGCTATCGACCGCGATAGTCACCGGCCCCATGCCCAGAAAGCCGAAGGCCACCAGGCCGAACGAGAACACCGCCGCCATCATGCTGGCCTTGGCCAGATCGGGATTGATCACTGCCGCCAGTTCATATTGGGACACGACGTAAGCGCCGGCCATCAGCCCGACGATGATCACCCCCATCCAGAAGGCCGAGAAGTAACCGGCCACGATGCCGGACAGGATGTTCAGGCTGGCGCCGCCGGTCTTGGAGGCGGTCACCACTTCGCGGACGTGTTTGGAGCTGGTCGAGGTGAAGACTTTCACCACTTCGGGAATGATCGCCCCGGCCAGGGTGCCGAAGGTGATGATCAGCGACAGTTGCCACCACAGGTTGGTGTAGGTCTGACCGCCGATCACGAAGTGGCCAATCAATAGATACGACACGATGAAGGTGATGACCACCGAAACGATCGAGGTGATCCACACCAGCGAGGTCAGCGGCGCTTCGAAGTCGAAACGCACCTTCGACCCGTATTTCTGCTCGGCCAGTCGGCTGTTGCCGAAGTAGGAGACGCCAGAGGCGATGATCATCATCACCCGCATGACGAAGATCCACACCAGCAGCTGCACTTGCACCGCCGCTTCCGGCACGGCCAGCATGATGAAGCTGATCAGCGCCACGCCGGTGACGCCATAGGTCTCGAAGCCATCAGCCGTGGGACCGACCGAGTCGCCGGCATTGTCGCCGGCACAGTCGGCGATCACGCCGGGGTTGCGGGCGTCGTCTTCCTGAATGCCGAATTCGATCTTCATCAGGTCGGAACCGATGTCGGCGATCTTGGTGAAGATGCCGCCGGCGATGCGCAGCGCAGCCGCACCCAGCGACTCGCCGATAGCGAAGCCGATGAAACACTTGCCGGCCAGCGCCGGCGGCACGAACAGCATGATGCTCAGCATGATGAGCAGCTCGGTCGAGATCAGCAACATGCCGATGGCGATGCCGGACTTGATCGGAATGGCGTAAACCGGGAAGGGCATGGCGGCCAGCGAGGCGAAGGCGGTGCGGCTATTGGCCAGGGTGTTGATGCGGATGCCGAACCAGGCCACCAGGAAGGAACCGCCGATGCCCACCAGCGAGAACGCCAGGATCAGCCCGACATCGGATACCGGGAGCTGTTGGACGAAGTAGAAGTAGCCGATCATGATGACCACGGTGAACGCTTCCAGGGTCAACAGGAACTTACCCTGGGTGATCATGTAGGTCTTGCAGGTTTCGTAGATCAGTTCGCTGATTTCGGCCATCGAGCGATGGACGGGCAGGCGCAGGATCTCGCGGTAGATGACGCCGCCGAAGATCAGACCGCCCAGGCAGACTAGCAGCCCGCAAAATAGCAGCGACCAGCCGGACATACCGCCGAAAAAGGTCGCCAGCGAGGTATCCGCCAGATCGGGCAGGGCCAGATTCGCTTCGCTGACGTGAGCCGTGTTGGCGAAGGCTGGCAGCGATCCCCATCCAATGGTGAACAGCAGGGTCGAGAGCAGGCAGACGATCGCCCGTCGTCCTGGTAAATAGGCAGAGTTAACGACTGTCATCGGTCATCCTCAAAAAATGACGAAGGGCCTCACGGTGAGGAGTTCTGTGAGTTGAACTAGGAGGCAGGCAAGCGGAATGGTCCGCTCTCGCGACGGGTTGGAGTCGGCTGCGTCGTAATGTATTGCCTGCCATTGGAATTTTATTGGGCGCGCGTTCTGAAATGCGCCGAGACGTCCTGGTCAGTCGGGTATTTCAGGCTGAAGGTGGACTGAATTGCATTTTTCTTGGAGCCAAACGCCCATCATTGCAAATTATAAGGTTTGCCACAGCTGCGCGCCATCGGTCAACAGGGCGATCGGTTGCCGCGATGGGCTGTCCTATACTGAATGGCAGGTGTTCCGGGATGGCAAACCCGCTGTCCGGCCGTGCCATAGAGGAGCCGCCGTGCAACGCAGAACTTTTCTCAAGACCCTGGGCGCGGGGGTGTGGACCGGGGCTCACCTGGCGCTGCTCGGTCGTGGCCAGCGCGCGGATGCGGGCGAGGTCACAGCCGGTGCCGTGCCCGATCTGGTGGCGGTCAAGAACGGTGAACCGGAAGCGCTGTTCGATCGAGGTATCGAAGCGCTGGGGGGCATGGGGCGCTTCGTCAAGAAGGGCCAGCGGGTGGTGGTCAAGCCCAACATCGGCTGGAACGTGCCGCCGGAGCGGGCGGCCAATACCAATCCACGATTGGTGCGCCGCATCGTCGAGCATTGTCTGCAGGCCGGAGCTAGGGAAGTCTATGTCTTCGATCACACCTGCGACGATTGGCGCGATTGTTACCGGACCAGCGGCATCGAGCAGGCGGTGAAGGAGGCGGGCGGCAAGATCGCCCCCGGTAACAGCGAAGGTTATTTTCAGCAGATCGCGCTGCCGCACGGCCAACGCTTGCGCGCAGCCAAGGAACACGAATTGATCCTGGGCGCGGATGTGGTGATCAACGTGCCAGTCCTGAAAAGCCACGGCGGGGCCAAGTTGTCGGTGGCGATGAAGAACCTGATGGGCGTGGTCTGGGACCGCGGGGAATGGCACGCCAACGATCTGCCCCAGTGCATCGCCGATTTCACCACCTATCGCAAGCCCGATCTGAACGTGGTGGATGCTTATAACGTGTTGCAACGGCATGGGCCACGCGGAGTGTCGGAAAACGACGTCGTCCGCCAGCGGTCACAGTTGTTGACGACCGATCTGGTGACCGCTGATGCTGCTGCCGCCAAATTGTTCGGCGTGGAGCCGGATACCGTGGACTATATCCGCATCGCCCATGCCATGGGGGTGGGGCGCAAGGATCTGGAGAATTTGGTCATTCGACGGATCGTGCTCTAAACCCGATGGCGTTTGCCCTGTGGAGGATTTCCCACAGGCCCAGGTGGACTATGAAACAGCTGTGGTTGAAGAAGATTCGGGTGGTGGTGGCGTTGGTGTTTCTGGCCTTGAGCACCGTGCTGTTCGTGGATTTCGACCGAATCGGGGCCACGCCATGGGCGACATTGGTGTTGTATCCGCAGTTCCTGCCGTCGCTGCTGCAGTTCACCCAGACCCTGGCCTGGACTTCGACCGGTTTTCTCCTGGTGTTGGTGCTGACCGCGCTGTTCGGTCGGGTCTATTGCTCGACCATCTGCCCGCTGGGCACCCTGCAAGACATTTTTATTCGCATCGCCGACAAGCTGCGCAAGCCGCGCAAGGTCAAGTTCCGCTATCAGAAGCCGCACGAGGCGTTGCGCTACGGCATCCTGGCGCTGGCGATCGGGCTGTTTCTGAGCGGCAGCACCTTAGCCCTGAGCCTGCTGGACCCGTTCAGCAATTTCGGCCGCATCGCCGGCGATCTGCTGCGGCCGCTGTATGTCGCTGCCTACAACGGGTTCGGACAAGGGCTGGAAGCGCTGGGCGTGGCGGGACCGTTTCCCCTGCAATGGAAAGCGCCGCCGCTGGCGGCCCTGGCCTTTCCCGCACTGTTTCTGATCGGCTTGATCGGCTTGAGCGCGACCCGCGGGCGGTTGTTCTGCAATCTGTTGTGTCCGGTCGGCGCGCTGCTGGGCCTGGTGTCGCGTTTTGCCCTGTTCAAGATCCGCATTCCTAAAGATGCCTGCATCGTCTGCGCCCAGTGTTCGATGTCCTGCAAGGCCGGTTGTATCCGGCTGAAGACCCAGGAGGTCGATTTCAGTCGCTGCGTGGCCTGTTTCGACTGCATCACCGTGTGCGAACCGCAGGGGATCGGTTACGTACGGCCCGGACCGGTCAAATATTATCCGCTGCCGACAATGGGTGCTTCGCCAGCGCATTCCGGTGCAGCGCCGTCGACCGCGCTGTCGGCGGAGGGGAAGAGCCGGCGAGCCTTATTACGCGGCGCGGCGACGGTGTTGGTGGGGTGGGCCGCGCTGCCCGATCCGCAAGCAGCCGAAGCCCGGCCGCACAATCGGACCCCGACGACGCACGCCAATGCCCGCCACTGGCCGGTCGCGCCGCCCGGCGCGCGCGACATCGCCCGCTTCAACGATCTGTGCACCGCCTGCCATCTGTGCGTGAGCGCCTGCCCTTACGGTGTGTTGCAGCCGGCCTTGTTGGACTATGGTCTGTCGGGCCTGCTGCAGCCGCATCTGGATTATCGGACCGGCTACTGCAGCTACGAATGTAATCGCTGTGGCCAGATTTGCCCGACTGGAGCGATCCGGCCGCTGGATCTGGCGGCCAAACAGACCACCCAGCTCGGCGTGGCCCGCTTTGTTCGCGACAACTGCATCGTCTATACCGACCATACCCCGTGCGGGGCCTGCGACGAATACTGTCCGACCAAGGCCGTGCATCTGGTGCCGTTTCAGGATGGCTTGGCCATCCCCACGGTGCAGGAATCGCTTTGCATCGGTTGTGGCGCTTGCGAGAATGCCTGTCCAGCCCGACCATGGCGAGCGATCTACGTGGACGGCCACCCAGTCCACCAGCTGGCGCAGCGCCCGATGGCCAAGCCGATCGAACCCCAGACCTCCACCGGCGACTTTCCGTTCTGACGATCATCCTTTGCCCTGTTCCCACCTCTGGCTCCGTTCCCTGACACGATGAGCATTCTCTACTACGACTGTTCCGCCGGCATCAGCGGCGACATGCACTTGGCGGCCCTGCTCGATCTGGGCGTGGAATACGACGAACTGGTCCTGGAGTTGGCGGGCTTGGGGTTGGACGGCTATGGCATTCAGGCCAGCCGCGCCAACCGCAAGGGCGTTACCGGCACCCAGGTGCGGGTGGTGGTCGATCCGCATCAACCCGAATATCGCAATCTGCGCCAGATCGAAGCGATCATCGGCCGCAGTGCGCTGAAGGAAGCGGTGTGCGATCGGGCGGTGACGGTGTTTCGCCGCTTGGCCGAGGCCGAGGCCCGCATCCATGACACCTCGCCCGATCGTATCCATTTCCACGAGGTCGGCGCGCTGGACGCCATCATCGATATCGTCGGCGGTGCGATCGCGCTGGATCGGCTCAATGTCGATCGGATTCTGTGCTCGCCGGTCGAGCTGGGCTCCGGAGTGGCGCATTGCGCCCACGGCGTCCTGCCGGTGCCGGCTCCAGCCACGCTGGAGCTGCTCAAGGGGGTGCCGGTCAAGCTCGGCGCGGTGCCCTTCGAAGCCACCACGCCGACTGGTGCGGCGCTGCTGGTGTCGTGCGTGGACGAATTCGTGGCGCGTCCCAGCTTCGCCATCAACCGGATCGGTTATGGCATCGGCCATCGCGATGGTCCCATTCCCAATGTGCTGCGCATTTGCCTGGGTGAGCAGTTGGAAGCGGAGGGCGAGCAGGGCGAGTCGTATCTGCTGGAATGCAATATCGACGATATGAATCCGGAACATTACGACTACGTGCTGGCGCGGCTGTTCGCCGGAGGGGCCTACGATGCCTGGTTGACGCCAGTGCTGATGAAGAAGAACCGCCCTGGCACGCTATTGAGCGCGCTGTGTGCCGAGGCGCTGGTGCCGGCGCTGACCGAAATCCTGTTGACCGAAACCACCACATTGGGCGTGCGCCGCTCGCCGGTGGTGCGCACGGTGCTGGCGCGGGTCAGCGCGCGGGTCGAAACGGCTTATGGCGCGGTGGCGGTCAAGACCGCCTATCGCCATGGTCGGCCGCTACGCTGCAAGCCGGAGTATGACGATTGCAAGCGGCTGGCGCTGGAGTGCGGTGTGCCGATCCATGTCATTTACGCTGCGGTGCAGACGGCCCTGACCGCGCAGGGCCTGCCGATGGAATCGGCCGAGTCGCTGCTGTGAGCCGCGTCGCGGCGGCGCTCATTCGTTGTCGAGGATGTTCGGTGGCGGCGGCGCCGGGATACAGGATTTGTTCTCGTAGTGAAACTGGGCGCTGCAATCGTTGCTCAGATCAGGAAAGGGCTTTTGCTCGGTTGGCGCAGTGGGATTGTTGGCGCAGCCTTGGGCGCAAGACAGCGCCAGACCGAGCACGGCGAGAAGAACGGGCGATTTGGGCATGGGGATGGCATCGAGAACGGATGGGTTGATCGAAACCGGCGCAAGGGATGGGAGTCGCCGGCTATTTCTTGCGACTGTCACAGGGCAGCTTAGCGAAGCGCAGCGGGCAGCACAACTGCGCCGCTCTGTCCGACGCTGGAGCGGTGGACGGTGAAGGAAGAATCGTTGCGTGCCTTGTTGGAACAGGTCCAGTCCGGTGCTGTGGCGGTGGACCATGCGGTCGATCGCTTGCGGGAATTGCCGTTTCGCGATCTGGGCGAGGCCGTGCTCGACAGCCATCGCGAGCTGCGGCGCGGCCATCCCGAGGTGATCTATTGCGCCGGCAAGACCGTTGCCCAGCTCAAGACCATCGTCGCCGCCCTGTTGGAGGATGATGGCGACATTCTCGCCACCCGCGCCACCCCGGAAATGGCGGAGGCCGTGGCGGAACTGTGGCCGGCAGCTCGCTACAATCCGCTGGGAAGGGTGGTGGTGATCCAGCGCTGTCTGCGCCCGTTGACCGAGACCTGCATCGCCATTGTCACCGCCGGTACGTCCGATTTGCCGGTGGCCGAAGAGGCGGCTGAGACCGCGGTGCTGTTCGGCAACCGGGTCGAACGTATTCATGACGTGGGAGTGGCCGGTCTGCATCGCCTGCTGGCGCGGCTGGATGCGTTGCGTCGTGCGCGGGTGCTGATCGTGGTCGCCGGCATGGAAGGCGCATTGCCCAGCGTGGTGGCCGGGCTGGTGGCGCGACCGGTGATCGCGGTGCCGACCAGCGTCGGTTACGGGGCCCACTTCGGCGGATTGGCGGCGCTGCTGGGCATGTTGACCTCCTGCGCCGACGGGATCGGAGTGGTCAATATCGATAACGGCTATGGCGCGGCCTGTCTGGCCAGCCTGATCAATCATGGCTGAAAAGGCCATGGCCGCAGCACGAGGATGGTATGGCAGTCAAGGTTCATGTTGATGTGGTCAGCGCCGAAAAGGAACTGTTTTCCGGGCTGGCGGAACTGGTGGTGGCAACGGCCGAATTGGGCGAAGTCGGCATCCTGCCGGGGCATAGCCCGCTCCTGACGCGCTTGAAGCCGGGCCAAGTGCGAATCCAGATCTCGGCCCAGGAGACCCAGGTGTTCTATATCTCCAGCGGCTTGCTGGAAGTGCAGCCGCGGATCGTCACGGTGCTGGCCGATTACGCCGAGAACGCCGCCCATCTCGACGAAGCTGCTGCCGTCCGCGCCCGCGAGGCGGCCCTGAGCACATGGGGGCAATGTCTGAGCAACATGGAATGCGCCAAGATCCTGGCCGAGGCGACGGCGCAATTGCAGGCGATCGACCACCTGCGGCGTCTCAGCCAGCGGCTGGGGAAATGACGAAGCAGACCTATGACGACGACCAAACCCCTGATTCTGATCGATGGTTCGTCCTGGCTGCACCGGGCCTTCAACGCGCTGCCGGCGCTGAGCACTCGGGCCGGTGAGCCGACCGGCGCGCTGTACGGCGTGCTGAACATGTTGCGCCGACTGCTGGCCGACTATCGGCCGGATTATCTGGCGGTGGTGTTCGATGCGCCCGGCCCGACCTTTCGCCATGAATGGTTCGCCGACTACAAGGCCCATCGGCCGCCGCTCGATCCGCAACTGGTCCAGCAGATCGAGCCGTTGCATACCTGTATCCGCGCCATGGGCTTGCCCTTGCTGCAGGTGGCTGGCGTAGAAGCGGACGATGTCATCGGCACCCTGACCGGTCAGGCCACGGCTAAGGATCTGCCGGTGCTGATCGTCAGCAGCGACAAGGATCTGGCACAACTGGTCAACGAGCAGGTGCGGATGCTGGACACCATGAAAAACGTGGTGAGCGACGTGGCGGGGGTGGAGCAGAAGTTCGGCGTGCCGCCGGCCCTGATCGTGGACTGGCTGGCGCTGGTCGGCGACAGCTCCGACAACATTCCTGGCGTGCCTGGCGTGGGACCGGTGACGGCGGTCAAGTGGCTGCGCCAGTACGGTTCGCTCGATCAACTGATGGCGCATGCCGCCGAAATTACCGGCAAGATCGGCGACAAGCTGCGGGCCGGTTTGGAACAGTTGCCGTTGTCCCGCCGGCTGGCAACCCTGGATTGCGCCGTTACGCTGCCGGTGGGGTTTGAGGATTTGCGGTTGGCGGCGCCGGATACGACCGCGCTGCGGGTGTTGTACGAACGTTATGAGTTTCGCGCCTGGTTGCGAGAGCTGCTGTCCGATGGACCAGAACCCGCGACCTCGTCGCCGCCAGCGCCGGTCAAGATGCCGATACAGGCGGAACTGGACGGGATGGAACCGCCCCTCCGAGTTCCTGTCGATTACCAACGGGTGTTGGATCAAGCGGCGCTCGATGCTTGGCTGGAGCGGTTGCGGACCGCCGAGCTGTTCGCCTTCGACACCGAGACCACCAGCCTGAATTATCTGGACGCCCGCATCGTCGGGGTGTCGTTTGCGGTCAGTCCGGGCGAGGCGGCCTATGTGCCGCTGGCGCACGACTATCCCGGCGCGCCGGATCAACTGGATCGGGCCGCGGTGCTGGCGCAGTTGCAGCCACTGCTGGAGGATCCCACCCGGCCGAAGCTGGGCCAGCATCTCAAGTACGACCTGCATGTGCTCGCCAACCATGGCGTCGCATTGCGTGGCATCCGCCACGACACCTTGCTGGAATCCTATGTATTGGATTCTACCGCCCGCCACGATCTCGATTCGCTGGCCGAACGCCATCTGCAACTGCGCACCATCCACTTTGAGGATGTGGCCGGCAAAGGGGCCAAGCAACTGACGTTCAATCAGGTTCCGCTGGAGCAGGCCGGTCCCTATGCTGCCGAAGACGCTGACGTTACCTTGCGCCTGCACCGTTGCCTGTGGCCGCGTCTGGAACGGGAGGCGCGATTGCAGCGGCTGTACCAGGAGCTGGAAATCCCGCTGATCGAGGTGCTGGCCCGGATGGAGCGGATCGGGGTGCGGGTCGACGCGGCGGCTTTGCGTCGGCACAGCGGCGAATTGGCCAAACGGTTGCAGGAGCTGGAACAGCACGCCTACGAGCTGGCTGGCACTCGGTTCAACCTGGGATCACCCAAGCAGCTGCAGGCCATTCTGTTCGAGCAGATGGGCCTGCCGGTTGGCAAGAAGACCGCCACCGGTCAGGCGTCCACTGCCGAAGATGTCCTGCAGGAACTAGCGCTGAACTATCCGTTGCCGAGGGTCATCCTGGAACACCGCACCCTGAGCAAGCTGAAGTCCACCTACACCGATCGTCTGCCCGAACAGATTCATCCCCGTACCGGTCGGGTCCATACCTCCTATCATCAGGCCGTGGCCAGCACCGGTCGGCTGTCGTCTTCCGATCCCAATCTGCAGAACATCCCGATTCGCACCCCGGAAGGACGGCGCATTCGCCAAGCTTTCGTGCCGGAACCGGGTTGGACGATGCTGGCGGCGGACTATTCCCAAATCGAACTGCGCATCATGGCGCATCTGTCCGGTGATCAAGGTTTGCTGGCGGCATTCGCGAGTGGGGCCGACGTGCATCGCGCTACTGCCGCCGAAGTGTTCGGGGTGGCGCTGGAAGAGGTGAGCACCGAGCAGCGGCGCAGCGCCAAGGCCATCAACTTTGGCCTGATCTATGGCATGTCGGCCTTTGGCCTAGCCCGGCAACTGGGCATTGAGCGCGGCGCAGCCCAGGCGTACGTGGAGCGCTATTTCGCCCGCTATCCCGGCGTCAAGGCGTACATGGACGATACCCGTCGCCGCGCCGCCGAGTCGGGCTATGTGGAAACGGTATTCGGACGGCGGTTATACCTATCCGACATTCGCGCTCGCAACCCACAGCATCGGCAGGCGGCGGAGCGTGCCGCTATCAACGCGCCGATGCAGGGCACCGCCGCCGACATCATCAAGCGGGCGATGCTGGCGGTGGATCGCTGGCTGACCGAATCCGCCATCCCGGCCCGCATGTTGATGCAGGTGCACGACGAACTGGTGTTCGAAGTGGCGGCGGACGCGATTACCGAGGCCAGTGAGCACATCCGAGAGGCGATGGTGGCAGCGGCGGAGCTGCGCGTGCCGCTGGAAGTCGATGTCGGAATCGGGAGCAATTGGGATGAAGCACATTGAGTCGATGGCGGGCAGCTGCCGCTTCATCGTCGATCTGCAGGCGCGGGTGGGCGATGAGGGGTCGGCAACTGGACAAATCGGCGACGCTGGAGAATGATGGACGGACGCTGGCCGGGAAGGGCTGGACAGCGCGCGTCCTCACCTCAACCCTTAGACGAGATCAAGGAACATTCATGCGTGTGCGGTTGTTTATCCCACTGCTGCTGGCGTCCAGCCTGGGCTGGGCTCAGGATGCAGCGCCCCCTCCCGGTTTGGAGCCGGTTCCCGATGGCCCTCCGGATACCTCCCGCCATCAGGATGCGCCTGCCCCGGAGGTGACGATTCGCCAACTCGGCGCGCAGGGTTCCGTCGAGGAGTATCGGGCGGGTGGGGTGCTGTACATGATCAAGGTCAATCCCACCAAGGGCGCGTCCTACTATCTGGTGGATACCGACGGCGACGGCAATCTGGAAACGCGCTCCAATGATCTGGAGAGCGGAATGCTGATCCCGGCCTGGGTACTGCTGCGCTGGTGATAAGCCCGCACTGGGCAGGCTCATCACCAGACCGCCACAGTCAGCGCGGCGGTTGCCATTCGCGGATTTCGCGCCGCAGTTGAGTCCGGGACTGGGTCCGTTCCGCGCTCCGGGACTTCTGGTGCGCGCCGCCCTTGCGCAGGATCGGCGCGGCAGCGACCGGATTGCGGTGCTTCGGTTTGGGTAAATTGTTCATCGGTATCGTCTCCGGTCAGCCTTTCACGCAGACCACTTGCTTGAGGGTATGCACCACCTCGACCAGGTCCGACTGGTGGGCCATCACGGCGTCGATGTCCTTGTAGGCGCCCGGAATCTCATCGAGCACGCCGGTATCCTTGCGGCATTCCACCCCTGCGGTCTGGGCGATCAGATCCTGCGGATCGAAGGCTTGTTTGGCCTGGCCCCGACTCATCCTGCGCCCCGCGCCGTGCGAGCAGGAGCAGAACGATTGCGGCTCGCCCTTGCCGCGCACGATGTAGGACTTGGCGCCCATGCTGCCGGGGATGATCCCCAGCTCACCTTCGCCGGCGCGAATCGCCCCTTTGCGGGTGATGAACAGCTCTTCGCCGAAATGCCGTTCCACCGCGACATAGTTGTGGTGGCAGTTGATCGCCTCCCGGGTCAGGGTGAACGGTGGCAACTGACGGGCCAGAGCGTCCAGGATCAGCCGCATCATCTCGCGCCGATTGGTCATGGCGTAATCCTGCGCCCAATGCACGGCTGCCACGTAATCATCGAAGTGTTCCGCCCCTTCTTGCAGATAGGCCAGATCGCGGTCGGGCAGGTTGGCGAGGTGCTTGCCCATGTCCTTGCGCGCCAACTCGATGAAGTAGCGGCCAATGATGTTGCCGATCCCACGGCTGCCGGAGTGCAGCATCACCCAGACATCCTGGTTTTCGTCCAGGCACAGCTCAATGAAGTGATTGCCGCCGCCCAGCGTGCCCAACTGTTGCGCCCAAATCCGTTCGACGTGCTTCTGCATCTTGAGAATGCCGGGGTGCTTACCGACGATACGATCCAATCCGCCGTCCAGTGCGCGGATCGTCGAAGCCGGAACGCCGGGCTTGTCTGAGTGCATGTCGAACCCGACCGGTACCGCCGCTTCGATGGCCTGACGCACCGGGCGCAGACTGTCCGGCAGCTGGCTGGCTTTGAGGCTGAGCCGCACCGCGTTCATCCCGCAACCGATATCGACCCCTACTGCAGCGGGGATGATAGCGTTCTTGGTGGCGATGACTGCGCCCACGGTCGCACCGATGCCGACATGGACATCGGGCATGGCCGCGACGTGGCTGTGGATGATGGGCAACTGGGCCATCTTGGTCAGTTGGGTCAGGGCTTGCGGGTCGATGTCGTCGGTGTAGATCTTGACCGGCACTCGGCCCTTATTGATGATTTTCTGAATAGGCATGATCGCTGCTCGCAGCAAAAATTCTGGATTCCCAAAGCAAAAAGCCCTGGATGACGATTGTCATCCAGGGTCATTTCCATTCGAGGGAAGCGGAGCTCGGAAGACAACCAGGGCCTTCCGAAGGCTGCCCGGAAAGCATCACATGGCGGGGTGTTCTAATATGAGCATGTGGAATACCTCCCGTGCACTGGGGCAGTTCGAACAGAGATCTAAATACATTGGTGAGACAGGCGGAATGATAAGCGCGTTCGTTTCATTTTGTCAAAATGCATCTGAGCGCATGCAATCCACCCCATGTCTGATAAATTCTTAAGGAAACGCACACTCCGGGGGAGAGATTTCACCATCGGAGGGTCGTATTCCATCCACCACTAACGACCTAGAAGGATCATGGAACATGCAGCGCCGTGAATTCATCAAGAAAGCCGGCTTGGGTTTGGCCGCCGCCGCAGGAACAGCGGCCGTTCCCGCCATTGCCCAGACGACGCCCGCGCCGGCAGCGTCGGCTCAGCCTCAGGAGGCGGGTCTGCCGACCATCAAGTGGCGCATGGCGTCGAGTTTTCCCAAGAGCCTGGACACTCTCTACGGCACCGGCGACTTCATGACCAAGCGCATTGCCGAAATCACCGAAGGCAAGTTCGACATCCG
The DNA here is from genome assembly GCA_003989065.1 of Candidatus Competibacteraceae bacterium. GTDB lineage: Bacteria > Pseudomonadota > Gammaproteobacteria > Competibacterales > Competibacteraceae > RXIW01. The sequence continues at coordinate 23,790 of RXIW01000032.1, forward strand.
GATCTTCGCCGGGGGCGAGATCGTGCCGCCAAACGGAGTGTTGGACGCGGTCCAGCAGAATACGGTGGAGTGCGGCCAGACCTGCGGCTATTACTATCACGGCAAGAACAAGGCGTTTTCGCTCGACACCGGCATTCCGTTCGGGTTGAACGCCCGGCAGGTGAATGCCTGGTGCTATTTCGGCGATGGCTTGACGCTGTTGCGTGAATTTTTCGCCAAATACAACATCGTCAATTTCCCCGGCGGCAATACCGGCGTTCAGATGGGAGGGTGGTTTCGCAAGGAAATCAAATCGCTGGAAGATCTCAAGGGGTTGAAGATCCGTATTCCCGGCTTCGGCGCGGAGGTGTTCCTGGCGCTGGGCGCGGTGCCGCAACTGCTGCCGGGACCGGAAATCTATCCGGCGCTGGAGCGTGGCGCGATCGACGCCGCCGAGTGGGTCGGCCCCTACGACGACGAGAAGCTGGGCTTCTACAAGGTCGCCAAGTATTACTACTACCCGGCGTGGTGGGAGCCGGGTCCGATGATTTCGTTCATGGTCAACAAGGAGCAGTGGGAGAAGCTGCCCAAGCCGTATCAGGTGGCGTTCGAGACCGCCGCTGCTGAGGCCAATGTCCGGATGCTGGCCAATTATGACGCCAAGAATCCGCCGGCCATCCAGCGGCTGGTGCTGAATGGCGCGCAGCTCAAGCGCTATCCCGACGACGTGATGAAGGATGCCTACGACGCGGCTCAGAAGATTTACGCCGAAGAATCGGCCAAGAATCCGGATTTCAAGAAGATCTACGATTCACAGCGCGCCTTCCAGCAGGTCTCCAACATCTGGATGGGGCTGGCCGAAGATACCCTGGCCAATTTCATGCAGGCGCAATTGCGCGCGAAGAAATGACGGATCGATCATCAGCAGCGAGCGGACGGCTCGCCGCTGATGGCGGTTACTGCGGAGGCTTGGGCGCGATCTGCTTGAACAGATTGGATATATCATCCTCCGGCGGCGCTTCCGGGCGGCTCCCATTCGAGTCGTCCTGCGGCGCCAGAATCTGCACCGGGGCGGACTGGCTGGAGTGCTCCGGTCGGTCGAGACCGAACGTCACGATCGAGGGAAAGAGAATGATCAGGCCCACCATGAGCATCTGAATGACGACGAACGGTATCGCGCCCCAGTAGATGTCGCTGGTGCGCACTTGCGGCGGAGCCACGCTGCGCAGGAAGAACAGGGCGAAGCCGAACGGCGGGTGCAGGAAGGAGGTCTGCATGTTGACACCCAGCAGCACGCCGAACCAGATCAGGTCGATGCCCAGTTTCTCCGCCACCGGCGCCAGCAACGGCAGGATGATGAAGCTGATTTCGAAGTAGTCGAGGAAGAACGCCAGCAGGAACACCAGGGCGTTCACCACCAACAGAAAGCCAACCTGGCCGCCCGGCAGGTTCAGCAGCAGGTGTTCCACCCACAGATCGCCGTTGACCCCGCGAAACACCAGGCTGAACACGCTGGAGCCGATCAGGATGAAGATCACGAAGCTGGTGACTCGGGCCGTGGAGGTCATGGCTTCGACCAGCAGCGTGTAGTTCATCCTGCGCCGGATCAAGGCCAGGACCAGCGCGCCGACCGCGCCCAGCGCACCGCCTTCGGTCGGAGTGGCCCAGCCGATGAAGATGCTGCCCAGCACCAGAAAGATCAGCACCAGGGGCGGAACCATAGCCACTACCACCCGCAGGGCCAGCGCCCAGCCTCGCAGGGTGCGCGCTTCCGGCGGCAGAGCCGGAGCGGTGTGCGGCCGGAACGTGGCATTGATCAGAATCCAGACCAGATAGAATCCCATCAGGATGAGCCCTGGAATGAAGGCCCCTTTGTACATGTCGCCTACCGAACGGCCCAACACGTCGGCCATCACGATCAGTACCAGCGAGGGCGGAATGATCTGGGCCAGGGAGCCGGAGGCGGCGATCACGCCTGAAGCCAAAGCCCGGTCATAGCCGTAACGCAGCATGATCGGCAGCGAAATCAGCCCCATGGCGATGACCGAAGCGGCGACGACGCCGGTGGTGGCGGCCAGCAGCGCCCCGACCAGCACCACCGCATAGGCCAGTCCACCGCGGACGCCGCCGAACAGCTGGCCGATGGTGTCCAGCAAATCCTCGGCCATGCCGCTGCGTTCCAGCACCAGTCCCATGAAGGTGAAGAACGGCACCGCCAACAGGATCTCGTTCTTCATGATGCCGAACACCCGATCGGGGAATGCCTGCAGCAGATTGGGAGTCAACAGGCCGAGCTGGATGCCCAGCAGGCCGAAGGTCATGCCGACCGCCGCCAGCGAAAACGCGACAGGGTAGCCGATCAGCAGGAACACGATCAGCGCCGAGAACATGATCGGCGCCATGTTGGCGATCAGGAATTCGCTCATGTCAGTGCCCACCTCGCAGGTGGGGCATGGGGCGATGGCCGGTCAGCACCGCGATGTTCTTGATGGTCTCGGACAGCCCCTGCAGGCTGAGCAGGACGAAGGCGACGGGTATCGCCAGCTTGATCGGCCACCAGAACAGGCCGCCGGGGTTGGGCGAGGCTTCGTTGGTCCGGTAGGAGATCAGGAAGAAGTTCCAGGAGTCGATGGCGATCAGCAGACAGACCGGCAGCAGGAACAGCAATCCGCCGACGATGTCGATCCAGACCCGCGCTGTCGGCGGCAGCTTGGTATACAGGATGTCGATGCGGACGTGACCGTTTTCCCGCAGGGTCCAGGCCGCGCAAAACAGAAAGACCAGCCCGAACATGAACCACTGCGCTTCCAGCAGAGCGTTGGAGCCCCAGTCGAGCGTGTAACGCAGGGTAGCGGCTACAGCGCTGGTCAGGCAGCAGAACAGGATCAGCCAGATCATCGAGCGGCCGATCGCGGTGTTGACGGTGTCGATGACGGCCGCGATGCGGAGCAGGAATTTCATGTCGTTTCCTGGAGGGGGTCAGGGTAGGAGGGGAAAAGTGCCATGATGGACCATCGGTGTAGCGATTTTGCGCCGGCTGGACGCGCAGTCCGACAAGTTTAGGCGGCCAGGACCGGATACGCCAGGTGACTGCGCTGTTAAGATATCCATTCTAAGCCTCCTTTGGCGCTTTCTCGATTTCTATGAGAGATCATCGATGCAATACAAGGATTTGCGTGATTTTATAGCCCAGCTGGAGCAGCTAGGCGAGCTGAAACGTATTCGCGTGGCGGTAGATCCGAAACTGGAGATGACCGAGATTTGCGATCGGGTGCTGCGGGCTGGAGGACCGGCCATCCTATTCGAGAACCCTAAAGGTCACGCCATTCCGGTGCTGGCTAATCTGTTCGGCACCCCCCGCCGGGTCGCGCTGGGCATGGGGGCCGATGACGTGGAAGCCTTGCGCGAGGTGGGCAAGTTGCTGGCTTTTCTCAAGGAGCCGGAGCCGCCCAAGGGCCTGCGCGATGCCTGGGAGAAATTGCCGGTGTTCCGCAAGGTGCTGGACATGACCCCGCGCAAGGTCGGTCGGCCACCCTGTCAGGAGCGGGTGATCGAAGGCGCGGACGTCGATTTGGCGCGACTGCCGGTGCAGTATTGCTGGCCGGAGGATGCCGGGCCACTGATCACCTGGGGGCTGGTGGTGACGCGCGGACCGAACAAACCGCGCCAGAATCTGGGCATCTACCGCCAGCAGGTCATCGATCGCAACAAGGTCATCATGCGCTGGCTGGCTCATCGCGGCGGGGCGCTGGATTTTCGCGAGTGGCAGCAGGCCCGACCGGGAGAGCCATTCCCGGTGGCGGTCGCGTTGGGGGCCGATCCGGCCACCATTCTGGCGGCGGTCACTCCAGTGCCCGATACCCTGGCGGAATACGCCTTCGCCGGCTTGCTGCGTGGCTCGCGCACGGAAGTGGCGCAATGTCTGGGTAACGACCTGCAGGTGCCGGCTTCGGCCGAGTTGGTGCTCGAAGGTCATATCGCCCCCGGCGAGACCGCGCTGGAAGGGCCATTCGGCGACCATACCGGCTATTACAACGAGGTGGACCGCTTTCCGGTGTTCACCATCGACCGCATCACCCAGCGCGAACATCCGATCTATCACAGCACCTACACCGGCCGACCGCCGGATGAGCCGGCCATCCTCGGCGTGGCGCTGAACGAGGTGTTCGTGCCGATCCTGCAGAAGCAATTTCCCGAGATCGTCGATTTCTATCTGCCGCCCGAAGGCTGTTCCTATCGCCTGGCGGTAGTGGCCATGCGCAAGCAATACCCTGGACACGCCAAGCGGGTGATGCTGGGCGTGTGGTCGTTTCTGCGCCAGTTCATGTACACCAAGTTCGTGATCGTGGTCGACGAGGACGTGAACGCGCGGGACTGGAAGGATGTGATCTGGGCCATGACCACCCGCATGGACCCGGTGCGGGATACGGTGATGATCGAGAACACGCCCATCGATTACCTGGATTTCGCCTCGCCGGTGTCCGGGCTGGGCTCCAAGATCGGCTTCGACGCCACCAACAAGTGGCCGGGCGAAACCACCCGGGAATGGGGCCGGCCCATCGCGATGAGCGCCGAGGTCAAAAAACGTGTGGATGAACTTTGGGGGCAATTGGGGTTATAAAGAAGGTATCGATGCTAACTAGGTCTGGATGGCGAGCGCTGTTCGGTACCGGTTTGCCGTCGATCATGACCATAACCCTGGATTCATCTGTTCGCTATGCCCTATCAAATTACCCTGAAGAACAGCGGCGACCACTTCCAGGTCGCGGAGAACGAAGCGATTCTGGACGCAGCCCTGCGCGCGAAAGGCAGCATGTTGCCCTATGGCTGCCGCAACGGTACCTGCGGTTCCTGTATGGCGACGATTCTGTCCGGCCAGATCGACTATCCCGACGGGCGGCCGCCAGCCCTCAGCGAACGCGAGCAGGCCGAAGGGAAGGCATTGCTTTGTCAGGCCCGACCACGTTCCGATCTGGTGATCGAAGCGCGCGAGATCAAGACCGGTGCCGATATCGCGGTGCGGATTCTGCCGTGCCGGGTGGAACGCCGGGAGCTGCTGGCGCCGGATGTGATGCGGCTTTATCTCAAGTTGCCAAATACCGAGCGCCTGCAATTTCTGGCCGGGCAGTATGTCGATGTGCTGCTGGCCGACGGGCGGCGGCGCGGTTTCTCGCTGGCCAATGCGCCAGAGGCCGACGAACTGCTGGAACTGCACGTGCGCCAGGTGCCGGGCGGTTTCTTCACCGGCTTCCTGTTCGAGCGGATGAAGGACAAGGCCCTGTTACGGTTTCAGGGGCCGTTGGGCACGTTTTTTCTGCGTGAAGATTCGCCGCGTCCGATCATTCTCATTGGCGGCGGCACCGGGTTCGCGCCACTGAAAGGGATGCTCGAACACGCTTTCCACACCGGGCTGGAGCGGCGGCTGCATCTGTATTGGGGCGCGCGGGCCCAGGTGGATTTGTATTTGGACGCCTTACCGCGCCAGTGGGCCGAAGAGCATCCGAATTTCCGCTACACGCCGGTGTTGTCGGAGCCGCACCCGGAGGATCGCTGGGAAGGCCGCACCGGCTGGGTGCATGAAGTGGTTGCTGCCGACTATCCCGACCTCAGCACCTACGACGTGTACATGAGTGGTCCGCCGCCGATGATCGAAGCCGCCAAAGCCGTATTCGCCGCTCAGGGCTTACCGGCGGAACAACTGTTCTACGATTCCTTCGAATTTTCGAGCCACTGAGTCCTTAGCGGCGTTCGAGTGGATCGATTGGCCCAACGGCTGGAAAGCATTGAGCCACAACCTGCAAGGCGCAAGATCACTGGTCATATCCGATTTTCGGATCGGATATGACCGACCCTCTATATCGTAATGGGGTCATGCAGGTTTTCTTGACCCGTCATTATGGGGAGAGCACCTGGATAGTGGTAATGTTGGATACATATCGGCCACCCGATTTATCTCCCGGCACTACCAGACGGGCCATGCCGTCGCTACTCAATAACTGCCCATCGCCAGTGGCGTAGGCAACCATGATTTGATCTCCGCCAAAACTGCTTAACAGCTCCGCTACGGCGACAACGACCTCATAACAGTCCGAGGCGCGAACCAGAACGTATTTGGAAAGAATATCGTTCTTGACTGCAGGATCGGTGACTACGACCGCTTCATTGAGCAAATCGGCGAGGAGCACGCCAATGTAGCTGGTTTGCACCGGGCCTTTGCCGGTGTAATACCAGACGTCGAGCTTGGAAGGCGTGTATTGCTGGAGTGTTTCCAAAGTGAATGTCTTCTGATTCGTTACGCCGCCAGACAAGGTAAAACTATCAGAGACGCCGCCGTCACAATTGGCTTTGAGAGCGGGGATACTGACCGTTTGTCCAAGACTGATGGCGCTATAACCGACAAGACATAGAAAGAATAGTTTTTTCAATGACGATCTGAAAATCATGGCCGCAACACCCCTCCAGTATTTGCTCGAAATTACCTGGCAACCCATCGATATATAATTATATATATAACGATAGGGCGCAGCAATGTTCGCATGGCATTTTCAATGTCTTGGCATCGATTCTGGATTCTGGTCGATTGCCGGAATGCATGAAATGACGCCGAAAGCGATATGACCGCAGCTATTTCATCGATTGGTGACGATTGTCTATATTGCGATGCGGCGACAATGGTCGATACGGAAGGGTGGGACGTTGATCAGCGCAAGGCGGATTTTCGACGTGATCGACGTAGTGGGGAGCGTGACAAGGATGAACCGGCGGGCGCTTTGTCGGCGACCCGCCGTCACAGGATGGATGTCAATCAGATTGGCGCAGGCACAGCCGGTTGATCCGGCCCTTCGAGTTTCTGCACCGATTCGGCTGCGGGGAGCATCGCACCCTGCTTTTCCAGCGGCTTGCCGACCAGCAGGCGCAGACCGGTATGGAAACACTGGCTGGCGTAGGTCAGTTCGTGCAGGGAAACCAGCAGCTCGCCCAGTTCCTGATAGGCATCTGGCATTGGCATCAGCTGGATGCTGCGTTCCAGATAGTCGCGGGCCTTGGCGTCCTGCTGGCAGCGCTTGGCTAGGCGACCCAGGGTCAACAGCAGATAGGCGTCGTCGCCATGCTTGGCCAGCCAACCCTCGGCGACAGCCAACTGGGCTGCCGCGTTGCCGCGTCCCAACATGCCATAGCCGACCACCAGCTTCGAGCTCCAGCGGCGATCGATCGCTTCGCGCAACAGGGCCTCGGCGTCGTCGATGGCCTGGAAGTCGCACAGCGCGGTGGCATAGGCGACCAGCAGTTCTTCGTCTTCTTCGCGCAGGGTGGTCGGCGCTTGCCGCCACAGGGCGCGGAGCTTGTCCAGCGAGCCACTGGCCACCGCGATCTCCACCAGCGCCAGATAGGTTTGTTTCTGCAGCGCGGCCAGTGGCTCGGGCCCCAGCGCTTTCTGCTTTTGCAATTCCGGCAACAGTTGCTGCAGCGGTTCCCAGGTTTGCAGCTGCTGGTAGGTCCGGGCCAGCCACAACAGCACGCCGGGGTGGCGCGGGTTGAGGGTGTGCAGCGACTCCAGGATGGGTCGCGCCTGAATCGCTTGATGGTCGTCCAGCAGGAATTCCGCCCGGGCCAGCTGTATCGTCAACTGATCGGCGTCTGGCGCATCCTCGGCCTTGCGTAGATGCAGGTCGCGCCGCCAGGCGACTTCGCTGAGATGGTGGGCGGCCCGGGCTGCGTTCAGATAGTGCGAAGCCGGGTGTTCGCTGTATTCGGCGCTCTTGATCAGGGTTTTCTCGGCGGCTGCCCACTGACCGGCTGCCAGCTGCCGGACGCCCAGATTGAACAGCCGCCGCGCCTTGCGCTGCAACCGCCGTCGATTGGCGCGCAGGGTCTGGCCCGGCGTCTCCCACAGCCGGATGGCCAGCCGGACCCCGGCGTAGAACACGCCGAACATGAAAGCCAGGAAGATGACGAAGAAGGTCAGGCTGGTTTCGATGGTCCATTGGCCGATGCTGAGCATCGCGTAACCGGGATCCTGGCGCAGCGACAGGGCCATCCAGACCGAAACGAATAGGGTGACGATGATCCCGATGAGCAGCCTCATGGTTGCGCCTCCCCGGTGGGCGCCGGCTTCTGTTCAGCCGCAGCTGGAGTGGTCATCACCGAACGGACCGGCTGCCGGTGATTGAGCGCGTCGCGGAAAGCCTGATTGAGGCCGGTCAGATCCGGGATGTAGGGATTGAACTGAATGGCCTGCAGGGCCTGCAACTGGTTGAGGAAGGCCGTGACGCGGGTGTCCTGGGCGTCGAAGTAGGTTTCGGTCCACTTGCGCACCAGTTCAGCCGAGTCCTGATAGGACTGGGCGTCGCCGCGCAGCAGGGCCATACGCATGCTTTCCAGCTCCAGCCGCAGGTTCTGGCGCAGGAAGAATTCTTCCTCCATCGCGATCAGCGGCGGCGCTTCGCTGCGAACCCGGCGGATCACCACGATATCCTTGAACTGGTTCCACACCGCTTCGGTGCTGCGGTCCCACCACGAGCGCTCGCCGTCGGCGCTGAGCGTAACCTGAGTCGACGGCTTGACCCGGTTCTTGATGTCCGGCACGCCGGAATCGATCTTCACTGGCAGGCCGCCAACCTCCTTTTCCATCTCCACGACCTTGTGGGCCAGCGCGCTGATGTCGGGCAACTGGACGCCGCGCAGGCTGGCGATGGCTTCGGTCAGCATGGTTTGTACCGAGGCCAGGCTGCTTTCGTTGACGGTCTTTAACCGCTGCTGAGCGGCGTCCAGCGCCAGGCGAGCCGAAGCGACGTTGCGTTCCAGCTTGAGCTTGGAATCGGCCAGCCGCAGCAGAAAGTCCACCTCGGCCAGCGGAAAGGCGTTCACGTCACCGCCTTTGGCCGCCACGGTCTTGACCGTTTCCAGATTCTCCGCCATGCCGCTTTGGCTCAGTTTCAGATTCTGGATGTATTCGTCGAGCTTGGCCAGACGGTCCTGTTGCGCCTGGATCTGCTGGTCCAGCTCGTCTTTCTGCTTCTGTACCATGGTCTTGTGGGCGTCCTGGCCTTCGCGGACCAGTTTGATTTCGCCCTTGATGACGTCGCTTTCACCCTTGACCAGCTCGACGGCATTCTTCAGCGGTTGCAGGTCGCCGCTCAGGCCAAGCAGTTGTTCCTTGAGGGCCTGATTGTCGGCGCGGGCCTGTTCGAATCCGGTCTTCAGCGCCTGTAGATCCTGGATCTGGCTCTTGAGCGCCTGCAGCTCCGTACCCTGTTGGGCGATGGCTTGCTTGATCGCCTGCTGCAGCCGGTTGGCCTGGGCGGCTTGATCCTGTTGCCACAGGTACCAGAGAGAACCGCTGCCGCCGGCCGCGCCCAGTCCGACCAAGAGGGCGAGCCAGGCCACGCCCCGTCCGCTCTTCGGCGCGGGCGCGGCTTTGGCGTCGGGCTTGAGGGTCAACGCGGGGGTCAATTCCACGGGTGGGGCTTTGGTATTGCCGTTATCGGGTTTTGGATCTGTCATGTCGCGTTACCAACTGAGAGAGAGGGATGGGCCGCCAGGCGGAGCAGGGCGGCGGCGATGGCGGCGTCGCTGGCTTCCTGAGCGAGCAGGAGATGATGGCAGCCGAGCTTCGCGGCGGCCTGCACAGTGCGAGTGCTGACCACGATCATCGGAGTTTGACACAGGTAATGTTGCCCGGCTGCGCCCAGCATATCAAACAGATTCGACAGGGTTTCGCCGCTGGTTGCGATGACCGCGCCGATGTCGCCCCGCGCCCAGCGCTCCAGCAACGGTTCGATGGCGATGTCGGGCCGTTCGCGCCGATAGACCTCGGCATGATCGACGCGAGCACCCCGGCTGCGCAGGGTATCGGCCAGTAGTTCCCGGCCGCCTTCGCCGCGGACGATGGCGATGGCCTGACCGGCGACCTGCTGGAATCGAGGCAGCGCCAGCAGCGCTTCGCTGGTGAAATCCTGTTCCGGTCGTAGACAGCGGTCGATGCCGTGTCGGGCCAGCGCGCGGGCCGTGGCCTGGCCGATGGCGGCAAGCTCCAGTCGGACCGGAAAGCCGCCCCGTTCGGTGATGTGCGGTAGGGTCCGATCGACCGCGTTGGCGCTGGTGAAGATCAGCAGATCGTAGTCGGTCAGTCGGGCGAACAGGGCCAAGGCCGGGCGCCAGTCGCGCGGTTCGACGATGCGCAGGGCGGGGCAGCGGATGGCGTGGCCGCCGTGGCTTTCGATCCACTGACACAGAGCGTCGGCCTGATGCTCGGGGCGGGTGACCAACACGCCCAGGCCCTGCAGCTGCCGGGATTCCTCGCCTGCCGCTGGATGCATGGCTCAGCCCGCTTCGAGCAGCCGGCGCAGGATGGCGTCAGCCCCGCGTTCCAGCAGCTGTTCGGCCAGCGTCGCGCCCAGTTCTTCGGCCGCCGTGGCCGGGCCGTGGAGGTCGCCGGCGACGATCCGGCTGCCGTCCGGTTCGCCCACCAGACCGCGCAGCCACAGTCGATTGCCCTCCAGCACAGCGTGCCCGGCGATAGGTACTTGGCAGCCGCCCTGTAGTCGCGCGTTGAAAGCCCGCTCCGCCGCGATGCGGGTATGGGTGGAGGGATCGTCCAACGCGGTGATCAGCGACCGGGTCCGCTCGTCGGCCAAACGGCATTCCACCCCAATCGCGCCCTGACCGACGGCGGGCAGGCTGAACTCCGGCTCCAGAATCCGGGTAATGCGCTGTTCCAGCCCCAGCCGTTTCAATCCAGCCGCGGCCAGGATGATGGCGTCGAATTCGCCGCTATCCAGCTTGGCGAGCCGGCTGCCGACATTGCCGCGTAGCGGGCTGATGCGCCAATCCGGATAACGGGCTAGCAGCTGGCATTGCCGCCGCAGGCTGGCAGTGCCGATCCGGGCATCGGCGGGCAAGGTGTCGAGCTGGGAATAGCGCAAGGATACGAAGGCGTCGTGAGGATCCTCACGGGCCAGAATCACTGTCAGGCCCAGGCCGGGAGGGAAGTCCACCGGCACATCCTTCATCGAATGCACGGCGAGGTCGGCGCGGCCTTCCAGCAGGCTTTGCTCCAGCTCCTTGACGAACAGTCCCTTGCCGCCGATCTTGGCCAGCGGGCTGTCGAGAATGCGGTCGCCGCGGGTGACCAGGCCGACCAGTTCGACCTGCAGGCCGGGATGAACCTGGCGCAGGCGTGCGGCGACATGCTCGGCTTGCCAGAGGGCGAGAGGACTTTTACGGGTGGCGATGCGCAGGGTATCGGCTTGCATGGTTTTGGTAAGCTATGGCGTCCTTTTTTAACCTGACAGAATATCTCATGAGCGACACACAGACCAACAAGACCTGGGGCGGACGGTTCACCGAGAGCACCGACGCCTTCGTGGCAGCCTTCACCGCCTCGGTCGATTTCGATCGGCGGATGTACCGTCAGGATATCGCCGGTTCGATCGCCCACGCGCGCATGCTGGCGCGGGTCGGCGTGTTGTCCCCGCAGGATTGCGAAGCCATCGTGCAGGGCTTGGAGACGATTCGCGCCGAGATCGAACGCGGCGAATTCGTCTGGTCGGTGGAGCTGGAAGATGTTCACATGAATATCGAGGCCCGGCTGACCGCGCGCATCGGCGATGCTGGCAAGCGTTTGCACACCGGTCGTTCTCGCAACGATCAGGTGGCGACCGATATCCGCCTGTACCTGCGCGACGCCATCGATATCCTGTTGGGCGAAATTGCGCGCCTGCTGGGCGGTTTGGCGACGATGGCAGCCCGTGAGGCCGACACCATCATGCCGGGGTTCACTCATCTGCAGGTCGCCCAGCCGGTGACCTTCGGCCATCACCTGCTGGCCTGGTTCGAGATGCTCAAGCGCGACTACGAACGGCTGGTCGATGCTCGCAAGCGGGTCAACGTCATGCCGCTGGGCGCGGCGGCGCTGGCCGGCACCAGCTATCCCCTGGATCGCCATTACACCGCGCAATTGCTGGATTTTGCCGCGCCGTGCGCCAATTCGCTGGATGCAGTCAGCGACCGCGACTTCGCCATCGAATTCACCGCCGCGGCTGCGCTGCTGATGACCCATCTGTCGCGCATGGCCGAGGAGCTGGTGCTGTGGTCTTCGGCTCAGTTCGATTTCGTCGATCTGCCGGACCGCTTTTGCACCGGCTCGTCCATCATGCCGCAGAAGAAGAATCCCGATGTGCCCGAACTGGTGCGGGGCAAGGTCGGACGGGTGAACGGTCATCTGATCGCGCTGCTGACCCTGATGAAGAGCCAGCCGCTGGCCTACAACAAGGACAATCAGGAAGACAAGGAACCGCTGTTCGACACGGTCGACACCGTGCTGGGCTGCTTGCGGGCTTTCGCCGACATGATCCCGGCTCTGCGGCCTAAGCGCGACAGGATGCTACAGGCCGCCCGGCGCGGCTTCGCCACCGCCACCGATCTGGCCGATTATCTGGTGCGCAAGGGCGTGCCGTTTCGCGATGCCCACGAAATCGTCGGCAAGGCGGTGCGGTTGGGGGTGGACAGCGGTCGCGATCTGGCCGAGATGAGTCTGGCGGAATTGCAGCAGTTCTCGGCACTGATCGAGGAAGATGTCTTTCTGGTGCTGTCGCTGGAGGGATCGGTAGCGGCCCGCGACGTGCTGGGCGGGACCGCTCCGAATCGGGTGCGCGAGGCGGCTGCCCTGGCGCAGGCTTGGGTAGCGGAAGTCGTCAGGTCGTAACGGCGGTCCGGGTTCGGCTACTGGATGAAGTAGCCGGACACCCGCCAGACCCCGTCCCGGTCGCGCATGGGGGTGACGGTTTCGACGGCGGCAGCCTTGTTGGCGAACTGGCTGTCGAATTGGATCACCACATATTCGCCATCTGGAGCACCCGGCAGGCTGCGGGTGAAGGTCGCCGACTTGAGGGTGCGCGACTGCAAGGCACCCAACGGAGCGCGGGTGGCCTTGGCGGCGCGTTCCCATTCGCTGCGCATCACGGCGCTGCGAAACAGCAACGACGCCTTGTCCCAGCTTTGGCCATACTGGCCGGCATCGACCAGCGTCAGCCAGCTCTTGGCGGCGGCTTGCGCTTGGCGGGTGGCGTCGTTTTCGGCGGCGGCGGTGTAAGCCCCCCAGCCGAATGTCAGCAGCAGGATGATGCCAAGGCGTAGCAGTTTGAGCATGACGGTCTGTCCGATGGGTCCGTTCATGGGGGCGTTCAGGCCAGCGACACCGCCAGGACCCGTCCCAGCCAGGCCGAGATATCGCGAAGCTCTTCCCAGCACACTTCGTGGCCCATGCCGTAGTCGTTCCATTCCACCGGATGACCCAGGCTTTCCAGCAGTTCGAGACTCTGTTGACTGTGACGAATCTGAATGATGGCGTCGTAGTCGCCATGGGCCATGAAGATCGGCGTGGTCTGGTTGGCGGGCCGCCGTTCGCTGCTCAGCCGGCTGGCCAACGGAACATAACAGGACAGGGCCAGGATGCCGGCCAGGCGGTCGGGGTAGCGCAGGCCGGTGTGCAACGCCATCGCGCCGCCCTGGGAGAAGCCGGCCAGCACGATGCGGTCGGCGGGGACGCCGCGGCTCTTCTCCCGGTCGAGCAGCTGGTAGATGGCCTGTTCGGAGGCGTAGACCCCCTCGGCGTCTTCCTGGCGCGGCAGATCGAGGCTCAGCACGTCGTACCAGCCGCGCATCCGCATGCCGCCGTTGATGGTGATCGGGCGGATCGGGGCATTGGGGAAGACGAAACGAATGCCCAATTCGGATGGCAGGTGCAGTTCGGGCACGATGGGCTCGAAATCGCGGGCGTCGGCCCCCAGTCCGTGCATCCAGATCACGCTGGAGCGAGCGGCGCCCTCGGGTTCGATTTCGAGAGTCGTCAAGGACGTGTCATTCATGGCGTGGTTTCTCGCTCGTGCGTGGCAATCGGTATAAGGCGGCGGCAACGACGCGCTTCGGCATGACAAGCCGTCCCTGCAGGGCAATCGCGCTATGTAGTCGCTGGGGTTGGCGTACCCAAGAGGAGGTTCAACCGATAGTTATCATTGAGCGCG
>RXIW01000033.1 GCA_003989065.1 Candidatus Competibacteraceae bacterium
CGGCAATATCCTGATGACAGGACACCATGCGCGCGGCGTTGCGAGCATCGCCTAGCGTCAGCCGGTACAGCAGTAAGGTGCACCGGACAGCTAAATTACATAGAGTACGGTTCTACCATCTGACAGGCTGACCAAAACGATCTATAGTCCCGCTAATTATGATCTATACACGGTCGCCGCTAAATCAAAATTAATTTTTATTAATCAATTAATTATGATTAATAAAGCGACTGGATGTCATAGTTGTCAGTTAGCAAGACTATAAGAATGGCTGCTCCCGCCAGTTCGACGATCTTGCTGCAACAACGCTCAGCGCCGATGGGCGTAAGGCGGTAGGCTCTGCATGCGCGGATCTTCGATGGGACCACCGACGGTAAAGTGATAGAGCGACTGCCAGCTCAAGTCTTTGAGCCCCAGCCATTGATGCAGGACATCGTCGAAGAAGCAGCCAATGCCGGTGCCGCGTAGACCGGCGGCTTCCGCCTCCAGATACAGGATCTGCCCCAACAGCCCGGTTTCCCAGAACAGCTCCCGATAGCGCCAGGGCGCACCCTGCAGCGGAGCGGCGAATTCGGTGAGGAAGCCAACCGCAAAGCAGGAATCAGCGGCAATATCCTGATGACAGGACACCATCCGCGCGGCGTTGCGGGCATCGCCTGGCGTCAGCCGGTACAGCGGCAGATGTGCCGGAGCCTGTTCGACCCTAGCCCAGTCCCACTCATTCTGTAATGCTTGGCGCAATCGCGGCAGTGCCTCCGCCTGCCGCAGCAACAGATAGAGACCGGGTGACACCCCGTCGATGCGGTGGGCGAACAGCAACGGGTGTACCCGTGGCGACCATGGCCAAGCATCGAGCGGCGGCACCTTTGGCCGCGGCAACAGCGCATCCAGCAGACCAAACCAGCGCTCGGCGGACATTGAAGTTACCCCATCGAACGCCACCGCGCTGCGGCGTTGACGGATCAGGGTCGCGGCAGCAGTCGGGTTATCCACTGCGGTCAGCGGCGACGGGTCAAGGGTCTGGAATGCCGGTGGAACGACTTCAGGCGGGCGACGGGCGGCGTGTTCGACCTCATCCATGCCGGGCCAGGCGACCTGGGATGGACTCAGCCGGTTGGGTTGACCGACGAAACGCAACGAGGCACTCAGCGCTTGCACGGACAGCTCGGTCGGCGGCGCGGCGGATCCTACCCACAGCGCGACATCCGGATATTCCAGCTCAGCCGCCGCAAAATCCGCCATCCGATCCAGACCAAGCAGGGCGGCCAGTTCCTCATCCCCCCAGTGCGACAACAGCCGCACCTGCCAACCCAGCGCAGCGGCGGCATAGGCAACGGCGGCGATGGCATGGCCACAGTCGTGCTGGCAATAACGATAGGCGCGCAGACCGTATTTCCAGGCTTCGCGCCAGTGAACGCTGCTCAGCGCCAAGACCACCCCGCCCTGCAGTTCACTGCCCCAGGTGATGGAATCCGGCGCGGCGCGGCGTTCGAGCGCATGGTCATGGCTATGATAGTGATGGACCCCAGCCGCCAGATCCGGCAATGCCGGGCAGATCAGATAGCCCTCGGTGGGATGCAGGTTGCCGCTCGACGGATTGCAGCGCAGCGCCCAGCGGGAGCCGCCCTGCTGCTTCCAGGCCGACAGCCCCAGCGCCAATTCGAGCAAGATCGCCAGGGCGTCGCGCGTCAATGGGTGAGGCGCAGGCCGTTGACCCTGGCGTAGCGCTGCAAAGGCAAGGGTCAGGGTATCCGCCCGTAACGGCAATTCGACCCGAGGCGCTCCCACATAGCGTCGAAACGGATCGGGTTGATTGGTCCAGTCGAGTCCGCCCGGACCCGGCGCATAGCGATCTGGGCGGTGCTTGCTGGCCTGGTGGTAGGCGATGACGGCGGCGAGTGGATCGGAAACGGTGTGGTTGGCTGTCATCGGCGACCCTTCAGGTGGCGGGTGAATGTCGCGCATCGGAACATGCGCGCCGTGCCGCCGCACAGGCGGCCGGCCCGCTGGCAGCGTATCACAGCACCGGCGTCACCCGCCCCTTATCGCCATCCACCGTCCACTGCGTTCCCTGGACGATGCGCTGCATCACGCCCGGCACGTTGACGACGGCCGGAATGCCATATTCGCGAGCCACGATAGCACCGTGCGAGATGAAACCGCCGGTCTCGGTCACCAGCGCAGCGGCGTGCAGGAACAGCGGGGTCCAGGCCGGATCGGTGGAGGGCGCGACCAACACATCGCCAACCGCCAGCTGTTCGGCGTGACGCGGATCGACGATGAGGCAGGCAGGCCCCGTCGCCAGGCCGGCGGCGACGCCCAGTCCCTGCAAGGCGGACGCATCGTCACCCGACGGCACGGCTGCCCCCACCCGCGTCGGACTGTCCTCCACCAGGGTATCGGGCGCGGCCTCGGCATCCAGACTCGCCAGCCGCGCCTTGCGATCGGCCACCAACTCGGCCAACCCGACGCCATCCCAGCCGCCTTCCATCAACTCGCACAGGTCTTCGATGGTGCAATGGAACACGTCATCCGCCGCGCGCAACAACCCGCGCGCCGTCAAGCGTCGCCCGATTTCCAGCGCCACGATCCGGGAGACCTCCGCCTGCCGCACCAGAATCGATTTCGCCATTTCCCGCTGTCCGGCTTCGCCAGCGGACTGCCGCGCCAGACGGCGAATCAGGCCGTGCAACAGACGCGGCGTCCTGGCCTGCACCTGTCGCCAAGCAGCCAGTGCCGTTTCCCGCCGTTGTTCCACGATACGTCGCCGCTCGCCGCCGCTTTGCATGGCGCGGATGGTATCCAACAGCCAGCGCTGATCTTCGCGCCAGCGCGGATTGCGCAGGTCGAGTTCGTACACGCAGCGATGGCCATAGTCCGCCAGAAAGGCTTCGAATCCACGGCGAAAAGCCGATTCCGCCGGTAATGCCCGCCAGTCGGCTGGGGCAAAGGGCTCCGCACGCAGAAAGTCGCGCGCCGCCGGATCGGTCGCAGCCGTTTCGGCCAGTTGCGCCAAGGCAAGGCCGTGTTGGGCGCTGGTGATGGGGGCGCCGTTGATGAGCAGGGCATTGGCGATCTGCTGGGTCTGCTCGCCGAACCAGCGTTGCAGCAATCCGGTCAGCAACATCCAGCTGGCGGCGCTGGTCGATTGCAACAAATGCAGCCGGCGTTCGCCATCGACATCGCTAAACGCCAGCAGGCTGTCGGTCAGGGCGCGATCCGGCAGCGCCCGCCAGTCCCGGCTGCACTGCGCGGCCGTCGTCCGGCGCAGCCGCTCGAATTCGGCTTCGGCATGTTTGCGGGCGCGGCCAACTGCGCCAGCCAAGCGTAGATTGCACCACAGCCAACGCCAGCGCTGGCGCCAGGACGGTCCGGCTGGCGTCACGATCGCATCCTGATGACCGCCCAGGAAGCGATTGGTCAAGTCCGGTGCGAGGCCAAAGCCATCCCAGAACTCCCACTGCATCGCCTGGCAATTGAAATAACCGCGTCCGCGCCACAGCCGCGCCCGCGCCACGCCCGGCAACAGCGGATAGCCGGCAGCGCGCAGCGTCGATTCCAGAATCACGCGGATAGGATGCGCTTCCAGGGTCCAGACCAGCGCCGGCTGCACCATCGGCAAGCTATCCCGGAAGTTGCCGTTGGACCAGATTTCCGGTTGTGCCAGCAAGGCCGGATAGCCATAGCGCGGCCGGGTGGTAACCGGTCGCGCCTGCACGATGTGGAAATCCACGCCATCGAACACCCATTCGATATCCTGATGCTGTTCGCCGTGGCCCAGCGCCCATTCGATCCGTTGCGTCAGACGGGCCAGGCGCAGCAACTGGACATCGTCCAGGGTGGCGCGATCGGACTCCGGCGTAACCACCCTCTGCACCGTCCCGCCCTCCGCCGCCAGGATGCTGCGACGTTCCTTGCGGCCCAGGCGACGCTCGGCGACGAACGGCCGCGGCGCATGATTCCCCACTTCGACCACGAACTCGTCTGGGTCGGCGCTACCGCCTACGACCGTTTCGCCGTAGCCTCGGTTAGCAGCGATGAAGATCCGGTCCTCGCGCCCACTGCGCGGGTCGCAGGAAAAAGCCACCCCCGCTGTCAACGTCTCCGCCCGCGGCACCACCAGTGCCATTAGCACCACCGCCGGCAGCGCAGCCTCGGCGGCGACACCCATCCGTTCGCGATAGGCCGTGGCCCGCGCCGACCCCGCCGACACCCAGCAACGCCGAATGGCGCGATACACAGCTTCGCGGCTGCGGACGTTGACGTTGAGGAACGAGTCCAGTACGCCGGCGAACGAAGCTGCCGCCGAATCTTCGGCCACGGCGGACGACCGCACCGCCAAAGGCAGGGTGGCGATGGCCCAGCTCGCCAGGGCCGCATCGATCGCCTGTGCCAAATCGACGGGCAGCGGCAAAGCGTCCAGGCATTCCGGACGCCCAGCCAGATCGACGGGACGCAGGGCGTGAAAGTCGAGAAAGCGCTGGCCTGCCGCGACCGACAGCACCCCGCCCGGCGGCACACGAAAGCCGTAGCGTGCCAGCCGCGCCAGATTCCAGCCCTTACCCCCAGCCACGGCAGGTCCTGCCGCAAAGGCATCCTCCCAGGACAACAGCCATTGGCTCATCGCAGTCATGGCCGCACCCCCGCGCCATCGAGAAACAGCAGGGCCGCCTGCCGCAATTGGTCCGACAAAACGATTCCGGGTTGGCGAAGCCAAACCAGGATTGCCGTCAATTGCAACGACTGCAGGTAAGCCACGCTAAGCTCCAACGGCAGGTCGTCGCGCAGCTCGCCATTTTCCCTGCCCGCTGCCAGCACCCGGGTGAGATGGCGGTGGAATCCGCTACGCTGGCGTTCGTCGGCCGCATACCAGTTCGGATCGGACAGCCGATAGGTCAGATAAGCCGCCATGTAGTCGCGATGCTGTATCGACCAAGCAGCGATGCCGTCGAGCAGGGCCAGCAACCGCCCTCGCACATCGGGGATGGCCGCCAACAGCTCATCGACCTCGGTATCGTGATCGGACGCAGCTCCGCTCATGAAGGCGGCGACGATCGCTTCCTTCACCGGGAAATATTTGTAGAGGGTACCCTTGGCGATGTCCGCCGCCGCGGCGATGCCTTCCATGGTGGTGGTAGCGTAGCCTTCGGCCTCGAACAAGGCCATTGCAACATCGACGATGCGCTGACGAAGCGCATCACGCTTGCGATCGCGGCGCGAGGATGGCAGGAATGGTTTCATGGCGAGATCCAATAATGAACTTCGTATAAAAATATACTTCGTACATTATTATTGCAAGCAGTGGCCATCCCCTGCTCGCTTTCCGGTATTTCGCTGCCAACACCTTGCCTTATCAGCCACCTGGCCTTATCTTTGCGCGCTTTCTCACATCACCCTGCCACATGGGGAGAACAGGCTGTGTCGAGTCAGGATTCGCAAATCATGTTCGTGTTTCCGGGACAGGGGTCCCAGTATGTCGGGATGGGCAGTGACCTCATCCAGGACTTTCCGACTGCCCGGCGGCTGTATGAACAGGCCAACGACATACTGGGCTACGACCTGATCAAACTCTGCCAGGAAGGACCGGAAGAAGATCTGCGGCTGACCCGTCATACCCAGCCTGCCTTGCTGACCCATTCGCTGGCCTGTCTGGCGGTGTTCCGCGAACTGACCGAAGATCGGGTGCAGCCGACCCTGGCCGCCGGTCACAGCCTGGGCGAATACTGCGCGCTGGTCGCCGCCGGCGCGCTGGATTTCGAAACGGCCCTGCGGCTGGTGCAGAAGCGCGGCGAATGCATGGGGACCTACGGCGACGGCGAAATGCTGGCTTTTCCGCTGACCGTCGACCATATCGGCGAGCTGGCGGAAAAACACTTCTGCGCCATCGCTGCCTGCAACCTGCCTGACCAGACCGTGGTCGGTGGCCGCAGCGAGGATCTCGACCGGCTGACCGAAGCCGCTGGCGCTCAGTTCCCGCGCAAACGGCCCACCCGTCTCAAGACCGAAGGCGCGTTCCATACCTTCTACATGATCACCGCCGCCCTGCATTTCCGGCCGGTGCTCGATGCTGCCGCGATGGCTGCGCCGACGATCCGCGTCCTGTCCAACTACAGCGGAACGCATCACGAATCCGACCCGGCCACCATCAAGACCCGGCTGTTCTTCCAGCTGTTCCATCCGGTCAACTGGATCGGCAACCTGCAAACGGCGTTCGCCGACGGCATCGGCACTATCGTCGAATTCGGCGGCGGTCTGGGCAGCGGCCCCAACCCGGCCGACAAGCGGCCCAATCTGGAAGGCATGGTCAAGAAAGCCCTGCGCGGCACCGATTACAGCGTCCAGCACCACGCCGCCATCAACAGCCAGACCCTGCGCGAGGCGGCCGAGACCCTGAAATCATGAGATATCGCGCCCCGTCCCTGGCTCAACGCACCCGCCGCTTCCTCACCCAGGAAGCCATGAAACGCGCCCACCGGCGCTGCGATCTCATCCGCGTGTCTTCGGAAGCCGAAACGACCGCGCCCTCGCCCCACGCGCCCCATGCGCTGGAGCCCATCACCGAACCGAACTTGAAGCCCTTTTCCTGAACGCCAAGCCCCCCCGCAATTCCGCTGGCCTGGCGTCGAAAACCACGCTCGCTCCTGCCCCACAATTCCCAATAGAAATTGTCGGCTATCGCGTTTGTCAGTATTTCGACTACCCTTAAGCAAAGTTCAACCAGAACGGATCCTCGCGAGTGGACGGTTTGCCCCGCAAACCGCCCCCACGCCTCCGAAGCCGTTTCCCCCGAACATAACAACATAACCAAGCCGGCGTTTCCCGGACGCAGGCTGGCGGGAAGTTGTTAACCGTCAAGTTTTCATTCACGAGTACCAAGAGGTTAAGTTTTATGCTCTCCGAGAAACAGCTTGAGATCCTGCGGGAACGTCGCGCCAAGATTCTGGCCGGCGGTGGCGAGGACAAACTGAAAGAACGCCATGCCAAGGGTTTGCTGGGCGCGCGCGAACGTCTGCTGGCTCTGTTCCAGCCGGACACCTTCCAGGAAATCGCCACCCACGCCAAGCACGCCGGCAAGCATTTCGGCCTGGCCGACAAGGAGCTGCCCTCCGATGGTGTGGTGGTCGGCACCGGATTCGTCGATGGCCGGCCGGTTGCGGCCTTCAGCCAGGACTTCACGGTGATGGGCGGCACCCTGGGTAAGATGCACGCCAAGAAAATCGTGCAGTCGATGCAACTGGCGCTGAAGATGGGCATGCCGGTGGTGGCGTTCAAGGACTCCGCCGGCGCGCGAATTCAGGAAGCCGTGGACGCCCTATCCGGTTACGGCGAGGTGTTCTACCAGAACGTACTGCTGTCGGGCGTGGTGCCGCAGATCGCCATCATCGCCGGTCCCTGCGCGGGCGGTGCGTCCTACTCGCCGGCGCTGATGGACTTCATCATCATGACCCGGCAGAACGCCTACATGTTCATCACCGGTCCCGAGGTGATCAAGGCGGTCACCGGTCGCACCACCAGTCTGGACGAGGTCGGCAGCGCCGAGA
The DNA here is from genome assembly GCA_003989065.1 of Candidatus Competibacteraceae bacterium. Lineage (GTDB taxonomy): Bacteria > Pseudomonadota > Gammaproteobacteria > Competibacterales > Competibacteraceae > RXIW01. The sequence continues at coordinate 7,542 of RXIW01000033.1, forward strand.
TGCACGCCACGGTCAGTGGCAATGTCCATTTCATCGCCGATGACGACCGCCACGCCATCCAGATCGCCAAGGCGCTGCTGAGCTATCTGCCGTCCAACAACACCGAGGATCCGCCGCACCGACCCTACCCCGATCTCGACCTGTCCCCGGACGAAGGGATCAACGCCCTGGTTCCGGACACCTCGGCCGAGCCGATGGACGTCAAGCTGATCATCAACCGGCTGGTGGACAACGGTCAGTTCCTGGAAATCCACGCCGGTTGGGCCGGTAATCTGGTGGTCGGCTTCGCCCGCATCCAGGGCATCGTCGTCGGCATTATCGCCAACCAATCACTGGTCCGGGCCGGCGCCATGGATATCGACGCTTCCGACAAGGGCGCGCGCTTCATCCGCTTCTGCAACGCCTTCAACGTTCCGATCGTGACCCTGGTGGATGTGCCCGGCTTCCTGCCCGGCATCGAGCAGGAGCGCGGCGGCATCATCCGCCACGGCGCTAAGATGCTCTACACCTACGCATCCGCCACGGTGCCCAAGATCACCATCATCCTGCGCAAGGCTTACGGCGGGTCCTATCTGGCCATGTGCGCCCAGGAAATGGGGGCCGACATGGTGTTCGCCTGGCCGATCGCCGAAATCGCGGTGATGGGTGCGGAAGGCGCGGTCAACATCCTGTATCGCAGCGAACTCAAGAGCGCCGAGGACCGCAAGGCCAAGGCCAAGGAACTGGTGGAGGAATACCGGGCCAAGTTCGCCTCGCCGTACATGTCGGCCTCGCGCGGCTACATCACCGACGTGATCGAACCAGCCGAGACCCGCGCCACCATCGCCCTGGCCTTGCGCAAGCTGCTGACCAAGCGTGAACTGCGCCCGGCCAAGAAGCACGGCGACATCCCGCTCTGACCGGCTTGCCGAACCCAACGGAAATCCAGTGATGAACACCTATACCACCCTAGACGCCATCCGCGACATGTTCGTGATCTACGGCATCGTGATCGTCGTCTCGATGCTGGTGGCCACGGTCATCCGCGGCATCGTTCTGGTGCTGTCGCGGCAGAGCCAACCGGACCCGGCCAAACCGGCCAAACCGGCCAGCGCTCCGCGTCCCATCGCGGCCACGCCAGCCATGGCCGGTATTCCGCAGGAACACCTGGCAGTCATCACCGCGGCCGTGGCCGCCATGATGGACACCCATCGCATCGTTCACATCGAAGCGGCGTCCCGCGGCTACAACTGGACCGCCGAGGCACGCACGGTCCACCACACGTCGCACGTACCGCGCGCACCGCATTGAGCATCCCTACTTCCCCTTTTCCCACTTTTCGCGAGAGATCTCATCCATGGAGAAGAAATTCCGCATCACCGTCGAAGGCAAGCAGTACGTCGTTACGGTCGAGGACATCACCACTGACAGCGGCCAGGGTTTTTACCAGGACACGGCGGTCGTAACAGCCCCGGCTCCGGTGGTCGCGTCGGCCCCGGCCCCGGCCGCCGCCGCTCCAGCTGCCGCCGCTCCGGCTCCAGCTGCCGCCGGAGCTGGCGATGAGGTTGCGCCACTGGGCGGTGTAGTGCAGACGGTCCACGTCTCCGTCGGACAGGCGGTCAACGAGGGCGACAAGCTGGTTTCGCTGGAAGCCATGAAGATGGTCACCCATGTCGTCGCACGGCGCGGTGGTCAAATCGTCAGCATCGCGGTCAAGCCGGGCGATCCGGTCGACGCCGGGCAGGTGCTGTTGACCATCGGCTGAGCGCCGGGAGCATTCCATTATGGGCTCTCTGAACTTTCTCGATCTCTTTCAAGGCATCAACACGCTGGTCCAGGGGTTTTCGACCGACCCCAAGATCGCTTTTGGCCGTATCTTCCTGATCGCTCTGGGGTTGTTGCTGTTCTACCTGGGACGCAAAGGGGTGCTGGAAGCGCTGTTGATGATCCCCATGGGGCTGGGCATGGCGACCGTCAACGCCGGCGTGATGTTCTTCTCCAACTACGATCCGGCCAGCGGCATGACTTTCGAAGCGCTGAAAGCCGCTGGCCAGACGGTGCCCAGTCAGATTCCGGGCACCCTGCACCTCGCTCCATTGGCGCAGGATCCCACCGCGCTGATGAACATCCTGCAAATCGACTGGTTGCAGCCGATCTACACCTTCATGTTCAGCAACGGTCTGATCGCCTGTTTTGTGTTCATGGGCATCGGCACCCTGCTGGATGTGGGTTTCGTGATGGCCCGGCCCTATCAAAGCATGATCATCGCGCTGTTCGCGGAGCTAGGCACCGCGCTGGTGTTCCCGCTAGCGGTGGCGATGGGGCTGACGCCGGGTCAGGCGGCTTCGGTAGCGATCATCGGCGGTGCTGACGGCCCAATGGTGCTGTTCACCTCATTGATGCTGGCGCCGAAACTGTTCGTGCCGATCACGGTGGTCGCGTATCTATATCTGGGATTGACCTACGGCGGCTATCCGTACCTGATCAAGCTGCTGATCCCCGAGAAGCTGCGCGCTCTGCCAATGCCACCGAAGAAGACCCGGACGGTGACCTCGAACGAGAAGTTGGTGTTCGCGGTGATCGCCTGCGTGCTGCTCAGCCTGCTGTTCCCGGTGGCATCACCCTTGATCCTGTCGCTATTCCTGGGCGTGGTCATCCGCGAAAGCGATTTGCCCAACTTCTACGAGCTGTTCTCCAACACCGTGCTGTATGGTTCGACCTTCTTCCTGGGGCTGCTGCTGGGCATCCTGTGTGAAGCGGGCACCATCCTGAGCCCGGTGGTGCTGAAACTGCTCGTGTTGGGCATCCTGGCGCTGCTGATCTCCGGCATCGGCGGGATCATCGGCGGCTATGTCATGTACTACTGGTCGGGCAAGAAATACAACCCGGTCATCGGCATCGCCGGCGTCAGTTGTGTACCGACCACCGCCAAGGTGGCGCAAAAATCGGTCGGGCCGGGCGTCATCATTCTCCCCCACGCCCTGGGCGCCAATATCAGCGGCGTGATCACCAGCGCCATCTTCGCGGCGGTTTACGTCGCGCTGTTGTTGCCGAAGAACTAGTCGGTCTCGACCGGCGGGTTGCAGGAATGCGATCCGCCGGTTTTTCGGTTTCCAACGTCCCGGTCTCTCTCAAGACCTCGCCAGCGACTCGGTCGCCATTCCTGCATCCAGGACCCGGCGATAATACCGCCAGACCCCCAGCAGGTTGACCCCCAGCCACATCCCGGTAACGCCCAAGCTCAGCGCGGCAGGATAGATCAGGACGGCGGGATGGAACACCGCAGCCAGCAATAACAGCAAAGTCGCCAAACAACTCCACCACTGCTGCCGGATCGGTTTTTCTGGCAACAGCTGCTTCATGTGCGGCGTCTTTGCGCGTCCAAGCAGTTGCGCCTGCAAATGAAACCAGGCCAGGAACGGCACGATCTTGTACAGCATGCCGTTGATCACAGCGACCGCGAACCCAAAAATCGACAACACGCCCAACAGCAGCTCGATGTGCGGCTGTTGCGCCAAGGCCGGAATCAGCAAAGTCGCCCACCACAGTAGCGCTCCCGCCAGCAAGCTGGTCATGCCGATCCACCAGTAGCCCAGAGTGGGATCGCCGATCCTGCGCCGCCGGCGGGTCAACAGATACCCCGTTACCCCCGCGAACGACGCGATACCCACCGCTAGCGCCGCGCCGACCCACTTCATCATGCCTTCGGCACCGACCAGCACCAAGACCGACCACGCGAGCAACAATGCGGCCATCAGCGGCGCGAAGCCGCGCATGAACCAGCCCGGATAAGGCGGCGTCATTTGCAACATCGGCACCACCTGATAGGCCACGCCCACCACCAGCAACACAGTCCATCCCAGCAATCCCCAAGCCGTATGGACATGCGTCAACACGATGACCGGCAGACCCAAGCCACAGCACCAATATACGCCCAGCGCCAGTCCCAGCCCCAGGGTCACCAACAAGGCTCCCAACGCGCAGCGCAGGGCAACCACCGTACTGTTGGCGACCGGCGCGCGCCACAGGGCAATAAGGATCGCCGCCAGCGCCACGCCGAAGCCGAAACCGAGCAAACCCATCGCGGGATGGAACCAGCCCGGTCGACCACTGAGAAACGCCAGCGGCAACACCAGCGCGCCTAGGGTCAGGGGCACATGGATCAGAGCCGCCGTCAGGCGAGGACGCGGCACCACCACCCCGACCACCACAGGCAACATTTGCAGCAGCGCGCCCACCATGACCTGCGCCATGAAGCCCACAGTCAGCAGATGGGTCAACGCCAAGGTAACCGGCAACCAGCGGCTGGCGAAAACCGCTGGTCCCTGCCACAGCAACAACAGCGCCGCCAGCACCAGAAACCAGGGCGCGGTCAGGAAGAATCGGAGCGGCACATCGAAGGGCGGTGCCTGTTCGAGCGAAAGTCCGGTGGTGATCATGGTTTGGCGATCAGGATTTCGAAACCGCCATCCACCGCTCTCGTTTCATGGCGATACTGGTGGCGATTCAGAATATCGTACAGTGGGAACGGCTGCCGATGAATGAGAAACCGCAAACACTGCCCAGGCTGGAGTTGCTCCAGCGCGGCCAACACCCGCTCCAGCGGTTCGGGATGTTCCAAGCCGCGCCCATCGACCGTCATCATATCAGCCGTGCTCATAGCGGTTGGCCCTCGGAAAAACTGCGCAAGGTCTCGATCAGCGCGGCGGCGGCAACGCCCAGGACTCGATCACACATCGGATAGAGAATCTGTTCTTCCTTGATGTTGTGCTGCTGCATCAGGATCAGCAGGGTTTCCATTTGCCCCAGAAACTCATCCAGATCGCCGCCAGTCAGCGCACTCTCCATCTCGGCCAACACGCCCTGCATTTGCTGGTGTTCCAGACGCATCACCTGGGTCGGTCCCATCGGGTTACCGCTCGCCTGCTCGAAGCGGGGAAACAGCGCCTCCTCTTCCTTGCGAAAATGCTGCTCCATCGCCGTGCGAAACCGCTGGAAACGTTCGCGACAGCTGGCCAAATCACCAGTTTGGGCCGCTTCTTCGGCGGCGGAAAAGAACTCATCGCAGCCACGATGTTCGGCAGCGAAATAATCAACGACAGCGCCCATATTTTCCTCCTGTACTCGGTCACAAGGCCATTGTGCCGAGAGCAGGACCGACGGTCCTTGATCCGGGTCAAGACAGACGACTCGCCAGCCCTGGCCACAACCTGGGCAGGTTCGCAACGGCCGACTGAAACCCGCTCCCCAAAAGCTGTCCAATTGTTTAGGAGGCCATCCTGGCGCTCCGTCATCTCGACTTTTCGAGCCGAAGGGAAAGATTTACACAACTCACATAAGGCAATCCTACGTTCCCATCGGTCACGCTAAGGTATTCCAATACGCGTATGAACGCCCCCATCTCTCGGCCATTGCCCTGGCATACCCTGTCCGTCGCGCATACCCTGCAGGAACTGGCTACCACGCCTGGCGGCCTGAGTACCGCTGAAGCCCAGCGAAGACTACAGATTCACGGCCCCAACCGGTTACGCCCGCCGCAGCGACGCGGCCCGGTCTTGCGCTTTCTCCTGCAGTTCCACAACGTGCTGATCTACGTGCTGCTGCTCTCGGCCGGCATCACCGCCGTCCTGGGCCATGCGGTGGACACCGGGGTCATCCTGGGCGTCACCCTCATCAACGCCATCGTCGGCTTCGTGCAGGAAGGCAAGGCGGAATCGGCCCTGGCCGCCATTCGCAACATGCTGTCGCTGAAGGCCACGGTGCTGCGCGACGGCCAACGCTGCGAGATCGCCGCCGAGGAGCTGGTTCCGGGCGACTGGGTGCTGTTGCAGTCCGGCGATAAAGCGCCGGCCGACCTGCGCCTGGTCAATTGCAAGAACCTGCGCATTCAGGAAGCAGTACTGACCGGCGAGGCGGAAGCGGTCGAAAAAACCATTGCGCCAGCCGTCGCCGAGGCCGCGCTGGGCGACCGAACCGACATGGTCTATTCCGGCACTCTGGTAAGTTACGGTCAGGCGACCGGCGTGGTGGTCGCAACCGGCGAGCAGACCGAAATCGGCCGTATCAGCACCTTGCTGGAACAGGTCGAGGAAATCGCCACGCCCCTGCTGCGGCAAATGGCCCAGTTCGGGCGCTGGCTGAGCGCGGCCATCGTGCTGGCGGCGGCGGCCACCTTTGCCCTCGGCGTGTACTGGCGCGGCCTGTCCGAGGACGATATGTTCATGGCGGCGGTCGCCCTGGCGGTGGCGGCCATCCCCGAGGGGCTGCCGGCTATCATGACCATCATCCTGGCCATCGGCGTCCAGCGCATGGCCCGCCGCAACGCCATCGTCCGTCGTTTGCCGGCGGTGGAAACCCTGGGCGCGGTCACGGTCATCTGTTCCGACAAGACCGGCACCCTGACCCGCAACGAAATGACCGTACAACGAGTCGTCACTGCCGAACGGGCGTTCGCGGTCAGCGGCGCGGGCTACGCCCCCAGTGGAGGATTCAGCGTCGGTGAGCAGCTCATCCAACCCGAGGCTGCACTGGACTTGCAGGCGATCGGCCGGGCGGTCCTGCTGTGCAACGATGCCGTGTTGCGCCAACAGGATGACCAGTGGCGGATGGAAGGCGATCCGACCGAAGGGGCCTTGCTGACGCTGGCCCACAAGGCCGGCCTCGATCCGAAGGTGGAACTGGCCCGCTGTCCTCGCCTCGACAGTATTCCTTTCGAGTCCGAACACCGTTTCATGGCCACCCTGCACCGCGACCAGGACGACCACGCCATTGTCTACGTCAAGGGCGCGCCGGAACGCATCCTGACGATGTGCGCCTGCGAACGAGGATTGGAGGATATGCAGCCGCTGCGGCCAGACTACTGGCGGCAACAGGTAGAAGAACTGGCGGCAGCCGGTCAACGGGTATTGGCGATCGCGTTCCGATCCCTGCCCGACGCGCAAAGCACGCTGGCCGTCGCCGATATCGAAGTGGACTTGATTCTGCTGGGCCTGCTGGGGATCAGCGATCCGCCACGAGAGGAAGCGATCCGCGCGGTGCGGCAAACGCAACAGGCTGGCATCCGAGTCAAGATGATCACCGGCGATCATGGCGCCACCGCCCGCGCCATCGCCGCCCAACTCGGCATCGGCGACGGTCGCCAAGTATTGACCGGCCCGGAGCTGGAGGCGCTGGATGACGCCGCGCTGCAAGCCGTGGTGCTCGACACCGATGTCTATGCCCGCGCCAGTCCCGAACACAAGCTGCGACTGGTCGCGGCCCTGCAGGCCCGGAATCAGGTGGTCGCCATGACTGGCGACGGGGTCAACGATGCGCCGGCCCTGAAGCGCGCCGATATCGGCGTGGCCATGGGCAGGAATGGCACCGAAGCGGCCAAGGAGGCCGCCGCCATGGTGCTGGCCGACGACAATTTCGCCTCCATCGCCCATGCGGTGGAGGAAGGCCGCACCGTTTACGACAATCTGCGCAAGGCTCTGCTGTTCACGCTCCCGACCAACGGCGCGCAGGCCCTAGTGATCGTGGCGGCCATCCTGTTGGGCGTCACCCTGCCGATTACGCCGGTGCAAATCCTGTGGGTCAATATGGTGACGGCGGTGACCCTGGCGCTGGCGTTGGCGTTCGAGCCGGCCGAGTCCAACGTGATGCAGCGCCCGCCGCGCGATCCGGGCCAGCCGCTGCTGTCGGGCATCCTGCTGTGGCGAATCGGCGCGGTGTCGGTGCTGCTGGTCATCGCGCCGCTGGCCCTGTTCCAATGGGAAGTCATGCAGCACAGGCCAGTGGCCGAGGCTCGCACCCTGGCGGTGAACGCGCTGGTGGTCAGCGAAATCTTCTACCTGTTCAACAGCCGCTATATCTACGGTTCGGTGTTGACGCGCGCTGGACTACTGGGCAGTCGGCCGGTGCTGATCAGCATCGGTCTGATGCTGCTGTTGCAGCTGGCCTTCACCTATCTCCCAGCGTTGCAATACCTGATGGGCACCGCCTCGATCAGCCTGGCCGACTGGGGCATCGTGACGCTGGCCGGACTGGCGGTGCTGCTACTGGTGGAACTGGAAAAAGCGCTTTGGCGCGTGGTGCGGCGGCCTGGCTGAAAACCAATGAAGAAACTCGGATGGTGGATCGGATTGGCGGCGGTAGGCGTCATCGCCCTCGGCCTGCTCCATTTCGGCAACCGTAGAGAACCCCCGCAGCCAGCGCCCGCGATCGCGGTCGACACAGCCTTGGGGAACGATGACAACACTGGTTTTGCCCGGGCCTACGCGCCGCGCCCGTTCCAATTTCCGGCCGATCACGGGCCTCATGCGGATTTTCGCAATGAGTGGTGGTATGTGACTGGCCAGCTAGCCGACGCGACCGGGCGTCCATTCGGTTATCAATTGACCCTGTTCCGCATCGCCCTCAGCCCGACCGCGCCAACAGCAGATTCAGCCTGGCGCACGAATCAGCTGTATATGGGTCACTTCGCGCTGACCGATGTTGCCGGGAATCGTCATTATGGCTTCGAGCGCTTCAGCCGGAGCGCGTTGGGTCTGGCCGGGGCGCAGGCGTCACCCTTTCGGGTCTGGCTGGAAGACTGGGAACTGGCCAGTACGGAATCGACTTTCTTTCCGCTGCGGTTGCGCGCCCAGCAAGGCGAACTGGCGCTGGATCTGACCCTGACTGCGACCAAGCCGGTGATTTTGCAAGGTGAGCGTGGCCTGAGCCAGAAAAGCGCCGAGCCCGGCAATGCGTCCTATTACTATTCCTACACGCGTCTGCCAACCCAGGGAACGGTGCAAGTCGCCGGACGAACGCTGACAGTGACGGGAGCCAGCTGGCTGGACCGGGAATGGAGCACCAGCGCACTGGGACCGGAGCAAAGCGGCTGGGACTGGTTTGCCTTGCAACTGGACGATGGCCGAGATCTCATGCTGTACCGCCTGCGCCGCAAGGACGGTAGCGTGGACCCGTTCAGCAACGGGACTTTGGTCGAAGCGAACGGCCAAGCGCGGCGGCTGCTCTGGAACGAGATGATCTTGCAGCCACTCGGCGAATGGCGCAGCCCACACAACGGAGACCGTTACCCGGCCCGCTGGCGCTTGCAAATCCCGTCCGAACAGTTGGATGTGACCGTGACCCCGAAGATCGCCGACCAGGAAATGCGCCTGAGCGTGCGTTATTGGGAAGGCGCGGTCACCGTCGATGGCCATGCCGGCCATCGGAAAGTCGGCGGACAAGGTTATTTGGAAATGACGCGGTATGAAACGGCGGATCGCCAATGATTCTGCTGGTATAGAGCGGCAACAAACTGAAATTTGGATGGAACCGAACGGTCGTTCAATAATAATCGAATAATCGGGAGTTCCAGCCGCGTGCAAAGCGTCGTTGTACGGAATGCCTCCGGCTGACTCCGGTTGATCGGCATCACTCGCACAGAGGAGGATTATCGTGGATCATCTCCGCATTGATTTAACGGCAGTCGCGAACATCGATCCGCAACAAATCGGTCGTCCTGCAACCATTCTACCCTATCAGCACCCATCCCTGGGTTCCGAGACCTTGGTCGAAACGGCGCTGCGCGCTTACTGCGCGACCGGCATGACCGGCGCTCCCATCTTACGGGAGTGTCTCGACTTCTCTCACAACCCCAGCATTACCCCCTCGTTCGTTGGCAGCATTCGCAAAGCACCGGTCCGCCCGCATCGCGATTGGACCATTGCAGCGGGTCCCTCGGTTGCCGCCTTCGCCGGCGCTATCGCAGGAGCCAGCGGCGGCGTCTATTTTTGGAACAAATCTCCATCTGGGCAAATCGGCCTGTTTGGCTCTTTATCCTTTGGGAGCATTACCAACGTTGGCGTGTCTCTGGTAGGGCAAATCACCTACTACTTCGGTTCGGCACCGTCCTGTCTCGCCGGTACTTCACTGGTCGTCGGCGTTGATCTCGGTGGAAAGGTCATTACTGGCGGTGGTTACCTGATCTTCTCGACAGGCTCCCCCAGCGCGTTGATCGGCATCAGCTTTGCGCTGGGCGTCGGCGCGAGCATGCTCCCTGCTGATTTTACGGTACAGCTCTCTAAAACCTGGATCACACCTTAAGCTTCATCTTTTTCGAATCGCTCATCGGGGTAACGACCCGATGGGCTTCCATCAATTCTGCAGGCTACGCTGCCGTCGCGCCTCGAACAGAAATACGCCCGTCGCCACCGACACGTTCAAACTTTCGACCCCGCTTTCGACCATTGGAATACGCGCCAGCCGATCGCAGATCTCGCGGGTCAAGCGCCGCAGGCCCTTCTCCTCTGCACCCAACACGATGGCCGTCGGCAGGGTGAAATCAACATCGTACAGAGTATCGTCCACCTCGCTCGCCGCGCCGACCAGCCATACCCCCTGCTCCTGCAAAGCGCGCAGCGTCCGCGCCAGATTGGTCACCGGCACGAACGGCACGATTTCGGCCGCCCCGCACGCTACCTTGCGCACCGTTGCATTCAGACCAACCGCTCGATCGGCTGGCGCAATCACCGCATGGACCCCCGCCGCCGCCGCACTGCGCAGGCAGGCTCCCAGATTATGCGGGTCCTGCACCCCGTCCAGCACCAATAGCAACGGCATACCCTCGACCGCCGCCAACAGCTCCAACAAGTCAGCCTCGTCATAGCTGCGCTGGCGGACCGCCGCCAGCCGAGCGATCACGCCCTGATGGCGCGCTCCGCCGCTCAGACGATCCAGCTCGGCCCGGTCGACCGGATGGACCGCCACGCCTTGCGCGCCAGCCTGATCGAGCAGAGCCTGTATCCGCCCATCCCGGCGCTGGCGCTCCACCCACAGGCCATGCAGCCGCTCGGGCTCATATTTCAGCGCCGCCGTCACCGCATGCAATCCATGGATCCATTCCTCGGCCATGGCTCATCCCTTCCGCCGCGTGCGCGGGTAACGACCCCGCCGGTTCGATTCGCCGCGCGTGGGCTCTACCGGCTCGAAATCGATCTTGCGCTCGTCCAGATCGACCCGCGCCACCCGCACCTGCAGCTTGTCGCCCAGCCGATAGACCTGCCCGGAGCGCTCGCCATGCAGGCGATGACCGACCGGATCGAACTGATAGTAATCGTTGCGCAGAGAAGTCACGTGCACCAAACCCTCCACGAACACCCCGGACAGTTCCACGAACAGCCCAAACCCGGCCACGCCGGTAACGATGCCGTCGAACACCTGGCCGATCTTGTCCAGCATGTATTCGCACTTTAGCCATTCCACTGCATCGCGAACCGCCTCGTCAGCGCGCCGTTCGGTCATCGAACAGTGCTCGCCCAACGCCAGCAACTCGACATGATGACAAGGGAAATCCGCCGCCTTGCCGCCGTTCAGGATATGGCGGATGGCGCGATGCACCTGCAAATCGGGATAACGCCGAATCGGCGAGGTGAAGTGGGCGTACGCTTCCAACGCCAGGCCGAAATGGCCGACATTGCCCGGACAGTAGATGGCCTGGGCCAGCGAGCGCAGCATGACGGTCTGGATCAGATGGGCGTCTGGCCGGTCGCGGACCTGCTCCAGCAGCCGGGTATAATCCAGCGGCGTGGGCTTGTCGCCGCCGCCCAGACCCAGACCCAGTTCGCCCAGAAACGCCCGCAGCTTGTTCAGCCGGTCTTCGGTCGGGCCTTCGTGGATGCGGTACAGGCCCGGCATCTTGTGGCGCTGCAGAAAGCGCGCCGCCGCCACGTTGGCGGCGATCATGCATTCCTCGATCAGGCGGTGGGCGTCATTGCGCTCGGTCGGCAGGATCCGTTCGATCTTGCGCTCGGCGCTGTACTCGATCACCGTTTCCTGGGTGTCGAAATCCAACGCTCCGCGCTGTTCCCGACTGGCCTGCAACAGGCGATACAACTCGTGCAGGCGATCCAGGTGGGGGGTCATCTCGGCGTATTCGGCCCGAATCCGGGGATCGCGGTCGCTGACGATGGCCGCTACGGTATCGTAGGTCAGCCGGGCGTGGGAACGCATCACCGCCTCGAAAAAGCCGGAACGGATGATGCGACCCTCGCCATTGATGTTCATTTCGCACACCAGGCACAGCCGGTCCACCTGCGGATTGAGCGAGCAAAGACCGTTGGACAAGGCTTCGGGCAGCATCGGAATGGCCCGGTCGGGAAAGTAGACCGAGTTGCCGCGCTTGCGCGCTTCGCGGTCCAGCGCCGTGCCCGGCCGCACGTACCAGGATACGTCGGCGATGGCCACCAGCAAGCGCCAGTTGTTACCGCGCCGCTCGCAATACACGGCGTCGTCGAAATCGCGGGCGGTGACGCCATCGATGGTGAGTAGCGGGGTTTCTCGCAAATCCCGGCGACCCTGCCAGGCCGTTTCTGGCACCGATTCGCCATAGCGCCGCGCTTCGTCCTGCACCGCGTCCGGCCATTCCACCGGGATGCCGTGACTGGCGATGGCGATCCGCACCTCCATGCCAGGGGCCATGTGCTCGCCCAGCACTTCCTTGACTCGCCCCAGAGGTCGACTCTGAGCGCTGGGCTGCTCGATCAGTTCGGCGATGACGATCTGACCGGCTTGGGCGTCGCCACGGCTCTCGGCCGGCACAATGATGTCCTGATTGATCCGCTTGTTGTCGGGAATGACGAAACAGACGCCGCGTTCCTCGCAGAATCGCCCGACCACGGTTTCGGTATTGCGTTCGATCACCTCGACCACAGCGCCTTCCCGGCGACCGCGATAATCGACGCCGATCACCCGCGCCACGGCCCGATCGCCGTGCAACAGCTTGCGCATTTGCCGTGGCGACAGGAACAGGCTGTCGCCGCCCTCGTCGGGTGCCAGAAAGCCGTGGCCCTCGGGATGGCCGATCACCCGTCCGGTGACCAGATTCATCTTGGTCACCAGTCCGTAGCCTTCGCGGCGATTACGGATCAGCTGGCCGTCGCGCTCCATCGCCCGCAGGCGACGAGATAGCGCCTCGACCTCCCAGTCGCCCTCCAGCTTCCATTCGGCGCAGAGATCGTCCAGAGTCATGGGCATCCCACGCTCTTCCAAGGTCTGAAGGATAAATTCACGGCTGGGGATCGACCTGCCGTATTTTTCTTGCTCTCGGGCGGAAAAGGGATCGACCTGCCGCCAGGAGCTGCGTTTTTTTGATGTCATCGAGAAAGTTTCTGATAGTTACAACTTGATGAAAGGAGAAGATTGACAGAGTGGGAGGCAATCCGTATAGTGCGCTCCCGTCGCTGCCGTAGTCGGTACGACACACCACTTAGCCGAAGTGGCGGAATTGGTAGACGCGCTAGGTTCAGGTCTTAGTTGGGGAAACCCAGTGGAGGTTCAAGTCCTCTCTTCGGCACCAGATTCAGCAAGGCCCGGTCGACACCGGGCCTTTTGCTTTTCAGGGTCCGCCTGCTGGATTGCTCCAGCGCCTGGTCCGTCTGCCTTTCTCGGCGAGCGTCGATCGCTATTCGCCACCGGCTTTTCACGATCCCGGCCTGCTGTACTCCCGGGAAGGCGGCAACGACATCCGAATACCGTTGCAAGTGGGTAATCATACCACATCGCCCCCATATCCTCGTGACAATCGGACCACAGTAATTATCATTTTGGCAAATTCACCCGGTTCGTTCTCGATTTCCATCGGCTGCGTTCGGCTGCGACAACCTCGGACATGAACCGCCTCCAAAGTTGTATCTTAAAAAATAATCAATTATTTCATTTAGTTGAACAATACAACTAATTTGCTATCAACTAATTGAAATAAAAAGATTTATTGCTATATGAAAATGATTTCGTTCACTCATGGTTCATGATCCCCTCCATAGACTGATCAAACTCTAGGATATTTTTGTTCTCGACAGGACAAAAATTTTTACTTGTTGTTTTAAATAGATTTTTTCATTTTTTTAATAAAACAAAATTTAAAATTTTAATTAATTGATTTGTATAAATATTTTTTAAAATGATCAGTGATCAATAATGTATCTGGAATAACAAAAATTAGATCTTTTTTGCAATTAAGTACTTGCAATACATTTCACCATCATGCTTTCATACTGACCCATGCTGTACTGCAATATGTTCCTGCCATAGGCTAGCCCACTATGCAAGCGCTGCCCTAGGAACGTCAGGCGACACCGGTACCGGAAGCTGGCAGGCATCCACCGGAGTTGCTTAGGTCGGGTTCGAGGCGGATGGAACATCCATCCAAACCCAGAGGAAGGGTTCTCGCCAAATCGGATACGGACCCATCAAGCACTATCAGTTCGTGCTGATACGTAAGGAGGTTTCATGGCTTTTACGATCAACGATAAGGAGCGATTCATCCTGTCCTTCAAGGCGAGTCTTCTGGGCGCGGCCATCCTGATGTTGGCTACCGCGCCGGCTCGGTCAGAAGAAGTCGACGGCGGGGAGCCTCCCAGGCTCACTCAGACCACAACGGTCGATGACAGCTCCGCAACCACCCCTGAAATCAAACCGGCCGACCGGCAAAAAGTGGTCAGCCTCTCCCGGCATATCCAACACAAGTATCGGATTCCCCCCCGCAAAGCCAACCAGATCGTCCAGGAGGCCATCGACAATGGCCGGCGTCATGACCTGGACCCCGAACTCATCCTGGCTCTCATCGCAGTCGAATCCACTTTCAAGGAGCGGGCCGTCAGCCGGGTCGGCGCCCGCGGACTGATGCAGGTCATGCCCGGCTCGCATCATCGCAAGGTCAGCGAAATCGGCGGTTCCCACGCCCTGTTCGACCCGGTCAAGAATATCCATGTCGGGTCACGCATTCTGGTCAAATATCTTGACGCCCACTCCGGCAACCTGCGCAGGGCCTTGCTCAGTTACAACGGCAGCCTGGGTACGCGTTCGTCCTTCCCGGATCGTGTCATGCGCGTCTACCGGGATCTGCAGCGGGTCACCATCGAAGGCTAATAGCGCGGCTCGCCCTGCCGTGCGAGCCTGGCCATTTTCCGCAATCCCGTCGCCCCCTTGCCGGCAAGGGGGTCAACCCCCACACTCCCTCGCTCCCCAAACGATCGAAGCGCCCTGGCGCATTTTCCAGCCGTGGGTCGTTTCCAGGTCGCCACAGCCACCGATTCATGGCTCATAATAACGATGAACTCCACCATCGGCGCGCTCACGACCCATGCATCAGTATCCACCCAACCCGCTCGATCTAGCGGCCCAGATCGCCAGCGACCGGCCTTTGCCGCCGGTAGACCGCTGGAACCCACCGCTCTGTGGCGATATCGATATCCGCATCGCTCGTAACGGAACCTGGTATCACGAAGGTCAGCCCATCCAGCGCGATCGCCTGGTCCGGTTATTCGCCTCCATCTTGCGCCGCGACGAGGATGGCGCTCATTATCTGGTCACCCCGGTGGAAAAATGGCGGATTCGCGTCGATGACGCGCCATTCCTGGCCGTGCGGCTCGACTCCAGTGGGACCGGCTGCGACCAATCCCTGCGCTTCACCACCAATGTCGGCGATATCGTCACCGCCGATTCCGACCATCCACTCACCGTCGAATACCGCACCCCGGACGGCCAACCCTCGCCCTATCTCTTGGTGCGGGATCGGTTGCGCGCCCTGCTGAGCCGAGCCGTCTTCCTGGAGATGGCCGAATTGGGCGAGGAGCGTCCTTCCGCTACAGGTCGTGACTACGGTGTCTGGAGCCAGGGCCTGTTTTTCCGCCTTGGCCAGCTGGACGACGAACGCTGATCGCGAGGACCCCCCGTGCGCCCCCTGCTTCTATCCCTGTTGCGCCAATTCGTGCTGCTGCCTTCCTATCTCCTGGTTCTGCTGGTTCGACTGGGCAAATGGCTGATCGCACCACTGGCTCTGTTGTTTCAGCTGCTGATCGGGGTTCCGCTGGTGCTGCTGCGCATCCGCCAACCCGTGCGGCCGCATTTCATCCCGATGCAGGAATCCGAGCTGCCCAACGCCGCCTGGATCGCCCTGACCGACGCCACCGAGACGCTGACCGCCGATGGCTTTGTCCAGTACGGCGATTTCCGTTGCGACGAGCTGATTCAGAACACGGTCCTGTGGTTGCGACTGCTGGGACAACCGGAACGGGGCATCGGGGCCATCGTCGCCCAGGTTCAGACCCGGATCGGCACTTGCCCATCGCGGCAGTTCGTCGAGTTCTCGACCACCTTCGAGGATGGCCGGGTTCTGGACACCAACAACTTCTATCTGCCCTACAGTCTGCCCAACCCGCCTTATCTGGCTCGCCTGCAATTGAAGGACGTCTGGGATCCACGCGCCTTGTACGTCCTGCATCGCGAGTTGGTCACCTCCCTGGCGCAACCGATCAGCATGGAGCGAATCGAACGGGCTACGCGCGATCCCATCGGCTTGCTGATCGATAGTCATGTCCGGGAAATCCAGTCATTGTGCGAGGGTGGTTGGCTGCAGGCCAGCAACGACAGTCCATCGGTCCGGCTTTCCTGGCGGGGCGCGCTGATCGGGGTCTGGCGTCAAGCTTGGCCGCTGGCCAGTTCGCACCTGTTGGCCGCCGACCGCCGCGCCCGCCGGTTGTTGGCCGAATACGGCCTTGACGTCACATCGTTTACCGGGAGCGCCACGTCCATCGTGGTCGATCGCCAGGCCCTGCCGGAGGGAACGGTGATCGAGACAGTCGGCGCTGGTTACGAACAAATCCGGCTGCTCGCCCAGCGGACCGATCCCGGAGCGGTGTTGGAAGGAGTGGTGGTAGAGCTGGAAAATCAGACGAGCGGCAAGACCACACCGCGCGAGTTGCGCTATTCCTTCCGCAGTTGCGATCGGCACGCCGAACGGCGGATGCGGCGAATACACAGCTTCGATATTCTGGTCGAACCCAATACTGGCCGGCTCTCGGTCACGGCCATGGATCGGGATTTCGAGCACGCCCACGACGAAGCCGAATGGGTGGAATGGGGGGCGCGCTCGCCTCTGCAACCGTTGTACCCCGGTCCGTGGCTGCGCGATCTCGACAGCGTGCTGCCTTCCGCGCTGGCGCAACTGGCCAACCGCGCCAGCGGCGAGTGCCTGTTACCGGACTCCGCCTCGCTCTTCGTCGACGAACACGGCGCGCCCTGCTGGCAGATTGTCGCCTGGGCACAAGGTAACACGCCGGTACACGTGACGCTGGATGCCCGCTTGTGAAAACGCATCCGGGATATGGCGGCCCTCATCCTGGTAGCGGTCGTTTCGCCACCGCCCGATGACCAGCCAGAGCGTGCGTTTCGACCCAGTACCCGCTCCAAGCAATTTTGGGTCCGCATGAACGATCTCCTCCGGAAATTGCCATCCGAGGCATACCGGCAACGATCGCCAGCCGATGTCTCCCAATCCACCCTGACCGTCTCGTATTCATCATGGTTATTCACAATAATAGTGAAGCGAACCATTGACGTTACCCTGCATCCTCGTCCCATGTCCGCCCTGTTTTCATAAAGATTGAAGGAGCTGAGCCATGCTCGAAGGTTTTTCCGCATTCGTGGTCGCCCTGGCGATTCTGGCCATTATCCTGGTGTTCCTGGGCGTCAAATCCGTGCCGCAGGGCATGGAATACACGGTCGAACGCTTCGGTCGCTATACCGAAACCCTGGTGCCGGGCCTGAACTTCATCTTCCCGGTGATCGACCGCATCGGCCGTAAGATGAACATGATGGAAACGGTGCTGGATGTGCCTTCGCAGGAGATCATCACCAAAGACAACGCCATCGTCCGAGTGGACGGCGTCGTGTTTTATCAGGTATTGGACGCTGCCAAGGCCGCCTATGAAGTCAACAACCTGGAATTCGCCATCCTGAATCTGACCATGACCAATCTCCGCACGGTCATGGGCTCGATGGACCTCGACGAATTGCTGTCGAAGCGCGACGAAATCAATGCCCGCCTGCTGGTCGTGGTGGATGAAGCCACGACGCCGTGGGGAGTCAAAGTGATCCGCATCGAAATCAAGGATATCTCCCCGCCCAAGGATCTGGTGGATTCGATGGCCCGGCAGATGAAAGCGGAACGCGACAAGCGGGCCGCGGTCTTGACCGCCGAGGGCGAACGGCAGGCAGCCATCCTGGCGGCCGAGGGCAAGAAGCAGGCGGTGATCCTGGAAGCGGAAGGGCGCAAGGAATCGGCGTTCCGCGACGCCGAAGCCCGCGAACGCCTGGCTCAGGCCGAAGCCCGCGCCACCCTGATGCTGTCCGAGGCCATCGGCAAAGGGAACGTGCAGGCGATCAATTATTTCGTGGCCCAGAAATACGTGGAAGCCGTCGGCAAGCTGGCGACAGCGCCCAATCAGAAGGTCCTTCTGATGCCGCTGGATACCTCGGGTCTGGTCGGTACCCTGGCCGGCGTGGCGGAGTTGGCGCAGGAAGCCATCCGTAAAGGAGAAACTCGTTCATGAACATCGGGCTGCTGGAACCGATCTACTGGAATTGGTGGTTGCTGGGCGTGATCTTGATGACGATCGAAGCCATCCTGCCCGGTTTCTTCTTCCTATGGATGGGCATTGCCGCACTGCTGGTGGGTCTGATCCTGATCGTGCTGCCCGACCTAGGCTGGGCCTATCAGGTGATGCTGTTCGCAGTGCTGTCGGTCGGTTCCATCGTGGCTTGGCGGCTACGCTTGCGCAAGCATCCGATCCGCACCGAAAATCCGCTGCTCAATCGTCGTGGCTACCAGTATGTCGGCCGCGTGTTCACCCTGCAGACGCCGGTCGTCAACGGACAAGGTAAGATCCGGGTCGACGACAGCACCTGGAAAGTCATGGTGGATCGGGATTATCCAGCCGGCACTCGCTTACGAATCATCGGCGTGGATGGCGTCGTGTTGCGCGGCGCGCTCGAAGAATAAGGCCACCCGGCTCCAGGGAGCTGTCGCCTCGGAGCCTTCCACCCGGGGCAGACAACCCGCATGTCGATGTTATTGCTGATCAAGATCCTTAGCCAAATCGCCTATCCCTTGTTGGCGTCCCTGCTGCTGGCCATCGGCGCGGGGCTGCTCCTGTGGCGTGGTCGGCGGCGAACGGGCGCGTGGCTGTTGACCATCGCCATCGCTTGGTTATGGCTCTGGTCCACACCCGTGTTCGGCGACTGGCTACGCGCCACTCTGGAGCAACGTTATCCTGCCGTATCAGTTGATTCATTGCCCACTGCCGATGCAATTGTCTTGTTAGGAGGCGCTGTGCAACCTGCCGCGCCTCCCGAGCGGCCTGATCCCGATCTCAGCGCTGCTGCCGATCGGGTTTGGCACGCTGCTCGTTTGTACCACGCCGGCAAAGCGCCTTTCATTCTCATCAGCGGCGGTAAGCTACCCTGGAGCAGCGCGGACCTGCCGGAAGCCGAAGCGATCGCCGACATATTGCGACAACTCGGCGTCCCCGATTCAGCGCTGATTCTCGAAACCCACAGCCGCACCACCCGCGAAAATCGCGACGATTCCCTGCCGATCCTGCACGCACACGGCGCGCACCGCATTCTGCTGGTCACCTCGGCCTTGCACATGCCCCGAGCGATGGCTCTGTTCAGCAAGAGCGGGCTTGATCTGATCCCGGCAGCCACCGATTTCGAAATAGCCCGTCCCATCGACACGCATCCCCTACGCTGGTTTCCCGATGCTCAGGCCTTGACCGACAGCACTCGGGCGTTCAAGGAATATCTGGGCCGCTCGATAGTCTGGCTGCTGGATTGAATAGACCAGACGAAGCGCTATAATCACACCGTTGTGATAATCGTTCTCACATGATAGTTTGTCTTAATATTAAACAACTAAATTTATCGTTCTTGCATGAATCTTATTGTAAAAACAGCTTGGGGAATATCATGCAAACACTGTTCTTGGATTACTGGCCGCCACTGTACGCATTTCTGCTCAGCGTCGGACTCATTGCCCTGCTGATCAAACCAGCGCGGGCTTTGGGCTGGGTGGATCTCCCCAGCACCCGCAAGCACCATCGCCAACCGGTGCCGTTGGTTGGCGGAGCCGCCATGTGCATCGCGTATTGCCTGAGCATGCTGTCGCTACCGGAAAAACCAGATAGTTATCAAATTCTTCTGACTAGTATGGGTGATGCTGACCCTGGTCGGGATCTACGACGATCTTCGCCCTACCCGGCCGACGATCCGCTTTCTGTTTCAGATAGGCGCGGCTTTACTCATGATCATCGAGGGGGGCATATCCCTCGCCAGTCTCGGTCATATCTTTGGTCTTGATGAACTAATGCTGGGTATCTTCGCGATTCCATGCACGGTGTTCTGCGTGGTCGGTGTCATCAATGCCTTCAACATGATCGACGGCCTCGACGGCCTGGCCGGCGGTCTGGGGCTGATCGCTGCGGGCTGGCTGGTTGCCCTGAGCCTGACCGATTCGGATGCCTATCCCGGTGCTGTCAGCGGGTTGCTGCTGCTGATCATGGTCATCGCTGGCTTCCTGGTCTACAACTTGCGTCATCCCTGGCGGGCGCGGGCTAGCATCTTCATGGGCGATGCTGGCAGCACCATGCTCGGATTCGCCTTCTGTTGGTTCATGGTCCACCTGTCCCAAGACCCACGGGCGGTGATGACGCCGATCACGGCCGTCTGGATCCTGGCCGTGCCGTTGATGGATACGGTCACTCTGATGGTCAGTCGGATGCGCGCTGGCCAGAGTCCGTTCTGTCCCGACCGTCGACATTTGCACCATCTATTGCTCAGCTACGGTTTTTCGGACGGCCAAGTCACCGCCATCCTGCTCGGGACCGCTTTCACGAGCGGGGCCGTCGGCGCTGGCGCCTACTGGCTGGGTATCCCCGAGCATCAGCAATTCTACGCGTTCATAACCCTATTCCTGCTGTACTACGGGATCACGACCCGGATCTGGAGGAAACGCGCAAACGCCGCAGCTGCTATCAACCCGAATCGCCGGCAACCACCGATCAGCAAGTCCGACGGCTCCGCAAATCTGCTCCAGGCAGTACCGCAACAAAACGAGCCGTGATCGTTCCATTCAGCCGTCGAGTGCCCGACTGATCGCGAAGGGCGCGAACGCCTGACAGACCGGCATCACTTCCACCCGGTTGACATTCACGTGCGCCGGTCGGGTGGCGACCCAAAACACGATATCGGCAATATCCTCCGGGCCAAGCGGCCGGGTTCCCTCGTAGACCTGACCAGCCTTGGCGCTATCGCCTTTGAACCGCACCAGGGAAAATTCGCTTTCCGCCAGACCAGGTTCGATATTGGTCACCCGCACCCGCGTTCCCAGCAAATCGGCGCGCAGATCAAGGGAAAACTGCTTGACGAAAGCCTTGGTGCCGCCATAGACATTACCACCGGGGTATGGATAGCTACCCGCCACCGAACCGATATTGACGACATGGCCACGGTTGCGCTCGACCATGCCGGGCAAAATGGCGCGGGTGCAATACAGCAAGCCCTTGATATTAGTATCCACCATATCGTGCCAATCCTGCATATCGCAGCGCTGCGCCGGCTCCAGCCCCAGCGCGAGTCCAGCGTTGTTGAGCAGCAGATCGACAGCAGCGAACTCATCCGGCAAGGCTGCTACGGCAGCATTCACCGCCGCCTCGTCGCGCACATCAAGCGGGAAGGCGTGAACCGGGACGCTAGCAGCCAGCTCGGCCCGCAAGGATTCCAGGCGATCCTGACGCCGGCCGCAAATGATCAATTTCCAGCCATGGGTGGCGAACAGGCGGGCGCAAGCCGCGCCAAATCCGGACGTCGCGCCGGTCACGAAAGCAATATTGGCCATCGATTTTTCCTCTGATTTTGGAGTGAAGGTTCAGAGCCTGTTCTTTCGGGGATCGAAGGCATCCCGCACCGCCTCGCCGACGAACACCAGCAGGCTCAGCATCAGGGCCACCACCACGAACCCGGAAATGCCCAACCATGGCGCTTGCAGATTGTCCTTGCCCTGGCGCAATAGATCGCCCAGCGAGGCCGAACCCGGTGGTAATCCCAAGCCAAGAAAATCCAGTGCCGTCAGCGCGACAATGGAACCGGACAGGATAAACGGCATGAAAGTCAGGGTTGCCACCATCGCGTTCGGCAACACATGCTTGAACATGATCCGCCCATCTTTCATCCCCAGGGCGCGGGCAGCGCGGACATAATCGAAATTGCGGGCGCGCAGAAACTCCGCCCGCACCACCCCAACCAGCGAAGTCCAGCCGAACAGCATCAGGATAAACAGCAGGGTCCAAAAACCGGGCGTCACCACGCTGGAAATGATGATCAGCACGAACAACTGCGGCAAACCGCCCCAGATTTCCAGAAAACGCTGGAGCAATAAATCGACCCGACCACCGAAGTAGCCCTGTACCGCGCCCGCCGCCACCCCAATCAGGGAGGAACTCAGGGTCAGCAATAGACCAAACAGCACCGAGACCCGTAAGCCGTAGATCAGGCGCGCCAAGACATCGCGACCCTGATCGTCGGTACCCAACCAATTCTCGGCCGAGGGCGGGGCGGGAGCCGGGACTGGGAGCTGATAATTGACGGTGTCGTAGCGAAAGCGGATGGGTGGCCACAGCATCCAGCCGTGCTCGTCGATGAGCTGGGCTAGATAGGGATCGCGGTAATGGGCCTCACTGGGAAAAACGCCACCGAAATCGGTTTCGGCGTAATCCTTGAGAACCGGAAAATAAAAGGAGTTCTGGTAATAGATCAGCAGCGGCCGGTCGTTGGCGATGAACTCCGCGCTCAAGCTCAGCCCGAACAACAGCAGGAACAGCCACAGCGACCAGTAACCGCGCCGGTTCGCTCGAAATTGCGCCAATCGGCGGCGCGTCAGCGGACTGAGATGAAACCGTGGCAAAGCCATTCAGCGCAGCGGAAACTAACGGCGGAATCCCGAAGTGATCGGATAGCGCCGGTCCCGCCCGAAGGCGCGCGGGGTAATCCGGACTCCTGGCGCGGCCTGGCGGCGTTTGTACTCGTTCAAGATCACCAGTCGCGCCACCCGCTCGACCGTGGCCTGATCGAAACCAGCCGCGATCAGTTCTTCCACCGAACGATCTTCTTCGACATAGCCATGCAGAATGGCATCCAGCACTTCATAAGGCGGCAGACTGTCCTGATCGGTCTGATCGGGGCGCAGCTCGGCCGAGGGCGGCCGGTCGAAAACCCGCTGTGGAATGACCGGTGACTGACGATTGCGCCAAGCCGCCAGCCGGTACACCATGGTCTTCAACACATCCTTGATCGGGGCGAAACCGCCGGCCATGTCGCCGTACAGGGTCGAGTAACCGACCGCCGTCTCGCTCTTGTTGCCGGTGGTCAGCACCAGCTTGCCGGTCTTGTTGGAAATCGCCATCAGCAACACCCCCCGGCAGCGGGCCTGCAAATTCTCCTCGGTCGTGTCGGACGGCAAGCCCGCGATGAGCGGCTCCAGAATCTGCAGGAACGCCAGAAAAGCCGGCTCAATCGGCAAAACGTGATAGCGCACGCCCAATGCCTGGGCTTCGGCCTCGGCATCGGTATTGCTCATGTCAGCGGTATAGCGCGACGGCAGCAAAACCGCTTCGACCCGCTCCGGCCCCAGGGCATCGACCGCGATCGCGAGGGTCAGCGCCGAGTCGATACCGCCGGACAAGCCCAGCACCACGCCAGGAAATCCGTTCTTCTCGACGTAATCGCGCACCCCCAACACCAGCGCTCGATAGATGCCCTCCTCCAATATCGGCTCTGCGACCACCTCTCCCGGCATTGGCGTCACCGCGCGGGCGGACGCCTGGAAATCCACCGGATACAGGCCCGCCTCGAACAAGGGCGCCTGGTGAGTCAGCGCGCCATCGGCGCTCACTACCAGCGAGCCGCCATCGAACACCAGCTCATCCTGTCCACCCAGCAGATTGACATAGACGATGGGAATCCCACCCTCCTGCACCCGCTGACGCAATACCGCCACCCGCTGGTCACCCTTGCCGGCGTGATAAGGCGAGGCATTGAGATTGACCAGCAGTTGCGCACCCGCCGCCGCGGCCTGTGCAACGGGACCCGGCAGCCAGACATCCTCGCAGACGGTCATACCGACCCGGACGCCAGCCACCTCGAATACGGTTGGATCGGCCCCCGGCACAAAATAGCGCTTCTCGTCGAACACGCTGTAGTTGGGCAGCAACTGCTTGTAATAGGTGGCCCGCAATTGGCCATCCGCCAGCGCCACGGCCGCATTGCGCAAGCCTTCCGGGGTAGGCAACGGACAACCGAGCACGGCAACGATACCGTGGATTTCGCGACAGAGCCGCTGCAGCGTCGGCTCGATTTGCTGAATGAAACCGGGGCGCAACAGCAGATCTTCCGGCGGGTAGCCGGTCAGAGTCAGTTCGGGAAATACGATCAGATCCGCTGCCAGCCGTTCGCGCGCTTCCTGGGCGGCAGCGATGACCTTGCCGGCGTTGCCTGGGATGTCGCCGACCAGAAAATCCAGCTGGGCCATGACGACCCGGAGCGATGAGGATATGTCAGTCATGGGTTTCTACCGGAGCCGAGAACAGCGTGCCCACCGTGGCTGGCGATGAACACGTTCGAAAGACGATGCGGCGGATGCCAGCCCGCCTCAGGATCCGGCGCGAAGCCCTTGCAGTCCCTGGAGAAGGATTCCGCGCTTGGATGACAGCGATCCGGCGCATGGAACCCATGCTTCGTTGCGATAGGTCACCGCCCGCTGTCTTCCAATGGAAAGAGCGGCGGGCGGGTGAATGCATCAGCTGAAGAACGACTTCATCGCCTCGCCGATATCGGCCGGCGAGCGGACGATCTTGGCGCCGGCCGCTTCCAGTGCCGCGAACTTGTCCTTGGCCGTGCCCTTGCCGCCCATGATGATGGCGCCGGCATGACCCATGCGCTTACCGGGAGGCGCGGTGACGCCCGCGATGTAGGCCACCACCGGCTTGGAGATGTTGGCCTTGATGAAGGCTGCGCCTTCTTCTTCGGCGCTGCCGCCGATCTCACCGACCATCACGATGCCTTCGGTCTGCGGATCGTCCTTGAACAGTTTCAGCACGTCCACGAAGCTCATGCCGTGGATCGGATCGCCGCCGATGCCGACGCAGGTGGACTGTCCCAGACCGGCCTGGGTGGTCTGATAGACCGCCTCGTAGGTCAGGGTGCCGGAGCGCGACACGATGCCGATCTTGCCGGGCATGTGGATATGGCCGGGCATGATGCCCATCTTGCAGGCGCCGGGGGTGATGACACCTGGGCAGTTGGGACCGATCAGATAGACGTCGGGATAGTTGTTGGTCAGTACTGCCTTGACCTTGAGCATGTCCATGACCGGAATGCCTTCGGTGATGCAGGCGATGACCTTGATGCCAGCGTCGGCCGCTTCCAGGATGGCGTCGCCGGCGAACGGGGCCGGGACGTAGATCATGGTGGCGTTGGCGCCGGTTTCGGCGACGGCTTCATACACGGTGTTGAAGACCGGCTTGCCCAGATGGACGCTGCCGCCCTTGCCGGGGCTGATGCCGCCGACCAGGTTGGTGCCGTACGCAATGGCCTGCTCGGAGTGGAACGTGCCCTGCGAGCCGGTGAAACCCTGGCAAATGACTTTGGTGTTCTTGTCGATCAGAATACTCATGGTGCGCGATTTCCCTTGATAGGTAAGAGGGCTGGCTGGTCCGGCTTATTGAGCGGCCGCAGCCACCGCCAGCTTGGCGGCGCTGGTCAGGTCGTCGGCGGCCATGATGTTCATGCCGGACTTGGCCAGCATCTCGCGCCCGGCCTCCACGTTGGTGCCCTGCAACCGCACCACCACAGGCAGGGTCAGCCCCACCTCCTTGACAGCGGCGATGATACCCTCGGCGATGGTGTCGCAACGGACGATACCACCGAAGATGTTGACCAGAATGGCCTTGACCTTGGAGGAGGACAGAATCAGCTTGAAGGCCCGCGCTACCCGCTCAGCGGTTGCGCCGCCGCCGACATCGAGGAAGTTGGCCGGCTCGCCGCCATGCAGCTTGATCACGTCCATGGTGGCCATCGCCAGACCGGCGCCGTTGACCATGCAGCCGATGTTGCCATCCAGCGCGACATAGTTGAGGCCGATCTCGTGGGCAATGTGCTCGCGTTCGTCTTCCTGGGTGGGATCGCGCAGCTCGGCGGTATCCTTATGACGATACAGGGCGTTGTCGTCCAGGCTGACCTTGGCGTCCAGCGCCATCAACTGGCCTTCGGTGGTCACGATCAACGGGTTGATCTCGACCATGCTGCAGTCTTTTTGCACAAACAGGTTGTAGATGCCGCCCAGTACCTTGACCAGCTGGTCGATCTGCTTCTTGTCCATGCCCATCTTGAAGCCCATATCGCGGGCTTGATAGGGCTGCACGCCGGCGATGGGATCGACGGTCAGGGTCAGGATCTTCTCGGGCGTCTTGGCGGCGACTTCTTCGATATCCATGCCGCCTTCGGAGGAACCGATCAGAATAATGCGTTTCTTGCTGCGATCCACCAGACAGCTCAAATAATATTCCTTGGCGATGTCCACACCATCCTGAATCAGCAGGCAATGGACCTTCACCCCGTCTGGACCGGTCTGATGGGTGTGCAGGATCGAGCCGAGCAGACGACCGGCCTGGGCTTCCACATCCTGGATGGAGCGGACGAACTTGACGCCACCCGCCTTGCCGCGACCGCCAGCATGGACCTGGGCCTTGACCACCCAGGGTCCGCTGGGCCGGATCTCCTTGGCTGCCTCGATCGCTTCCTGCTGCGAGGTTGCCTTGATGCCGGCTGGGATCGCCACGCCGAACTGATGAAGGAGCTCTTTTGCTTGATATTCGTGCAGGTTCATGCGATTTACATCCCCCTTTTCTAGTGAGGTTGCGATTATATCCCGAAACGCCCCGATCTTCACGCGTTCACGGCGAGCCGGAATCCTGGCCGCGCCATCCCGGCGTAGCGCGGCTAAAATTATAATCGTGAATCCACCCCAGCAGAACCGCTCCATGCAGAGGAACTCTCTCCACGGCCCGCGCCATCATGACCACGACCGATGCCTTATCTAAACTCCACGGCGATGTCATTCACGATCGACGACACCTCTGGGTGGTGTTTCGGGCGTCCAACATCTATCGCTTGATTCTGGCGACACTGTTGCTGGTGGTATTCATGGCCGATAGCCAGAATCAATTGTTCGGTAAACAGGACCCACGGCTGTTCCTGGCCACTGCTGGAACCTACATGGCGCTGGCCGTGATCGCCATCGTCGGCAGCTACTGGCGACGGCCGCGCTTGATGGTGCAAGCCCACTTGCAAATACTGATCGATCTGCTGGCGCTGACCCTCATGATCAGCGCCTCGGGCGGCTTGTCCAGCAGCCTGAATAGCCTGCTGATCGCTGCCGTGGCCGCCGGCAGCATCCTGCTACCGCTGGCCTCGTCATTGGCGTCGGCGGCGCTGGGTTTCTTTCTGCTGACAGGCGCCTGGCTCCTGGATTGCTGGGAAACGGCGCTCCGGCTCGAACGGCTTGGGCGTGGACCGGGCGGCTGGCCTGGCCTCTGGGACCAGTTGCACAGCTCGGCCGATGATCTGGTCCGATTGGGGGTGCTGGGCGCCGTGCTGTTCATCGCCGCCCTGCTGACCCATGCCTTGGCCGAGCGGGCTCGGCGCGGAGAGGCGCTGGCCCGACAGCGCAGTCAGGAATTGCTGCAGATCGCCGAGCTGAACCAGGGCATCATCCGTCACCTACAAAACGGTATCGTGGTGATCGACACCGACAACCGGGTCCAACTGCTGAACGACACCGCCCGGACCCTGCTCGGTTGTGCGCAGGCCAGACCCGGCATGGCAGTGAGCGAGCTGTCCCTGCCGCTGGCCCAGCAACTGCAGGCGTGGCAAACCAGCGGTGGGTTTGAGAGCAGCGCGTTCCGCCCGGCGGACCACCGGCCGGAATTGATTCCGCGCTTCACTCGGCTCAGCGGCCGTCAGGCGACAAACATCATGGTCATGCTGGAAGACTCCGAGCAAACAGCCCAGCAATTGCAACAGATCAAGCTAGCCGCGCTGGGACGGCTGACCGCCGGCATCGCCCATGAAATCCGCAATCCGCTGGCTGCCATCAGCCATGCCGCGCAATTGCTGCTGGAAGCGACCCAGTCCGCCGGCCACACCCAGCAGCGCCTGAGCCAGATCGTTTACGATAATGTCAAGCGCGCCAATCGCATCATCAGCGACGTGCTCGATCTGGCTCGCCGCGATCGCGTCAAACCGGAATGGCTGGTGCTCGACCCTTGGCTGGAAGCCTTCAGGCATGACTTCCCACGAGGGCTGGATGGGCCAGCCCCTGAGTGGGGTCAGCAGGTGGAACCCGCCGATCTGACGATCAGCTTCGATTCCAATCAGCTGCAACAAATCCTGTGGAACCTATGTACCAACGCCTGTCTGCACGGCACCCGCTCCGGCGAAATCCCGCACATCGAATTGCACGCGGGACTGGAAGGCAATAGCGGTCGGCCCTTTCTGGACGTGCGGGATGCAGGGCCTGGCGTATCTGTCGAAAACATCAGTCACCTGTTCGAGCCGTTCTTTACCACCCGCACCACGGGGACTGGCTTGGGACTGTATCTTGCGCGGGAATTGTGCGAGGCCAACCGAGCTCAACTACAATATCGCCCTCCACCCGAAGGCGGTGGTTGTTTCCGCATCACTTTCACGGTCGCAAATCCGGTCATGGAGGCCAATTGATGGATGCATGCAATGCCCTGATCGTGGATGACGAAGCCGACATCCGCGAATTGATCGAGATGACCTTGCTACCCATGGGGGTGACCTGCCATGCGGCGGAAACCCTGGGTGAGGCGCGCGCCCTGCTCAAACGGCGGACGTTCAATTTCTGCATCACCGACCTGCGTTTGCCGGATGGCAGCGGGCTCGATCTGGTGGCGCACATCCAGAAGCATCACCCCAGCCTGCCCGCCGCTGTGATCACCGCCCACGGCAATGTCGAAACCGCCGTCGAGGCGTTGAAACTGGGGGCTTTCGACTTCGTGTCCAAACCCTTCGAACTGACCGCGCTGCGCAATATGGTGGCGACCGCGCTGCGGCTGAATCGAAATGGCGACCGGCGACCGGCCGAAAACCGCCCTACTCTGCTAGGCCAGTCAAATGCGATGGCCGAAGTGCGGGGCCTGATCGCCAAGCTGGCGCGCAGCCAGGCACCGATCATCATCAAGGGCGAATCCGGCACCGGCAAGGAATTGGCAGCGCGCCTGATCCACCTGTCCGGACCGCGGGTCGAGCGCCCGTTCGTGCCGGTCAACTGCGGAGCAATCCCCGAACACCTGATGGAAAGCGAGCTGTTCGGATACAAGAAGGGCAGTTTTACCGGCGCCATGCAGGACAAGGCGGGATTGTTCCAGGCCGCCCAAGGAGGCACCCTGTTCCTGGACGAGGTGGGAGAGCTCCCTGCGCATATGCAGGTCAAGCTGCTGCGCGCCATCCAGGAGCGCGCGGTGCGACCGGTGGGCGCGCAGGTCGAGATCCCCATCGATGTGCGGATTCTCAGCGCCACCCACAAGGATCTAGCGGCATTGGTGCGCAATGGCTTGTTCCGCCAGGATCTGTTCTACCGCTTGAACGTGATCGAACTGCGCTTGCCCAGCCTGCGCGAGCACCCGGAAGACATTCCAGAGTTGGTCGACGCCATCCTCGAACGCCTGACCCGACAAACGGGCCTGGCGCAACCCCGACTGTCGCCCACGGCGCTGGCGGCGCTACAGGATTACCCCTTTCCCGGCAATATCCGCGAACTGGAAAACATTCTGGAGCGAGCCTTTACCCTGTGCGAAGACGCCGTGATTCAGCGCGAGGACTTGCTGTTGCCGGCCGGCGCATCGATCTCGCTGCCATCGCCAGCGCCAGCGGCATCGATAGCGGTCCCGTCGTTCCAGGAAATGGCCGACGACGAACCCTTCTCTCCGCCAGCCGAGATGGAGCCCAAAACGATCCCTTATCCACCGACTCCGGTGGTGAATGATCTGGAAGGGTATCTGGAAGGTCTGGAGAAAGCCGCTATCCTGCGCGCATTGGAAGCCACCCGCTATAACAAGACCGCCGCTGCCCAGGGCTGTTCAATGCTTCTCAACTGATGCATTCTACGAATTTTTCAGATCATAGGATGCACTGATGCTCTTGCCGACCTTTCTCGCCGCGATACCCGATCATCGCCGTCCCCAAGGTCGGCGGTATGGCT
>RXIW01000034.1 GCA_003989065.1 Candidatus Competibacteraceae bacterium
GTCTGGGCCTCTACGATAATGCCCTTAACTTCGACCAACTGCTGGCCTACCAAGGACTCTAGCGTTGAACAGCCCTGGCGCTCCTGGATAGAGCTAGATCAAGAAAACCTTGATCTAAAAAGTACTGGATACACCATGTATAGAATTCCTGAGGGATGGAAATCAAATAAACCGGTGCAAGCATCAACATTTATCGGTAATTTTAAAGACTGCTTTGCTAACAAAACAACAAGAAGTCGATTTAATGAATTGTTTTTTAAGTTCTTGTCGCAATTAATTAATCACTCTGCAGCGGAAAAGAATCGATCACTGTATAATGCACTGTTAGTATTCATAGATGCGTATCTATCACAAAATAAATTAACGGATAGCTTTGGTATAAGAATTCTGCAATTTTGTGTAAATTCTGGAAATAAACACATGGGAATACCTTCTCAAATTCTGTTTCATCAAGAAAATAAGGTACAATAAAATTATCCGTAGGACGCGTCAAATGTACACGATTGATTTGCATCTTTATCCGCTATAAAACATCAAACCTTTCGCTCCAATCCACTTCATCGCGGATTCTGCCTTTCCACCGCACTGTCCAGCGCTAATCTTCCGATGTGGTCATCGTCGGGCATGTATCCCACTGCGCCATTTTCTCATCCCATGGGGTTTTCGAGGCATCCTGGTGGCGACCATGGATCGGGATGGCGACGGAGACATTCGAGATGGGATGGGGGAGCCATCCGGTCGATGGGGACGGAAGGTGGCATCCCACCCGATGTTGCCATGGTTGCGGCCTGTAGTCCGAGTCCTTAACATTGCCCCTTTTGAGATTGGCGCATTCCCTGCGCCGAACTCCGCGCTTCCCCAAGAATTTTGCTCTGTAAGACGGAAATCAAACACCATGCGCAGCCATTATTGCGGTCAGGTCACCGAAACACTGTTGGATCATGATGTCACCCTCTGCGGTTGGGCACACCGCCGCCGCGATCATGGCGGGGTGATCTTCGTTGACCTGCGCGATCGCGAAGGTCTGGTGCAGGTGGTGATCGATCCCGATGTGCCAGACGCGTTCGCCAACGCCGAGCGGGTGCGCAACGAATACGTACTGCGAGTGATCGGGCGAGTGCGTCGTCGGCCCGAGGGCACCGAGAATCCCAATCTGGCCACCGGCGCGGTCGAGGTGCTGGTACGCCAGCTGGACATCCTCAATCGGTCCGAGCCATTGCCGTTCCAACTGGACGAGCCGGACATCTCCGAGGAAGTGCGGCTGCGCTATCGCTATCTCGACCTGCGGCGGCCGGAGATGCAGGAGCGGCTGCGGCTGCGCACCCAGGTGATCAGCGTGCTGCGCCGTTTCCTGGAGCGGCATGGGTTCATGGACATCGAAACCCCGATGCTGACCAAGGCCACGCCGGAAGGCGCGCGCGACTATCTGGTGCCTAGCCGCACCCATCCCGGCAGCTTCTTCGCCCTGCCGCAGTCGCCGCAGCTGTTCAAGCAGCTGCTGATGATGGCCGGCCTGGACCGCTACTATCAGGTGGTGCGCTGCTTCCGCGATGAAGATCTGCGCGCCGACCGCCAGCCGGAATTCACCCAGCTCGATATCGAAACCTCCTTCATGGACGAGCAGGCCATCACCGATCTGATGGAAGAGATGATCCGGCAGATGTTCAAATCGGTGTTGAACGTGGACCTGCCGCATCCGTTTCCGCGCATGCCGTACGAAACCGCCATGCAGCGTTATGGCTCGGACAAGCCGGATCTGCGGATTCCGCTGGAGTTGACCGAGCTGTCCGATCTGATGCAAGGGGTCGAGTTCAAGGTCTTCTCCGGACCAGCCAACGATCCGAATGGGCGGGTAGCGGCCTTGCGAGTGCCGAATGGTGGCAAGCTCAGCCGGCGCGAGATCGATCTGTATTCCGATTTCGTCGGGCGCTACGGGGCCAAGGGTCTGGCCTATATCAAGGTGAACGACGTCAGTCAGGGCCGGGAAGGTCTGCAAGCGCCAATCGTGAAATTCCTGCCCGACGAGATCCTGGCCAAGATCCTGACTCGTACCGGTGCCGAGAATGGCGATCTGATTTTCTTCGGCGCCGATTCGACCAAGGTGGTCAACGATGCGCTGGGGGCATTGCGGATCAAGGTCGGCCACGACCTCGACCTGCTGCGTGGCGAATGGGCGCCGTTGTGGGTCGTCAACTTCCCGATGTTCGAGTGGGACGAGCAGGAACAGCGCTGGAATGCCTTGCATCATCCCTTCACCGCGCCACGCACCGACGATCCAGCCGAGGTGCGCGCCAATCCGGGCCGTTGTCTGTCGCGGGCCTACGATATGGTGCTGAACGGCACCGAGATCGGTGGCGGCTCAGTGCGTATTCACCGCCAGGAGATGCAGAGCACCGTGTTCGATCTGCTCGGCATCACCCCCGAGGAAGCGCGGGCCAAGTTCGGCTTCTTGCTGGATGCGCTGAAGTTCGGCTGTCCTCCCCATGGCGGCTTGGCCTTTGGCCTGGATCGCTTGGTGATGCTGATGGCGGGGGCCAATTCCATCCGCGAGGTGATGGCCTTCCCCAAGACCCAGAGCGCCGCCTGTCTGTTGACCCAGGCTCCGGCCCCAGTCACCGAAGCGCAATTGCGCGATCTCAACATCCGCCTGCGCCGCGCGCCCTGAGGGCCGAGGCGCTTGGAGAATTCGCCTTCCCCTATGCTTCGTCTCCCAGCGGAAGGGGAGGCGAAGCCGCTGTCCTACAAGCGGCCGGAGTCGGTGTTGGTGGTGGTGTACACGGTAGCCGACGAGGTTCTGCTGTTGCACCGTTGCCAGCCGCCCGATTTCTGGCAATCGGTGACCGGTAGCATGGCTTGGGACGAAGCCGATCCGCTGGTAACGGCGCGGCGGGAACTGCGCGAGGAAACCGGGCTGGGCGATGCCGTGGAAGTCGTCGCCTGCGGGGTGGTCAACCGCTTTCCGATCCTACCGCCGTGGCGAGCGCGCTATGCCCCCGATGTGGTCGAGAATATCGAACACGTGTTCCGGGTTCTGCTGCCGGAGCGTTGGCCGGTGATGCTGAGTCCGGCCGAGCATGACGCCTATGCTTGGCTGCCCCGAGCCGAGGCGGCTCGCCAAGCCGCATCCTATACCAACCGGGACGCGATCCTGCGCTTGCCATGATGGCCGGGTATCCCGGCTGCGGATGATCTTCGAGGCAGACGCTCAAGCTTTGTCTGGATCCGATGGCGTGTCCGGTTTGGATGCGTTCGGATCGGGCGTGGCGAGCTGGCGATTCATCAGCGCCTCATAGATCGGCGTGTCGTTCAAAGCGTTCGCCACCCCGTAGGCGATCAGGCTCGCGATCATCAGCGGCAGCAACAGATGGAAGCCATCGGTCATTTCCAGGACGATGACGACGCCGGTCAGCGGTGCGCGCACGATTGCCGTGAAGCAAGCGCCCATCCCTACGATCGCGGCAGCCAATTGCTGTTGTCCCAGGGCGCTGAATGGTAGCCACGGTTGCAGCAAGGCGACGGTGGCGACGCCAATGAGCGCGCCAAACAGCAGCAACGGCGCGAAAATCCCGCCGGCCGCGCCAGTGCCGTAGCTGATCATGGTGAGGACGAACTGCAGCCCGAGAAACTGCAGGGCGATCTGCCAGCTGATATCCATTCCCAACAGATGTTCGATCAGGGACGCGCCTCCTCCCAGCACGTCCGGGACGAACCACCCGACCAGCCCCACCAGAGCGCCAACCACAAAACCGCCAGCGCCCAACGGCCAGCGACGCATGCCGCTCATCCAGCGCTGCGTGAAGAGCAGGGTGCGATTGAACAGTACGCCCAGCAAACCGGCCAGGATTCCGATCAGTCCGGCCCACGGCAGTTCGTACAGAGGCTGGATGATCGGCATGGGGACATGGAAGGCCGATAGCTGGCCAAAGGTGGTGCGCGTGACCACATCGGCGGTGACTGCGGCGATGAAGACGGCGAACAGCAGCGGCGGGGAGATGAAGCCGTAAAGCTCCTCGAAGACGAACAGCATGCCCGCCAGTGGGGCATTGAACGCCGCGGCCAATCCGGCCCCGGCCCCAGCCGAGGTGATGATACGCCGATCTTCGGGATGGGTGCGGGTGACGTCGTTCAAGAATTGACCGATAGCGCCACCCATCTGCACCGTGGGGCCTTCTCGGCCCAGCGTCAGACCGCCGCCAATGGCCAGAACGCCTCCGATAAACTTGACGATCAGCAGTCGCAATGGCCGCATGGTGCGGCCGTGATGCAGTACGGTCTTGATTTGCGGAATGCCACTGCCGGAGGCGTCGGGAGCCAGCGCCTGCACCAGCCAAACCCCCGTGCCGATGCTCAGGGCGCAGCCGCCCATCGTCGCCAGCCAACCCCATTGGCCCAGATCATGGGCATAGAGCAAGCCTCGCTGTCGCCAATGCTCGGCGACGACCAGCGCCAGCTGGAAAGCGACCGCTATCGCGCCCGCCAGAAAACCTACCGGGACAGCTCGAAGTAACAGTCGGCGACGCTGTCCTCGCCGCCGAACCTGCCGTTCGGTGGGGGTATCGTTTGGCGCTGTTGTGCTAGTCATGTCGATCGGTTAAGGGAAACGATATTCGGAAACATTATCCCGATCTGTGACAGGACCTGCAATCGGTTATGCTGAATCGCCGACTGGCCTGTCCTGATTCAGGTGCGCCCAATAACTAATAAATGACATGATTCATTTATTTTAGTCTTAAAAATGACCAAGCAATTGCAATGTGGGTTTGTATTTTTTTACACTTTACTTGTACACATTATTCGTATTATCTATGTGTGTTAATAATTTTTATATAGGTACGGCATTCTAATTGAGTGTGTGAAAATAGCATTAATTTATTTGTGTATATATAAATAATATATAAATTATGATTTATTTTAATTGATATGGTTTGTAGGTTTTGGCAACGGCTTTACTTTTTATGATTGTAATACTATGAATTAAGTTGGATGCAGATCAAAATTTGCAGATGTGAAGCCCAATATGAAACATTACTATTTATATTGGATGTAATGAGTAATGAAAATTGTCAATAAATCTCTGTACTACGCATGTATCTTTTTCGGTTTGAGTGTTGGAATCGCCTGCGCAGCTGGCTTTTATCTACACCAAGCTAACCAATCCGAAAAACAGGAACGTTTCAAGGTGCTGGCGAGACGGGTTGCTGGCCAAGTGGCTACCCGCTTGCAGACCTATGAATATGGGTTGCGCGGGGCGCGAGGCGCGGTGATCGCTGGCGGCAGGGAGAACATCCGCCGGGATCAATTCCGCCAATACAGCCTGTCGCGGGATATCACGCACGAATTTCCTGGATCGCGCGGCTATGGGTTCATCCGTCGTGTCGCGCCGGAGCAAAAAGCTGCATTTCTACAGATGGCGCAGCGTGACCAGCCGGGGTTCACGATCAAGCAATTGAGGACTCACGACGGCGAGCTCTTCGTGATTCAGTTCATCGAACCGGAATCGGCCAATTGGCAGGCTATCGGGCTCGACATTGCCTCGGAGTCCAACCGCCGGTTGGCCGCCTTGGCCGCGGTTTACCGTGACGCTGCAACTCTAACGGAGCCGATCACTCTGGTTCAAGCCGCTGACAAGACCGTGCGCGGTTTCCTCTTGCTGTTGCCGGTCTACCGGGGAGAGACGTGGTCGGCGTTGCCCGAGGAGCGTTGGGCGTCCGTCGTGGGTTGGGCCTACACGCCGCTGGTGATCGACGAGGTCATGGCCGATTTCGACTTTCATGGCGGCGAGTTTACCTTGTCGCTCTACGATGCTGATCAAGTCGAGGGCAGCGCCGATCCCAAGGATCCCATACTGTTTTATGCCTCCGCCGGTAGTGAAGCGCCGGCAACCGATGGCTTGGTGATGAAGACAACCCTGCCGATCTATGGCCGTAACTGGTTGGCCGAAGTCAAGGCGACTCCTCGTTTCGTGGCTGGGCTCAACCTGCTGGACCCACGCTATGTCACCGCCGTCATGGTCGCGCTCGGCTTACTGGCGACCGGTTTGTTCTATGCCTATTTGCTGAGTCGTCGGCGCAAACGGCAGTCCATCCTTGAACAAGCGCGTCTGGCGGCAGTGATCGAAAGTTCCAACGATGCCATCATCGGCGAATCCCTCGACGGTATCGTGACCAGCTGGAACAAGGCGGCCGAACGCTTGTTTGGCTATCCTGCCAGTGTTGCAATCGGACGCAAAGTGGCCGATCTGATCGTGCCGTCTGCCTTGATCGAAGAGGCTGTCGGTATTCTCGTACGTATCGCCAGGGGAGAGGTGGTGCCGCATTTCACGACGACGCGGCATCGCCAGGATGGTCGCGAGCTTGATGTTTCGGTCACAGCCTCGCCGATCCGGGCCGCCGGTGGGCAAGTGGTCGGCATCGCCAAGATCGTGCGCGACATCACCGAACAGAAGCGAAGTGAGGAGCGTTTCCGTCTGGCGGTGGAAGCATCGCCCAACGCCATGTTGATCGTCGATGGCAACCGGATGATTACCATGGCCAATTGCAAGGCCGAGGAGCTGTTTGGCTACACCCGGGATGAACTGGTCAACCAGACCATCGATCGCCTAGTGCCAATAAAGCATCGTGCTGCGCACCATGACCGCATTCGCAATTTTCTCGCTGCGCCCAGCGCCCGCGCCATGGGCAAAGGGCGCGATCTGTACGGTTTGCGCAAGGATGGTTCCGAAGTGCCCATCGAGATCGGCCTCAACCCGATCGAGACGCCCGATGGCAATTTCACGCTGGCTTCCATCGTTGACATCACCGAGCGCAAGCAGCTGGAATCGAAATTGAAATCGGCATTTCAGTGCATGAGGATGGCGGTCGATGCCGCGGGTCTTGGCATTTGGGAATGGCATCCAAACCAGCAGCGGCTGGTGTGGGACGAGCGCATGTTCAAGTTCTATGATGCGCCCGCCACGCTCCGGGAAAGCAGTCTGTATCACGCATTCTGGGAATCGCGCCTGCATCCGGATGATCGGGAGCGCGCGGTGCAGGAGCTGCATCGGAGTCTCGCGAACGGCAGCGTTTACAATTCCACATTTCGTGTCATTCATGGCGATGGCTCGGTGCATTTCATCCAGGCCGCTGCTCATATCGAGCGCGATGACGAAGGTCATCTGTGCCAAATCGTGGGTTTCAACCGCGACATCACCGAACAGAAGGTCACGGAAGCCCGTATTCTGGAATTGAACGCCACGCTCGAAACGCAGGTGGCGCAGCGGACGGCAGCGGTGGCGCTGGCCGAGCAGGCCAATCAGGCGAAATCCGACTTTCTGGCCAACATGAGCCATGAAATTCGCACGCCGATGAACGCCATTCTGGGGCTGGCCTATCTGTTGGAAAAGCAGCCAATCACCTCGGTCGCGCGCGGGATGGTGCATAAGATCCACTCATCCGGGCGCAACCTGCTGGCGATCATCAACGATATTCTCGATTTCTCCAAGATCGAAGCGCAGCGGCTGGAAATCGAGCAAGTGCCTTTCCGGCTGCCCGACGTGCTCGATAACTTGGCCAGCATCATGTCGTCGGCAGTGGGTGAAAAATCCATTGAAGTGGTGGTGGGGCCTGCGCCGCCTGGAGCGGAATTCCTGAAAGGCGATCCGTTGCGGCTTGGCCAGATCCTGATCAATCTGGCCGGCAACGCCATCAAATTCACCGAGATGGGCGAGGTCGTCGTCAACATCACCCGCGTCGACATCGAGTTGCCGAGGAATCGTGTCGTTCTCCGCTTTTCCGTGCGCGATACCGGAATTGGCATTCCATATGACAAACAGCAAACGATCTTTCACGCGTTCATGCAAGTCGATACCTCGACGACGCGCAGCTTTGGCGGCACCGGCCTGGGTCTGTCCATCAGTCGCCGCCTGGTCGAGTTGATGGGTGGCCAGTTGCGGGTCGACAGCGAGCCGGGCAAGGGCAGCGAATTCACTTTCGATATCCCGTTCGAGACCACCGATCTGGCCGATAGCTCCATGCCCCAGATGACCCATCAGCGCATTCTGATCGCCGACGATCATACGATCGCGCTCTCCATGCTGGTGGACACCGCCATCAGCCTCGGTTGGAGCGTCGATGCCGTCGAATCGGGACAGGATGCCGTCGATTACATCATGCACGTCGCCGACAAGCACTATGACGTACTGTTGTTGGATTGGCGCATGCCCGACATGGATGGCTTGACCACGGCCGCGGCGATCCGGGCCGAATATGCCGGTGTGACGGCCCCCATCATCATCATGGTGACCGCCCACGATCGCATCACGTTGCAAGAGCAGCCTGGCAGTGCGCTGGTGGACATGGTCCTGACCAAGCCGGTCACCAGCTCCTGCCTGTACAACGCCGTGATCGAGGCTAAGAAACGCCGAGGAGAATTGAACTACAAGGAAAGCACGCACCATGCTGCGTCTCAGCGGCTGATCGATTTCAAGGTATTGGTAGTCGACGACAGCGAAATCAATCGTGAAGTGGCCTATCAGATTCTCGACTCCGAAGGCGCGGAAGTGGAATTGGCGGTCGATGGCGGGGCCGCCTTGACGGTGTTGAACAGTCGTCCGGATTTTTTCGATGTGGTGCTCATGGATGTGCAAATGCCGGTGCTGGACGGTTACGCGACCACCCGGCAGATTCGCGCCACGCCGGCGTTGGCCCATCTGCCCGTCATCGCCCTGACGGCTGGCGCCTTCAAGGCGCAGCACAACGCCGCCCTGGATGCGGGTATGAACGACTTCGTCGCCAAGCCGTTCGAGGTCGATCAGTTGATCGCAGTCCTGCAGCGATTCAAATCCACCAACGGAACGGGCAGTGCATCCGAAAAAACAGCCGAGCCTCCTTCGCCGATGGATTTGAAGTCGGCGGCGGCCTATCCGAGCGTTCCGCTGATCGATTTTGGCCGCGGGCAGCGCACTTGGCGCAACAACGCCGCCTATGACAAGGCGCTGGGTCTGTTCCGCCGCAGTCACGGCGAGGATGGGCAGCACCTTCAGATCGCGGCGACAGGTGAGGATTGGCAGCAGGTCCGAGCGATCGCGCACAAATTGCGCGGCACGGCGGGATCGTTGGCGTTGTTGCGCGTGGCGGAGCAAGCGGGAGCGATCGAACAAATCGTGCACGATGCAGAAGATGTCTGGCCCTTTCTGCCGCCACTACAGGAAACGCTGATGCAAACGCTGGCGGCGATCGAGCAATATCTGAGCATCAGCATCAATATGAGCACGCCTGCGCCGCCTGCGCCCGCCAAACCGGATGGCGCTGGTTGCGATCTGAAGGAGCAGATCGAACGGTTGTTGAAGGCTCTGGATAGCGACGATCTGAACCAGATCGAAGCGGTGTTGCCCGGATTGTCGGGACAATTACCTGAAGAACAAATACAACGCTTGCAGGCGGCGATCGACGCATTCGATTTCCGCGGGGCCGAAACTTTGGCGAAGCAATTTGCGCTTGGCATAGCCCGAAAGGAGTAGTAGATGATCACCATTCTCTGTGTCGATGATGAGCCCGGCAATCTTTGTCTGATGCGCACCATTCTGCGCGACGACTACAAGTTGGTGTTCGCTACCGGCGGAATGGACGCCTTGCGCGCCATCGATAAACATCATCCGGCCCTGATCCTGCTCGACGTGGAAATGCCGGACCTGGATGGCTACGAGGTGGCGCGGCGCATCAAGGCGATGGAGAAGGGGCGGGATATTCCCATCATCTTCGTGACCGGGCGCGATAGCCTGCTGGACGAGGAAACGGGGTTCGAAGCCGGTGGTGTGGATTACATCGCTAAGCCCTTGTTTCCCCGCATTCTGATGGCGCGGGTGCGGACCCATTTGTCGCTGGTGCGGGTCGCCGCTTTGGAAGAGAGCCAGCGCGCCGCCATCCATATGCTGGGAGAAGCCGGACATTACAACGATACCGACACGGGGACGCACATCTGGCGCATGGCCGCCTATGCACGGCTGTTGGCCAGGGCCATCGGCTGGGGGCCGGAGGCTACCAAGTTGTTGGAATTGGCCGCGCCCATGCACGACACTGGCAAGATGGGCATTCCCGACGCCATCCTGAAAAAACCCGGCCCGTTGAATGCGGAGGAGTGGGTCATCATGAAAACCCATTCCCGCATCGGCTACGAGATTCTCAGCAAGAGCGATGCGCCGCTGTTTCAGTTGGCGGCTCAGATTGCATTGCGACACCACGAAAAGTGGAACGGCAGTGGGTATCCGGATGGCGTGGCCGGGGCCGATATCCCCGAGGCGGCTCGCATCGTTGCGGTCGTGGATGTGTTCGATGCCTTGTCGATGCGGCGCCCTTACAAGGAAGCCTGGCCGCTGGACCGCGTGCTGGCGACCTTGGAGGAGGCGTCTGGACATCATCTCGAGGCCCGACTGGTGGACACTTTCAAGCGCATCATGCCCGATGTGCTGAATACCAAAGCCCATTGGGATGCGGTGGAGGCAAAGATGTATCCGTCGTTGGAGCAGTCTCGCCCTGCGGAGGCAAAGAGCTGAAAAGCAGCGACCGAATCGGAAAATCGTCGGGTCGATGGATCGCTCGATTACCCGATCCGGCTGGCCAGACCGCCTGGTTGGTACGGTATGCCAGTGGTTCGATAGGCATCCAATAAGGCATGAGCGGGCGTGCGCTGTGCCGCCAGCAGCGCTTCCAGCGGTGCCAGCGCGGCGACTGCGGTTGGATTGCCAGCGCGCAGCAGCGCAGCGCGGGCTTTGGTCAGCGCTTCGGTCGCGCCGGCCCGGATCGCGTCGTCGGCGAAACCGGTCTGCGCGGCGCGCCGGTACGAATCCACGTCGGTTCGTTCGCTGCGTTCAGGCAAATCTTCAGCCAGGCAGACGCCTTCGAGCAGATGACAACAGGCCCTGAGCACCTCCAGCGTGGGATGGGCGTCGAATGCCTTGAATTCGATCCGTCCGACTTCGGTCGGTAGGCGGGCCGGGCGGATCAGGCAGGAGCAGGATGCCATGGTCGATTCCGCATCCAGAAACAGTTTGACTGCCGGACGCAGGCCCGCGCGTTCATAGCTGCGCTTGGAATAGCCGGTCCAGACTTGCCCATCGTAGAACGGACTGCTGAAACTGAAGGGAATGAGGTAAGGCGCATAATGGTTCAGCTTGCGCGCGACATCCAGGTTTTGTTCCAGCGTCCAGCCGGGCTGGGATAGATTGATGTCCGGTCCGTAGCTGAGAGTGGTGACGTGCGCCGCATCGTCCGCGTAATCGGGATCGGTGGCGCGCAGATGCTGTTCCCAGGTGTTGAGCGGCGGATCGAAGTCGTAACGGGGGCATGCGGGGTTGAAGCTGACGATGGCCAGCGCTAGGTCGCGCCGAGCCAGTACAGTGCTCAGTTGTCGCTCGATATCCAGCAGTGATTGGATGGCCTGTTCCACGTCGGGCGCGGGCGGAGTGCGGATCTCCACGCCCTTGACCGCCATGCTGCAAAACCGTCCGTCCTCGGCGAAACGCTCGTCGCCTTCCAGATACCAGTAGCCGTTGCGAATACCCAGATCGCCGGTCGCCAGATGGGCATCGTTGCGGCCCGGCTTGTCTTCCAGCAGGGCCTGAATCTCGGGAAAGGACAGATTACGAAAATCGCGAATCCGGCCCGGTGTCGGGCCGGGGCGGTCCACCAACAGATACTCAAATTCGATACCACAACGCATGCCCCGGATTCTACAACCAATCCATGAAATTTTGAGGACATTCCGGGGCGGATTTCAGGGAGGATGGTTCGGGGACGTTGGAAGCCGCCGGCTCCGGGTGCTCGCAAGACGCATCCGCGGGCCGACGGCTTGCAGGGTCCGTCGATGATGAACGCAGGGCAGGGAGTTCCCGACCCTGCATGGTCTTTCAATACCGCGCGTCGGACGGTTTGCCGCCTTTAGGCCAGTCGTTGGCCTTGTCCGGGAAATCCGGACGTGGCTGATGCGAGAAGTACTCGGCGACATCGACTGCATCTTGATCGGACAGGCCGCCCTGGCCTAACGGGAAGTGCTCGCGCATCGCAATCGGCATATTGCGCTTGACAAACGCCGCCGCCGTATAAGTGCGTGCCATGCCCGCGCCGATGTTGAACGACTGATCGCCCCACAGCGGCGGATAGACGAAGTTCTCGCCGTTTTTCAGCCCTTCGCCGTCCTGGCCGTGACAGATCGCGCATTGCGCCGCATAGACTTCCTTGCCATGCTCGATATTCGGCTTGATATTCCGATCGATCTTGCCCACGCCACGGCCTTCGACCTTGTCTTCCGGCCGGGTATTGCCCTTCATCCAGTCGAAGAACGCGATCATCGCCTGCATTTCGGGCGCATCCACCACCAACGGTTTGCCGTTCATCGAGCGGCGGAAGCAACCATTGATACGGTCGGCGAGGGTGATTTCCCGGCCGGCCCGCGGCGCATAACTCGGGAAAAATGCCGACACCCCGACGAATG
Source organism: Candidatus Competibacteraceae bacterium (assembly GCA_003989065.1). Lineage (GTDB taxonomy): Bacteria > Pseudomonadota > Gammaproteobacteria > Competibacterales > Competibacteraceae > RXIW01. Next base: position 12,466 of record RXIW01000034.1, read on the forward strand.
GCGAGCCATCCGCCACCGTGCCCACGTTTAGATGGCAACTGGTGCAGTTCAGCACATCGCCCACATTCTTGGGTAGCATCTTGTAGGTATCCAGATGCAGGCGCATCCCATACACCACCTGTTCGGCATTGCTGGCCTTGAGCATGCCGGCGAGGCGTGGCGTGATAAACGTACCGGCGGCTTCGCGATCTTCGGCGTTCAGATCCTGACGCGCTGCCTTGACTTGCGCAGCCGTGATCACTCCTGCCTGATTGCCCCAGCTCTTACGAGTAAAGCTGAGAATCTCGGCGATTTCCTCGTCGGACAGTTTGGCAAACCCCGGCATGGTCAAGACTCGCTCGTGGGTCTGGGTTTGCGCGGTCTTCCAACCGGTCAACATGATATGGATCAATGAGGATGGATCGACCGACGCGACCGATGGCGTACCCTGCAGCGACGGGAAAACACCTGGCACGCCCGTGCCATCCTGCCGATGGCAATCGACACAGAATTGCACATAGCCCAGGCCGCCGCGCGAGGTGAACAGATCCGCCGGTTTGGCATCGATGGGTTGGGTATTCACCACGATGGCCTTTTCGTCCTTGCCGGGGGGGAGTGATTTCAGATAGCCCACCATCGCGGTCAGATCGGCATCGGTGAAGTATTGCGTGCTGTTATGAATGACATCGGTCATGTTGCCGGAGACGAAGGTGGTGCTGTTGCGACCGGTTTTCAGCAGCATGACCGATTCTTCGGTCGACCACGGCAGATGGCGCAAACTCAGCGCCCGCCAGTACTCGACCGTCTCGCCTGCCAGGAAGTATTGACCGTCGGGACCGCTGGCGCTCATCGCCTTTTCCTGGAACATCAGGCCGCGCGGGGTATGGCAGGCCCCGCAATGTCCCAAACCCTCGACCAGATACGCACCCCGATTCCATGCGGCATTCTGTTTTTGATCGGCGGCGAAGGGCGCATCCTGCAGGAACAGCCAGTTCCAGAAGGTCAAACCCCAGCGCTGATTGAAGGGGAACGACATTTCCGAGGGTAGATTGGGTGCTTTGGCGGCCAGAACGTCTTTCATCAAATAGGCATAAAGCGCTTGCATATCCTCGTCGCCGATCTTGGCGTAAGAGGGGTAAGGCATGGCCGGATAGAGATTGCGTCCATCGGCGGCGATGCCACGGCGCATGGCGCGGTCGAATTGGGCAAAGCTGTAGTGACCGATGCCGTTGTCGGGATCTGGGGTGATATTGGTCGAATACAGAGCGCCAAACGGCGTGCTCAACTTCAATCCACCGGCGAAGGGAACGCCCTTTTCGGCGGTATGACAGGCCACGCAATCACCCAGTCGTGCGATATATTCCCCTTTCTTCAAGGTATCGGCATCGAAGGACAAGGTTGGGTGACTGGTTGTGAGCACGGCCTGTTGGTGGGAGATGACCAGATACAAGCCGAGCACAGCCAGAAGGCCCACGCCTCCTGCTATCGCCAACCTGGTGATGATTTTTTTTGAACGCGACATTTGCTTTTCGCCCATGTTTGCCGGATATAACCCGGCACGAGGGATGACGGAAAACTCCAGAGGCCAGGACGGTAATACCTTATTAAAAGTGCTGACACTATAGCGATATGGTCGGAAATTGCGCAAGCGCGGAGGTCGGATCGGTGGAAAGTCCTGCCATACTGGCGCGCCGGAACCGGTCGAAGGGTCGGCGGTCTACGTCGTCATTCGCGACAGGCTGGTGATGATGAGCGCCGTTTTTGGGATCGGTCCATCACAACGGCCATTATTACCCAGGGAAAAATCAATATCTTATGGATTCGCTTGACGGACAGTATCCTAAACCTGCGGTCGGCGCGCGTTTGACGCGTTACGCAGGACCTCTCATCGGCCTGATCTTATTCATCGCGGCGCTTTGGGTGTTGCACCAAGTGCTGGCGACCTACCATGTCCACGATATCGTGCACGCCTTGGAGCGCTTGCCGAATTCGCGGTTGCTGATGGCCTTGCTGTGCACGGTGCTCAGCTATCTGATCGTGACCGGCTACGATTGGCTGGCCTTGCGCTACATTCGGCGGCCGCTGCCCTGGCCTAAGATCGGCTTTGCCGCCCTGATCAGTTATGCCATCAGCAATTCGGTCGGGCTGTCGGTCCTGACCTCGGGTTCCTTGCGCTATCGGCTGTATTCGAGCTGGGGCCTGACCACGGTGGATATCGCCCGGATCGTGCTGTTCACCACCCTGACCCTGTGGCTGGGGATCCTGACCATGGGGGGCGCGGTGCTGGCGTGGCATCCGCTGGATGAGCGCGCGCTGCCTCATTGGGTGGTGGCGAACGGTCGCCTGCTGGGGATGGCGATGCTGAGCGTGCCGGCTATCTATGTGCTGTTGGGGATGCTGCGCCGCCAGCCGATCAAGCTGGGCGCATGGGAATTGCCGATGGTGCGGCCGCGTCTGGCGCTGTCCCAACTGGCGGTAGGCGCTCTCGACTGGGCCATGGCCGCCGCGGTGCTGTACGTTTTGCTGCCGCCGTCGGCCAAGGTCGACTTCAGCCAGATTCTCGGCGCTTTCCTGGTGGCCCAGATCGCCGGTCTGATCAGCCATGTCCCCGGTGGCTTGGGGGTGTTCGAATCGGTGATGCTGCTGCTGCTGAAAAGTCACATGTCGGTGGCCCATCTGCTCGGCGTATTGCTGGCTTACCGGGTGATCTACTACATCATCCCCTTGGCACTGGCCGCGCTCACCCTGGGCCTGTACGAATTGCGCCATCAGAAGGAGCGGATTCTGTGGTTGCCGCGCCTGGTCGGGCCATGGGCCCCCGCGCTGTTGCCGCAGGTATTCGCCCTGTTGGCGCTGGTCAGCGGCGCGCTCCTGCTGTTCTCGGCAGCGACTCCGGAGGTGGGGACGCGACTGACCTGGCTGGAGCATCTGATTCCGCTATCGGTGTTGGAGGCGTCCCATTTCGTCAGCAGCCTGTTGGGGATCAGTCTGTTGCTGCTGGCGCGAGGTCTGCAACGCCGGCTCGATGCCGCGTGGTTGCTGGCGGTGCTGTTGTTGGGAGCGGGTATCGTGGCCTCCTTGTTAAAAGGGGTGGATTACGAGGAGGCGATCTTGCTGGCGGTGCTGCTGGCCAGTTTGCTGCCGTCGCGTCGCCATTTCTATCGCCGCGCCTCGCTGTTTGGCGAATTGTTCTCACCGGGTTGGAGCATCACCATCGGGGTGGTGCTGGCCTGTAGCATCTGGCTGCTGTTTTTCTCCTACCAGCACGTGAGCTATTCGCATTCGCTGTGGTGGGAGTTCAGCTTTACCGGCCAGGGCAACGCGCCACGTTCGCTGCGGGCGCTGGTGGGTGCGTTGGGCGTCGTGCTGTTCATCGCGATCGCGCGGTTGCTACGGCCCATGCGGGTCGAGTTGAGCCTGCCCAACGCGGATGATTTGCGCACGGTGCAGGCTGTCGCCGCCGCTTTCCCGCATCATTACGCCCATCTGGCCGTGTTGGGCGATAAAGCGTTGCTGTTCAACGACCGGCGCGACGCCTTCCTGATGTACGGGGTCGAAGGCCGCAGCTGGGTGGCGATGGGCGACCCGGTCGCTGCCCGTGAGGAAGATCGCCGGGAACTGGCCTGGGAATTCCGGGCTCGCTGCGAACGTTATGGCGGCTGGCCGGTGTTCTATCAGATTCGCCCGGATCATCTCGGTCTGTATGTGGAACTGGGCTTGACCCTGCTGAAGATCGGCGAGGAGGCGCGGGTGCGGTTGGCGGAATTTACCCTGGAGGGCAAGTCGCGCAAGACCATGCGCAATACCGTCAATCGACTGGAGCGGGATGGCTATGGCTTTGCGGTGGTCGGCGCCGCGGAGGTCGCGCCGCTGTTGCCGCGGTTGCGGACGGTTTCCGACGCTTGGCTGGCGAACAAGAATGGGCGGGAGAAGCGCTTCTCGCTCGGTTTTTTCGACCCAGATTATTTGCAGACCGGACCGATCGCCGTGGTCCAGCATGATGGGGAGGTGATGGCGTTCGCCAATCTCTGGCTGAGCGGGCAGGAAGAATTGTCGATCGACCTGATGCGCTACCTGCCCGACAGTCCCAACGGATTGATGGATTTTCTGTTCATCCAGATCATGCTGTGGGGCCGCGACCAGGGCTATCAGTGGTTCAATCTCGGCATGGCGCCTCTGGCCGGCTTGCAGAACCGCAGTTTCGCTCCGCTATGGAATCGCTTCGGAGCGATGGTCTATGGCGGCGGCGAAACGTTCTACAATTTCCGCGGCCTGCACCAATACAAGGACAAGTTCAATCCACACTGGGAAGCCCGCTATCTGGCGACCCCCAATGGTTTGGTGTTGCCGCGGGTGCTGGCGGATTTGACCGCCCTGATTGCCGGTGGCATGACCGGGGTCATCGGCAAATGAAGAATGCGAGAGGTGCGAGAGGAAGCGATGCGCGAATCTTCCCGAATACTGTATCTGCTGGTCGTGTTGTTGGCAGCGCCCGCCGCTTGGGCTGAAGTGGTCGAAGAGACGGTGGAGACGCCTGATTTCGGCGTCTTGCATGTACAACGCACGACCGAGGAGCCCAAGGGCATCGTATTGTTCGCCTCCGGCCGCGCCGGCTGGAATGACGATCTGAAGGCGGTGGCGAAGGCGGTGGCCGACAACGATTACGTGGTGGCCGGCATCGATCTGAACGCCTATCTGGCTCAGCTGGAGCGCAAGGAAGCGGCCTGTGTCGACGTGTCCGCCGATTTCGAGCAGTTGAACCGCCTGCTGGAAGGCCGCTATCCGCCAGCGACGCACTTGCCGCCGATCGCGCTCGGGTATGGCGGCGGGGCGGCGCTGGTCTATGCCGCTTTGGCCCAAGCGCCGGCCGATCGGATTCATGCCGGCGTCGGGCTGGATTTCTGCCCGGAATTACCGCTGCAAAAACCGCTGTGTCCCGGTATGGCCAAGCTGGAGAGCGCGGCGCTGCCCGATCAGCGTGGCGTCGCGTTGAAGCCGGTCGCTCGCCTGCCGACTACCTGGTTCGTGTTTCAAAACCAACCCGCCTGCGATGCCGCCGCCGCGGCGCAATTCGTCAAAGCGGTCTCGCTCGCTCGCCTAACCGATATCCCTGGCCACGATGGCGTCAAGGGCGGACTGCCGCAGATCACCGCGCTGTTCCAGTGGCTGGATCCCAGCATTGTCAAGCAGGTCCAGCCCGATGCCAGCGTCAGCGGTGTGCCGCTGACCGAGGTGCCAGCCAGTGGCGGACCCGAGCGACCGCAACTGGCGGTGATGTTTTCCGGCGACGGCGGCTGGGCTTTGCTCGACCGGGCGGTGACCGCCGAGCTGGCGAAGAACGGGCTGCCGGTGGTCGGTTGGGATTCTCTCAGCTATTTCTGGAAGGCGCGCCAACCGGACGGAGTGGCGCTCGATCTGGAGCGGGTGTTGCGCCACTATCTGGAGGCATGGAAGAAGGAACGTATCGTGCTGATTGGGTTTTCCTTCGGCGCGGACGTGCTGCCGGCGACGGTGAGTCGGCTGCCGCCGGATTTGCGCGACCGGATCGATCTGATCGCCTTGCTGGGACTGTCGGAACACGCATCGTTCGAGTTTCACATCAACGACTGGATCAGTGATGCGGCCCATCCCAACGATTTGCCGGTGCGACCGGAGCTGGACCAGTTGAGCGCCATCAAACGACTTTGTATTTACGGCGTGGAGGATGACAGCAGCATCTGTTCGCAGCTTGGCGATAGCGGGGTGATCACGGTCCGCTTGCCGGGCAATCATCATTTCGACGAGGACTATGCGGGAGTGGCCAAGCACATTCTCGACCAGCTGCCATCTGCGGTTCCCACGGCTCCTGCAGCTCCTGCAACTTCCACGACCCAGGTGAAAAACTAACCATGGCCGTTTACGCCATCGGCGATATTCAAGGTTGTTACGACCCCTTGCGGCGTTTGCTCGACCTGCTGCGCTTCGATCCGACCGCCGATACCCTGTGGCTGGTCGGCGATTTGGTCAATCGCGGCCCGCAGTCGGTGGAGGTGTTGCGACTGGTGCGCGATTTGGGTGATCGGGCCATAGCGGTGCTGGGCAATCACGATCTGACCCTGCTGGCGGTAGCTGCCGGTCAGGTCAAGCCCAAACGCAAGGATACCTTTCATTCGGTGCTCGACGCGCCGGATGGCGCGGCGCTGCTGGACTGGTTGCGCCATTGTCCCTTGCTGCATCACGACGCCGAACTGGGATTCACCCTGGTCCACGCCGGTTTGCCGCCGCAGTGGGATTTGGTTCAGGCGCAAGCATGTGCGGCGGAGGTAGCGGCCACGCTGCGCAGCCCGCGTTGCGCGGAATTCCTGGGCAGCATGTTCGGTGGCGAACCGCGCCGCTGGCAGGAAGATCTGACCGGCAACGACCGCCTGCGGTTTACCATCAATGCGTTGACTCGCATGCGCTTTTGTACGGCGGACGGCACGTTGTCCTTTTCCGAAAAGGGACCACCTGGCAGTCAGAAACCGGGTCTGTTGCCCTGGTTCTCGGTGCCGCGTCGGCGCAGCGCCGATCTTCGAATCGTGTTCGGCCATTGGGCGGCGCTGGGTTATTACCGTGCACCGGGCCTCTATGCCCTCGACAGCGGTTGCGTGTGGGGCAACCGTCTGACGGCCATCCGGCTGGACGAGGCCAATGCGCCGGCCTGGAGCGTGGCGGCTGTCAGCTTGCCGCCGCTGCCAGCATGATGGCTACTCTCACGATCATCGCCGCGCTGGCCGGTAACCGGGTGATCGGGCGCGACAATCAGCTGCCCTGGCGGTTACCGGCCGATTTACGCTTTTTCAAGCAGACCACCATGGGCAAGCCGTTGCTGATGGGGCGACGAACCTGGGAATCGATCGGTCGGCCGTTGCCGGGACGGCGCATGATCGTGCTGAGTCGCGATCCGGCCTATCAGGCGCCCGGCTGTACGATGGCCCACTCGCTGGAGGAGGCGCTGAGCGTAGTCGGCGCGGATGCCGAAGCGATGGTCATCGGCGGGGCGGCGCTGTACGCGCAAACCCTGCCGCTGGCTCAGCGGATGTATTTGACCCAGGTAGCGACGGATATGCCTGGCGATGCCTGGTTTCCCATATGGGATGAGCGGGAGTGGCAGTTGGTTTGGGAGGAGGCGCATCTGGCCGATACCGCCCATGTTTGGCCCTACCGGTTTCAGCGCTGGGAGCGGATGCCCTAGGTGGCGATCGCATAGCGATCCGATCGGCCCGCCGGAGTTTGGAGGTGCCGCTGTTCAGCGACAGTCGCCGATCGAACCCGGCGGACAACGCTGCCGGTCGGCCCAGATCGTGCTATCCAGTTTGGCGTCGGTAAAGCGGGCACCGTCGATGCGGGCATCGGCCAGGGTGGCTTCGCTCAGATCCGCGCCGGTTAGGTTCGCCCCGAGCAGATTGGCCCCATCCAATTTGGCGCCATGGAGATTGGCTCCGCTCAGATCGGCGTTTTCCAGCACGGCCCGGCTGAATATCCCGGCGCTGGCCATCGCGTTCGGCAAACGGGCGTCGCTCAGGTCAGCCTGGGTGAGGTTGGCCTTGCTCAGGTTCGCGCCGCTCAAGTTCGCGCCGCTGAGGCTGGCCTGATATAGGCGGGCGCTGCTCAGATCGACGCCGCTCAAGTCAGCCTGGTTCAGCGCTGCCCGATCCAGCCGCGCGCCGGCCAGATTGGCGCCGGCGAAATGGGTCTGTTCCGCCTTGGCCGAAACTAGCCGCGCGCCGGCCAGATTGGCACCAGCGAAGTGAGCGCCGGTCAGGGTCGCATCGCCCAGATCGGCCCCGCCGAGCCGTGCGCCGGCCAGCTTGGCGTTGGTGAAATCCACTTGCGTCAGCACCGCTTCGCGCAGGTCGGCCCCGCTCAAATCCACGCCCTGCTTGTCGCAGCGCAGCCAGTTGACGCGCCGCGCCGGCGGGTCGTCGCAGGCGCTCCAGCCGACGCCCGGCCAGCACGACAGGGCCAGCAGGCACAACGCGGGCACCCGGCCAGCGAACCGATGACCCGCGCTCATGCCGCCCTCATGCCGCCTGCTCGGTGATGGTCGTCGGCTCCATGGCGGCCTGCTCCACGGCGAAGACCAATGCCACGACCTGCTCGAACCGTTCGACGAAGTGCAGGGTCAAACCCTCCCTGATGTGCTCGGGCAGCTCGGCGGCATCGCCGCGACACCCTTCCGGCAGGATGATCTCATGGATGCCGACCCGACGCGCAGCGATCACTTTCTCGCGAATGCCACCTACTGGCAGGACTTTCCCGGTCAGGGTCAACTCTCCGGTCATGGCCAGAAGACGAGTCGGTTGTTGACCGCGCGCCAGCGACAGCAGGGCCGTGGCCATGGTGATGCCCGCGCTGGGGCCATCCTTGGGCGTAGCGCCCTCCGGTACGTGCAGATGCACGAACGCCTCGTCGAAGAAGCGGGGATCGGCCTGATAGTCCTCCAGATGCGAGCTGATATAACTGTAGGCGATGTTGGCCGATTCCTGCATCACTTCGCCCAGCCGACCGGTCAGCTTGAAGCCGCGATGCTTGGTATGGACGCGGGTCGCTTCGATATTGAGGGTAGCGCCGCCCATGGCGGTCCAGGCCAGACCGGTGACCACGCCGATGCCGGTCATGGGAGCTTCCGCCTTGAATGGCGGTTTGCCCAGATAACGCTCCAGCTCGGATTGGACGACCGTGATCGATCCCTCGCGACCTTGCACGATTTCCACCGCGCTCTTGCGCATGATGCGGCCCAGCTGTTTTTCCAGATTGCGCACCCCGGCCTCGCGGGCGTAACCCTCGATGACCTGGCGCAGGGCGTCGTCGTCGATGTGGATGCGGTCGCGATCCAGGCCGCTGCGCTCCAGCAGTTTCGGCCACAGATGATTGCGGGCGATCTGCAGCTTCTCGGCCGTGATGTAACCGGACAGGCGGATGGTTTCCATGCGGTCGAGTAAGGGCGCCGGAATGGTGTCCAGCTGGTTGGCGGTGCAGATGAACAGCACCTTGGAAAGATCGAAACGCGCATCCAGATAGTGATCCAGGAACTCGGTGTTCTGCTCCGGATCGAGCACCTCCAGCAACGCCGAGGCTGGATCGCCATGGTAGGAAGCGCCGATCTTGTCGATCTCGTCTAGCATGATCACCGGGTTGGCGGTCTTGGCGTCGCGGATGGCCTGGATGAATTTGCCGGGCAGCGCGCCGATGTAGGTCCGGCGGTGGCCCTTGATCTCGGCCTCGTCGCGCATGCCGCCCAGACTCAGCCGATAGAACTGACGGTCCAGCGCGGTGGCCACCGAACGGCCGATCGAGGTCTTGCCGACGCCAGGCGGACCGACTAGCAGGATGATCGAGCCGCCGATCTGGCCTTTCAGCGCACCGATCGCCAGGAATTCGATGATGCGGTCCTTGACGTCCTCTAGGCCGTCATGGTCGCGATCGAGAATGTCGCGGGCATGCTTGAGGTCGAGATTGTCGGTGGAGTAGACCCCCCACGGCAACTCGGTCATCACGTCCAGGTAATTGCGAGTGACGCCATATTCCGGCGAGCCGACTTCCAGGATCGACAGCTTGTCCAGCTCGTCCTCGATCCGTTTCAGCGCGGCTTCGGGCACCTGGCGGGTGGTCAGGCGTTCACGGAAGCGTTCCACATCGGCGGTGCGGTCGTCCTTGGCGATGCCGAGTTCTTGCTGGATTACCTTGAGCTGTTCGCGCAGGAAGAACTTGCGCTGGTGATCGCTCATCTTTTCTTCGACCTGCCGACGGATGTTGGTCTGCAGGCGGGCGACCTCCAGCTCCTTCTTGATCAGCACGATGACCTTTTTCAGGCGCTCCAGGATCGGCGCGGTGGCCAGGATGTCCTGCAATTCGTCCTTACTGGCCGTGGTCAGGCTGGCGGCGAAATCGGCCAACGGCGAAGGATCGTTGGTGTTGAAGCGATTGAGGAAGAATTTCAGTTCCTCGGCATACAGCGGATTGAGCGGGATCAACTCCTTGAGGGTGTTGACCACCGCCAGCGAATAGGCGCGCACCTCGTCGATGCTGGCGTCGTCGTTTTCGCTCAGATACTCGACCTGGACATGATAGGGGGGGACACTGGACAGCCATTTGTCGATGCGGAAGCGCTTCAAACCCTGGGCGATGAATTGCAGGCGCTCTTCGCCCCGCGCGATCTGGTGCATGCGGGCGACCGTGCCGACTTCGTGGAAGTCGCTCGGTCCGGCTTTTTCGGCGCTGTCGGGCTTGACCAACACCAGGCCGATGACCCGCTGCTCGCGACCAGCGGCCGCCTCGATGGTCGGCAGCCACGGTTCTTCGTTGAGCAGCAACGGCAGGGCCTGAGCGGGGAAGAACGGCCGCTCGGACAGGGGGAGCAGATACAGCGTGTTGGGCAGGATATCGGCGGCGGGAACGATGGTGGTGATGGTGGGCGTTTCGTGCTCGTCATCCTCGCGTACGACTTCCGCTTCAATGGCTTCGTGGTCGGTCATGGTCGTGAATACCCGGTGATAGGGAACTTCACCCTAAATGCGGGCAGTATGGGCAATTATCAAGGGCTGCGGCGTCATGCTGGCAAGAACGGAGGACCGGGCGGTTGAACGCGAGGCCCGACGGCGACCGATTCACGGCCCGGTCTTGCGCAGCACGAGATGCCGGAACCAGCCGCCGGCCAGGGCCGGCCGATCGGACAGCAAGCACAGTTCCGGCGTCTGGGCCAGCGCCTCCTCGAACACCACATTGGTGCGGGTTGCGAACGAACCCAGCACCGGACTGAGCAACCGTCGCAGCGGAGCTTTCTGCCGGGGCCGGAGGAATTTGTCGAGGATCACCATCTGGCCACCGGGCCGCAGCACCCGCGCTGCTTCCTTCAACACCCGTTCGGGATGGGGCGTGACCGCCAGGATAAGATGCAGCGCTACGGCGTCGAAGGCCGCATCGGGGTAGGGCAGGGTACGGGCGTCGCCTTGATCGAGGCGGATGTCCAGGCCCAGCGCCTGCGCCTTGCGTCGAGCGCGGCTCAGCATGGCTGGCGTCAGATCGAGGCCGGTGTAGCGCGGCCCGCGCGGCAGCAGCGGGAGATCGAGCCCGCTGCCGATCCCGATCAGCAACACCTCAGATTGGGCAGCCAGGGGCAGAGACGCCAGGCTGCGCCGTCGCATGTCGATGGTGAACGGCGCGACCAGGGCGTCGTAAAACGGCGCGATCAAGGTGTAGCTGTGGCGCAGGCTCAAGCGATCCGTCTCATTCAGTGCAGGGTGCGGGGAATGGATAAGACGAATGCTGGAATGTCGGCTTCGAAGTTAGCGCCATCGTCGGCCACCATCTGGTAGCTGCCGCGCATGCTGCCGACCGCCGTTTCCAGAATCGCGCCGCTGGTGTACTGGAACCCTTCGCCGGGGCGCAGATAGGGCTGTTCGCCGACCACACCTTCGCCGCGCACCTCCTCGACCTTGCCGTTGGCGTCGGTGATGATCCAGTGCCGGCTGAGCAGTTTGGCGGGTACGGCGCCCTCGTTCTGGATGACCACGGTGTAGGCGAACACGTAACGCTCCTGATCGGGATCGGATTGCGCTTCCAGATAGAACGCCTGGGCGGTGACCTTGATGTTGTAATGGCTGATCTTCTTCTCCATGACGGGGTTCCAGGTGGTGGCGATGACTACGGGATTCAGGCCGGAAGGGCGCTGGTCTTGGCTTCTATGGCCGCAAGTAGTTTGTTGAAGGATTGGATGAAGGCGTCGATCCCCTCGATTTCCAACTGGTCGGTCACAGCACTCAGGTCGATGCCCAACTCCGGCAAGGCCGCCAGATGAGCCAGGGCGATTTCTACATCCTGCTCCAGGGTATCCGCGACCACGCCATGGTCGCGGAAGGCGTCGTAGGTGGCGGGCGGCAGGGTGTTGACCGTGTCGGGACCGATGAGATTATCCACGTACAGCAGGTCGGGATAGGCCGGGTTCTTGGTGCTGGTGCTGGCCCATAACAGCCGCTGTGGCCGCGCCCCGGCCGCACGCAGGGCGGCGAAATGACCGCCGCCGAAGATCTCCAGGTATTCCTGGTAGGCCAGCTTGGCGTTGGCGTTGGCGATCTTGCCCTGTAGTTCCGGCTGCCGCTCGGCCAGCAGGGGATCAAGGGTGGTATCCAGTCGGCTGACGAAGAAGCTGGCTACCGAAGCGATGTGATCCAGTGGCAGACCGCGGGCGCGGCGGCGCTCCAGACCGCGCAGGTAGGCTTCGGCCACCGAGACATAGCGTTCCACCGAGAACAGCAAGGTAACGTTGACATTGATGCCATCGGCGATCAAACGTTCAACGGCATGCAGGCCGGGGACCGTGCCCGGCACCTTGATCATCACGTTCGGCAGTGCCAGGCGGGCGAACAGCTCGCGCGCCTCCCGCACGGTTGCGTCCACATCGTGGGCCAAGTCGGGCGAAACCTCCAGGCTGACCATGCCATCTACGCCTACAGTCGCGTCGTAGGTCGGACGCAGGGCTATAGCGGCGGCGCGAATATCCTCAACGGCCAGGTTGAAGAACAGCTGGCGGCTGGTTTGTCCTGGATCGCGCTGCAGTTCGCGCCGCAAAGCGTCGTCGTAATCGCTGCTGCCGGTGATGGCCTTCTCGAAGATGCTGGGGTTGGAGGTGATGCCGCGCAGATCGTCCTCGGCGATCAGCTGCGCCAGCCTTCCGGAGGTCAGCATCGAGCGCTGGATATGGTCATACCAGACGCTTTGACCAGCGGCGTTCAGCAGGCGCAAGGGATTGTCGTGGCTCATGACGGTGTCCTCGATGACAGGCGGCGATAGACGGTGATGGAAAATGTGGTCGATAAGAAACACATTGTAGCAAGGGTTGGTCGTGGTTTAGACCATCCGCGCCGATTGGCGGATTGAATCGCAGCGCAGTCACGGCATTGATGCCATCTTTAGGAATGTCGCCGGTCGATGCGTGCGGCAGCCCGTCTTCTTGGGCCGGATTCAATCCGCGATATGGTCGGTGATGTGGGAGGATGCGGAATCGATGTCGCCCGTCGCGCCGACCGCGTCGCTCAGGGCGGCGAATGCAGCCAGATCGAGCGTTTCCGGCCGCGCGCCGGGGTCGACTCCTGCCGCTTCGATCTGGTCGGCGGTCAGCAGGCCGCGCAGAGCGTTGCGCAAGGTCTTGCGTCGTTGGGAGAAAGCGCGCCGCACCACTTCAGCCAGGCCGCGCTCGTCGCGCACCGCGACGGGAAATGTTTCACGTGGAACCAAGCGCACCACGGTCGACCAGACCTTGGGCGGCGGGCGAAAAGCCTCCGGCCCGACATCGAATAGCGGTTCGACCCGGCAGCGGTATTGCAGCATGACCGACAGGCGGCCATAGGCGTCTTCGCCTGGACCGGCCGCCATCCGGTCGACCACGTCCTTTTGCAGCATGAAATGCAGATCGTGCAGGTGTGGGGCCTGAGCCAGCAGATGAAACAGCAGGGGAGTGGAGATGTTGTAGGGGAGATTGCCGGCCACCCGCAGGCGAGGGCCGTTGCCGCGCAGAGCGGCGAAGTCGAAGGCCAGGGCGTCGGCGTGATGGATCCGCAGGATGCCGAGTCCGGCGCAGCTGGTGCGCAGCGGTTCTAGCAGATCGCGGTCCAGCTCCACCACATCCAGTTCGCCTGCCGCCGCCAGCAGCGGTCGGGTCAAGGCCCCCAGACCGGGGCCGATCTCGACCAGACGCTGACCCGGTTGCGGCCGGATCGCGGCGATTGTCCGATCCAACACGTTGGGGTCGCGCAGGAAGTGTTGGCCGAACCGTTTCCGTGGCCGGTGCGAATGTTCGCCCGCTGGTCTGGCGGCGGGAACGCTCATGGTTTCTGGGCGGTGGGGGCCGCTTCCGCTGGCGGGGCTGTGGCGCCTGCCGGAACCTGTGGCAGGCGAATCTCCACGTAAGCCTCGTCGCGCAGGCGGCGCAGCGCCAACTCCCATTCTTCATCCGACCGCCGCCGCATCAGCGTTTCGCGGATTTGTGCGCGCTCGGCCTCGGGTGGCGGGGGGCCCTGACGGCGTTCCAGCACTTGGGCGATATGCCAGCCGAACGGCGATTTGAAGGGTTCGCTGATTTCGTTGGGTTGCAGCGCGTTCATGGCCTGCTCGAATTCCGGCACCAGCATACCCGGCACGACCCAGCCCAGATCGCCGCCGCGCGCCGCCGAGCCCTTGTCCTCGGAATGCGCTCGCGCCATCGCCTCGAAGTCGTCGCCACCCTGGATGCGCTGGCGCAATTGCGCCAATTGTTGACGGGCCTCGTCGTCGGACAATTGTGGCGAAGTGCGCAGCAGGATATGGCGGACATGCGTTTGCGTCATCACGGTCTGTGGCGACTTGGCGGATTGTTCAGCGCCCGAAGCCGGTCCGCTACCCTTGCCTTTTCGTGCAGCGACGGGTTTTTCGGCGCTTGGGGCCGCCCCGCCACCCTTGACTTCCAACAGCTTGACGATGTGGAAACCGCTGGGACTGCGGATCAGGTCGCTGAACTGGCCGGGCTTCAGCTTTGGGACCACATCGACGAACAGGGTAGGCAGCTGACTGGCGTTGCGCCACCCGAGGTCGCCGCCTTCCAGCGCTTGTTGACCGGCGGACGAGCTGACGGCCAATTCCCGGAAATCCGTTCCCTTGCGCAATTGCGCCAATACTTCGTTGGCTTGGCGTTTGGCTGCTTCGATCTGGGTTGGCGTGGCAGCGTCCGGAACCGCGATGAGAATCTGGGCAATGTGATATTCGCGTCCACCTGCGCTGCCTGCGTCGCTGTTGCCCGCGCCGTTGTCACCGCTGACGGGTTCGCCAGGACTGCCGGAATTCTTGGCACTGGCCAACTGGGCTTGCAGGTTGTCCACATCCTGTTCGGAAATTTGAATCTGACTGTCCACCATCTTCTGGCGCAAGCGCGCCGACACCAGTTCGCGGCGCACATCGTCGCGGAACTGGGCGAAACTGGCGCCATCCTTTTCCACCGTCTGCCGTAGCTGGGTCAGAGTCATGTTGTTACGCCGGGCCAGATTTTCCATGGCAGCGTTCAGGGTGGCGTCGTCGATGGTGATGCCGTTGCGCTCGGCGGCGCGCGTTTGCAACTGCAGCAGGATCAGTCGCTCCAGCACCTGTCGTTCCAGCACCGGCTGGGGTGGAACCTGGACCTTTTTCTGTTGCAGCTGGCGTTCGATTTGCGCGGTGGCCGCGTCCAGCTCCCGGCGGGTGATGACGTCGTCGTTGACCACTGCGACGATCGCATCCAGGGCGTTGCCCGGTCCTTCGGGGCCAGGGCCGAACACCAGTTCCGTCCGTCCGGGAGTGGCCAGGACGGATAGCAGGCACAGCAGCAGAGACGGGAAGAGTTTCGTTATGCGGATCATCGGGGCGTAGGGAATCAGTTAGTAGCGGATCGTTTGGTAACCGAAAATGGAATTCCGAAGCACGTTTTCCAAGCTGCTGCCCACTCGGGACAGACCCTTGAATTCAAATTCGAAATAGAACGCACTCTGGGAGTCGACCTGCACCGGGGTGTCGCGGTACTGGCGCGCCACGGCCCGCACCGCCCAGCAACAGTCTTCGTACTCCAGGCCAACTAGGGTATCCAGGTTGCGATCGACATTGAGCGCCTGGTTCCAGCGGCCGACCAGCCGCCATTGCGAATTCAACGGCCACATCGCCGATACGTCTACCGAATGAATCTGGTCGCCTGTGCTCAGATCGGATTGGTAGCGATCGAGCAGATAGGACAGATTGATCAGCTGGCGAGTGTTGGCGTAGTAGCGTAGATCGAAGCCGGTGCGCTGGATATCGCTGCTGGCCGGTTGCAGATTCACGCCGGCCTGGACCATCCAGCGAGACGACAGATTCAGGATGCCCTGGGCGATCAGGCCGGAATTGTCCCAGGTTTCCGGCAGACCATCGGCATACAGGGTCACCAGTCGGTCGTCGAAGTATTGGATCTGACCGATGCTGGCCTGCAAACGTTCATGGCCGCTGGGTCCGTCGATCAGGCGGGTGGTCAGCGCGGCGGTCAACTGATTGGCGTCGCCCATCCGGTCGGCGCCGGTAAAGCGGTTGAGGCGGAACAGCCAGTTGAAATCGTGATCCATCTGCCAGCTGTCGAACAGCGGGATATCGTCCTGATTGCGATAGGGCACATACAGGTAGAACAGCCGCGGCTCCAGTGTCTGGGTTCCGGCGGTGACGCCCAGCCAGTCGGCTTGGAAGGGGCGGTCGAAGATCAGACCGCTGTCCAGACTGAGCACCGGTAGGGAGCGCGAGGGGGCATCGTTGGCGCCCGGTTCGGTGTCGTCGAGTTCATAGCTGGTGTAGCGGAAACCGGCTTGCGGCTTGATATAGCCCCAGGGTCGTTCCGCCGTCCAGGTAACGGATGGCCATAGATCCACCCGCAGACCGGTCACCATGTCGGTTTGCTGGAAATTTACCAGCTCACCGCGCATCTGATAGCTGAGGCCATAGCTGTCGGTGGGCCAGCCACCGGTGAATAATAGTTGCGGCAGGCGTTGGTAGGGATTGCCGGTGGTGGCGAATACCGCCGGGTTGAGGACCTGAAAACCCTCCACGCGCGCCAGTCCCTGCCACCAGTCGCCGTAATAGCGGGCATCCAGGTGGCGTTCAAGGTAGTTGGGCGTCAGGAAGCTCAGGTTGTTGCTGATATCCCGGATGTAGCTGTCGTCGGACACGTATTCGTAGCGCAGATCGGTGTAGACGTTGTCCAGCGGCGCGGCCCGGTCGGTGATGTTGATCGAACCGCGGGCGCTGCCGTAGCGGCGATCGTCCGGGATGTATTCGAGCCCGATTTGTCCTTGTTGCCAGGGTTGGAGAAAGCGGTATTCCACCCCCAGCAGCACCCCGCGTTCGGTCATCAGCCGGGGCGTGATGGTCATGTCCTGGTTCGGCGCGATGTTCCAGTAGTAGGGAACGGCCAGATCGAAACCGGTTTCGCTGCTGTAGCCCTGGCGCGGAAACAGGAAGCCCGATTGGCGCTCGTCGTTGATGGGAAACGACAACCAGGGGAAATAGAACACCGGCGTATCCTTGATCTCGAGCACGATGTTGTCGGCCGTGCCGCGCTGGGTCGCCTGGTTGAGGTTGATCGCGCTGGCGCGCAGCTTCCACATCTCCTTGCCCCGTGGGCAGGTGGAATAGGTGGCGTCTTCCATCTGGCTTTCGTGTTGACCCTGATCCACCTGTACTTCCGCCGCATGGCCCTGGGCGTTGCGGCCTGGGAAGTAATAGTCCGCGTCGGCGAACCAGCCGGTCGCCGTATCCATGTCCACCTCGGCCCGCTTGCCGCGCAAGGCCAGCCGGGGGTCGCTATAGGTGAAACCTTCGTCGGCCGTGGCGTGGTTGGCGGTGCGATCCAGCGTGATGCGGTCGGCGCGCAGGCGTTGATCGCCCCGCGACACGGTCGCGGCGCCTTCCAGCAGAGACTGGGTCGGGGAGGATTCGCCGTGCTGGGCCGATGCCTGGATCGGCAACTCGCTCGACGGTGGCGCATTCGGCGTGGCGGGCACGATGTCCGGCGCCAGTTCGTCGGGTTCGCACTGCAGCCATGCAGTGGGATCCCGGGGAGGGCTTGCCTGGGGGGCGGTCAACGGCAACAGCGCCAAAGCGATGCCAATGACTAAAGCTCGGTCATACAGCGTCACGGAACGGGATTTTACGTGTTGGTTGAAGTGCCCTAACATCGCATAGATTGATGATGCCTGCAACGCGCAGAAATGGAGCGATTTGACGTGAACGACCGTGAGCAATTGCTGCTGGAATGGCTGGGGGAGGTGCTACCAGCCCCGCTGGCGCGCATCGCCCCCGCTTCCAGCGACGCCAGTTTTCGCCGCTATTTCCGGGTGTGGTGCGGCGATCAGACCTATATCGTGATGGATGCCCCGCCGGACAAGGAGGACTGTCGGCCCTTCGTTGCTATCGCCGAGGCATTGCGCGAGCTGGACTTGAACGCGCCGGAGGTGTTGGCCAGCGATCTCGATCGGGGGCTGCTGCTGTTGACCGATCTCGGTTCCCGGCAATATTTGGTAGCGCTCGACGCCCGCAGCGTCACCAGCCTGTACGGCGATGCGTTGACGGCGCTGGCGCGTTTGCAGGTCGGCGGCGATCCCGATACGGCGTTGTTGCCGCCCTACGATGCGGCGCTGCTGCATCGGGAAATGGAATTGTTTCGCGAATGGTTCTTGGGCCGGCTGCTGGGTCTGGCGCTGAGCAAGGACGAACAACGCACGTTGGACCGGACGTTTGCCCTGTTGGCCGATTCGGCGCTGGAACAGCCACGGGTCTGGGTCCATCGCGATTACCACTCCCGTAACCTGATGGTCACCGATGCGGACAATCCTGGCGTGCTCGATTTTCAGGACGCCGTGGTAGGGGCGGTGACCTACGATCTGGTCTCTTTGCTGCGCGATTGCTATATCGCCTGGCCGCGCCAGCAGGTCGAATCCTGGGCGCTGGAACATCGTGCCCGGTTGCGGGCGTTGGGGATGGGCGGGCTGGATGACGCCGATCAGTTCCTGCGCTGGTTCGACTGGATGGGCGCACAGCGCCACCTCAAGGCTATCGGCATCTTCGCCCGTTTGAAGCTGCGAGATGGCAAGTCGGGCTACTTGCAGGACATCCCGCGCACCCTGGCTTATGTGCTGGAGGTGGCGGGGCGCTATCCCGCGCTGGTCGGGCTGCGCGATCTGCTGTGGGCTCGGGGCGTCGAACAGTGGAAGCCGCCGGCATGAAGGCGATGATTCTGGCCGCTGGTCGGGGTGAGCGGATGCGGCCACTGACCGACCATACCCCCAAACCTTTGTTGCCGGTCGGTGGCCGGCCGCTGATCGTCCACCATCTCGAAGCGTTGCGCGCTGCGGGCATCCAGGAGCTGGTAATCAATACCGGTCATCTGGGCCAGCAATTGCCGGCGGCTTTGGGTGATGGTCGGAATTGGGGCGTTCGCATCGCTTGGTCTCCGGAGCCGCCGGAGGCGCTGGAAACCGGCGGTGGCATCTTCCAGGCCCTGCCGCTGTTGGGTCCGGATCCTTTCCTGGTGGTCAACGGCGATGTCTGGAGCGACTATCCTTTCGGGCGTCTGCCGGCTGCGCCTGCCGGTCTGGCGCACTTGGTGCTGGTCGATAATCCCCCGCATCATCCCCAGGGCGATTTCGCCCTGGCGGCCGATGGTCAGGTGATGAATGACGGGGTTGTGAAGCTGACCTTTGCCGGCGTCAGCGTGCTGCGGCCGGAACTGTTTGCCGGCTGCGCGCCGGGCCGCTTTCCGCTGGGGCCGTTGCTGCGGCGGGCCTTGGCGACCGGACAGGTGAGCGGCGAGCATTACCAGGGCCGCTGGCGGGATATCGGAACCCCCGAGCGGTTGGCCACGCTGGATCGCGAATTGCGGGAAACCGACCGTCGTCCCGCTTAACGAGCGTGGCGGACATCCTGGCCTTCGACGATGAAGATCACGTATTCGGCCAGATTTTCGGCGTGGTCGGAGACTCGTTTCAAAGCCCTGAGCACCAACACCGCATCGATCAGGGTCGCCAGGGCCGGGCCACCATCCAGCGCATGGGTGCTGAGGGCGCGCAAGCTGTCCTCGAATGCAGCGTCCACGGCATCCTCGCGCTGGTTCAGCAAACCCCACGCCTGTTCGGCGTTCAAGGGAGCCAGCGTTCCCTGCACGGTCTGAAAGCGTTGCAGCACCAGGGTCGCCAGCCGATTGACGTCGCTGGCGATATCCCGCCGCAGGGCGCTGCCGCGCTGCTGGATCGTCAGCGCCTTGGTCGCGATGTTCTTGGCTTCGTCGCCGATGCGCTCCAGATCCTGCACGGCTTTGCTCAGGGAGATGATCAGCCGCAGATCAGTGCTGACCGGTTGGCGGCAGGTCAGTAGCCGGATACAGCGCTGGTCGATGTCGATATCCCGCCGGTTGATGATGTCGTCGGTCGCGATCACGTCGCGTGCGGTGTCGACATCGCCGAGGCGAAAGGCGTCTACGGCCCGCGCGACTTGCTGGGTGGCAGCCCGCGCCATCTCCAGAACCTGCATGACCAGGCTGTCGAGTTCGGCGTCGAAGCGTTTGACGGTGTGCTGACTGCTGGTGAAAGCCATGGTGGATTTTCCTTATCGCCGTGGAGGGTCGGTGACCGGCGCATCGACCTGGATCGTGCTGATGCGGGTCATGGTGGTTTCGATCCAGTCCTCGACCCGTCGACCGAGTGCCTGCGGCGAGCCGCCGTCACTGTCGAGCAGGGGGCCGAAGACGACCTGGATCGTCCCCGGATGCTTGAGGAAACCCCGCCGCGGCCAGTATTCGCCCGCGTTGTGGGCGACGGGCAGCACGGGACAACCGCTTTGCACGGCCAGCATCGCCCCGCTCATCCCATAGCGTTGACGGGCGCCGGGAGCGGTGCGGGTGCCCTCGGGGAAGATCACTACCCATTGACCCTGGCGCAGATGAGCCATCCCTTGCCGGATCACCTGCTTGATCGCCGAGGTTCCGGTCTGACGGTTGATCGCGATCGGGTGCAACAGCTCCAGCGCCCAGCCGAACAAGGGCAGCCAGAGCAACTCACGCTTGATGACCCAGGCCACCGGCGGCAGTTGCTGATGGAGAAACATGGTCTCCCAGGTCGATTGGTGTTTGGCCATCACCACGACCGGGTGCTGGGGGATGTGTTCAGCGCCGCTGACCTGATAATCGATCCGGCAAGTGATCCGCAGCCACCAGACGTTGAACCGGCTCCACAACTGGGACACCCGATAGCGCTGGGTCAGGGGTAGCGGGAAACACAGCATCACCAGCAAGGCCACCATGCCGGTCGTAGCCAGCATGCCGATCGAAAACAACAGCGAGCGCAGCAACAGAATCAGCGTGGAGGATTGGACAGGCGCTTGGGCGGGCATGAGCGTAAGGTCACGAGAGGGTGATCAGGTAATCGGCGGCGGCGGCCAGGTCGTTGAACACTAGGACGTTGGCGCAACTTTCGGCCTGTTTAGCCAAGGTCTCGGCACCCTTGCCGGTTCGCACCAGCAACGGCCAGGCGTTGGCAGCGCGGGCCGCCCGGATGTCGCGCACGCTGTCACCGATGGTGGGCACGCCCTGCAGGTTGCATTGCAGACGGCGGCTGATTTCCAGCAACATGCCGGGATTGGGTTTGCGGTAGGGATTGGCCTCGTCCACGTCTGGACAGAAGAATACCGCTTCGATCGCACCGCCGGCGTCCTGCACCATCCGATGCATCTTCTTGTGAATCAGGTTGAGGGTTTCCAGGTCGAACAAGCCCCGACCGACCCCCGATTGGTTGGTAGCGATCACTATCCGATAGCTGGCGTGGGTGAGCCGGGCGATGGCGTCCAGACTACCGGGTATCGGTGTCCATTCATCCGGCGTTTTGATGTAGGCGTCGGAATCTTCGTTGATGACGCCGTCGCGGTCCAGAATGATCAGTTTCATCGGAGGCGGCTACTCAGGTTCCACCGCGTGGGCGGAACGGGTCGGTTCCACGGAAAAACGGGTGATGGATCGCCGGTCGATGTTTCACGTGAAACCGAGCCTCGCTGCGCTTGCCGGTGTTTCACGTGAAACCCCAGGCTGGAATCACAGACCGATGTTTCACGTGAAACCTGCCGCGCTTCAGTCTTGCAGGCGGGAGAAGTCCGCCACCCGCAAGAACAGGCTACCCAGCTCATTGAGCAGGGCGATGCGGTTGTCGCGAATGGCAGGATCGTCGGCCATCACCAGCACCTGATCGAAGAAGGCGTCCACCGGTTCGCGTAGCTTGGCCAGGCGGTTCAGGGCCTCGCCGTACAGTCCGGCTTCCATGAACGGGATCACCTCGGAGGACAATTCGACCAATCGTCCGGCTAGCGCCTGTTCGGATTCCTCGACCAGCAGATGGGGCTGTACCTGGAACGGCAGCACCGTCTCGACTTTCTTGAGGATATTGCGAATACGCTTGTTGGCGGCGGCCAGACTGGCCGCTTCCGGCAATTTTCGGAAAGCGCCGACTGCGCGTACCCGGCGATCGAAGTCGAGGGGGCGGGTTGGCCGGCAGTCCAGCACTGCTTCGAAGGTGTCGGGACGCACACCCTGATCGAGGTAGTAGCCGCGCAGACGATCCAGCATGAAATCGAACACGGTCTCGATGGCGTCTTCGGCCCGCACCGAAAGATCGAAATGGTGTGCGGCGCGTTCCAGCAGATCCAGCAGATCCAGGTTCAGTTCGCTTTCGATCAGGATGCGCAACACCCCCAGCGCAGCGCGGCGCAGGGCGAAGGGATCCTTGGCGCCGGTGGGTGCTTGCCCGATGGCGAAGATGCCGAGCACGGTGTCGAGCCGATCGGCCAGCGCCAGGGCGCGACCGGTGGCGGTCGCTGGCAAGCGGTCGCCGGCGAAGCGGGGCAGGTACTGTTCCTCCTGGGCCTGGGCGACCTCGAACGCTTCCTGGTCATGGTTGGCGTAGTGCCGCCCCATGATGCCCTGCAGTTCGGGAAATTCCTGCACCATCTGGGTCATGAGGTCGCACTTGGCCAATTGCGCCGAGCGCTCGGCCCAGTCCGGGGAGGTCTGACTCTGTTCGGCGATATGGCGCGCCAGCGCTGCCACTCGCGCGCTTTTTTCGGCGACCGTGCCCAGCCGCTGCTGGAACACCACATGCTTGAGGGTTTCCATGTGGGCCGCCAGCGGTTGCTTGCGGTCCTGATTCCAGAAAAATTCGGCGTCGCTGAAGCGAGGGCGGATCACCCGCTCATTACCGGCGCGCACTTGGGCCGGATCACGGCTTTCGAGATTCGCGATGGTGATGAAGTGCGGCAGCAGCCGCCCGTCGGCGTCGACCACCGGGAAATAGCGCTGATTGTCCTGCATGGTGCTGATCAGGGCTTCGGCCGGCACCTCCAGGAAGCGTTGCTCGAAGTTGCCGGCCAACGCCACCGGCCATTCGACCAGGGCTGTCACCTCGTCCAGCAGCTCCGGCTTGATCACCGCTGTCCCACCCAGTCCGGCGGCGATGGCTTCGGCCTGGCTGTGGATAGCGTCGCGACGGCTGGCGAAATCGGCGATCACCCGGCCTTCGTCTTGCAGTTGCCGGGCATAGCCGGCAGGGGAGGCGATTTCGATCGGTTGCGGATGATGGAAGCGGTGGCCTCGGCTGATCCGGCCGGTCGCGACTCCCATGATCGTGGCGGGAATGACCTCATCGCCGAACAGCAGCACCACCCAATGCACCGGCCGCACGAATTCGTCGTCGCGGTCGCCCCAGCGCATCCGCTTGGGAATGGGCAGAGCGGCCAGAGCATGGTCGACGATGGCGGGGATCAGCTCGGCGGTCGCCGCGCCTGGTTCGACGCTGACATGGACCAGCCAAGCGCCCTTGTCGGTTTCCTGGCGCTGCAGTTCGCCGACTGGAACGCCGCAGGAGCGAGCGAAGCCTTCGGCAGCTTTGGTCGGCTGGCCGTTCGGACCGAAGGCAGCGCTCAGGGCCGGGCCGCGTCGTTCGAGGCGTCGATCGGGTTGCCGGGTGGGAAGTTGGTCGATCACCACCGCCAGACGGCGTGGCGTGGCGAAACGGCGGATGGCGTCGCTGGGTAGGCCAGCTTTCTCCAGTCCTTCGCGGATGCTTTGCTCGAAGGCCAGCGCCAGGTTGGCGAGCGCTTTGGGCGGCAGCTCTTCAGTGCCGATTTCGATCAGCAGATCGCGGCTGTCAGCCATGGGCCACCTCCATACGGTTGGCGCTGGCCGCTTGCCGGGCGCACATCGGGAAGCCGAGCGCCGCGCGGGCGTCGTGATAGGCTTGCGCCACTGCCCGCGCCAGGGCGCGGACCCGCAGGATGTAGCGTTGGCGTTCGGTGACGGAAATCGCCTTGCGCGCATCCAGTAGATTGAAGGTATGGGAAGCTTTCAGGGTCATTTCGTAAGCGGGTAGGGGAAGCCCCAGCTCGATGAGACGCTGGCTCTCGGCTTCACACGTATCGAACCAGCCGAACAAGGAGGCGGTATTGGCATGCTCGAAGTTATAGGTGGACATTTCGACTTCGTTCTGGTGAAACACGTCGCCGTAGCTGACTCGCCCCAGCGGACCGTCGGTCCAAACCAGATCGAACACGCTTTCCACGCCTTGCAGATACATGGCGATGCGTTCCAGGCCGTAGGTGATTTCCCCGGTGACCGGTTTGCAGTCCAGTCCGCCGACCTGTTGGAAATAGGTGAACTGGGTGATTTCCATGCCGTTCAACCACACTTCCCAACCCAGTCCCCAAGCGCCCAGGGTCGGGGATTCCCAATTGTCCTCGACGAAGCGCACATCGTGAATTAGGGGATCGAGGCCCAGGTAGGCGAGTGAGCCGAGGTAAAGCTCCTGCAGGTCCAGCGGCGACGGCTTGATGACCACCTGATATTGATAGTAGTGCTGCAAGCGGTTGGGGTTCTCGCCGTAGCGGCCGTCGGTCGGGCGGCGGGAGGGCTGCACGTAGGCCGCGCTCCACGGCTCCGGCCCGATGGCGCGCAGAAAGGTCGCAGGGTGGAACGTGCCTGCGCCCACTTCCATGTCGTAGGGTTGCAGCAAGACGCAGCCCCGTTCTGCCCAATAGGTTTGCAAGGCCAGGATCAAGCCCTGGAAAGTCGAAACATCGCGCACAGGCGCCTCCCTAAACGGAAGGGAACGGCTCGGCCGCCCCCAGGTGATCTCATGATAGCCAGCGTCCAAGTATAGCCCGGCAGTGGGGATGGATTCATCCTGCGCCAGACGGCAGTGGGCGAAGACGATCATGGCGCTTGCCGTGGAACCGGACCGCTGCATGTTTCACGTGGAACACTCTGCCCGAATGTTTCACGTGGAACCATCGGCGAGGTTTTCGATGCTGCGAAACACCGGCTAAACTCCTGTTCCGATGACGGGGAGCGGGCGGGCGTCGAGCATGCCGTCCGCTGGATTGCAACCACGAAGCGCGATGGAGGGCAGTCGATGCATTGTCCTGAGTGCAAGCATAGCCAAAAGTACCGGGAGGGAAGCCGGTGCAAGAAATGCAACTACCTATTCGTTTTTCGCAGGAACGTGGATCGGATCAGCGACTATGCGTTGCGCCAAACGATCCAGCGTCTGTCGGACGGCGGCCAACA
>RXIW01000035.1 GCA_003989065.1 Candidatus Competibacteraceae bacterium
GATAGCCATGCGTGGAAATTGGTTTTTGACTGTCACCATAATAAACTTACCGATCCATATAAGTCCGACTCTACAACCACCATCAGGAGTTCTGTCTGTGGAGATGAAGAATATCGAATCCCTGCTTCGGTCGTTTCGGGAAGATTTGCCCGATGCTAGCAAGACCGCAGCCGCCTTGGATCGTGGTGCCAGCCTTGAGGAGATTTCCGAGCTGGCCGAGGAGGAGGGCTTCCACAAGCTAGCCTCGGTGCTGTTCGAAGCCGAGCAGGAAGCCTTGCGCGAGGGTGTGGAAGGCGCAGACGATCAGCTCGCGGCAGTCGACGACTTCATCCGGCTCCAGCGCCAGGATTTGCCCGAGGGCAGCAAGACCGCTGCCGCGATCGATCGCGGCGCTTCCTGGGAGGAGATCTCCGAGCTGGCTGAGGAAGAAGGGCTGCATCAGATCGCTTCGGTCTTGTTCGAGGCTGAGCAGGAACGATTGCGGACCACCTCCTGAATTCTTAACCCGACTGCCGGTTCCGCCGGCAGTCTCCCTGGATAACGCTTGACTCTTGGATTTTCGTCCATCAGGTAGGATATGAAACGTTTGGTGAAGGTTCTGCTGCAACATCAGGGCGCCGCTTCGCTGGCGCTGTTCACACGGGAAATTTGGGCAAATCCGCGGGCTATGGGCGCGGCGTTTCCCAGCGCTCCTGCGCTGGCCAGTCACATGGCCGCCCAAGTGCCGTTGGACCGGGACGGATGGGTGGTAGAGCTGGGAGGCGGGACCGGGGTCGTCACGGCTGCCCTGCTCAAGCACGGCGTGCCACCGTGGAAGCTGGTGGTGGTCGAGCGGTCGCCGACCCTGGCCAGCCATCTACGCCAGCGTTTCCCGCAACTGCGCATCATTCAGGGCGATGCCGCTCAGCTTGGCCAGTTACTCGATCATCCTCAGTTTCCATTGTCCAGCATCGTTTCCAGTTTGCCGTTGCGGTCCCTGAATCCGGCCACGACCCGAGCGATCAGCCATCAGTTCGAAATTCTCCTGCAGCCCGGTGGACTGTTGATCCAGTTTACCTATGATCTGCGTGGCACCCGCACCCGTTTGTTGCCCCGATTCCGCCGGCTGTCCAGCCGGATCGTCTGGAGTAACCTGCCGCCCGCGCGGGTAGACGTCTTCGAGCGGGAATGAATCCACGCTGATCGCGTATCGATCGACCGCCTGTGCCGCCTGACCGCGGTCAGTGCGGCCTCAACACCAATCCTCGAAAGCCCCCTCTCTGCTGGCATTTCTCGCTGGCGATAGGATTGCCCATCGGTCATGGGCGTCCGTTTCCCTTCCAGTTCACCCCTCTTCTTCATCCATTGCGTGGCGAGCTTTGTTTCGAGCTGCCAAGTTGTCTTCAATGGGTTTTGTCAAAGTTTCACTCTGTCGAACCAGATCATTCTCAGTGAAGTCAGTGTCCGATTTTTCCATGAAGTTTGAATGCCGTTTATCGGGAGTTATGTACCACTGACTCATCTTTACAGAAGCGGTATTGATACGTGTGTGTATGTTATGGGCGTATCAAGAGAGCTATTTAGTCGGAGACCTTATGACTGACTTAAATGAACGATGTTATTAATACTAAAGCTAGTGATCTTTATATCTATATGGACCAACAAGCTGGTTTTACGTTAACCGAACTGCTTATCACCATAGCGATTGCCGCCATTGTAGTGACATGGGGCATACCTGGATTTAGAGGGCTTATCCTCAATAATCGCGCTGCTGTCGATAGCAGTGACTTTATCACATCGTTCAATCAAGCTCGTAGCGAAGCAGTAAAACGTGGTGTGGGTTGGCGGATCGTAATGTGTCCTGGTACAGCTGCGGGATGTTCTGGCACAGCATGGGGTAGCGGCTGGGTCGTATTTGTCGATGCGGATGCCAATAATGACCATGTCTTGAATGAAACGACAGATAATAATGGGCAATGGGATAATGGTGAAAAGATTCTTCAAATTCATGGAGCATTTAACAATGGTAACGCCTTGACCAGCAATATGACCGATAACTCAACTGCATATATCTCATTTCAGTCGGATGGTTCGTCTCGAATCAAAGGCAGTAATGCATTTCAGTTAGGCACATTTACTTTTGGTCTTTGTAATGCAAACAATCAGAGAAATATCGTCGTTATTAATAGTGTTGGGCGTGCAAGTATGAGACAACAATCATGTCCACGATGAAAACCAAAATTATAAGAATTCCAAAACATGCTGGATTTACACTCCTTGAAATTTTGGTGAGCATCATTATATTAGCTGTTGGTCTTTTAGGATTAGCTGGCTTGCAAGCAACCTCGATACGTTTCAATCAAAGCGCATATTTGCGTTCTCAAGCAACTGTCTTGGCCTATGACATGATCGACCGAATGCGGGCGAATATAGTGGCAGCCCATAATGGAAATTATGATATTGCGGTAACTGATACAGCTCCGACGGGTACGAGCCAGCTGACTGATATCGATCGTCGACAATGGCGTATTGCTTTATCCCATTTACCATCAGGGACAGGTGGAATTACCCATAGTGGAGATCAATTCACTGTTATTGTCCAGTGGGATGATAGCCGAGGCCAGAGCGCCGCTCAGCAATTTGTCGTGATGACGAAATTATGAATGACAATAACTGGTATCAATCTAGGTGTGTTATTGAGATACCAGCTGGTATAAGCCAGTCAGGTTTTACCTTAGTTGAAGTTTTAGTTTCACTCGCTCTTGGTTTATTTTTAATTGGCGGTGCTATTCAGCTGTTTATTCAGAGTAAACAGACCTATCGACTGCAGGATAGTCTATCTCGAATTCAGGAAAATGGACGGCTGGCGATGGAAAGCATGGTGACGGATATTCGTATGGCAGGTTATGTACCACCAAGTGCGGTCCTTCCAGGAATTGCCATTAGTGGTAATGGCACCAGCAATCAAAATAACGATGTTACGGTCAAGTGGGTAGATGAGAGCGGTCATCAGAGTAGGGTTTATGCAGTTGGAACAAGTACAAGTACCCAAGAGTGTGCAAAGGCTAGAACTTCACTTCGCTTGAATAGGAATAGTGGGGGATTGCAGGAATTGATAGAAGGCGTAGAAGCAATGCGGATTTTATACGGATCTTGCACTGCAGTTGATACCAATGGGGATGGTGTTAATGACAGAATGATAGTGATATCACCTTTTTATCAGCCGGCAACCAATATTATGGACTGGAATTCTGTGTGTAGTGTACGGGTTCATTTGTTGATGGTTAGTTTGGCTGATAATGTCGTTAAACAGCCACAAACGATATATTTCCCAGCTGATACTAATAATGTTTGGAGCGTCAATGATCGCTGTTTGCGGCAAGCGTTTACTTTTACCATCCAGATTCGTAACAAAGTACCATGATTAATGTTGTTTTTTTTATTAAAAACGATAATAAAAAATATGCCAAACAACACGGCGCTGTACTTTTTATTGCACTTATTTTTTTGCTACTAATCACGATTATTGGTGTAACTGCCATGCGAAATACTGGCCAAGAGGAAAGTATGGCGGGCAGTTCCCGTGATCATAATCTTGCTTTTCAGGCAGCTGAGGCAGGGCTGAAGATCTGTTTGGCGTTAGTGGAGTCACCAGCGACTCTGCCTCCTGCTGTTGCCAGCATGACAACTGTTCAAAACCAGGGTAGCGATCCTGGTGGATTTTGGACTGGGTATTTTGCGAATACTTCGAATAACTATATTTATGCAACAGGTACTAAGATCCAACCAACAGGCTCAGCAGCACTATCACAACTCAGTGAGCAACCTAAGTGTGTTATTGAGAATATGGCTAGTATGGATACGAACTGCTTATCAAATACTTCATTGAATTGTTTTCGTATTACTGCTTTAGGCTTTGGCGGAACTAAAAACGCAGTTTCTATTTTACAAATGAGATTT
The DNA here is from genome assembly GCA_003989065.1 of Candidatus Competibacteraceae bacterium. Lineage (GTDB taxonomy): Bacteria > Pseudomonadota > Gammaproteobacteria > Competibacterales > Competibacteraceae > RXIW01. The sequence goes on from RXIW01000035.1 coordinate 3,940, forward strand.
TATCGTTAGAAGCTGCAATTGACTATAGAGAGCCTGCATTTTTAGATTGGGAGGTGTGTGATGCTGGTTATGCGGTTGCTGTGTGCTAGGATAGGCAATATTTCTATGGGAATTTTGCTGTTAGTATTATCTTTTCTCCCAACTGAAAGCATGGGATTTAATATAGCACAAGCCCCATTATTCATGACAGCTCCAGTACCACCGTTGGTTATGTTGACCATGTCGCGCGACCAACAACTTCATTTTACCGCCTTCCCAGACTATGCTGATTTGAATAACGATGGGCTGGCTGATCAGGGCTATATACATAGCGTAGATTATTATGGCTATTTCGACAGTTATAAGTGTTATACATATTCTAGTACTGCAAATAAATTTAGCCCTTCAAGAATAACGGTCGATAAGTATTGTAATGGTTTGGAATGGAGTGGCAACTTTTTAAACTGGATCTCCATGGCTCGTATCGATATAGTGCGAAAAATTCTTTATGGTGGATATCGCTATACTGATCCAACTGATGCAAATACTGCTACTGTGCTTGAGCGTACTTACCTACCAAATGATGCGCATAGTTGGGTTAAATATTATGCAGGAACCGATATTAATAAATTGACACCATTTTTAGTGTCGGCAGTAGCGAATGGGACAACATCTTATAAGTTATTGTCAATTTCTACTGCGTCTTCTGTGCGTAGTAATAGCGCTAATCTGATTACTCCGCCAGTGATTTCATGGAATAGTGGAGACGCCTCTGAAATTGGTGATCAGCTATATTTTTATGTTGGAAATTCAAGCTTTCCTATAAGCTGGATGATGGGTGTTTACATGGGTAAGGCTACTACAGGATCTGGAATTAATGAAACAACAGTTGACCAGATTCAGATTACTGGCAGTAGTAGTACCGTTAGTGGGAGCAGTGTACTTGTTGGAAATACTATAACATGGAATGTCATCAACAGTTCTCGTAATGGAGTTAGTTTTTGTAATACTACCTCTACCACTAATTATAGCAATACTGTCCTTTCTCAGGATGCAGCAGCAAATACTACAGCATATCCACCATTGATACGAGTCGCCAAAGGTAATTATAGCCTGTGGGCGGCTAATGAGCGCTATCAGTGTTTATGGGATACTGAAAAATCAAGGACTGGTTATGCTGCACTGGCCATAGATGGCCAGTCTTTCAGTAATAGCAATATGATGAGTGTAAGTCAAGTTACCGCTAATTCCGACAATCCTGTTAAAAGTGATGTTGCTCTTGGGTTGGGTGACTATGTAGTACGAGTAGATTCTTGTGTCAACAGTCTTCTTAACCAAGAAAAATGTAAGAAATATCCTTCTGGAAATCAAAAACCCATCGGCTTGATTCAACAATATGGCGATGATTCATCGCTTTATTTTGGGTTATTAACTGGTAGTTATTCTAAAAATATGTCTGGCGGAGTATTGAGGAAAAATATTGGTGTCATAACGGATGAAATAAATGCTGGTACAGATGGAACAGTCAAAGTTCCCATTAATGGGAGTATTATTAACTCTCTCGATAGGCTGAGTATTTATGGTTACCGTAGTGGAAGTGACGGGACATATTTCAATGTAACAGGTAGCGATAGCTGTACGTGGGGTTTATCTTCTTTCACAGAAGGAAATTGCTCTAATTGGGGTAATCCGCAATCGGAAATATTTTTAGAGGCGCTTCGCTATTATGCTGGCCTTGCAGCAACTTCCTCCTTTTCTATGGCGGGAAACGACAAGATTACGGGTTTAACATCAGCTTCGTGGGCAGACCCGTTGACTATTAATAATAGATGCGCACCGCTGAATATCATTAATTTTAATGCTAGTGTATCTTCATATGATAGTGATGGTTATAGTTCTGTGCCACTATCATGGGGATCAGTAACAACATTGACTGATACTGTTGGGGTAGGCGAAGGAATCGATAACAAACCGTGGTTTATTGGTACGCTGGGCGGTACACCGTCGAGTTCTGATTTGAATAATAATCAGTTGTGTACTGCCAAGCTAATAACTAGCTTGGGTTCAGTAACTGGCCCTTGTCCTGAGGCACCACGCCTGAGTGGTAGTTATCGCATCGCTGGCTTGGCGAATTACGCATATACTAATGATTTACGCTCTTCATTAGATGGGAATCAAATGGTTAAAACATTTGGTGTTTCCCTGGCTCCTGCAGTGCCGAGGATCGTAATTCCAACGCCAGGGAATGTTAAGGCAAGTGTAGTTATACTTCCAGCTTGTCGAAATAGTGGTATGACTCCAAACGGAAATTGTACTATTGTCGATTTTAAAATTATCAACCAGGATTTGACTGCAGGTACAGGTTCATTTCTTGTGGTATGGGAAGACAGTGAACAAGGTGGCGATTACGATCAGGATATGACAGGTCTTTTAAGCTATAGAATAACGAGTACTCGAATTACTGTTACCACGCAAGTTTTGACTATGTCGACTTCTTTTTCGATGGGTTTTGGGTACATAATTAGTGGTACAACTCAGGATGGTTTTCATGCTCATTCTGGTATTTTGAGCTATACTTATTCTGATTCAACTGGAGCCAAGGCATGTGGGAGTGGAGGAGCTAGCTGCGTTGATACTAGTCCTGCTACTTCACAGACCTATTCATTATCTACTTCAGGAACAGCTAATTTACTGAAAGACTCCTTGTATTACGCTGCAAAATGGGGTGGATACGATAAAACCCTAGTTTCAACGAATGACCCAACCAAGAATGTGAAAAGTTGGGATAGCAATGGTGATGGAATACCTGATAATTATTATTATGCGATTAATCCAGCTGACTTGGCTAATAATTTAGCGCAAGTATTTCAAACGCTTTCCGACCAGATAGGTAGCGCAGCGGCTGTTGCTTCGGATGCAACAGTGCAACAAACAGGCGATGCGGTTTATCAAGCCCAATATCAGGTCAAGGATTGGAGTGGCGAATTGCTTAGGTATGACCTTGATCCTGTTACCAATGCACCAAATACGGCTTCTCCACATTGGAGAAGCCATAATACTCAAACATCCATCAATCCAAGTACTCGAAAAGTTTATACTTGGAATGGAACGACAGGTATAGAACTTCTTTGGAGTAACTTAACAAGTGTACAACAGAATGCTTTAATAGGCTCAGATACAACTTCTGTCGGCCAAGATCGACTCAACTGGCTTCGTGGAGACCAGTCTAAAGAGTGGTCGCAAAGTGGTGGAACACTACGTGATCGTATATGGCTATTAGGCGATATCATCAATTCAACCCCATTTTACGATGATAAAACCAATATGGTTTATGTTGGCGCCAATGATGGTGGTTTGCATGGCTTCGATTCGACGACTGGGCTAGAGCAGTTTGTTTATATCCCAAATGCTGTTTTTTCCAACTTGTCTGCACTGACAAGTCGTACCTATATCAAGGATGGCCATAAATATTTTGTGGATGGCTCTCCTATCGTAGTAGATGTGGGAACTGATTCTATATTGGTCGCAACCACGGGTGCAGGTGGTCGAGCCGTGTTTGCTTTGAATGTGAGTGACCCTGCTAATTTTACTGGCGGTAATGGTGGTGATGTATTGTGGGAATATACCAATACCGATCTTGGCTATACCATAGGTCAACCTAAAGTTGGGCAATTGAAAAATGGCGAGTGGGTCGTGGTTTTCGGTAATGGTTATAATAGCAATAGCGGCTTGGCGTATCTGTTCATTGTCGACCTGAATACAGGCGCTTTGGTCAAGAAGATCTCTACAAACTCCAGTGCTTCTAATGGATTAACCAGCCCTTCCTTATTACTTGATTCTACCGATGGCCGTATTATTGCTGCCTATGCGGGAGATGCATTGGGTAACATGTGGAAATTTGATTTGAGCGCAAGTAGCCCGACAAGTATTCCTGCTACTGCGCTATTTTCTGGTACGCCATTATTTACAGCAAAAAACTCCATTGATCAGACTCAGCCGATTACTTCAGTGCCTGCAATCATGCGTCATCCAAATGGCGGCTATTTCATCTTGTTCGGCACTGGAAAATATTTTGAGGTCGGCGACCATGCAACGAGTATTCCGACCCAAAGCTTCTATGGGGTCTGGGATACCGCTACATGGGATGCTATCAATGGTTGGCAGGGAGGGGCCACTATTACAGCTACTGGGTCTAACCGCGAGAGCATTCTACTAAGACAACAGATTACTAACAAGGTCACGACTCTGGGCAATACTTGGCGTGTTGTGACCAATAATGCGATTGATTGGAGTACCCAGCGTGGTTGGTATTTAGATTTTACGACCAGCGGTGAGCGAGTAACGGCCAGTCCGATGGTCAATGGAGGGCGCGTGGTTTTTGCAGCTCGCATTCCCTACGATAATAGCGATCCTTGTGCATCTTCGGTTGGTGTTTCATGGCTCATGGCTTTAGATGCCTTGTCAGGGAGTCGTTCCAGTACGGTTGTATTCGATGTCAACCGAGATGGCCAATATAATAGCTCCGATACTATTTCAGTCAGTGGCGGACAGATTTTTGTGAGTGGATTTGAAGCGGGTGTTGCAGGCATGTCCCAGATGACCTTGTTACGATCCTCGAATGGAGTCGATGTTGTCCTATCGGGAACTAGCGGCTTGAGTGCGACTGCCAGTGCGACTCAGACGAGTGGTCAGACCAACGCAGTCGGTACTGCCATTATTCAAGCCAATACTTCCATAAACGCTGCCAATACGGCTAACACAGCGGCCAGCGCCAATCCATCGGATACAAACGCTGCTGCCGCTGCCAATGCCGCCAACAAGCAAGCAGCTCAGGATGTGGTAGCGGCTGCGCAGGCGATCATCAATGCTGCTAATGATCCGACTATTCAGGCAACGATTGATGCTGCAACACTCAGCAATGTTATCACTGCCGCCAATTTGATCATCAGTGAGGCGACTCCATGTACTACATCTGGTTGTGCGCCTCAGTCTGATTGGTTGCAGCGCTTGAGCGATCTTAAGACTCTACTGCAAGGCAAGAGCAACGTGGGTGTGCGGCTTTCTTTGCTGTCAGTTCCATCCAGTACTTGGCGGCAGCTACGGTGAGCGGGAGTTGAGTCCAATGCAAGATCGGATAAGAACAAGAGGCTTCACTTTGCTCGAAGTGATTGTTGCGGTTGCGATCGTCGCAATTCTGGCTGCAATTGCATATCCGTCCTATCAAAGCAGTGTGCGTAAATCGCGGCGCTCGGATGCCGAAGGCGCATTGGTGGGCTTGAGCAATGCCATGGAACGGCAATTTACCGTGAACAGTACTTATGCGGGAAATGCTGCGAGCGGTGCGGATACTGGTGCTCCAACTATTTATCCATCCCAGTCACCCATTGATGGCAGTACCAAGTATTACAACTTGACCATCAATGCCGCTACGGCTTCGAGTTATACGCTAAGGGCGACGCCTATCGGCGGTCAGGTTGGCGATGGGTATCTCGAACTCGATAATACCGGCGCCCGGCGCTGGGATAAGAACAATGACGGCGATACGGCTGATACAGGAGAAACCAACTGGGAGAAATGATCGTCGTCGTTCACTCCTTACCCAAAGGCCAGCGTTCAAGCTGGCCTTTTTGTTGAGAAGAATGATTGCAAGATTCGCCGATCAGCCCGTACCGCCGTAACTGGCGATTCTCAGTTCTTCTTCGGTCAGTCCTGATTGGGCCTCACGCAGGTGACGTCGAGCCTCGCCGGCACTTTCGAAGATATAGGGCGCCACATCGCGCTGTTCCAGCGCGTTGCCCAGTTTCATCCGTAGGAAAGCGCTGGTGGTATAACGCGTGACGCCTGAATAAAATCGATTCATCAGATCCTTGATGATATCGGTATAGGCGTCCAGCAGATCCGGGTCGATGGTGAAATTGTCGTAGTTGACTACCGCGTAGGTCTTACGACCCAGCGATCCCAGATTGCGCTCCACCTGGCGACGGATGGCCTCGGCATCATCCAGGGTCTTGATGTGGTAGCCCTCCAGATTGACGAAAAACAGGTCATCGTCCGGGTCATAGGTGAAGCGTTCCTCGACCGGCAGCTGCAACAGGGCGCGGCGCAAACCCATCGGCTCCGTCCGGAAAATCCGCAGGTCCATGATGCGCGGCGGTTGTTTCTGCACGGGAATGAAATCCATCTGATCCAAGATGTCGCGCTGTATGTCGATGCCCGGCGCAACTTCGATCAGTTCCATACCGTCGCGGGTGAGCTGGAACACGCAGCGTTCGGTGATGTAGAGCACCGGCTGACCTTTGGCGACCGCATGGGAGCCACTGAAGGTGCGATGTTCCACTTCTTCGATGAATTTCCTACCCTTGCCCGGTTTGACGATTTGCAGCTGACCCTCTTCGATGGCGACCTCGCCGCCAGCCAGGAAGGTGCCGACGAACACCACCCGCTTGGCGTTCTGGCTGATGTTGATGAAGCCGCCGGCTCCGGCCAGTTTGGTGCCGAACTTGCTGACGTTGACGTTGCCCTGGCGGTCGGCCTGGGCCATGCCGAGGAAAGCGATATCCAGACCGCCGCCGTCGTAGAAATCGAACTGCGACGGCTGGTCGATGATGGCCTGGGTGTTACTGGCCGCACCGAAGTTCAGGCCGCCGGCGGGAATGCCGCCCAGCACGCCCGGTTCGGCGGTCAAGGTCATCAGTTCGATGGTCTTTTCTTCGTTGGCGACATTAGCGATGCCTTCGGGCATGCCGATGCCCAGGTTGACCACGCTATTGGGCAGGATTTCGAAGGCAGCGCGGCGAGCGATCACCTTACGTTCGGTCAACGGCATCGGCGGGATGGATTGCAGCGGTACCCGGATTTCGCCGCTGAAGGCGGGGTTGTAGGGCTGCTCGAACGACTGCCAGTGGTATTCGGGCGGGGCGACCACGATGCAATCGACCAGCACGCCCGGAATTTTGACGTTGCGCGGATGCAGGCTGCCGCGCTCGGCCAGCCGCTCGACTTGGACGATCACCACCCCACCGGCATTGTGCACGGCGGTGGCGATCGCCAATACTTCCAGGGTCAGCGCCTCCCGTTCCATGGAGATGTTGCCGTCGGGATCGGCGGTGGTGCCGCGAATCAGGGCGACATTGACCGGAAAGGCTTTGTAGAACAAATATTCCTTTCCGCCGATGGCCATGGTCTCCACCAAGTCCTCGGCGGTGATGGCGTTCATCTTGCCGCCGCCGAAGCGCGGATCGACGAAAGTCCCCAAGCCGACCGTGCTCAACGAGCCGGGCTTGTGCGCGGCGATGTCGCGAAACAGATGAGAGATGACGCCCTGCGGCAGGTTATAGGCTTCGATCTTGCCGGCGATAGCCAATTTCCCCAGCTTGGGTACCAACCCCCAGTGCCCACCAATCACCCGCCGCACCAAGCCCTCGTGCCCGAAATGGTTGAGCCCGCGCTCCTTGCCGTCGCCTTGGCCGGCGGCGTAGACCAGCGTGAGCTTGCGCGGATGGCCGGTCTGCAGGAATCGCTCTTCCAGGGCAACGGCCAAGTATTCGGCAAAGCCGATCCCGACGAAGCCGCCGGTTACCACGGCATCGCCGTCGCGAATCAGCCGCACCGCATCTTCGGCGGAGACGATCTTGCCCTTATGAGCGAAGGGTTGGGAGGACAGAAGGGGATGAAGACGACTCATCGGCATGGGCAACGACTTCCTGAGATGGGTGGAGTTGAACGAAGACGAAATTCAGTGGGTTTCCCGATCCAGCTGGGCGGTGAGCTGGCGCAGTTCGGGCGCGATATCGACCGCATAGGGTAGCGGTGCGGTCTGGTTGCTGCGCAAGGCCGGCGGCAATGCCGCTAGTTGATGGCGAACCCGCTGCCGGATCGTATCCAGCGATTCGGGCGGGGCCAGGCGCTGGCCGTCGCGCATAACCGCTTGAAGCAGGGGTTGGCCCGGCTGGGGATGGGCTTCCAGGCCAAGACAGTCGCCGGTGAAGACGCCATCCTCTCCCGATTGCCGGTAGACCTGCTTGCGACCGGGCCAGGTGGCCTTGCCCTCGGAGCGCTTGCGGCGCGGTTTGCCGGCGTACTCCTGCAGCTTGTAGACCATTTCCAGGGTCGGCGCGTCGGTAGAGGCATCCAGACGGGTCCCGACCCCGAAGCCATCGAGGGGTGCATCCACGGCCAGCAGTTCGCGCAGGCGGTATTCGTCCAGATCGCCGCTGCCAAACAGGATAGCCTGCGACAGACCGCCGGCGTCGAGAATCGGCCGGACGCGGCGGGCATGTTCGGCGATGTCGCCGCTGTCGATGCGCACGCCGCGGACGGTGATGCCGTGCGCGCTCAGGCGAGGGGCCAGCGTGACCACCTTGTGAGCGGCGGCTTCGATGTCGTAGGTGTCGATCAGCAACACCACATTGTTAGGTTGAGCGGTGGCGAAGCCTTCGAAGGCGTCCATTTCGGAGTCGTAGGCTTGGATCAACGAATGGGCCATGGTCCCGTACAGGGGAATGCCGAAGCGCAGGCCGGCGAGGACGGTGGCGGTGCCGGCGAAACCGGCCAGATAATCGGCCCGGGCCGACAGCAGGGCGGCTTCGGCGCCATGGGCGCGGCGCATGCCGAAATCGACCAGCAGTTTGCCGGGCGCGGCCAGGACGCAACGAGCGGCTTTGGAAGCGATCAAGGTCTGATAGTGGATCAGATTGATCAGGCGGCTTTCCACCAGCTGTGCTTGCGGCAGAGGGGCGATCACCCGCAGGATCGGTTCATTGGCGAAGAACACCGTCCCTTCCGGCAGGGCGTGCACTTCGCCGGTGAAGCGAAAGGTCTCCAGCGAGGCTACGAAATCCGGACTGAAGCGACCGCTGCGATCCAGCCAATCCAGTTCTTCGGCGGTGAACTGCAGGTTCTCCAGAAAATCCAGCGCCTGCTCCAGACCTGCGGCGAGCAGGAAGCCCCGCTCTGCCGGCAGGCGGCGGATAAAGAGCTCGAAGACAGCCGGTTCATTCATGCGTCCGCTATGGTAAGTCTGGAGCATGGTGAGCTGATATAAATCGGTCAACAATACACTGTTTTCGCTGGACATGGCCTTGGCTCGGATGATGGCGCGAGACCGTCGCCACGCCCGGAGACGCGGAGTCGATGCATCGCCGCCCGACATGAGGAGGGTGAGTTCGGCAAATCGAGTCGATTGGATTTAACCACAGAGTGGAGCGCTTGCCATGATGGATAGGATCACGCAAGAAATTCTAGTCGAGCAGCAGGAGAGCGTATTGCTGGTTCGCCTCCATCGCCCCGATAAGAAGAATGCCTTGACCCTGGCGATGTATGAAGGGTTGACCGCAACTCTGAACGAGGCTATGCAGGATGCGCAGATTCGGGCCGTGGTGCTGGCCGGCAGCGGCGACAGTTTCACCAGCGGCAACGATATCGCCGATTTTCTGGCGGCGCCGCCGCAGGGTGAGGACAGCCCCGTGTTTCGGTTCCTGGCTGCGCTGCGGCAGTTCGAAAAGCCGTTGGTGGCCGCAGTGACCGGCCTGGCGGTCGGTATCGGGGTGACGGCCTTACTGCATTGCGATCTGGTGTACGCTCGAGCCGGTGCGACCTTGGCGCTGCCGTTCGTCAATCTGGGGCTGTGCCCGGAAGCGGGGTCCAGTCTGTTGTTGCCGCGCCTGCTCGGTTACCCGCGAGCGGCGGAATTGTTGTTGTTGGGCGAGCCGTTCACTGCCGAACAGGCGCTGGACTGGGGCCTGATCAACGGCCTCGCCGCCGATGCCGAGGCTACACTGGCCTTGGCGCTGGAGCGAGCGCAGCAGCTGGCCCGTCGACCAGCGGCGGCTGTGCGGCTGACCAAGAGCTTGCTCAAGCGCGATGAGGCCGAGAAACTGCGCGAGACCATCGCGCTCGAAGGCCGTCATTTCGTCGAGTTGCTGAACTCGCCTGAAGCGGCGGTGGCGCTGCATGCGTTCGCCACGCGCCGCCGGTCGTAGGGGTTACTCCTCGTCGTTGGCCAGGGCCAGCGTTCGAATCAGATCCGACAGCGATTCGGCCTGCAATTTTTCCATCACCCGCTTGCGGTGGATTTCCACGGTGGACACGCTGATGCCTAATTCGGCGGCAATGGTTTTGTTGTAGCGGCCGAGCGCGATGCGCTCCAGGACTTCCCGCTCTCGCGGCGACAGCTGGGCCATGCGCGCCGCCGCGTCGGCCCGCTGCGTCCGGCGGTGGCGTTCGCAGGTGTCGAGCTTCAAGGCGGCGTGGATTCGCTCCAGCAGGGTCTTGCCCTGAAACGGCTTTTCGATGAAGTCGAAGGCCCCGCCTTTCATCGCCCGGATCGCCATCGGTACATCGCCGTGGCCGGTCATGAAGATGACCGGGGTGCGATGGCCGCGCGCGCGCAATTGCTGTTGCAGGTCCAAGCCGCTCATGCCCGGCATGCGCACATCGAGCACCAGACAGCCGGCTCGTTCGGCAGCGCCGGATTCCAGGAAGCTGGCAGCGCTGGTGAAGGTTTCCACAGCCAGCCCGTCGGTGCGAAGCAGTAAACCGACGGCGTCGCGCACAGCCTGATCGTCGTCGATGAGAAAGACAGTGGGGGCATCGTTCATGCGTGCGGTGGTGAGAATGAGGGATGGAACGGGTTGATGTAGAGCGGAAGGGTGAAATGGAACGAGATGCCGCGATCGGCGTGCGGCGTCGCCCAGAGCTTGCCGCCCTGGGATTCGACGATCGAGCGGCTGACCGACAAACCCAGGCCCATGCCGCCGGGCTTGGTGCTGAAAAACGGTTGAAACAGCCGGCAGGCGGCTTCCTTGCTGAGTCCCGGCCCGGTGTCCTGAACGGTGACCAGCGCCGTGTTCTTGTCTTGCAGGGTGGTACGCAAGGTCAGCAGGCGCGGCCCGTCGTTGCTTTCGTGCATGGCTTCGATGGCGTTGCGGGCCAGATAGAGCACCACCAGCTGAATTTGCAGGTCATCGGCCAGAACCGCCGGTAATTGATCCATCAGCTCCAGCTTCAGGGTTACGCTCGCTTGGCGCAACTCCAGTTGGGCATAGTGGATGACCCGGTGGATCAGCGTGTTGAGATCGAGCGTGGATTGCGAAGCCGTGGGGTTTTTTTGCACCAGTTCGCGCAGGTGGCGGATGATGCTACCCGCCCGCAGTCCTTGGTTGACCACCTCTTCCAAGGTGCCGGTCAGTTCGCGCGGATCGGCCTTGTCCTGGCGCAGCAGCCCCAGACAGGCTTGGGTATAGGCCACGATGGCCGCCAGCGGCTGGTTGAGGTCGTGGGCCAGATTAGAAGCCAGCTCGACCGCCAGGCTGAGGCGCGAGGTCTTGGCCAGCTCGGTCTGCTGGCGTCGCAGCTGATCTTCGGCCAGTTTGCGCGTGGTGATGTCTTCGGCCAGGCCGACCACGCGATGGACATGGCCGTACTCGTCATGCATCGGGAATCCGCGGTCCCAGATCCAGCGTACCGTGCCGTCCGGGCGGATGATTCGATACTCCTCGTCCATGCCCGACGCCGATTTGTCGAAATGGGCGGCGTAGATGCGCGGTCGGTCGTCGGGGTGCACCGCATCGATCCAGTCCAGCGGTCGCTCCAGCAAGTGTTGCGCCGGACGTCCCCACAGATCCTCGTAGACCGGGCTGATGTAAAGCAGACGTTGTTCAGTGACGCCCCATACCCAGAAGACTTCGCGGATGTGCTCGGCCAGTTGGCGGAACCGTTCTTCGCTGTCGCCAAGGGCGGTTTCGACCTGCAAGCGGGCGGCGTTCAACAGCTCCAGCGCCTGTTGGCTTTCCAGGCGCTCGGCGGCGCGTTCGGCCGCCTGCGCCTCCATCGCTTCGAGGCTCTGTCTCAGGCGATCCTCGACCTGTCGTTGGGCGAAACGGGCGCGGGCGATGGCGTCGGCGTGGGTCCGCAGCAACCAGTACAACAGGCCACCGCTGACGGCGATGGCCAGCGCGACCCTCAACAAATCGAGGATCGCAGGCTGGCGGATATCGTTGGCCCAGGCCAGCAAATCCTCGCCCAGCAGCCACAACAGGCTGACGGTGACGTACAGCAGGCTGGCGGGCGCTGGCTGGGTCAGGCGCCACCACAGCCGTTCCATGCACGAGCGCAGCCGCGGCGTGGGCGCGGTCGCTGGTGGAAACAATGGAGCCTTGGACATCGCGCTATTGGACATGGCCATGACGCAGCCTCCGACCTATCGGTTCGAAACCGGCTCGGCTGTGCGCTCGGATTGAACGACATATTCCGGTGCAGCAGCAGGGGGGGCGACGGGCAAGGTAAAGTGGAAGGTGACGCCAGGCCCGTGATTGGACGTCACCCATAATCGGCCACCATGCGCCTCGACGATGGCCTGGCTGATCGGCAAGCCCAGACCCAGTCCTTCGGGTTTGGTGGTGAAGAAGGGGTGCAGCAACTGCCCCAGGATATCCGGCTTCAAGCCGCTGCCGGTGTCCTGAACCGTGAGTTCGACCGTCTCCTGCTCGTGGCGGGCGGAGATGACGATGGTGCGAGGGTCCTCTCTGCCATCGATGGCGTCCACCGCGTTGCGCACCAGATTGATGATCACCTGCTGGATCTGTAGGGGATCGGCCAGCACTGGCGGCAGGTCCTCGGCGGTATCGTAGGTGATGCGAATGGCGTGGCGTCGGGCTTCGAGATTGAGGAAGTCGGCTACTTCTTCCAGCAGCTCACGGATTTGCACGACCGTGTGGTGAGTCTTGCCACGGCGGGCGAAATGACGGATGCGCTGGATGATGGTGTTGGCCCGGGCGCTTTGCGCAGCGATCTTTTCGAGGGTGTCCCGCAGCTCGGCCGGTTCGACCGATTGATGGGCCAGCCGGGCCAGGCAGGCTTCGGCGTACAGGGCGATGGCGGTCACCGGCTGGTTGATCTCGTGCACCAGGCTGGAGGCCATTTCGCCGAGTGTGTTGAGACGCGAGGCGTGAGCCAGCAGCGTTTGCTGCCGTTGCGAAGCCTCCGCCATGCGTTCCTGCGCCAGCACCCCACCGACCCACTGGGCCATGAGCTGGATCAGTTCGCGGTCCACCACGGTGAACAGCGTGGATCGCGGCTTGCGGTCGGAGAAGCTCAGCGTACCGAAAAGTTCTTCGCCGACCCGAACTGGGGTGCCCAGGTAGACTTCCAGCTGGTACTTGCGAAAACAGGGGTGTTGTCGCCAGGGACCGGCCGAAGCGTGTTCGAAACCGATGGGTTGGGGCACGCGCAGGGTGTCGCGGCAATAGGTATCGGCCAGGGCGAGCACCTCTCCTTGGGGGATTTCGCCGTCCGAGGGAATGGTCTGGGTGATTTCGCAGCGCTCGCCGACGATGTGGCACAGAGTGCCGGTGGATACGGCGAAACGCTGGCAACCCATCGCCAGCATGGCCTGGATTTTCTCGCTGGCGCGGCGGCGCGGGGTGGAGATCACCTGATAGAGCTCCCGCAGCGCCTCCACGCTATCCCGCAGCGCCGTTTGCTGCTCGGCCAGTTGCCGGTTGATTTCTTCGGTTTTTTCCTTGGCGCCGGCCAGCGAGCGCGCCACGCTCAGGTTTTCCAGTCCCAGCCTCAACGAGCGGATGAGGGTATGGTGATAGCGGTAGGCAGTGATCAGAGCCAGCAGCAGGTATAGGATTCCGGTGGAGCCCATGGTGCCGCGCAAGGGATCGTCCTGCACCAGTAGCCACGTTACCGGTGGGAGCGCCAGAGGCAGGGCGTAAGCGACGTACGCGACCAACTCCGAGCTCATGGTCAGCACTCCGCCCATCAGCATGCCGCCCAACACCAGGGCGATGAGGGTGTCGTAGACCAGGGCCGGCGACAGGTTCAGCAGAACGATGCTGCCGCCCCAGCAGATCCCGCTGGCGGCGCAGGTCACGATGTAGGCGATGGACCAGCATTCGATAGCGCATGTCGCATCCGAACAGCGCCGAAAGGCGATGGTGAGTCCCAGTCGCGCCATGACGGTCGTTTCCAGCAAGGCCAGCCAGATCAGCAGCGCGGTTTGGGGCAGCGCATTCCAGGTGGCTACCACCAGGAGAGGGGCGACCAGCAGGTTGGCGATGATGTCCAACGGTGCCTGCTCGTACAGCAGCTGCACTTGCTGGATACGGATTTGCCCGGCCATGGCGGTGGTGGTGGAACCGGGAAGATCGATGGCGTTCAAGGTGGGTAGCGCCGGGTTGCCGAGGTTACGACCGCGGGGTTCGGCGATCGGGCGGCGAATGGTTCTCCAATGCCGGAGAGTCGGAGACGACCGTATATTCCCCTTCGATGATGGTGGCAGCAGCTCGCCGCTGCTGGCGGGCCAGACGGCGCAGACGCCACCAGAGCCAGCCGCCCAGAACCAGCCCCAGCCCCAGGAAGACGGTGAACAGCACCGAGGCAAGAGCAAAGGCCGCAATGATGGCCAACGCCGAACTCAGGGCCAGTCCCAGCCGGCCCAGCAGGGAAAGTTGCGGAGGTTTGAACTGTGTCATGAGCGTGCGATCCAGAACCACCAGACGATCAAGCCGATCAGCCCCAGTCCCGCGAGATTGACAAGCCAAGCAATCATGTTGGATGACCTTGGGGTTGGGCGGGGGGGCGAAAACCGCGCAATCGATTGGCGTTGCTCACCACGGTGAAGGAAGACAGCGCCATCGCCATGCCAGCCACCATCGGGTTCAGCAACAAGCCGGTCGCAGGGTAGAGCGCGCCCGCCGCCAGTGGAATTCCTAACGTATTGTAGATGAAAGCGCCGAACAGATTTTGCCGAATATTGCGCACGGTGGCCCGGGAGAGCGCGACGGCATCGGCGACGCCATGCAGCGAGCCGCGCACCAGGGTGATACCGGCGCTTTCGATGGCGATGTCGGCGCCGGCGCCCATGGCCAGACCGACATCGGCCTGGGCCAGGGCGGGGGCGTCGTTGATGCCGTCGCCCACCATGCCGACCACCGTGCCGTCGGCTTGTAGGCGGGCGATCACTTCGGCCTTGGCGGTGGGCAATACTTCGGCGAACACCGTCTCGATACCGACCTGCTCGGCCACCGCCTGAGCGGTGGCGCGGTGATCGCCGGTCAGCAACACCACCCGCAATCCCAGTTCCCGCAGGCGGGCGATGGCGGCGGCCGAGTCCGGTTTGA
The DNA here is from genome assembly GCA_003989065.1 of Candidatus Competibacteraceae bacterium. GTDB lineage: Bacteria > Pseudomonadota > Gammaproteobacteria > Competibacterales > Competibacteraceae > RXIW01. The sequence goes on from RXIW01000035.1 coordinate 19,047, forward strand.
GCGGATCGGCGATGGCCAGGATGCCGGCTGGTTGGCCATCGATCGCCACCAGGACCGGGGTTTGCCCCGCTGCCGCCAGACGGTCGGCTTCGGCCCGCAACGGCGCGGCGTCGATGCCATGGCTATTCAGCAGGGCGTGGTTGCCGACCCACAGCATTCGGTTTTCCACGATGCCGCTGACGCCCTGACCGGCGATCGCCTCGAACTGGGTCGCGGCGGGAATCGTCAGCCCGCGGGCGCGCGCCGCATCCAGGAGGGCCTGGGCCAACGGGTGCTCGGAGGCGGTTTCCAGCCCGGCGGCCAGCGCGAAAATCTCTTTGTCGTCGAAACCGGGCAGCGCCATGACAGTGGTAACGGTCGGCTGGCCGGCGGTGACCGTCCCGGTCTTGTCCAGCACCAGGGTGTGCACTTGGCCGACCCGTTGTAGAGCCTCGCCGTTGCGGATCAGGATGCCGTATTCGGCGGCTTTGCCGACGCCGACCATGATCGAGATCGGCGTGGCCAGACCCAACGCGCAGGGACAGGCGATGATCAGGACCGTCAGGGTGGCGACCAGCATGTAACTGGCCTGAGGGGCGGGACCGAAGTTGAACCAGGCCAGCGCGGTGAGGACGGCGATGATCAGGACCGAGGGAACGAACACGGCGGCGACCCGGTCGGCCAGCCGACCGATGGGGGGCTTGCTGTTTTGCGCTTGCCGTACGCTGGCAATGATGTGAGCCAGCACGGTATCGGCTCCGACTCGAGTCGCGCGGAATACGAAACTGCCGGTCTTGTTCAGTGTACCGCCGGTGACGGTGTCGCCTTCGCCCTTGTCGACCGGCAGGGGTTCGCCGGTGAGCATGGATTCGTCCACTGTCGACCGGCCACTGACGATCTCGCCGTCGACCGGGATCTTCTCGCCCGGCCGCACCCGCAGCAGAGCGCCGACCCCAAGGGTTTCGATCGGCACGTCGCGCTCCTGATCGCCCTCGACCAGCCGCGCGGTGCGGGGTTGCAGGCCGAGCAGGCGGCGGATGGCGGACGAAGTTTTGCTGCGCGCCCGGCTTTCCAGCGCGGAGCCGAGGTTGATCAGGGCGATGATGGTGACCGCCGCCTCGAAATAGGCGTGGTGGGCCAGGCTCGGCACACTGGCGGGAAACAGGGTGACCAGCATCGAGTAGACCCAGGCCGCGCCGGTGCCCAGCGCGATCAGGGTGTCCATATTGGCGTTATGGTGGCGAAACTGCTGCCAGGCCCCAGTAAAGAAATGCCGGCCGCTGTACATCATCGCAGCCAAGGTTACCAGGCCGACGACGCTCCAGAATGCGCGCCCACCGGGACTGGCCAGCGCTGGCAACCAGCCTGCCATCTCGGCCAGCATCAGTGGCGCGGCCAGCGCACCGGCGACGAGGGTGTTGCGGACCAGCCGCCGGAAGTGGGCCTGTTCGGCAGCCTCGCGTTCGGCTTCGGCTCCGACGTCGTCGCGCAGTTCGGTGGCATCGTAACCGGCTGTCTGCACCGCGCGAACCAGCATCGCGACCGTTGGTGTGCCGCTGACCTGGGCGGTGCGGTCGGCAAGATTGACCTGGGCCTCGGCGACGCCGGGCACTTCGCGCAGAGCCGTTTCCACGGCCGCGACACAGCCGGCGCAGCTCATGCCGGTGATCGCCAAACGATGTTGGAGGAGTGGTTCGGCGTTCATCAGGGCTTCCGTAACGGCAGGGACAGTGAATTTCGAATGATGAAAATGGACAGCCGAACGCGCGGAGCGTTCGGTCGCTGGCTGGTGTGGGCGGTCGAGCGGCGCGCGGTTCGAATCGATGACCGGCGCGTCGCAATCCGCTCAGGTCGCCTGTTGCCGCTGTCCTCAGTCGCGCAGCAACTCGTTCAAGCCGACCCGCGAGCGGGTTTTTTCATCCACTTGTTTAATGATGATGGCGCAGTACAGGCTGTGGCTGCCATCGGGGGCGGGCAGCGCGCCGGGCACCACCACCGAGCCGGCCGGGATGCGGCCGTAGCTGACCTCGCCCGTCATCCGGTTGTAGATCTTGGTGCTCTGGCCCAGATAGACGCCCATCGAAATGACCGAGCCGCGCTCGACGATCACGCCCTCGACCACTTCCGAGCGGGCGCCGATGAAACAGTCATCCTCGATGATGGTCGGGCTGGCCTGCAGGGGTTCCAGCACGCCACCGATGCCGACGCCGCCCGACAGGTGGACGTTCTTGCCGATCTGGGCGCAGGAGCCGACCGTGGCCCAGGTATCCACCATGGTGCCGGAGTCCACGTAGGCCCCGATGTTGACATAGGACGGCATCAGCACCACGCCGGAAGCGATGTGGCTGCCGCGCCGGGCCGCGGCCGGTGGGACGACCCGTACCCCGGCGGCCAGGAAATCGTTCTCGCCGTATTCGGCGTACTTGGGCGGCACCTTGTCGAAGTAGTTGGTGTAGCCGTCGCGGATGATGGTGTTCTCGTTCAGCCGGAAGCACAGCAGGACTGCCTTCTTCAGCCAGGTGTTGACGACCCAGCCGCCCTTGCTGGGCTCGGCCACCCGGACTCGGCCCAGCTCCAGCAGGCTCAGCGTCTCTTCCACCGCTTCGCGCAGTTCGGCCGAGGCCGTGGTGGAGTCGATCGCACTGCGGTGCTCGAAAGCCTCCTCGATAATTTGCTTCAATTCGGTCATCGGACAGGATCCTCAAGGGCATGGGCGGCAACCTAACCGGAAGCTTAGGCACAGCCGCAAAAAACCGTCATAATAGAAAGGGAAAATGCAGGTATCGGGCATCAGGTATCACCGGCCTGGAACCTGGAACGGTAGCCGGCCACCGCACGGCGATCAGGACCAGGGCGGCAACTTTAACACCTCGAGCTTTTGAACGGCAGCAGGCTGGTCACGACGATCGCGATGACGATGGGCACACAACAAAATCTTAATCAACAAGAATGAGGGTAACCGGTATGTCCAAGAAAACTGTGGTGGATAATAAGAAACCGGTCGTGACCAGGCCCGCCGCCCATCCTTCCAAGGCTCCGACCAGTCACCAGCGGACAGCCACGGCCGATGCGGCGCCGCTGGCGGAGAGCGCAAAGCCGACGGCAGCCGAAGCTGCTCCGGCCGTGGCGAGCGCGGAACCGACCGTAGCCGATGCGACGCCAATAGCGGTCGAGCCCGAGCCCGAACCTGTCCCGGCAACCCCGGCGATTCAGGCGGTGGCCGACGGGCGGAAACGAGTCATCATCGAGGGTGTGGTTCCGGAAATCGATGGTGGTCGCTTTCCGATCAAGCGTACGGTGGGCGACACCGTGCTGGTCGAGGCCGATGTGTTCACCGATGGCCACGATGCCTTGTCCTGTGTCCTGCAACACCGGCGGGTGGGCGAGAGCCACTGGCAGGAAGTGCCCATGCGGTCGTTGGTCAACGACCGGTGGCGCGGCGAATTTCAGGTGCTGGATCTGGGGCGTCACGAGTACACGGTGACGGCCTGGGTGGACGCTTTTAAATCCTGGCGGCATGATCTGGAGCGGTGGGTGCAGGCCGAGGACATTGCCCTGTCGCTGCGGAGCGGGGCGGAATTGGCTCGCAAAGCCAGTCGCCGCGCCCAGGGCGAGGACGCCAAGTGGCTGGCCAAGCGTGCCGAAGACCTGGCCGGCTCGCAGGATCTCGAATACCGCCGCCAACTGGGCCTGGACGAGGAATTCGCCCGCCACATGATGCGCAACGCCGATCGCAGCCTGGCCCTGAGCTATGACAAGGCGCTGGGCGTGGTGGTGGACGACGAGCGTGCCCGCTTCAGCTCCTGGTACGAGATGTTCCCGCGTTCGTGCGCCGCCGCGCCCGGCAAACATGGGACGTTCAAGGATTGCGAGGCGTGGTTGCCGCGTCTTGCCGCGATGGGCTTCGACGTGCTGTATTTCCCGCCGATCCATCCGATTGGCCGGGTCAACCGCAAGGGCAAGAACAACACCCTGACTCCGATGCTCGACGATGTCGGCAGTCCCTGGGCCATCGGCGCGGCCGAAGGCGGTCACAAGGATATCCTGCCGGAACTGGGCACCCTGGACGATTTTCGCCAGCTGGTGAGCAAAGCCAAGGAGCACGGCATCGAAATCGCCATGGATATCGCCTTGCAGTGCGCGCCGGATCATCCCTACGTCAGGCAGCACCCCGACTGGTTCCGCTGGCGGCCGGATGGCACGGTGCAGTACGCCGAGAATCCGCCCAAGAAATACCAGGACATCTACCCCTTCAATTTCGAGACCGCCGACTGGCAGGCGCTGTGGATCGAGATCAAGAGCATCTTCGAATTCTGGGTTCAGCAGGGCGTGCGCATCTTCCGGGTCGATAATCCGCACACCAAGCCGTTCGCCATGTGGGAATGGCTGATCGCCGATATCAAGAAGACCACGCCAAACGCCATCTTCCTGGCCGAAGCTTTCACCCGGCCCAAGGTCATGCACCGGTTGGCCAAGCTCGGTTACAGCCAGTCCTACACCTACTATGCCTGGCGTAACAGCAAGTGGGAGCTCGGTGAGTATCTGACCGAGGTTTGCCAGGGACCGGGCCGCGAGTATTTCCGCCCCAACTTCTGGCCCAACACCCCGGATATCCTGACCGAGGCCCTGCAGCACGGCGGCAAGGCGATGTTCATGTCCCGTCTGGTGATGGCCGCGACCATGACCGCCAATTATGGCATCTACGGCCCGGCCTTCGAGATGATGGAGCATCTCGCGGTCAAGCCTGGCAGCGAGGAATATCTCGATTCCGAGAAATATCAACTGCGCTATCGCAGCTTCCAGGATCTGGAAGGACCCAACAGTCTGCATGCCTTCATCGCCCTGGTGAACCGCATCCGCAAACGCAATCCAGCCCTGCAATCCGACTGGAACCTGCGGTTGCACCAGGTCGATAACGAGCAGATCATTTGCTACAGCAAGGCCACCGCCAATCGTGCCAACGTAATCCTGGTGGTGGTGAACCTCGATCCGAACTATACCCAGGCAGGCTGTACCCAACTGGATCTGGAGGCGCTGGGCGTCGACCCGAACCAGCCCTATCAAGTCCACGATCTGCTGACCGGTGCCCACTATGTCTGGCACGGGCCGCGCAACTATGTCGAATTGAATCCCCACCGGATACCTGCGCACGTATTCCGTATCCGCCATAACTTGAGCGCGGATTGCGACTTCGATCCCTTTGGCGGGTGAGGGCTGTGATCCCACGATGGTGTGAATTAGATCAGTACCCCGGCGAGGAGCATGTCCCGTCCGGGGGATATTCGTGTGAACGATTTTGTGCGAACGATTTTTAGTCGAAAAGAAGGATGTGCCGCGATGAAACAGCCAAAAATTCTTGCGATCGTGATGGCGGGGGGTGAGGGCTCGCGCCTTAGTCCTCTGACCTCGGAAAGTTCCAAGCCCTCGTTGCCGTTCGGTAGCCGCTACCGCATCGTGGACTTCGTACTCAGCAACCTGCTCAATTCCAACATCCAGGCGATTTACCTGTTGGTGCAGTACAAATCGCAGTCCCTGATCGAACACGTGCGCAAAGCCTGGGTGGTTTCGCCGATGCGCAACGAAGAGTTCGTGACGGTGGTGCCGCCGCAGATGATGCGGGGCGGTGACTGGTTTCAGGGCACCGCCGATGCGGTCTATCAGAACCTGAACCTGATCCAGTTGCACAATCCCGATCTGGTGCTGGTGTTTGGGGCCGACCACGTCTATCGGATGGATATCCGGCAGATGGTGTCCTTCCATCTCGAACGGGAGGCCGACGTGACCGTCGCAGCGCTGCCGGTTCCGCTGGCCGATGCGACGGGTTTCGGCGTGATCGGCACCGAATATGACGGTCGGGTGTGCCAGTTCCAGGAGAAGCCGGCCAATCCGGCCCCCATGCCGTCCGATCCCACCCGAGCTTATGCCTCGATGGGCAATTATCTGTTCGACGCCAAGGTATTGGTCGAGGCGCTCAAGGCGGCCAACCGGCGCGGCGAGCACGATTTCGGCCAGAACGTGTTGCCGGCCCTGATGGAGACCCACCGGCTGTTCGCCTACGATTTCGCCACCAACAAGGTACCGGGGACCAAGTCCTACGAAGAGCCGGCCTACTGGCGCGATGTCGGGACCCTGGACGCCTATTTCAACGCCCATCAGGACATGCTGGGTCTGACCCCGCACTTCGATGTTTTCAACCCGCAATGGCGGATCTTTTCCAGTAACTATCAGGGTCCCGTGGCGCGGATGATCGACGCGCAGTTGCACAACAGCGTGGTTGCTGCCGGTTCGCTGGTGCATGGCGCTTCCATTCGGAACTCCTTCATCCGGCGCGAAGTCATCATTGAAGATGATGTCGAGATCGAGGACTGCGTGATTCAGGACTATGTCCGCATCAAACGGGGAGCGCGGCTGCGCAAGGTCATCATCGGCCAGTACAACGTCATCGAGGCGGGTAGCCGCATCGGTTTCGATCCAGAGGCTGATCGGCGTCGCTACACAGTGACGGCGGGTGGCATCACGGTGGTCGGACCTGGCCAGGTCAGCTTTGCCATGCGGGCGTTCAGCGAGTAAGCAGCGCGGAGGACAGGCGACAGGTATAGGCCAGTAGTCATCGGACCTTGGTTTGTCGCCTGTCACCCATCATCTTGAGTGACGATTGGAGCCGATGAGCAAATCCACTGTTTGGCCGGGTCGGCCGTATCCGTTGGGCGCCACTTGGGATGGCGAGGGAGTCAACTTCGCCTTGTTCTCGGCCCACGCCGAACAGGTGGTGTTATGCCTGTTCGACCCCAAGGGCCGGCACGAGATTGAGCAGATCACCCTGCGGGAACGGACCGGCCAGGTCTGGCACGGCTATCTGCCGGACGCTCGGCCCGGACTGCTGTATGGCTATCGGGTCCATGGCCCTTACCAGCCGGAGCTGGGCCAACGCTTCAACGCCAACAAATTGCTGCTCGATCCCTACGCCAAGGCGGTAGTGGGGCAGATGCACTGGAGCGACGCCCAGTTCGGTTACCGGATCGGCGGTCGCGCCGAGGACCAGAGTTTCAACACCCGCAACAGCGCTTTGGGAATGCCCAAGAGCCAGGTGATCGACACCGCGTTCTTCTGGGGTGACGACCGTCCACCGCATACGCCCTGGCATGACACTCTGTTGTACGAATTGCACGCGCGTGGTTTCACCATGCGCCATTCCGGCTTGCCGCCCGAGGTGCGCGGCACCTACGCGGGCTTGGCCAGCGGCCCGGTCATCGATTATCTACAGTCCCTGGGTGTGACGGCGGTGGAATTGTTGCCGATCCACTATTTCGCCGACGAACGAATGCTGATGGATCGGGGTTTGCACAACTACTGGGGCTACAGCACACTGGGTTACTTCGCCCCGAATCCGCGTTACGCCGCCACCGACAATCCGGTGGGCGAATTCAAGAGCATGGTCAAGACCCTGCATTCGGCCGGCATCGAAGTCATCCTCGACGTGGTCTACAACCATACCGCCGAGGGCAATCAATTCGGGCCGACCTTGAGTTTCCGCGGCATCGACAATCAAGCCTACTACCGGCTGTCGCCGGAACATCCGCGCTACTACATGGATTACACCGGTTGCGGCAACACGCTGAACACCGCCCATCCCCGCGTGTTGCAAATGGTCATGGACAGCCTGCGCTACTGGGTGCAGGACATGCACGTCGACGGCTTCCGTTTCGATCTGGCCGCTGCCCTGGCGCGGGAAGCCGATGGCCGAGTCGATCAGGGCGGTGCGTTCATGGATGTCATCCAGCAAGACCCAGTGTTGTCGCGGGTCAAGCTGATCGCCGAGCCCTGGGACGTGGGCGAGAACGGCTACCAGGTCGGCCAGTTTCCGGTCGGCTGGAGCGAGTGGAACGGCAAGTATCGCGATGTGGTGCGGGATTACTGGCGCGGCGAAGGCGGCATGATCGGCGAGCTGGCCTATCGTTTGACCGGCTCCGCCGACCTCTACCAGCATAACGACCGTCTCCCCTGCGCCAGCATCAACTTCATCACCGCCCATGACGGTTTTACCCTCTACGATCTGGTCAGCTACAACGAGCGTCACAACGAAGCCAACGGCGAAAACAACCAGGATGGCGAGTCGCACAACCGCAGCTGGAACTGTGGCGCGGAGGGTGACACCCAGGAACCGGAGGTGTTGACGCTGCGGCTGTGCCAGCGCCGCAATTTCCTGGCGACCCTGCTGCTGTCGCAGGGCGTGCCGATGCTGCTGGCCGGAGACGAGGTGGGCCGCACCCAGCGCGGCAACAACAACGCCTATTGTCAGGACAACGAACTCAGCTGGTTCGACTGGGACATTTCCTGGTTGCCGGAGAATCGGGAGCTGCTCGACTTCACCCAGCGCTTGATCTGGTTGCGCCGGGAACACCCGACCTTCCGTCGCCGTCATTTCTTCCGCGGCATCCACGGCGATGGAGTTCGCGACATTCTCTGGTTCAATCCCGACGGACGGGAAATCAGCGACGAGGAGTGGACCCACGACTACGCTCGTTGTCTGGGGCTGTACCTGCCGGGTGATGGCCTGGGCGACTGGGACGAGCGCGGCCATGCGTTGCAGGACGACGATTTCCTGTTGCTGTTCAATGCCCATCACGAGGAAGTGCCGTTCGTGTTACCGGTATTGCGGGACGACGCCTTGTTCGAAGTATTGGTGGACACCGCTTTGCCGCAGGGCCGCCCGGTCGATGGCGGCTATCATCCTTCCGAAGATCCCTATCCGGTGCAAGGTCGCTCGCTGGTGGTGCTGCGGCATCGCCGTCGCGGCATCGCTTAGCGGCTGATCGAATCGTCGTCCGATTGGGTCGATCGATCGGGCGAATCGTTACAGTGGTTGCCGAACGGGCGTCGGCTGGCTAGCTTGTCGATTTATGTTGCAAGTGCAACAATGTTGAAAGTTCAGCAGTAAATTCATTACATTCCACACTTATTCCAAAAAAAATGACGATGCCGATGATGAATGTCGTGCTTGAAAAGCTACGTTCATCATGATGTGTGTTTAGCTTAACTCTTTGTAGTGCTGATTTATTGTTGATCAGGGAAATTGGCGAGACGGATGATGCGAACCAAGATCTCGCGCTGTCCAATGGTTTAGAAGACGATCATGGATTTGACTGATGACTATTCCAACCGACGATCCATTGCTATCGAACGATGACGCAGCAGACGGCGTGTTCGAATTTGCGCCGGAAGACGCCGCCCAATCGACATCGCCCGGACTTGGCGGAGCGAAGCGCTACAAAGTGCTCTCCGTCGATGACGATATCGAGTTCCAGCAAAGCTTGCGTTACGCCTTGCAGGATTTCCGTTATCGGGAGCACCGAATCGAATTCATAGCGGTGCAATCGGCGCATGAAGCGGCGTGTCTGCTGAATCGCGATAAGGAGATTGCGGTGATGTTGCTGGATGTCGTGATGGAGACCGACGACGCCGGATTGCGGTTGGTCAAAAGCGTCCGGGAGCTGTTGGGTAATGCGGAGATTCGCATTGTCCTGGTTACCGGCCAGCCTGGCATGGCGCCTTTGCGGGAAACCCTGTCTCAGCTCGATATCAACGATTACTGGCTAAAAACCGACCTGTCCCTGGAGCGCCTCCATGCAGTCGTCGCCAACGCTCTACGCACTTGGGATCAGCTCACGACCCTTGATCAAGCCAGGCGTGGTCTGCAGTTGATCGTAGAGGCGAGCAACGTGATGGCGTACTCGCGCAGTCTGGAGGATTTCTCGGTGCGCGTCATTCAGGAAGTGACACGCCTGCTCGGATTACCTCCCGAAGGGGTCGTCTGTACCCAGACGCACGACACCGCTTCGGCGGCGATGGCCAGGATCGTAGGCGGATCGGGCGCTTTTGCGACTTTGGTCGGGCGTCCCTTGGACGAATTGGAAGACGAACGGATACGCCACATCCTGTTGCACTGTTTGCAGGAGCAGCGGGTGGTCCGCGATCGCTTGGGACAGGCTTTGTATTTCTCCAGCGTTCCGGCAGGGCCGAGCGCTGCAGCCTACGTCGAAACGACGCGCGCCCTCGATCCGGTCGAGGTGGACCTGCTCAGCGTATTGTCCAGCAACATCAGCTCGGGCCTTAGCAATGTGGCGCTGGTCAGCAAACTCGATACGATGGCCTATCAGGATCAGCTGTTGGGGATTCCGAACGGCAACGCGCTGGTCCGGATCATGGATAACGTGATTAAAGCCGCGAATGTCGAAGCGCACAGCCTGTTGCTGCTTGACGTCGATCAATTTTCAGAGAGTTGCCAGGCGCTCGGTTTGCAGCAGGGCGAGCTGTTGTTGCGGCGGGTCAGCCAGCGGTTGGCGCAGATTTTCCAGCCGCCTACGGTGGTTGCGCGCCTGCATAATGACGTGTTTGCCGTCTTTGGTCTTAAGTATTTGCTTGTACAGGATTTCATTGCCCGGCTCGAAAACTGTGCTCCGGAAGAGCCAGGTCATGTGTCTTTCATCAGCCTCTGCTCGTCTCGGGTCGATCTGGATTGTTTTTCCGGTTCGGGGGCGGAAGCCTTATCGATGGCCCTGGTCCTGCTCAAGCAGGCCAAGAGTCGCGGCTTGAATCAGATGGCGGTCTACGTCCCCGGAATGGAAGCCGCCTGCCGGCAGCGGTTTGGAATGGCGTTTGCGCTGCATCAGGCGTTGCGCTCCGACCAGATCATCATCGAGTTGCAGCCACAGATCGATTTAGGCACGGGCCGGGTGTTCGCCGCCGAAGCGTTGGTGCGTTGGCGGCGGGAAGATGGGACACGGGTTTCTCCGCTGGAATTCATTCCCATTGCGGAAGCCAATGGCGACATCGTGATGTTGGGCGCGATCGTGTTGCGCAAGGCGTGTCGAGCCGTACGCACGATCGCTGCCGCCGGCTGGCCCGATTTTCGGATCGCCGTTAATGTATCGGCCTTGCAACTGGCCAAGGAGGGTTTGGTGGAAGATTTCCTGGAGGTTCTGCGTGAGGAAGCGGTGGCGCCTTGGCAGATCGAACTGGAAATCACCGAATCGACGGCCATGGAGGGCGATGACACGACGAAACGCTTGCTGGATCGGTGCCGGACCGAAGGTTTCAGTCTGGCCATCGATGACTTTGGCACCGGTTATTCGTCTCTGGCGCGTTTGCGCAGCCTGCCGACGGCCTTGCTCAAGGTAGATCAGAGTTTTATGCGGGAAATCGGTCAGCGCGCCACGCAGGAGACCATCGTCGATATGATCATCAAGCTAGGCACGCGTTTGGGCATGAACGTGCTGGCGGAAGGCGTGGAAACGCCCGAGCAGGTGGCCTGGTTGAAACAGCAGGGTTGCCATGCAGCCCAGGGCTATTGGTACGCCAAGCCCATGCCGCTCGACGATTTGCTGGTTTTCCTGGCCAGGCAGGCCGGATAGCCGTTCCCGGATTTTCAGGCTGCGAATGGCCGCTGTGCTGACCGCTCTGGGGCGAGGAGCGGCGCAGAGTTCATGGGCTGGGCCGCCTGCGATGGAACAACAGCCCCGCGCCCATAAGAAGAGCGATGGTCAGCGCCAGCGGGATCGCCCAGGTCCAGGGAAAATCCGGAACGCTGGTGCTTTCCGTCGCCTTCACCCATCGATTCAATAGCGCTTCGTGTTCTTCCGCTGGTATCGACGCCAGCGCCTTGTCCAGAATGACGTTGAGTTCCGGTAGATCGCGCCGGCTGGCCAGCCGCAGATCGTAGGTGAAGCCTACGTCAGCACCGATGCGCAGATCGGACCACTGGTGCTGGCGGATAAACCAGAGCGCGCTGGCGATGTCGACCACGGCGGCGGCAACCTCGCCGGTCCGTACCTTTTCCAGGCAGCGTTCATCGTCGGCAAAGGGCGTCAGCACAAGCTCCGGAAAGTGTTCGGCCAGGTAGGGCTGGACGGCGTACCCGTCGCCGACCGCCACCTTTTGCCCGTGCAGATTGGCAAGCTGCGCTTCCGGGGTTGCCGCTATCCTGGTGACCAGGACGGTATGAATGCGGGCATAAGGGCGGGTGAAATTCAGATAGGCGGCGCGTTCCGGGGTTTCCCGCAGCGCTGGATGCAAATCGGCGGCCCCGTGCTGGAGTGCGGGCAGGATATGACTCAATGGAGCGGCGGGCAGAAACTGGAAACGAATCCCCAATTGGTTTTCGACTTTTCGGATATAGTCGATGGACAGCCCTTGCGCCGTGCCGAGTGCGTCGGTAAAGACGAAGGGCGGGTAATTCTTTTCCGGGGCGAGACGGATTTGCGGATGCGCAGTCAGCCACGCCCGTTCCGCAGGGCTCAGAATGTCCATCGCCTGCGCCGATAACGTGAAAACGAGGGCCAGCGCCGCTGCGCTGAAGATGCCAAGCGCGAGTCGCGCACTCCAACGGTCGAGAAGTAGAGCGTGGTGCATAAAGAGCGCTCCAGACAACGGTTTTTGGGCTGGGAACCGGCGTGGGCGGTGCGACTGGCATGCTTCCCGGTGATCTTTAGACTTGGCGAATAGGGATTTCGTTGACGTTCATAGCGTATGAAAAGCGATATCGATCGTCCATATCTTGTCCAACTACGATCCGCCATGCTTCTTGTGCCATGGCTGTTGGTGATTGCAGTGAGCGGGGTGGCGGCTCTGCAGGGCGTGCATGAGACCTTGCGCCAACCTTTGCTGCATATTCAGGAAAATACCCTGTCGGAAGCGATGCGGATCTTGTCCCGCAACATTGCGGCTCTCCGTCGGGATGTATTGTTGACGGCCAGCATGGTGGAGCCGGCCACCACGGGTGTGGATGAAGCCGGGAGTCGGATGGCGGAAAGATTTTGCATCAAGTTTGCCCAGACGACCGAACGGTACGATCAAGTTCGCTGGCTGGATGAACGAGGCCAGGAAAAGCTCAGAGTCAATTATCGTGATCGACAGGCGATTCTAATTCCTCCTGCCGAATTGCAGGATAAAAGCGATCGACCGTATTTTCGCGAAACCATCCGTTTGGAAAAAGGCGAAGTCTATTTTTCGGCGCTGGATCTGAATGTCGAGCATGGTCAAATCGAAAAGCCGATTCAACCGACGTTGAGGATCGCGACGCCCATTTTCGATGCGGCTGGAGTGCGTCAGGGCATCATCGTTCTGAACTATCGCGCTGATGTTCTGTTGGAGCGACTGCGCGAGATGCGATTCAGCAATGATTTGGAAATCCATTTGCTCAATCAGGAGGGCTATTGGTTGCTGGCGCCGAATCGCAGCGACGAGTGGGGTTGGCTGCTGGATCGACCGAATAAAACGCTCATCCGCGCCAATGCCCCGTTATGGCGAGCGATGTTGATCGATGATCAAGGGGTGTTCGAGGACGACGACGGCATTTGGTCATTCGAGCGCTTCAATCTGGCCGATAGCGCGCTGCAGGAGCGGTTTGGGCGAATCACGACCATCAGCCCCATCACATGGCGGTTGCTGGTGCGTTTGCCCAAGGCATACCTGGTCCAACAGGAATGGAAATGGCGGTTGGCCATCCTGTTCATTTGTTTCGGCGCAACGGGCTTGGCGTTTTGGTCGTCGAGCCGCTTGGCTTTGGCGAGGAAAGCGCTGGAACAGCGTTCGCACGCGTTAGCGGGCGCCAATCAGGAATTGCGCCAGTCGATGGAGACCCTGCAGGCTTTGCAGGATGAATTGGTGCGGGCCGAAAAACTGTCGTCCCTGGGCTTGATGGTGGCAGGCGTCGCGCATGAACTCAATACGCCGCTGGGTAGCGCGACCGTGGCTTTGAGCGTGCTCGAGCAGAGAACCGAACAGTTGCGAAGTCAGATGGCGATCGGGTTGAAAAAATCCGATCTGGAGCGTTTCGTTGCCGATGGGCAGGATGGGGTGAAATTGGCAACCGCTGCCATCGAGCGCGCCGCTGGGCTGGTCAAGCAATTCAAGCAGCTGGCTGTGGATCGCACGACGATGGAGGCGCGCATCTTCGATCTGGCGGAAGTGGTCCGCAATGCGCATCCGCTACTACGCCGGTGGGATGACAAGCGTCTGGTTCGCTTGGCGCTGAAATTGCCCGAGAATCTCCCGATGGACAGTTATCCGGGTCCGCTGGGGCAAGTGGTGGGCAATCTGGTCGATAATGCTTTGATGCATGCTTTCCCCGCCGGACGGCAGGGCCTCTTACGCGTGTCAGCGACCGCGTGGGGCGAGAGCGAAGCGCGTATCATCGTCGAAGACGATGGCGAGGGAATACCGGCCGAGATCCTGCCCAGGATCTACGACCCGTTCTTCACCACCCGTCGGCACGAAGGTGGAACCGGCCTTGGTTTGCATCTGGTGCATCAGTTGGTGACGACCTTGCTGCAGGGTCGCATCGAAATTCAAAGCGCGACCGGGGAATATGGCGGAATATCCGGAACCCGCGTCACGGTCACTGTGCCGCGGGTAGTGGAGCACAGCCAGAGATCGGGCGCATGAATGACAGAGGCCGGAGGCGCGGGCGCTGTCATTGGTCAGCGATTACTGTTTCAGCAGTGCGCCATTGAGATCATGTACTTTCCCTGCTGAGAGAAGGATTCAAAGCCGTATGCCTTTGTTGAGCATTGACAACCTTTCCATTGCCTTTGGCGCCGACAAGTTGCTCGATAACGCCTGTTTTCAGTTGGACGCTGGTGAACGGGTGTGCCTGATCGGTCGCAACGGCGCGGGCAAGACCACCTTGCTGCGCCTGCTGGCCGGCGACATTCAGCCCGACAGCGGTGAGATCTGGCGGCAGCCCGGCCTGCGGGTTGCGACTCTAGCGCAGGAATTACCCGCCGATACCACCGCCACCGTGTTCGAGATCGTCGCCAGCGGCTTGGAAGGAATGGGGGCGCTGCTGGCCGAGTATCACGAAGCCGCCGTGCAACTCGCCCATGCCGTCACGGCGGAGGGAATGCGCAAGATGGAGCGTCTGCAGCACGAATTGGAAGCGCGTGACGGCTGGCGCTGGCAACAACGGGTCGAAACTATCGTCAGCCGCCTGCAACTACCTGCCGATACGCCGCTGGCAGAACTGTCGGGCGGCTGGCGGCGACGGGTATTGTTGGGTCAGGCGCTGGTGCGCGATCCCGACATACTGTTGCTGGATGAGCCGACCAACCATCTCGATCTGGAAACCATCCAGTGGCTGGAGGATGAGCTGCTGGAGTTTCGCGGCGGTTTGCTGTTCATCACCCATGATCGCAGCCTGCTGCAGCGGATGGCGACGCGGCTGCTGGAACTGGATCGCGGCATCCTGACGTCCTGGCCGGGCGATTACGCCAATTTTCTGGAGAAAAAGGCGGCGTTGCTGGAGGTGGAAGCGCGCCATAACGCCAAGTTCGACAAGAATCTGGCCCAGGAGGAAGTCTGGATCCGGCAGGGTATCAAGGCGCGGCGCACCCGCAACGAAGGCCGGGTGCGGGCTTTGCTGGCCTTGCGCGAGGAACGTCGCCAGCGCCGCGAACAGCAGGGCAAGGCCAATTTCAGCCTGGAGCAGGCCGAGCTGTCGGGCAAACTGGTGATCGAGGCCAAGAACCTTCGTTACGCCTGGCAGGACGAACCGCTGATCCGCGATTTTTCCATCCGCATCATGCGCGGCGATCGCATCGGTCTGATCGGCCCCAATGGCTCCGGCAAGACCACCCTGCTGAATCTGTTGCTGGGCCATCTGCAACCCGATGCCGGTCAGGTGCGGCACGGCGCCAAGCTGGAAATCGCCTATTTCGACCAATTGCGCGACCAGCTCGACCCTGAGCAGACCGTGTTGGATAGCGTGGCGGGCGGGCGGGAAAGCATCGAAATCAACGGCCAGCGCCGTCATATCATCAGTTATCTGGGCGATTTTCTGTTCACGGCCCAGCGGGCGCGCTCTCCGGTCAAATCGTTGTCCGGCGGCGAACGCAATCGCTTGTTGCTGGCGCGCCTGTTCACCAAACCGGCCAATGTGCTGGTCATGGACGAGCCGACCAACGATCTCGATCTGGAAACGCTGGAGTTGTTGGAGGAGCTGTTGCTGGATTACAGCGGCACCTTGTTGCTGGTCAGCCATGACCGGGCGTTTCTGGACAATGTGGTGACCGGTTGCGTGGTGTTCGAGCGCGATGGCAGCCTGCGTGAATACGTGGGCGGCTATTCCGACTGGCTGCGCCAGCGACCCGCGCTGGAGCCGACTCCAGTGGTCAAACCCAAGCCGGTTGCTCCACCCGCGCCGAAGCCGGCAAGACCGGCGACGCCGGGCAAGCTGAGCTATAACGAGCGGCGAGAACTGGAACGCCTGCCAGCGCGCATTGAGGAATTGGAACAGCGCCAGCAGGAATTGCACGCGGCGACCGCCGATCCGGCTTTTTACAAACAGGAAGCTTCGGTTGTCACGCAACGGTTGGAGGAATTGCGAGCCTTGGAAGCGGAACTGGAAGCCGTTTATGGACGTTGGGAGGAGCTGGAGGGGCGAGGGGCGGTCGGATGAGTACTGCGCAGGGTTTTGGGTAGTGCGGCGGCGCAGCTACCACACGGTCCGCACTGGGTAGGCTTGAATATGGCTATCCGGCGTCAGCAGGGTCAGACCATGTGCAATCGCCTGACAAATCAGCATACGGTCGAACGGATCTTGGTGATGGTTGGGAAGTCGCCGCAATTCGAGTACGGCGGCTTCGCTCAGGTCAAGTGAAAGGATATCGTGCTTGTCCCGCTCGGTTGGAATATAGCGATGCGGAGGCTCGGCCAGCGGCAACCGGCCTAGGCCATGCTTGACGGTGATCTCCCACGCTGAGACTGCGCTGAGGAAGATCATATTGGTCGGATCGCTGAATAGGATACGGGCAGTGGCGGAAAGCTGCGGAGAGTCGCGGACGATCCAGAGGAACGCGCAGGTATCAAGCAGGATGTTCATTCAGCTTCGCCGTTGAAGGCAGCCAGTAGTTCGGTGGGCAGGGGATCAAAGAATTCGGGTGGCAGCTCGACGCCGCGATCCGCCGCAAGGCCGATGGGACGTGGCAGGGTGCGTGGTTTGGGTAAGGGGCGGATTTCGGCGATAGGAATATTTCTCTTGCACAGGATAAGCGTCTCACCCCGCTCGAGGGCAGGCAGGTAGCGGGACAAGTGGGTTTTGGCTTCGTGGATGTTGAGTTTTAGCATGGGCTACTACCTGATTTATAACTTAGTTCACTCATGTAGTGTGACATTGGCTTGATGCAATTTGCAAGTAGCGACCGCCGATCCGGCTTTTTACAAACAGGAAGCTTCGGTTGTCACGCAACGGTTGGAGGAATTGCGAGCCTTGGAAGCGGAACTGGAAGTCGCTTATGGACGTTGGGAAGAGCTGGAGGGGCGAGGGGCGGTCGGATGAGTACTGCGCAGGGTTTTGGGTAGTGCGGCGGCGCAGCTACCACACGGTCCGCACTGGGTAGGCTTGAATATGGCTATCCGGCGTCAGCAGGGTCAGACCATGTGCAATCGCCTGACAAATCAGCATACGGTCGAACGGATCTTGGTGATGGTTGGGAAGTCGCCGCAATTCGAGTACGGCGGCTTCGCTCAGGTCAAGTGAAAGGATATCGTGCTTGTCCCGCTCGGTTGGAATATAGCGATGCGGAGGCTCGGCCAGCGGCAACCGGCCTAGGCCATGCTTGACGGTGATCTCCCACGCTGAGACTGCGCTGAGGAAGATCATATTGGTCGGATCGCTGAATAGGATACGGGCAGTGGCGGAAAGCTGCGGAGAGTCGCGGACGATCCAGAGGAACGCGCAGGTATCAAGCAGGATGTTCATTCAGCTTCGCCGTTGAAGGCAGCCAGTAGTTCGGTGGGCAGGGGATCAAAGAATTCGGGTGGCAGCTCGACGCCGCGATCCGCCGCAAGGCCGATGGGACGTGGCAGGGTGCGTGGTTTGGGTAAGGGGCGGATTTCGGCGATAGGAATATTTCTCTTGCACA
>RXIW01000036.1 GCA_003989065.1 Candidatus Competibacteraceae bacterium
CCGATCAGGCTGATCGAGCCGAAATGCAGCAGCCGGGCGCGCCGAATCGCCGCCGTGTCCACCGCTGGGGCATCGAACAGCATGTCGGCGCTGGGGTGGCGGTAGAACATGAATTCCCGTTCGCCATCGGCCTGCAACGAGACGAAGGCCAGGGCGGTGCGCGCAGCGCCGGAGAAACGCAGCGAATGGATATCGACCCCGTTTTCGGCCAGGGTATCGGCCAGGAAATGACCGAAGGCGTCGTCGCCGACCTGGCCCATGAAGGCACTGGCCACCCCAAGCCGGGCCAGCCCGACCGCTACATTGCCGGGTGCACCACCCGGCGCTTTGACGAAGGCCGGCGCGTCGGTCAGGCCAGTACCGGTCACGGTAGGCACGAAGTCGATCAGCAACTCACCCAGACAAATGGCAGCAGCCATGGCCGGATTCCTCGACTTCAGGAGTCGCTGGGCGGCGCTTTGTCAGCAGCCTTCTGCGGCGGCTCGCCGGCTGGCTTCGGCGGCTGATCGGGAGTCTGCTCTCCCAGGGTCGGTGGCTTCGGCGCGGCCGGTTCGGCGTTGTCCGGCAGGGTGATGGTGATCATGCCAGTCGGCGGCGGCTTGGCCTGGCCGCTAACCGAGCGGTTGACGTTCAGTTTCATGTCGCCGCCGTGGGTGGCGGCGGGGCACGGCGCTTCCTGATAGCTGATGCGTCCACCCGCATCGACGCACTTGTTGGCGGCCAGCGCCGGCACGGCGAACAGCCCCAACAAGACCATCCAAATCCCATTCCCATATCTCATGAATGCTCTCCGTCCCCGGACTTCCGACGATGCGTGGACCTGTGTTCTCGACCCGATGGCCGAAAACGCCGCTGCGACTCATCCGGCCCTCTGGCTATTCAGGTTAGGCCAGAGCGAACGGTTGATGAAACGGGCGGCGTCCTGTTTTGGACGCATTTCGTGCAGAATGTTCACCAACGGCCGTTCGGCAATGCCTGGACGAAAGGGCCGATTGCGTGGAGTGAAACTGTCATGAATCCAATCGCCGCGATATTGCGGGATTATCCAATCGTCGTGCTCGACGGCGCGCTAGCGACCGAGCTGGAACGGCGCGGCTGTGATCTGCGCGATCCGCTCTGGTCGGCCAAGGTCCTGCTGGAAGCGCCAGAGCTGATTCGCCAGGTTCATGCCGATTATTTCCTGGCTGGGGCCGATTGCGCCACCACCGCCAGCTATCAGGCGACCTTCGCTGGTCTGGCCCGCCGGGGTTTGTCGTCGGTCGAAGCCGCCGCCCTGATGCGGCGCTCGGTCGGGCTGGCCTGCGAGGCGCGCGATGCCTTCTGGGCCGATCCCGCCCACCGGATCGGGCGGCCACGGCCGTTCGTCGCCGCCTCGGTCGGCCCCTACGGCGCGTTTCTGGCCGATGGCTCGGAATATCGCGGCGACTATGACCTGAGCGAAGCCGAACTGATCGCGTTTCACCGACCGCGCATCGTGGCCCTGCTGGAGGGCGGGGCCGAGCTGCTGGCCTGCGAAACCATCCCTTGTCTGCGGGAAGCGCAAGCCCTGGCGCGTTTGCTGGCCGAGTTTCCCGCCGCTAGCGCCTGGATCAGCTTCAGTGCTCGCGATAGCGCACACACCCATCATGGCGAACGCCTGGCTGATTGCGCGGCCTGGCTCGATGCATATCCCCAGGTGGCGGCGGTGGGGGTGAACTGCACCGCGCCGGCCTTTATCCCCGATCTGATCCGGGCCATCGGCAGCGCCACCGATAAACCGATCGTGGTCTATCCCAATTCCGGCGAGAGCTACGATCCTGCCAGTCATCGTTGGCAGGGTCAGAGTGTGTGCGCCCGTTTCGCCGAGGACGCCCACATTTGGCAGGCCGCGGGCGCGCGTCTGATCGGCGGGTGTTGCCGCACTACGCCCGCCCATATCCAGGCCGTGGCGGCCTGGGCGCGCCGACGGTCCGGCGCAGAGCTGAATGACTAGCGCCACCTCGGGCTGGCGGCGAATGCGGGTATGATGCCCCAGTGAAAAGACGATGGATGTCATGGGCAATGCTCACGCTGGTGCTGCTAGCGGTCGGTGGCGGCCTGGCCTGGCGGCGCTTCGGCCCGGTGACGGTGGAAGTCGTGTCACCGACCTGGGGACCGGCGGTGCGGGCGGTTTACGCCACCGGCACCGTGGAGCCGACCGTCATGCTGCCAATCGCGCCGCGCAATGCCGGCCGTTTGGTGGAGATCAAGGTCGACGAGGGCGCGCCGGTGCGCGAGGGCCAGGAGCTGGCCCGGCTCGAAGATGCCGACCTGCAACGCTCGGTGGACGAGTTGGCGGCGCGGACCCGCTTCGCTCAGACTCAGCTCGATCGCGCTCAAACCCTGCTCGACCGGGGCCTGGGCACGGTGCTGGAACGCGACCGGGCGCGGTCCGACTGGCAGGCGGCGGCGGCAGCCGAATCCCGCGCTCGCACCCTGCGCGGTTTCATGACCCTGACCGCACCGGCTGCTGGTCAGATCCTGCGCCGTGACGGCGAGATCGGCCAACTGATCCCGGCCAATCAACCGATTTTCTATTTTTCCCAACAAGCTCCTCTGCGCATCGCCGCCGAGGTCGATGAGGAAGACATTCTGTTGGTGCAACCCGGCCAGGCGGTACTGATCCGAGCACCGGCCCTGCCCGATCGGATCATCGAAGGCCGCGTAGCCAGCATCACCCCCAAGGGCGATCCGGTCAGCCGCAGTTTTCGGGTGCGGATCGATCCCACCGGCGATACCCGCCTGCGCATCGGCATGACCGTCGAGGTCAACATCATCGTGACCGAACGGGCCGACGCTCTGTTGGTTCCGACGACCGCCGTGGTCGATGGCGCGGTCTGGCAGGTGCGCGACGGTCGCTTGCTGCGCCAGCCGGTGCAAACCGGAATCGGCGGCGAAGCCAGGGTCGAGATTCTGGCCGGGCTGACCGAACAGGACGCCATCGTCCGTCAACCACCGGCCGATCTGCAGGAAGGCCGGCGGGCGCGGACCGTTCCTGCGTCGGCGACCGAGCCCGCCGCCAAGACCCCGTAAATCATGCCGGTCCAACTGGCCATCGCCCTGACCCATCTGCTCAGCCGCAAGCGCCAGACCCTGGTATCGCTGACCGGCATCGTCCTGGGCGTGGCCTTCTTCCTGGCGGTGTCGTCGCTGATGCGCGGCTCGGAGGGGGACTTCATCAAACGGCTGATCGACAACAGCCCCCATATCACCGTCTCCGACGAATATCGCCAGGCCCAGCGACAACCCGCCAGCGAGCGCTGGCCCACGGGCGCGGTCGAACTGCGGCGGGTCAAGCCCTTGACCGAAGTGCGCGGCATTCGCGGCCATCCGCGGGCGCTGGCCTACATCGAATCTCTGCCTGGCCTGCGCGCAGCCCCGGTGCTGGTCGGCTCGGTGGTGCTGACCTTCGCTGGCCGCATCGAAGGCGTCACCCTCAACGGCATCGTGCCGGACAAGATGAAACAGGTCTCGACCATCGAGGACAAGATGATCGAAGGCTCGCTGGAACAGCTGGCCGCCAACCCCAACGGCATCGTCATCGGGGCCGGGCTGGCCCGCAAATTCGGCTTGGCCATGGGCAGCGTGGTGAACGCCGCCTCGCCGGGGGGCGAGGTCCGCACCTTGAAAGTGGTCGGCATCTTCCGCACCGGCAACGCCAATTACGACGACATGCAGACCTTCGCCCTGCTCAAGCGGGCGCAAGGCTTGCTGGATCGCCCCAACCGCATCAATCGCATCGTGATCCAGTTGAGCGATCCTTATGCCGCCCGCGAGGTGGCCAGCATCATCGAACGCGGCATCGGTTACAAGGCGGTGTCCTGGCTGGAAGCCTCGGAGGATCTGATGAGCGTGCTGTTGGTGCGCAACCTGATCATGTACAGCGTGGTGTCGGCCATCTTGGTGGTGGCGGCCTTCGGCATCTACAACACCGTCTCGACCATCGTGATGGAGAAGATCCACGACATCGCCATCCTCAAGTCCATGGGTTTCCACGCCCGCGACATCCGCCTGATCTTCCTGACCGAAGGGGTGATCCTGGGCCTGATCGGCAGCCTGTTCGGCCTGACGCTGGGGCTTGGCTTGATGGCGCTGCTGGCGCGGGTCGAACTCAAGCCGCCCGGCGCCACCGAGCTGGTGTTCCTGCCGATCTACTGGGGTTACGAGCAATATCTGCTGGCGGCCGGCTTCGCCATGGCCTCGGCGATCGGCGCGGCCTGGTTGCCGGCGCGCAAGGCCGGCCGGGTCCAGCCGGTCGTCATTCTGCGGGGCATGGGATGAATCCGGCCGGTCGCGAGGGGTCGCCGCCGATGCTGACGGCCGAACGGCTCGGCCGGGTTCTGCCGGGCGAGGTGCCGGTCACCCTGGTGCAGGACATCAGCCTGACCATCGATCGCGGCGAGTTCGTGGCCATCATGGGGCCGTCCGGTTCCGGCAAGTCTTCGCTGCTGTACCTGCTCGGGCTGCTCGACACCCCGACCGCCGGCCGCATTCTGCTCGACGGGCGCGATACCTCGGGTTACGGCGAGGACGAATTGGCGACCACCCGGCTGCGCCAGTTGGGTTTCGTGTTCCAATTCCATTTCCTGCTGGCCGAATTTTCGGCGCTGGACAATGTGTTGTTGCCGATGCGTCGGCTGGGTGCGCTCGACGAGGGCAGCGCCCAACGCCGAGCTGGGGCGTTGCTGGCGCAACTCGGCCTGGACGGCCAGGCCCACAAGCGCCCGCACCAGTTGTCCGGCGGTCAACGCCAGCGAGTCGCCATCGCCCGGGCGCTGGCCAACGATCCGCCGATCATCCTGGCCGACGAGCCGACCGGCAATCTGGACAGCCACGCCGCCGCCAACGTCCGTCAGATCCTGCGCGATCTGACCCGCGAGTTGGGCAAGACCGTGATCGCCGTCACCCACGACCTGACTTTCGCCAGCGCGGCCGATCGCCAGATCGGCATCGTCGATGGCCGGATCGATCCCCACTGGCGGGCGTAGGCGAAAAATATCGGGCGCGCCTTCGATGAAACGGCCGGTTTGCCGGTCAAAACGCCTTCACCTCTCGTTATGCGCAGGAGTCACGAGCATGCCGGACATGCTGGTCAAGTTGTACAACTTGCCGGATATCGCGCCAGCGCTACGCCGCGCCGCCGAACACGGCGTCACCATCCGCAATCCGCGGCCCTGGGATAAGGAACCGCTGCTCGATTGGGTGACCGAGCATTTCGGCACTGGCTGGGCGCGGGAATGCGAATACGGCTTTCGCACCCTGCCGCCGTCCTGCCTGATCGCGGTGCGCGACGCCACCTTGCTGGGGTTTGCCTGCTACGACTGCACCGCCCGTAACTTCTTCGGCCCGACCGGCGTGCTGGAATCCGAACGCGGCCAGGGCATCGGCCACGCGCTGTTGCTGGCGGCCATGGAGCGCATCCGCAACGATGGCTATGGCTACGCCATCATCGGCGGGGTGGGACCGGCAGCGTTCTACGCCAAAGCGGTCGGCGCCACCGTGATCCGCGGCTCTTCGCCCGGCATCTACGCCGATGAACTGGAGGGCTGCGACGACGACTGAAGGCGGCACGTCGGTCCGTCGCCCGCTCAGAACATGCCATCCAGGGGATTGTCGTGGAACAGGCGGGCGTCGCGGATGTAGCGGTCGAGAATGGCGTTGGTCTTGTGGCCGGAGATTTTCTTGATCTGCCAATAGGGTGCGCCGTTGAGCGCCGCCGAAGTGCAAAAGCCAGCCCGCAGCGAATGGCCGGAATAGCGGTCGGGCGGCAAACCCACCGCCGCGGCCCGGCGTTTGACGATCACCGCCACCGCGTGCCCGGTTAGGGCCTTGGCCGACAGGTGACCATGCTGATCGATGGCGCGGAAGATTGGGGTCGGCGCGATGTCATGCAGCGGATAGATCGCCGTTTCCAGCCAGGTCCGTAGCGCCCGCACCGGACACACCTTGCCGCGCCCGGCGGGAATGCCGATCTGCCGGCCCTGTCCTTCCTGATCGGTCTTGGATCGGCGGACAGTCAGGGTCAGCCCGGCGTCGCCGAACGCGACATCGGCCGTGGTCAGCGCTACCAACTCCGAACGGCGGAAGGCCCCGGCGAAACCGATCAGCAGCAAGGCCCGGTCGCGCAGATCGCGCAGATCGCGCCCCAACCCGCCGACCATCTGTACCACTTCGTCCCGCACGGCGGGGGCAACCTGCCGTTGCGCCGTGCCGCGCTGGCGGCGGATGCCGCGCAGGGTGGCCCGCACCAGATCGGCCTGGCAGGGATTGGGCAGGCCGAGACTGGTATGGGCCCGCCCGAGACTGACCAGCCAGCGGCCCAAGGTGGCCGGAGCGTGGCTGTCGCCATGCGCCGCCAGATATTCGGCGATCCGTTCCGGCGGACTGGGCAGCGCGCCGCCCCAAGCCAGAAAGCGTTGCAAATCCTCTCGGTAGGCTTGACGGGTCCGGTCGGCGATGGCGGCGTGGACATAACGGGCCACCTGCTCCGTGGTCGTCAATGCCGCCGCCGGCGGCTGCCATAAATCGCTGTCGGGGCGTTCTCGATCCTGCATTCCGCTGGGTCTCCGATGGAATTTCGCATGGCGCGAACCGAGCCCATGCCGTGGGCTCGCCTGCTTCCATCATGAGCCGCGTCGCGCATAGGCGCAATGTCTTCGACTACGCTTGCTACTACCCTTGAGCGACGCCCGCTGAAATAGATCCGGCAACGGACATCGTAGGATGGGCGATCGCCATTGCCGCAACATTCGACATCGGTCGGGAGAAATCGCCATGCGTCATGCGAAACCGGTCGTCCACAGCGACGACGTCATTGCGTTCTGGTTCGCACCGGACGTTCAAGCCTTGTGGTTTGCAGCTACGCCCGCTTTCGATGAGGCGTTGCGAAGCCGTTTTCTGGCCGTCTACCCGATGGCAGCGGCCGGTCAGTTATCCGCTTGGGAAACGACGGCGGTCGGCGCATTGGCGCTGACGATCGTGCTGGATCAATTTCCGCTCAACATGTTTCGAGCGCAGCCGGAGAGTTTCGCCACCGAGGCGGCTGCCCGCGCCGTGGCGGATCGCGCCATCGCCCGCGGTTTCGATCGGGCTGTGCCGCCGATCCAGCGGCAATTCCTGTACCTGCCCTTCATGCACAGCGAAGCCTTGGCCGATCAGGATCGCTCCGTGCAGCTCTACCAGCAAGACGGTCTGGAGAATGGCCTGAACTTCGCCCGTCATCATCAGGCATTGATTCGGCGATTTGGCCGCTTTCCGCACCGCAACGCCATCCTGGGGCGGTCGAGCACGGCCGAGGAACTAGCCTATCTGGCCTCGGACGAGGCTTTTCACGGCTGATGGATCTGTTGGCGTCGCCGCCGTCGATGCATCGCCCAATGCGACCATCGACGACGGCATTAAACGGATGGGGTTTCCCCCATCCTTTCAAGTGGATGCCCAAGCGGTAGCGCTAGGCCATGATCGTCCGCAGGTGCTCGCGCTGGTGCAAGGTGGACTCGAACTCGGCGGCTTCCAGGTCCAGGGCGTCGCGAGCGGAGACCATGCCCAGCGGCCGACCGTTTTCCGCCACTGGCACGTGGCGAAAACCGTTTTCGTACATCAGGTGCAAGGCGGATAGAAAGGGTTGATCCGGGTGGGCGGTGATCGGATTGGGGGTCATGACCAACGTGAGCGGGGTGGCTTCGGGGGATAGCCCTTCGGCCACGACCCGGACCAGCGCATCACGTTCGGTGAAGATGCCCACCAGATGACCGCGTTCTACGACCAGCAGGGCGCCGACATGGGCCTTTTTCATCAACTGACTGGCTTCGCGGACAGAGGTCTGCGGCGCAGCGGCAACCAGAAGCTTCTGGTGCGCAACGACTTGGCGCAGGGTGCGATTGCGATTGGACATGGGATGTCTCCTTGATAAGGATGAAATAAACCTTACGGTATTTCCGCAATTTCCCGCCATTTCCTTGCATAAGGACATGACGGCGCTTTCTCTCTCCGATGGTCAAGAACTTAAAATTTCTTTATGGGCCCCTTTATAACCTTTACACCATGACATTTTCAAGATTTTTTGCAGAAAATCACATTGGTCGTTCTATAAGATAATTGTCATCACCTCAAGAGTGTCTAGAGCATTGGATGGATGGATTCCGCATTTTGTTCCATGCTGACCATCATGATGGAAAAGGTCAATCGCTACCGAAAATATTGAACATTGGGTGAATTTAATTTATGCAAGGCATATTGTCTTATTTACGACATTCAGCAATACCACTATGCCTTTTCATTTTATTATTCAATACTGGAGATGTGGTCTATTTCGGTGTTCCACTGTGCGTGATCGTGCAATACATCGCTCTGTTTTAGGGCGATGTATTGCACGCTTTTGGCTTTTAACAGGTTATGGGTCGATAAATATTACAGGTGCTTGAAGAATGCGAGTCGCTATTGAAATAGCGCTCGCCATGATGCGATTGTGCCGACAAGCAGGCGTCTATGACGGATCCAGCACCTTGCGCTTACGATAAGGCCGGTTTTTCTAGTCGGACGTTATGCAGCATCTGCGTTGTTCCAGCGTCTCGATCAGTCGGCAGTGTTCGGTGGTCGGGCTTTGGCAGTGAGTCAGCTGGGTCAACACATCGCGCAGTGCCATGAGATCGGCAATCTTGGCCTCGACCTCGACCAGGTGCGCCTGTACCAGGCGATCCGCTTCCCGACAGGGTTGATCCCGGTTATCGGCCAATTGCAACAGCGTCTTGACTTCATCAATACTGAAACCGAGCTCCCGACCCCGACGGATAAAGCGCAGCCGCTTTATCATCGTCTCATCATAGTAACGATAACCGTTAGTTGAACGCAGCGGATGAGGTAAAAGACCGATTCGCTCGTAATAGCGGATGGTTTCCAGGTTGACCCCGGATTCCCGGCTCAATACGCCGATGGTGCGTCTTGGCGACATGACATGACTTGACTCTGTAGCGGCTACAGGGTTCAGGATGCGCCATCGTCATCGAGCATGTCAAAAGGGGAAATGCCATGGGCGCACATTGTTGCCATCACGATCACGGGCCGGAGCGACATCAGGATACCCCGCGTGGCTATCGCAAGGCGCTGTGGGTAGCGTTGATCGTCAATGCCGCCATGTTCGCCGTCGAAGTAGTGTCGGGGATGCAGGCCGAATCCGTGTCACTGTTATCCGATGCGCTGGATTTCCTCGGCGATGCGGCCAATTACGGGATCAGCCTATGGGTCCTGGGGTTGGGGCTCGCCACTCGCGCCCGTGCATCTCTGATCAAGGCCCTATCGATGATCGTGTTCGGCTTGTGGGTCTTGGGATGCACGATCTGGCATCTGACGACGGGCGCGATGCCGAGTGCGCCGACCATGGGATTGGTTGGGACGCTGGCGCTGATGGCCAATCTGGGGGTAGCAGGGTTGCTCTACGCCTATCGCAGCGGCGACAGCAACATGCGCAGCGTGTGGCTCTGCACGCGCAACGATGCATTGGGCAATGTCGCGGTGCTGTTGGCCGCGCTCGGGGTATTCGGCACAGGCACGGCATGGCCGGATGTGGTCGTGGCCACGGTCATGGCCAGTCTGGCGTTGTGGGCGGCATGGCAGGTGATTGGCCACGCGCGCGGCGAGTTGGCGCAAGACGGAGCAGCCCCAGACCACTGCGCCGGAGCGTAACGATCGGAAAAGCGATCCTCGTCGTCTACGGGAAAAATCGAGCCATAATGCTTTGAAGATTGCCGAAAGATGCGGTTCCTGCTCTTTCGGACGCAACAAGAGTATTTGTCGACGATCCCGGAGCAACCATGTCGCTTTCCATCTATCTACTGATGTTGCCTTCGTGGCTGGCCATCCTGTTGTTGACGGCCATCGCGGTTTCCTTCTCGATCGTGGGCTTTCTAGTCGTTCACCGCTTCATACCGGTCAAGATCAGGCAGATTCACAATGACGTAGCGGGTTTCATTTTCGCGACCTTGGGCGTCACCTATGGCGTGATGCTGGCTTTCGTCGTTATCGTGGTATGGCAGCAGTTCAACGATGCGGAAGTCAACGCCGAAAACGAAAGCAGCGTCGCCTTGCTGTTATATAAAGACATCATCACCTACCCGAACAAGGTGGCTTCCAAGACCATGCAGGAGGTCTATCTCGGATACCTTCGCAAATCCGTCGAACAACCGGAAGAGAGACCCAATCAACGCTCCTATGAAGAGTCGATGGCCACCATCAATCAATTGCTATTGATCATCGATGGCGTCATTCCGGAAAGCAGTCATGAGCAGATCCTGTATACTCAAATTCTTCAAAATATGAATGAATTGACCAAATACCGAAATCTGCGCCATCAGGCCGCTTCGAGTACGCTGCCCAGCGTGATTTGGATTGGAGTCTTGGTGGGCGCCATCATGACCATTGGATTCACCTTCCTGTTTGGAACCGAAAACGTATGGGCGCACATTACCATGGTATCTTTGTTGGCAGCGTTGATTGCAGTGGTGATTTATGTGGTCATCGAACTGGAGTACCCAATGATAGGAAACGTCAAGGTCGGCATACCGTACAGCTACCACAAGATCCTGGAATTTGCTGCAGCCAAATCGTAATGGTGCTCGGTCAAACCGGCAAGGTGGACCCATGTCCTGAGTTCACCTTGCAAGGCTCTGTGCTTAGATCCAGTTCACTTCATCATTGAGTTCGCTGGATTCGATGGCGCTTTTCACATCCGGACTGGCGCCGGTGATGGCAAACTTGAAGGAAGGACCGAAGGTCTGCTTGCTGAATATGAGATAGCGCAAGGCTTCGCTGCTGATGGAGTCCAGCCCGCTCATGTCGAACAGGATACCACTGGCATTTTGCGCGCGTGCGGCTTCGAATTGTTCTTCCAAGAAGCGAATGCCCCGAGGCTCGAAAGCGCCTTGTAGAGCGATCTTGGCCGAGCCATTGACGACTTCGATCAAGTCGGCGGTGAACAGAACCTCGGTCGGCGCAATACACACCCGTACGGTAATTTCGCCGTGTTCCTCGGGTAATTTCACGGTCAAGGCATCGGCGTCAAAATCATCGTAGGCGTGACCGTTAATCCAGACTTCGCTGATGCGGATGCTGCCTTTGGGCAGGATATCAGGCTGTACCCTCAGGATATTATCGTCCAGGCCGCCGGGTATCGGCTTGAAATAGAAATCCATCGGCTCCTGCATGATCAGCAGGTTGGTATATATCGCCGCCAAATAGGCTAATTCGAAGGAATGGTAACCGGCCATCGAATGGCTGCCCTTGCCGCGTTCCGTACCCAATAGATACGGTTGGCCATTGGACAACACATTGAAATAGACCCCACCGCTTTCGTTATCCAGGAACCAGGCGTTATAGAACGCCGAAGATTCACGCGCGATGCGCAAATATTCCGGATCTTTCAGCACGCCATGCAGAATGAGATAGGCCAGAATGCCTTGTTCCTGTTGCCACCATGCCTTACGGTCGTGCCAGGCGAAGCGATGGAATTTCTCGCCCGGACCCAATACCCGTTCGACCACGTCGTACCAACCGCCGCGCTGTGGATCGCCACCGGCTTTGGGCATCAGTCCCGCGATCTTGGTCGCCAAGGCGCGATATTCATCCTTGTTCTTCAGACTGTGCATGCGCATCAGATTCCAGGCGATCTTGAGGTTATGGCCAACGACCGCCCGATTCTGCTGCCAACCCCAGGTCTGATCCTTGGACCAATCATCGTGGAATTTTTCCTGGACGAAGTCGCTTTCCTCGTAATCGGGAAAACGACGGGCAATGGTATCGAAGGTGTATTCCAGAAAATCGGCGTATTCCGGCTCCTCCGTCGCTAGCCATAAATTGATTAGATAGGCCGGCGCGTGGTCGCCGACCGAATTCCAGTTTTTTCGCGCGCGATTATGTCCCAAGCTCTCGCTATAAGGACTCAAGGTAATCGGATCGATATGGGAGTAGTAACCCCCCTTATCGCTCTTGTCCTTGTAGAAGCGGTTGAACAGATTGATGGTGGACTTAATGTCGTCCATGATCAAGCGATCACCGGTTGCCCGATAAGTTTGGGTCGGGCCGGCTAAGGCATAGATTTGCTCATAGCAGGGAATGGCATGGTAATCGTCGCCAAATTCGGAAGCAAAAACCTTCTGCTCGGAACCATCGTCGTTAATGTCGACCGCATGATACCAGTAGCAGATATCCTCACTCTTATCCTTAAAGCGGAAATGGTCGCGTAGATACTTGGTTCCCTTTTGGGCAGCTTCCAGGTAGCGTTCGTCGCCAGTCAACAGAAATGCGGAAGAAAAACCGTAGACTAAACGGGAAATCGTATCGCATTCCTGGCGGCCACTACGCAGTTTCTCGCCGGTCAGCGCCAAATTGGTGCGATATTGCGAGTAATCGATCGTACCGCTACCGAACTCCGCATTGAGATAAAAATCCGCCAATTGGCGGATCTGATGAATCCACCAATCCTGCTTTTCGAACATATAGTCGTTTTCGGTGCGCCCTACGAAAACGATATGTTTGGCGTCGAAAAGGAGATCTCCACCGGCGCCATCCGGATAAAAGACGCCATAAGCGAACAAGAATCGACCTGGCGTCAGCATTTCCCGCATGGAGCCGCTGGCGTCGTGGAATGCTTCGCCCAGATTGCGGACCAGTTCGGCGTAGCAGTTGACAGCGATATGGATGGTGTATTCACGGCCATCCGAGGTTTTCAGGCCAAAACTATCACTGGCCTTGTCATAGCTCGTGACATAGCCGGTGATCAGATCCGAAAAAGTGAAATCGATTTTGTTCATGGGCTGCCTATTACCTCTGGTCACTGTAAGTGCGGAGCAGATAAACGCATGGATAACGACTTAAGCAGCTTTTTCGATTTCGGCCAAAAAAGCTTCCATGAAACGATCGGTAACGGCGGGATGCTTACCGGAAATCAGGTTGCCATCGAACATGAGATCGACCGTCTGATCACCGTCGTAGATGACCTCGCCACCGGCATTTTCCACGTCGCAGATGATATTGTGCGCACAAGTCACCTTGCGGCCTTTGAGTAGCGAAGAGTCGGCGCAGAATAGCCATAGACTATGGCAGATAGTGCCGATCTTGAGATTGGGCGTATCAACCGCCTTGCGCAGAAAAACCACCGCCGGGGCCATGTTCGGTTGCCCCTTCCGCGGATTGGTTTGATAACGCAGACGGTCGGTCGCGTAAGCACCGATCAGAATGATGCCCTTGAAATCAGCCGGAGAAACATGGTCGAGTTCCGTGGTGACAATGACATGCTCTTCGACATAACCATCGTCTGGATTCGAGCCGAAAGTGAGCTGAGCATTACCCCACAAATGGGAAAGATAAACGACCTGATAGCCCTTTTCGGGAAAATAGGCATTGAATTTGCGAAATTCGGTCTGATCGAAATGATCTTCGATCAAGACGCCGATCTTGCCTTTGATCGGCTCGCCCACGATGCCCATGACAGGTGCTTTTTCCATAGAAGATCTCCATTGGTGGAAATTTGTGATGATGATTCGAGCCCGCCTCCGGTTCAGCCAAAATCCTTGGCGACGATGTCTTCCATGCAACGTTCGGCAATAGCGGCAATGGTCAAAGCAGGATTCGTGACCGCGGTACATCCCGGTATCAGGGCGCCATCGACGACGTAAAGTCCTTGATAGCCAAGGACTCGACCATACAGATCGCAAGCCTTGCCCAATACCACGCCACCACAGGGATGGGCAGTCACCCCGGCGCCGGCCTGAGTTTTATCGTGAGCCGTGCTCTGGGTTCCCGGTTCTGGAAACCCATTGATCGGACAAAAGTAATGGCCGCTGAAATTGAGACTGCCCTCGACCGGCATCTCATAAGGATTGTTTTCATCCAGCAGCGCGTAGGTCAGATTGACCGCTTCCAGCATTTTCAAGTTGCCGGGAGAATCGAGACGGAAAGTCAGGCGGGCCTGATCGGTATCCGGATCGTAATGGAATGAGCCCAGATCGGCGGGCAAGGTCATGCCCAAAGTCGTCAAGGTGCCTTCTGGCGCATCCCATTCCGGAAACACGATCAGTGCCTGTGGCAGGATCGGATTATCGTGATGTTCGATGATGATCGAGGCAGGCCCTCCTTGACCGCCGTTGGTTCGCATCGAGACTTTCCGAGTCGCGAAAGTGTCGCCGTTATTGCCCCAGAACTGACCGACATAATCGTTCAATTTCGGTAGCTTGCCAGTGGCCTTGGCCCGCACCAGCATTTTTGAGGTGCCCATGGAACCGGCCGCCATGAATAAGCTGCCAGTCGCGAAAGTCCGGACTTCTTGCACCTCTCCATGCTCGTCGATTCGCTCGCAAGTCACTCGATAACCGTTTTGACCGTCTTCGGCAATCTCGGTGACCTGATGCAAGGCCAGAATCGTTACGTGTCCCGTTTCCTGCGCCAGAGCCAGATAATTATGATCCAGGCTTCGTTTGACTCCACTATTGATGCCATACCAGATTTCACCGGCGATAGCGGATGGCTTTTTATCACCTTTCAGTTCTTGGCGAACGACATCCCAATTCGAACCTAAACTGGCGCGTTTGACCTTAAGACCGGCAAAAGCGGCCTGTTCGGCCATGGCCCTAGTCGACAGATAATAATCGGATTCCAGGATATCGCCTGGAATGGGTGAAGGTTCGATGATCTCACGCACTCTTGGGTAATAAACGGCATCCATTTCGTCATAGGACATTTCCGCTGGAAAAACCCTGTCCCAGTTGGCGCGACTGGGTTGGTAGAGTACGGTGTTATAGACCAATGATCCTCCACCGACGCCGGCTGCACACCAAACCGTGATGCCATCCTCAATATGTTGCTCCAACAAACCGACATATCGATCGATCGGTTTCGGCTCGAACAATACCGTTTTGTCGTTCAACCAAGCGGCGCGCCCATCCGGCTCTCGGTAGGTGCAGAAAGTGTCTTGTTTCTCGGTAATCGGCCACCATTTACCGCGTTCCAGGATTAAGGTCTTGATTCCTTTTTGCGCAAGCCGATAAGCAGCGATCGAACCACCGAATCCACTACCGATCACAATTGCTTCATAGTTTTCCTCAGCCATGGGGGTTCCTTTATGAGTATGATGGCAATCGGGGAATACCAGCTCAGCCAATCAGCATGATGTCAAGCCAGCATGTTGACTTGCGTGTATCGCTGATCAGGTCTTGATAAGCTGCAATAATTCCGGGCTGGCAAAGACATCGCGGTAGAAGGTCAATTGCTCACTCTTGAAATGGCAGCCGCCGCGATGCCCGCGTCGCACCCAGCAAACGCTGCCTTTAGCAATCGTTTCGTAGGTAGCGTCGTCCATACAGGCCCATTCGAAATGGACGAATTCGCTATGAAACATCACGATCGGCCAAGTCATGGTCACACCGGGTTGGGCGATCAAAGCCCACCAGTGTTTTTCCCGCACCTTCTGTTCATTGACCCCATAGTAAGGACCATCCTGGCAAAAATAGACCAAATCATCGCGATATTCTGCAATCAAAATATCGCCACGGCCTTGACGCAGAGCTTCGCAGTGTGTAGGCCACCATTCCTTATTTTCATGTTCGATCTGTGCGGCGGTATAATTGGAATCGATGGTCGGCAGCGCGACTTCTTTCATGGATGCGTATCGAAGCCCGTCTTCGATCAATTTGGATCGAAGCGGTTCTTGAACGGGATTCGGTTTGGAGTAATCCGCAACCAGTTCCGCGTAATAATTCTTTCGCTTTGCCATGTTGAATTCCTTCGTTCAGACTGCTCTTATCGAAAACTACGTTAAGGAGGCTTCGGCGGGCTACTTGGAAATCAAGACCACGACACTGCGATCGTTGACCTGATAACGACTGGAGGTGATTTCCGATTCCTGACCGAGAGCAGCAGCATCATCTGGCGAAGCCAAGCTGGTATCGATAGCCCGATACCACTTACGGCCTGTAATCGGTGGAATCGCGAAGCTGAGCGGCTCCCAATACATATTGATCATGATGTGAAGATCGGCTTCATCGCCTTCCCCACCCGATGTGGCAGCCAGGGAACGGGCATTGGGATCATCCCAGTTCGGCGCATTGAGTTCGCAACCATGCCAGGTCAGATCGGATAGGCCACGATCATTGGTTTCTCCGGTGAAATAGCGGGAACGGTGCACGGTATCGTGACGCAGCCGAAAGGCAATCAGTTCTTTCCAGAATCGGAACAGCTCCTGATGCTGATCCACCAACTTCCAATCGAACCAGCTGATTTCGTTGTCTTGGCAATAGGCGTTATTATTACCCTTTTGAGTCCGCCGCACCTCGTCGCCCATCACCATCATCGGCACTCCCTGGGACAGCATCAGCAAGGCGGCAAAGTTTTTGATCTGCCGTGTCCGCAAGGCTTCGATTCCCGAGTCGCTCGTTTCGCCTTCGATGCCACAATTCCAGCTCAGGTTTTCATTGATGCCATCGTTGTTGTTTTCACCGTTGGCCCAGTTATGTTTATCGTTGTAGGAAACGAGATCGTTCAGGGTAAAACCATCGTGAGCAACGATGAAATTGACGCTGTTGACCGGAAGATGGCCACGCCATTGATAGAGATCGGCGCTTCCCGACATCCGTGAGGCGACCGTGCCGATCAGGCCGGGATCACCCTTGACGAATCGGCGGATATCGTCTCGATAGCGACCGTTCCATTCACCCCAGCGATAGCCGGGAAAATGCCCGATCTGGTACAAGCCGGCGGCATCCCAGGCTTCGGCGATGACCTTGGCGTCGATTAGATCCTCGTCCAGTTCGATTTGCCAGAGCACCGGTGGATATTGCATCGGTGCGCCGTCTTCCCCTCGGGATAACACCGAAGCTTCATCGAAGCGAAAACCATCGACGTGCATTTCCTTGACCCAATATTTCAGGCATTCGACGATGAATTTTTGTCCAATCGGATGATTGCAGTTGAAAGTGTTTCCGCAGCCGGTGTAGTCGTAGTAGTAGCGTCGATCCAACGGGGACAGGTAGTAGTAATTGCTGTTATCGATCCCTTTGAAGGAAAAGACCGGTCCCTGATGGTTGCCTTCGTCGGTGTGGTTGAATACCACGTCAAGAATGACTTCGATGCCGGCCTTGTGCAGGGCTTTGACCATGTCACGAAACTCTCGCACATGATTACCGGCTTCCGGACTGGTGCAATAGCTGGGGTGTGGGGCGAAATAGCTCATGGTGCTGTAGCCCCAGTAGTTGCTGAGGCGTTGGCCCTGAAAATCCCGGGTTTCGGTATCGTCGAATTCGAAGACCGGTAGCAATTCGACCGCAGTGACGCCGAGATCCTTGAGATAGGGGATCTTTTCGATCACCGCCGCAAAGGTTCCTGGCTGCGTGACGCCGGCGCTTGGTGAGCGGGTAAAGCCGCCGACGTGCAATTCGTAGACGATCGTCCGATTCAGTGGATATTTCAGAGGCTGATCGTCTTCCCAATCGTAATCGGTGGTGTCGATCACCACGCTGCGCAGGGAACTGGCCAGATTACTGCCCTGCAGACAGGCGTCACCGCGTTTCCACAAGGCTTTGGTATTGCCCTTGGAATAGGGATCGATCAGCACTTTCTCGCGATCGAAACGATGCCCCGCACTCGGATCGTCCGGACCATCGACCCGCAGCGCATAATGAAGGCCGGCCTTGGCCTGCTTGATCAGGACATGCCAGAAATGAAAGGTTTTATTGATTACCGGGTTGAAGGATATGGTTTGAAAAGGTTTGCCGTCGTCGTGATTGTTGAACAACAGCAATTCGACATGGGTCGCATGTTCGGAAAACAGTGAAAAATTGATACCTTCCGCTGTGATGGTCGCTCCCAAAGGATGCGGAGATCCTTGGGCGACTGCGAATATTTCGGCCGGGGATTGATCGGTGGTCTTGCTGATTGGCTTTGGCATTCGAAATACCCTTATATTTGTGGTTTAATACATGAGACTCAATCAATTCAGAAGGATATCAATCGCTTTTCGTTGCCGTTCAACACCAGATAGATTTAAAAAGTAGCAGCTGGTTTTGAATAGGCAACATGAACGGTATTTTTTTGTTGGCTCCAGGCCATTTGCTATTTAGAGTTCACAAGACACAGTGGTGTGGCATTGGGAGCCGGACGAGAAAAAGCCGATCGGGTAGGCTAGCCGAATGGATCGTTGACCGATATCGACCACACGGGTATCGCAATACGCTGCATGCACCGCCTGTATCGCTAGGCTCGATTCATTCACCGTCAGGCGGGGCGGTCGAGGCTGTTCGACCCACCATCCATTCCCACCTTCGAAGGAGTTCGACCATGACCCATATCGACGCCGGCCAGTCCGGCCAATTCGCCATCGGTGGCGACCTCCGCGTGAACCGGCTCGGTTTCGGGGCCATGCGCATCACTGGGGCCGGCGTCTGGGGGCCTCCCCGCGATCGCGACGCCGCGCTGGCCACCCTGCGCCGTTTGCCGGAACTGGGCGTCGATTTCATCGACACCGCCGACGCCTACGGCCCGGACATCTCCGAGCAACTGATCCGCGAAGCGCTACATCCCTATCAGGGTCTGGTCATCGCCACCAAGGGCGGCCTCACCCGCGGCGGTCCGAACCAGTGGACGCCCAACGGCCGGCCGGAATATCTGATCGGGCAGGCCCAGCGCAGCCTGCAAAAACTGGGGGTGGAGCGCATCGACCTGTGGCAGCTGCATCGCATCGATCCGAAGGTGCCGCGCGACGAACAGTTCGACGCTGTGCGCCGCCTGCTCGACCAGGGCCTGATCCGTCATGCCGGCCTGAGCGAGGTTGCGGTGGACGATATCCAGGCCGCGCAACAGGTCTTCCCGGTCGCCACCGTGCAGAATCGCTACAACCTCGTCGATCGCGACAGCGAAGCGGTCCTGGACTATTGCGAACAGCAGAATATCGGTTTCATTCCCTGGTTTCCGCTAGCGGCCGGCGATCTGGCCCAGCCCGGCGGCCGGCTGGACCGCATCGCCCGCCGCCACGCCGCCAGCGCCGGTCAGGTCGCATTGGCCTGGCTGCTGCAGCGCAGCCCGGTGATGCTGCCAATCCCCGGCACCGGCAACGTCGCCCATCTGGAACAGAACGCCGCCGCCGCCGGGTTGCGGCTCAGCGCGGAGGAGTTCGCCGAGCTGACGCAGGCCGCCCAGTCGTAACGGCGTCCGGCCACGCTCAAATCCTGCGCTCGAAGGCGGTGAGCATACGGCTGGCCAAGCGATACAGCTGGGCTGGCCGGTGCGCACCGACCCGGAAGCGTTCCGGAATCGGTTCGATGATCCCCTGATCCAGAATCTTGTGGCGGAACGACGCCTTGTCCAGCCGCGCGCCGATAGTCTGCTCGTAGATGCGGTGCAGGTCGTTCATGGTGAACTCGCCCGGCAGCAGGAACGCCGGCAAGGATGAATAGGTGGCCTTGCCGCGCAGCCGCTCGACGGCTTGGGCCACGATCTGGCCATGGTCGAAGGGCAAGGCCGGCAGTGCATCGACCGGGAAGGTTTCGACCCCGTCGTTGCGACCCAACAGGGACGAGGGGATCAGCGCGTAATAGGTCACGCTGACCGACCAGCCGCGTGGATCGCGCGCCATCCCGGAAAAAGTGAACAGCTGCTCCAGATAAGGCGCGTCGATCCCGATCTTGCCGTGGATCACCCGTCGGGCTGCGGCTTCGGTATCGGCGTCTTCCTGCACGTGCACGAATCCACCCGGCAGGGCCAACACGCCTTCGAACGGCGCGTCCTTACGCCGGGCCAGGATCAGACACAGCCGCTGGTCGAGAATGGTGAACAGCGCAGTGTCGACCATGACCAGGGGTTGCCGGTGGGTGGATTGCAGCGGAATCGGCTCGGTTGTCGTCATGTTTTCTTTAGTTGTTAATAACAAATAACCATTACTGAACATCCTAACGCAATAGCCATTTCAGGTCGATCGGCGTTTTTTAAATGTTAATTGCAATAAACAAATAACTATGCTAATTTCGTCGCCCATGGAGGTGAGCGATGAACGTGACCCACGATGTATCCCACTGGAGCGCCGCTGCACTGCTGGCGATCCCCCCCACCGCGCCGGAGCGCCTGTTCAGCGGCGACGCCGAGCAGGCCAGGACGGAATATCGGGCGCTGGTGGCGCTGTGGCACCCCGACCGCTGCGCCCACACCGAGGCGACTGAGGTGTTCCAACACCTCAACCGGCTGTACGCCGCCGCAGTGGACCAGTTGCGGGCCGGCAGGTGGCAAACCCCCGGTCTGCTGCGTCTGCAAGCCAACGACGGAACCGAATTCCGCATCCGTTACCGCAAGGAGCACGCCTTCGAACTGGGACGGATGCTGATCGGCGATAGCATCGTGGCCTATGTGATCGCCGCCGAACACGCCGACCTGTTCCAGAACGCGCTGGACGCCATCGACCGGTTGCCCTGCGCCGATCCCCGCATGGCGGCGGAAGTCGGGCGCTACCTGCCGGAGATCGTCCGGCATTTCGCCACCGCTGGCGACCGAGTGCTGGTGGTGCGCAAGACCGCCGATTTACTGCTGCTGCGGGACGTGCTGGCCCACTGCGGTGGCCGTATGGACGCCCGCCACGTAGCCTGGATCGTCAGCAACCTGCTCAATCTGAGTTGTTATCTGGATTACGCCCGGCTGGCTCACAACGCCATCCTGGCCGACACCTGGTTCGTCTCGCCCGAACGCCACAGCGGCGCGTTACTTGGCGGCTGGTGGTACGCGGTGCGACAAGGCGAGCGGATGACCGCCGCACCGGCCGCTGCCCTGCAATACGCGCCGTTCGAAGTGACGGCCCGGCGTTGCGGCGACATCCGCACCGACCTGGAGCTGATCCGGGCCTTGGGCCGGGAACTGCTGGGCGACGCCAGCGGGCTGCGGCTGGCCCGCGACAAGGCCGCGCCACAACCGATGCTCGACTGGTTGCGCCTGCCCGCCGGCGACTCGCCGCGCCATGAATACCAGACCTGGATGCGCCAGGTCTTGCCAGACAGCTTCGGCGAACGCCGCTTCGTCAAGCTGGATATCACCGCCAACGACCTTTACTGACCCACCCACCAAGCAAGAAGGAGCACATCATGGGAACTGCCCGCTGGGATCCATCCGACTGGAGCGCCTACGCCGCTTCGACCACCGGCAAGGCCACCGACGCCGTATTCAAGGCGCGCGCCATCGATCCCGAGCTCGATCCGCTCGGGGTCACCTTGCGGGAATCGCGCGATTCCGACCTCAATCCGCAATCGACCGCCATCGTCGTCGGGCTGGACGTCACCGGCTCGATGGGCATGATCGCCGACACCCTGGCCCGCAAGGGTCTGGGCACCTTGGTCGAAGAAATCCTGGCCCGCCGCCCGGTGTCCGACCCGCACATCCTGTGCATGGGCATCGGCGACGTGTTGTACGACCGGGCGCCGTTGCAGGTCACCCAGTTCGAGGCCGATATCCGCATCGCCCGACAGCTGGAAAAGCTGTGGCTGGAGAAGGGCGGCGGTGGCAACGCCTGCGAGTCCTACAACCTGCCGTGGTATTTCGCCGCCCTGCATACCGCCATCGACTGCTTCGAGAAGCGCGGCAAGAAAGGTTATCTGTTCACGGTGGGCGATGAGGAACCACCGCTGGATTTGCCGGCCGCCGGTATCGCCCGGGTGTTCGGCGATCGGGTACAGCGCGATTTCAGCTCGCGCGAACTGCTGACCCTGGTCAGCCGCATGTACCACGTGTTCCACGTCATCGTCGAGGAGGGTAGCCATGCCCGCCACAACGCGCGCCGGGTCCGGAATCTGTGGACCGAGCTGCTCGGTCAACGGGTCATCAGTCTGTCCGACCACACCCAGTTGGCGGAAGTGATCGTATCGGCCATCGCGGTCAACGAAGGCAACGACCGCGATCGGGTCATCGGCAGCTGGTCGAAGAAGACCGCGTTGGTGGTCCGGCGCGCGGTCGGGGGACTGGAACCGGTTCGCGAGCGCCGGACCGGCCTGATACGGTTCTGAGGAGGGCAAGGCGCATGCGCAACACAGCGACGGCTCAAGCAGTGATCGGCGCTCATTTCGGCGATGAAGGCAAGGGGCGGGTGATCGATCACTATGCCGCCGCTGCTGGGACGGATGGGCTGGTGGTTCGGTTCAACGGCGGGGCGCAGGCCGGCCATACGGTGGTCGCGCCGGATGGCCGGCGTCACGTCTTCAGCCATGTCGGCAGCGGTGCATTCGCCGGCGCGGCCACTTTCCTGTCACGTTTCTTCGTAGCCCATCCGATCTTGTTTCTCAAGGAATGGGACGCGCTGCTGACCCAGGGCGTCCGGCCTGTGGTGCAGATCGACCCGCGCAGTCCGGTGACCACGCCCTATGACATGATGATCAATCAACTGGTCGAGGAGGCGCGGGGTGCGGATCGGCACGGCAGTTGTGGTGTCGGTTTTGGCGAGACCCTCGAACGCCATCTGACGCCCGCCTATGCCCTGACCGTCGC
Organism: Candidatus Competibacteraceae bacterium; assembly: GCA_003989065.1. Lineage (GTDB taxonomy): Bacteria > Pseudomonadota > Gammaproteobacteria > Competibacterales > Competibacteraceae > RXIW01. The sequence continues at coordinate 22,513 of RXIW01000036.1, forward strand.
CGATCTGACCGATCGCGCCGCGCTGGTGGCTCGGCTCGACGCCATCCGCCGTGACCATGCGCCGGTGCGGCTGCAGCAGCTCGGCATCGGCGCAGCCTATGACCGCTGCCGCACGTTGTTCCTGTCCGACGCCATCCTGGAACATTTCGTCGAAGATACCGAACGCTTTTGCGCCAAGGTGCAGGTGATCGATTGGCCGGACGCGGCGCGCGGTCGGGCGCTGCTGTTCGAGGGAGCGCAGGGGTTGCTGCTCGATCAGCAGCGCGGTTTCTTTCCTCACGTCACCCGCTCGCATACCGGCCTGCGCAATGTGTTGACCCTGGCGGCCGAGCTGGCGTTGGACCGTTTGGAAGTCACTTACGTCAGCCGGAGCTATCTGACCCGGCATGGCGCAGGACCGCTGCCGCACGCCGTGCCGGAGCGGCCCTATGCCGGCATCGTCGACGACACCAATATTCCGAACGCCTATCAGGGCGCGCTGCGTTTCGCCTGGCTGGATCTGGATCTGTGCGGCCGCGCTATCGCCGCCGACCGGGCCGACGCCATAGCATGGCCCGGCATCACGCTCGACACCCGCCTGGCGATCACCTGTCTGGACCAGGTGGGCGATGACGCGGCGACCTACGTTCGACAGGGTGTCCAGCAGCGGGGCACGCTGGATGCGCTGGTCGCCGCGGCGGCGGAGGCGGTCGGGGCGAATCAAGTGCTGCTGGGATTCGGGGCCGGACGCGCGGATTTGCGCACCGCGCCACATTGGTGCAGAAAACACCATTTGTGGGCATGAAAGCCTGGATTTCCAAGCAGATATAGATAAATATTATTTATTAATCAATAATATAAATATTATGGCATGACTTATGATGATAAATTTCAGCCCTTTTAAGATCGGAGTCATGGTAATGGCGCCATGGCTGCCGTGTCAGTCACGCGAGAAAATTGTCTTGAACCCAATTTGAGCGGCCAGTCAGCCGCTCGGGGGTAACGAAGCCCCAAACGCTGCAACCCATCCGGTTGCAGCGTTTGGGGCTTTTTGCTGGCCGGATCACGACCATCCTGCACTTTCAACCCATGAGGAAACTGCCATGTCCTATCTCGACCCCAGTGAATTCGTCACCAAAATGGTCGACCAGGGTGAATCCAAGGTCTACATGTCGACCAAGGATACCTTGATTCGCGCCTTCATGGCCGGCGCCACCCTGGCTCTGGCTGCGGTATTCGCGATTACGGTCGCCACCCAGACCGGATCGCCGCTGGTGGGCGCCATGCTGTTCCCGGTGGGATTCATCATGCTTTATCTGATGAAATTCGATCTGTTGACCGGGGTCTTCACCCTGGTGCCTCTGGCTCTGATCGATGGCCGTCCGGGCGTGACCTTCAACCAGGTGCTGCGTAACTGGGGCTTGGTGTTCATCGGCAATTTCGCCGGCGCACTGACCGTTGCCTTCATGATGTCCTATATTCTGACCTACGGTTACACGGCCAACGGCGGCGACATTGCGACCAAGGTCGGCCATATCGGCGAGGCGCGTACCCTGGGCTACAAATCCCACGGGTTGGAAGGCTGGATCACCATCTTCATCCGCGGCATGTTGTGCAACTGGATGGTGTCCATGGGGGTGGTCGGGGCGATGATTTCCACTTCCGCCACCGGCAAGATGATGGCGATGTGGATGCCGATCATGCTGTTCTTCTTCATGGGCTTCGAGCATTCCATCGTCAACATGTTCCTGTTCCCGTTCTCGATGATCATGGGCGGCGGTTTCACCTTTGTCGATTACATGGTCTGGAACGAGTTGCCGACCGTGTTGGGGAACCTGGTGGGCGGTTTTGCGCTGGTCGGGCTGCCGCTGTACTTCACCCATGTGCGTACCAGCCCGGAACGTATCCTCAAGAACCACAAAGCCCAGGTGGCCACGGGCAAAATCGAGAGCGGCGCAGAGCACACCCTCGCTGCCCGTGTCTGATCCTTTCCGGCGACCGGCGAGTCGAAGCGACCCGGTCCCTGACGGGGCCGGGCCTTCTCGATGATGATGACACTGCGCATCGCCTTCGGCCAATGCTCCGAAAAGGGGCGCAAAGCCGTCAATCAGGATTTTTCCGGCATCCAGATCCCGGCCGATCCGCTGCTCGGTTCAAAAGGCGCCGTCGCCGCCCTGGCCGATGGCATCAGCAGCAGCGCGGTCAGCCACATCGCCAGCGAAACCGCCGTGTGCGGGTTTCTGGAAGATTATTACGCCACCCCGGAATCCTGGTCGGTGAAGACCGCGGCACAGCGAGTGCTGAACGCCACCAATTCCTGGCTGTACGCGCAGACTCGCAACGGTCCCAACCGCTATGTACTGGATCAGGGCTATGTTTGCACCTTCAGCGCCATCGTCATCAAGTCCGCCACGGTGCACCTCTTTCATGTCGGCGACACCCGCATCTATTACCTCGCTGGCGATCGTCTTGAGCAACTCACTGAAGACCACCGCCTATGGGCCTCGACCGAGCAAAGCTATCTCAGCCGGGCCTTGGGTATGGGCGAACATCTGGAAATCGACTACCAATCCTATCCGCTGGAGGTCGGCGATACCTTTGTGCTGATGACGGACGGGGTCTACGAGTTCGCCCCGGAACATTTCATCACCGATACGATTCACGGTCGGCAGGATGACCTGGATGGGGCTTGCCATCGGATTGTGGAAGAAGCACTGCGCCAGGGAAGCGGGGACAATCTGTCGATCCAGGTGATGCGCATCGAGGCGCTGCCGGAACCGGTGGTCACCGAGCTGCATGAGCAGGCGACGACCCTGCCACTGCCACCGCCATTGCGGCCACGGATGGTATTCGAGGGTTACGAGATCCTGCGCGAGCTACACAACAGCCACCGCAGCCATGTTTATCTGGCCTTGGATTGCGAATCCGGACAACGGGTAGCGCTTAAAGTCCCCTCCGTGGAGCTACGCGGCAACCAGCTGTATCTGGAGCGCTTTCTGACCGAAGAATGGATCGCTCGGCGTCTCGACAACGTCCATATTCTGAAAGCCGTGGCGCTCACCCGAAAGCGCCATTCTCTCTACACGGTCACCGAGTACGTCGAAGGCCAGACGCTGACCCAGTGGATGGCCGACCATCCGACCCCGGATCTCGAAACCGTACGCGATATCGTCGAGCAGATCGCCCGCGGATTGCAGGCCCTGCACCGCCAGGAAATGCTGCATCAGGACCTGCGACCGGATAACGTTATGATCGACCGCCATGGCACGGTGAAACTGATCGACTTCGGTTCCGTGCATGTCGCTGGCATCGCCGAACTGGCGCCTACCCCAGAGCACTGGGAGTTGCTAGGCACCGTGCAGTACACAGCGCCGGAGTATTTTCTGGGGGAAGCCGGGAGTAATCAGTCGGATATTTTTTCGCTGGGCGTGATCGCCTACCAAATGCTATCGGGGCGCACACCCTACGGCACCCAGGTCGCCAAGGTCAGTACGCGAGCCGCCCAGCGCCGCCTGGTGTATCGCCCGGTGCTCGACGAAAAACGCGCCATTCCGGTCTGGATCGACGGCGCACTGCGCCAGGCGGTCCAAGTCAACCCCCGCAAGCGCTACCCAGAACTGTCCGAATTCATGTACGACCTGCGCCATCCCAACGCGCGCTTCCTGCAGCAGGATCGAGCGCCACTGCTGGAACGAAATCCACTGCTGTTCTGGAAGGGGGTGTCGTTTATCCTGTTTGTCATCGTCCTTGTCCTGTTGGGTACCCATTTGGTGCCTGTTCACTCATGAAGTATCGGTGTCTATGGCGACGCCATCAAAAGGGTGCTGTTTTGGCCAGCAGGACTTCCGCCATGTCGACCAGGCGCGTGTTTCGGTCCATGGATGCCTTGCGCAGTTGCGTGTAAGCCTCGTCCTCCGACAGGCCGAAGCGGGCCATAATCATGCCCTTGGCCCGTTCGATCACCTTGCGCTCGGCCAAGGCCCGCTTGGCCGAGGCCAACTCGGCCTCCACATCCGCCAGATGCCGGGATTGGGCCTGAAGCAGTTCGATCAGCGAACGGGGCTGCTGGGAAGATTCGGGGCTGGCTGCGGCGAAGCTCAAAGACTGCTCGATAGCCAGCTGGGGATCGAAAAAGCGGTCGACGGCATCGGCCCTGGCCGGTTGTGCTTCCCGCAATGAGCGCAACAAACCTTCCGAATCCAACAACGCCTCTTCGGCCTTGACGATCAGCGTGGCGCAGTGCTGTTGCAGAGCCGCGACCAAGTCGCGTTGAATCGACCAAATGGCGGTGATGCGGCTGCTGCAACACGCAAACCAGGGGTCGCTGAGCGCGGGATCGAGTTTGGTGCCGGGTGGCGCGGCGCGCAGCAGTCCACGCAGCTGCAGCAGCTTCGCCGTGTAGTCCTCATTCTCTATGTCTGCCCATTTCCGGCACAGAGGGGCGTCGGCAAATTGCAGAAAAACCTCGAAACTGCGTGCCTGGGCATCGATCAGGTACAGCAAGCGCTCCTTGAGCGGACCATCGCAATGCCCGGAACCGAAGTGCAGGGCACCCACGGCGCGTTCCTGACCGGCCAATTCCTTGCCCTCGACCAGATTGAACAGACTGACCAGCAACCGCGAGATGTCCGGATCGACCGAAGCATCAGCGACTTCGAAGATCAGCGCGATCAGCCCGGCGATAATCCGGCTGAAAGCTGCTACGGATTCGCTACCGGAGAGGCGTAGGCTGGTGATGCGGGCGCGCAGATCCGATAAGGCGTCCAAACCCAGCAGAACCCAGGCCAGCAACGCGACGATTCGGGCGTTCGCGGATGCCGCGTTGCGCGATTCCTCCAAAATCAAGTCGCGCAACAGGTGTTGCACCGATTCCGACTCACCGACCAGCTTGAGCCGAGTCGCTTCGAAGCGTGTACCACGTGACGCGATGTAGATGCTCGAGGCTCCGCGCTCAGCCTGCAGGGCGTGGACCATGTGACTGATCACCCCGACCAAATGCGCGCGTGACTGTAGGCGCTTGAGTTCGTCGATCTCAAGACGCTTGGCCAACAAAACGATGTCGGAAACGGAGAGTGGCACGGTATCGTGGATTGTCGTGTCGCTTTGCGGGTTCATGACCGCATCACCTGGTTGTTGCCCGTCATATGGGACGTGGTGGGTTTCCCGGCGATCGGATACCTGGACAGCACCCGCCTCATGAGGCGGGTTGAGCGTCGGATACGGTGGCTGGTCCCGGCCTAATCGCGGTCGCGCAATACACCAGAGTAATCTGGCCACCCTGCAACTATAAGGGAAAGAGCCTTTGCCGCGATGTCAGCCGATCACGGTTGATCCGGCGCCAGGACCCAACCTTCCATCAAGCGCCGCGCACTGCGGCGCATGCTGACCTTTTCCACCCGCCACCGGCCATCCTGCTGCGCGACCGTGGCTCCGACTGCCATGACGCCGGCGGCATGGCCGATCCGCACTTCGGCCCCAGAGGCGAGTCGCCCACCGAGTAGCTGATAGGCCAGCGTGCCGGGCAACATCGCCGCGACTGCCAGCGCCACTGCTCCGGTGGCGGTAAAGGCATGATGGAGTGCTCCCATCGACAGGATGCGGGCGGTCAAATCGACGGCGGCGGCGGCGATAAGGTTGCCGTCCGAGGCCCGATAATCCTGCGCTGGGGCGATGAAGGCCAGTTTGGGGGTATGCGGACGGTGACGGGTGGCCTCCGCCGGGCTGGCGGCCAGACCCATGGCGACCGCGCCCACGGCGCGAAGGGCTTCGCAGCGGGCCAACAGACCGGCATCGCCATTGAATTCGGCCCGACTTTCGCGGCCGGTAAGACCCAGGTCGGCGGCGCGCACCAGAATGGTTGGATTGCCGACATCGAGCAGACTGGCCTCGACCGAACCCAGATCGGGCGTCGTCAGCCGGTCCACTGCGTGGCCAGTGGGCAGCAGAGGCGTCGCGCCGCCGCCGGGATCGAGAAAATCCAACACGATTTCCGCGCCGGGAAACGCGACCCCGGCCAGATCGAATCCGCCTTCTTCCACCGCCTGGCCGGCGCGTACCGGCACATGAGCGACGATGGTCTTGGCAATGTTGGCCTGCCAGATGCGAATGGCGGCGATACCATCGGGTGGTGGCTCGATCAAGCCACGCGCCAGGGCGAACACTCCGACGGCGGCGCTGAGGTTGCCGCAGTTGCCGGACCAGTCGATCATCGGTTCGCCGACGGCCACTGCGCCGAACTGGTAGTCCAGATCGAAACCAGGTCGGGTCGAGCGGGCCACCAGCGCGACTTTGCTGGTGCTGGAGGTGGCGCCGCCGAGCCCGTCCATCTGGGTGCCGTATCGATCGGGACTGCCGAGCACGCGCAGCAACAAGGCATCGCGTTGCTTCGGATCGGCCGGCAGATCGGCGGGATCGAAAAACAGTCCTTTGCTGGTGCCGCCGCGCATCCAGATAGCGGGCAGACGGATCACGGACATGAATCGAACCTGGGTTGTTTTATACCATCATCAAATTTCAACCAAAACCAACCAACTTCCACCAAGACAGCCCTGGAAACAGCATCCATCCATTCCCAGAGCTACCAAACCAAAACTACGACCTACAATCCGAACAATCTTCTGAACCAAGATTTCTTTGCATTCTTGCTCTTAATCAGGAATTCACCGAATCTCTTGTCGCTCTTGATAATGTGCTCGGTCAACCATCGCTTGAGAAAAAATAAAAGATCGTAGCTCGAAGAATGAGGATCGTGCTCATACTTCTTGATGTAATCGTGAACGGCATCGATCAGAATTTCATGCTGCTTCTTGTGCGCATCAATATCCGGATAATTGGAGATGCTCATCACGCTCTCTTCGGTGGTAAAGTGCACCCTGGTATATTCGACAAGCTTATCAATCACCTCCTTCCTAGCATCCTTTCCCCAGCCTCCCTCGATTGCCTTGTTCAATTCATTCAACATTTTGAGCAATTCCTTATGCTGGTCATCAATCTCATGAACGCCAACGCTTAAAGCATCCGACCATTCGATAAACTCTTTCATGAGCGTCCTCCTCTAGGCCGTTCTACCGACATATCGTCAGGCGAGGCTCATGACTGGATAAACTATGAGCGCATCGCTTGTATTATTTATTATAGCCTGACAGCTTCGCGACTAAAGGCGTCGAGCACACCTCTACACCAAACAGAACTGCAAAGCTGTTCCATCGGTCACGCAGCGACCAATTCACACGGTCGAGCAACTAAGTCGAGATCTCAGGGCGATTCGAGCCACTAACCCCACAACTCAATAACCTTATTAGTAATAATAATATTACATTCTAACTTTTTCAATACGGCCGTCCGTAGTAATCTTTAAATGGACAGTCGTGGCGCGGCCCATAGCTGCCTCCCCAACGCGCCAATAATGCTCAAGTCCATCGTAACAGCCCTCGTGCGCCCCGACCGTTCTCGAGGAAGTTACTGCATCCCTCGCCAAACTTAATGTACCATACATGATATTCACGAGATCGGCTTGCCAACCCACCGAGCCGCTGAGGTATTAGAGGCAGCCGTCGAACTCATTGAGCAGCAGCGCCGCCACCGGCCACAAATTTTTAGATAATCAGGCGCTTTGAAGCAGCTGTTACAGCCACATTTCCCCGGAGGGACGATGAATATCAAAACCAGCATCATCCAGCCGAGCGAGAATCATGAATCGACCCCTGTTTTTCCCGTCGTCGGTATCGGGGCATCGGCCGGTGGACTGGAAGCGCTCAAACAATTTTTCACTGCCATGCCACCGGCAACGGGACTTGCCTTCGTTTTGGTACAACATCTTGATCCTAATCACGAAAGTCTCATGGCGGATCTACTGGCCAAATATACTTCCATGCCAGTCATGCAAGCTGTGGACGAGCTTCATGTAGCGCCGAATCATGTGTATGTGATACCACCGAATTATTACCTGTCCATTCGGGACAGGGTCTTGCATTTGAGCCCACCTACCGAGCGGCGCGGCATGCGCATGCCCATCGACCACTTTCTACGTTCCCTGGCCGAAACGCTGGGAGAGAAGGCCATCTGTGTAATCCTGTCCGGAACGGGCAGCGACGGCACCTTGGGCTTACGCGAAATCAAGGGACACGGTGGCATGACCATGGTTCAGGAACCCACCACCGCCCAGTACGATGGCATGCCCCACAGCGCCCTGGCCACTGGGCTCGTCGACTATCGTCTGGCTGTGGAAGCCATGCCCGAAGTGCTGGTGCGTTATGTGCAACACCCTTACGTACGCGGTGAGCTGACTGCGGAACCTAAAGCGGCCGAACTACCGGACGACCTGGGTACCGCGATCACGATCATTCGAACCAAGACCGGCCACGATTTCCATCACTACAAAAAAGGCACCCTCGGTCGCCGCATCGCGCGCCGCATGAGCTTGGCGATGCTCGAAAGCATGCACGAGTACCTGGAGTTGCTGCGGACTTCGGAAGACGAGGTGCGCGATCTGGTGCGCGATCTGCTGATCAGCGTCACCAGCTTCTTCCGAGAGCCTCAAGCTTTCGCGGTACTCACGACGAACGTCATCCCGTCGCTGCTGGAACAGGATCGGTCGGACGAACCCATCCGCCTGTGGGTACCGGGTTGCGCCAGCGGCGAGGAAGCGTATTCCCTGACCATGCTGTTCATGGAAGCCATCCAACAAAGCGGAAAACGGGTGGGTTTGCAGGTTTTTGCTACGGACATCGACACCGAAGCGCTCGAGGTCGCCAGGGCTGGCATTTATCCCGTCTCGGCCACGGCGGACCTGCCAGCTGAATACTTGCGTCAATTCTTCACTCGCGACGGCGACTACGTCAGTGTAAAAAAGCCGGTGCGGGAAGCGGTGGTATTCGCGGTCCAGAACCTCATCATCGATCCGCCTTTTTCCCGCCTCGACCTCGTCAGTTGCCGCAACCTGTTGATCTATCTGGACAACGAAGTTCAGACCAAAGTGATTCGCCTATTCCACTTCGCGCTGCGAGAAAACGGCTATTTGTTCCTGGGCAATTCCGAGACCATCGGCCAGCGCACCGATATGTTTCGGGCCGTTTCAAAAAAATGGCGCATCTACCACCGTCTCGACGTGCCGTTCAACCCCCGTGGCCCAGACTACTTCCCGGTCGTGAGCGAGGCGGCCACGACTTCCACGCGCGGCCTGGTCGGGCGTGCGAAAGCGACGGCCGGGCGACAATTCGCCGTACGCGTCGAAGAGAAACTGCTCGCGGAATACGCTCCCGCAGCGGTGCTGGTGGATCGAGCGGGCGAGGCGCTGTTCTTTCATGGTGCCACATCCAACTATCTGGAAATGCCCAAGGGAACGGCAACCCACGAGATCGTAGCGCTGGCTCGAGAAGGGTTGCGCACCATCTTGCGGTCCACCCTGCAAAAAGCCGTGCGGGAAAAAACAGTCGCGGAAACGCGCCGGATCGCCCTGCGCAGTTCGAGCGGCAATCGCGAGGTATATCTCAAGGTGTGGCCGATGGATGAGGCCGACGGCACCTTTCTGGTGTGTTTCGACGAGGAAAAAGAAGCGGCGCTCACGAGCAAGGTGCAGGCTGGTGAAGAAGCGTTGGTCAAACAATTGGAGTACGAGCTTAAGGCGACCCGCGAGGATCTGCAGATCACCATCGAGGAGGTGGAAACCGCCAACGAAGAACTCAAGGCGGCAAACGAAGAGGTGATGTCCATGAACGAAGAGCTCCAGTCCACCAACGAGGAACTGGAGACTTCCAAGGAAGAGCTGCAATCCCTCAACGAGGAGCTGTCCACGGTCAACAACCAGCTGCTGGACAAGGTTCACGAGCTTGAAGCGACCAACAACGACCTGGCCAATCTGCTTTCCAGCACCGATATCGCCACTCTTTTCCTGGATGCCGATCTACGCGTGCGGCGCTACACACCGTCGGCGACGCGCATGTTCGCGCTGATCCAGACCGATCATGGCAGGTTCATTGGAGACGTTGCCCAACGCTTCAAGAATGGCGTCCTAGCGGACCTGTGCCAGCAGGTCCTAAGCGACCTCAAGCCTTTTCAAGAAGAAGTGCGCGGCAACGATGGCAGCTGTCTTCTACTGCGCATCCTGCCCTACCGCACGACGGATAATCGCATTGATGGTGTCGTGCTCACTTTTTCCGACATCACCGAGATCAAGACCGCCTATGCCGAAGCGGAAACCCGGGAACGGCAATTGCGCATCGTCGCCGACGCGTTACCGGTCTTGATCGCCCACGTCGACTTGCAACACCGTTTCCGCTTCGTGAACGGCGCCTACGAAGATTGGTTCGATCTGCGAAAAAAGGACATGCTGGATGAACCGCTTTGTCAGGTCTTTGGCGCCACCGCTTACGAAAGTCTATGTCCTCAGCTCGAAAAAGCGACGAGTAGCAAAACCGTCGAGTCCACCGTTCGTCTGGTGCACCATCGCTTGGGCGAACGCGACGTACACATGACTTGCGTGCCGGAATCGACGGCTGACGGCAAAGTCGTGGGCTTTTACACTTTGATCCATGACATCACCGAACAGAAGAAAATCGAACGAAACCTGATTGCGGCCAATACGGTGTTTCGCAGCACCGCTGAGGCGGTCGCCATACTGGACGAAAATGGTTGCTTCGTCACGATCAACCCCGCTTTCGAAACCGTGACCGGGTACTTTCTGAACCAGTGCGCCGGCGAACATTGGGAATTTCTGCTTTCCGAGCGCCTGTCGCCAGACCAGTCCAACACGACCTGGGAGCATATGAAAACGGAGAGAGGCTGGCGCGGCGAGGTTTGGCTGCGGCGCAAGAGCGGCGAGGTATTCGCAGCGTGGATGACCATCGACGTGATCGATCCCGGCGAGGGCGATGTGCGCGGATATGTGGCTGTATTCGCCGACATCAGCACCGTCAAGGAGGCCGAAAAGCGGCTGGAGTTTCTGGCTCATCACGATCCTCTCAGCGGTCTGGCCAACCGCACCATGTTTCACGAGCGAGTGGTCCACGTGCTCGCCCGGGCAGAGCGCCGAAAACGCCTGGTCGCTTTACTGTATCTGGATTTGGATGGTTTCAAGCATGTCAACGACAGTTTCGGGCACGAAGTGGGCGACCGGGTGCTGGAACTAGCCGCAGAGCGACTCAGGGGGTGTGTACGCGCGGAAGACATGCTAGCGCGGCTTGGCGGCGATGAGTTCGGGGTGCTGCTGGAAGATATCGCGGAGCCTTGGAGCGCCGCCCTGGTGGCGGAAAAGATCATCGAAGGGCTATCCGCACCGTTCGTGGTGGACGAGCGCGAGCTGGTTCTCGGCGCCAGCATCGGCATCAGCCTCTTTCCGACGGATGGCGAAAATGCATCGGCGTTGACCCGCAACGCCGACACGGCCATGTATCGCGCCAAGGCGCGCGGCGGCAATGTCGTTCACTTCTATACGCCGGCGCTGACCGAAGTCGTGCAGCGACGGGTGTCGACCGAAACCGGGCTGCGCCGAGCCATGGATGGCAACGAACTGGAGCTTTACTTTCAGCCCATCATGGAAATCGGCTCACAGCGAATCGTCGGTGTCGAGGCACTCCTGCGCTGGCGCGCGCCGGGGCGAGGCGTTCTTTTGCCCGAGAACTTCATGCCGATCGCCGAACTGTCCGGCCTTATCATCCAAATCGGCGAACATGTGATCGACCTAGCGTGCGCACACCTCGCCGCGTGGCGCGACCGGACTTTGTCCGTACCGCGGCTTTCGATCAACGTGTCAGCTCGCCAATGCATGGACGAGGAGTTTCCGGTCGTTTTCAGGCGAATTCTCGAAAAGCGCGGCATATCGGCTAGCACACTCGATTTGGAGATCACAGAAAGCTGTTTTCTCGACAAGAACGCATCCAGCCAAATCCTTCTGGCGCTCAAACAAGTCGGCGTAGGTCTCACGATCGACGATTTCGGTACCGGTTACGCGACTCTCGCCTCTCTTCGCCACGTTCCAGTGAACGCGATCAAGATCGATCGCGCTTTTGTGAACGACATCGATAGCGGGAAGGACGATGGAGCCATCGCGAAAGCGGTGGTCGCGCTCGGCAAAAGTCAAAATTTGCGGATCGTGGCCGAAGGCGTCGAAACCAGCAGGCAATTGGAATTTTTAGGAAAAATCGGATGTGATGCCTGCCAGGGTTATTGGGTTGCACCACCCATGGCGGCTGAAACATTTCTCGGCTGGCTCGAAGAAAACCAGCAACGGATCGACACGGCCTGATCGAAGGAATGCCTCTTCCCGCACAGCAGGAAGAGGCATAGCAAGACCAAAGAATGACTTGCGGTTAACGCATCCCGCCGCTGATGGCTAGGGTTTCGCCGGTCATATATTTGGAATCGTCGGAGGCGAGATAGACCGCCGTCGGTGCAATGTCGTCTACCTGCCCTATACGGCCCAGCGGCGCGGCGTTTTCCACCCATTTGCGCATATCGCTTTCCGCAGAGGTAACGCCCATGGCTTGCGCGCCTTCGGTTTCGATCATGCCGGGATTGATGGCGTTTACGCGGATCTTGCGCGGTCCGAGTTCCTTGGCCAGTACGCCGGTGATGACATCGACTGCGCCCTTGGTGGCCGTATAGACAACGGTGTTTGGCAGCATCAGCGTAGTGACGGCCGAACTGATGTTGATGATGCTACCCCCCTGGTCACCGAACAGCTTGACGGCCTCACGCGTCACCAGCAGCAGGCCGAGGACGTTGGTGTTGAACTGCTTATGGAATAGCTCTTCGGTGACATCTTCCAGCGACGAGAACTGATAAATACCAGCATTGTTAACCAAAATGTCAAGTTTGCCATAGGCTTTGCGTGTTTCGGCGAAGAGGTGCGCGACATCGGCGGCTTTGGCGACATCGCCTTTGACCGCGATAGCCTGGCCGCCCTTGGCGATAATGGCGGCGACGGTTTTGTCGGCGCCTTCCTGACTGGAGGCGTAATTGACGACGACCTGCGCGCCTTCCGCCGCCAGATGCTGGGCGATGGCCGCGCCGATGCCTTTGGATGCGCCGGTGACGACCGCGACTTTACCTTCGAGTTTCTTGACCATGATATTCCCCTTGGGTTGGTTGGGCTTGTATAGCCAGTTCAATAATTCGTTAGTTCACTATAATTGAACTATTGAAATTAGCAAGAGCAATCCCTAAAATTATTTTATGAATTTCGTGCATCCATCGCGGGAAGACCTCACCTTGGGAGGCGTGCTGAGCGCGCTGTCCGATCCGACGCGGCTGCGCATTGTGCGGTTTTTATATGAGAACCGCGGCAATTGCGCTTCCTGTGCCGAGGCCGCACCCTGTCCAAAAATGGCGAAATCAACGCTGTCCAATCATTTCCGCATTTTGCGCGAAGCCGGTTTGATCCATACCGTCAAACATGGCGTCGAGCATCGCAGCGTCCTACGCAAGGAAGATATCGATGCCCGGTTTCCGGGCCTGCTGGAACTGATCCTGAAACTGGCGGAATAGAGGTTCTATCCGGCTCTGCTCGTGCTCTCGGCGTTACGGTGTCGATTCAACCTCGAGATGACGGAAAACCGACCTCTTCTGACATGCTATAAGCCTTACTTAGCGAATTTTATGATGAGGCATCGTTCAGGTAGGGAAGTTGGTGATTTCTATCCTGAAGATGGTATAAAAACGAT
>RXIW01000037.1 GCA_003989065.1 Candidatus Competibacteraceae bacterium
GTGCCGCGCGACAACGTGGTGCAGCGCGCGGAAATTCGTCGGATGACCGTGATCGAATACGATCCCAAATCCAACCAAGCCGACGAATACCGCAGCCTGGCTCAGAAGATCGTCGACAACAAGAAGCTGGTGATTCCGAAGCCGTTGACCATGGACGAGCTGGAAGATCTGCTTCTGGAATTCGGCATTCTCGACGAGGAAGACGAATCCATCGTCGGCAAGACTGCCGCCGAAGAAGCCACGCTATGCGCCACTGCTTGACTGTGATCCACCGCCGTACCGGGCCAAACGTGAGGAACCGTCCATGACCATGAACCGCCAAGAATCCGAAAAACTGATTCAAGAAGTGCTGGAAGTCTATCCAGAAGAGACTGGCAAGCAACGCGCCAAGCACTTGATGGCCAATGATCCCACCCTGGAAAAATCCAACAAGTGCATCGTTGCCAACAAGAAGGCGCTGCCTGGGGTGATGACCGCGCGCGGCTGCGCCTACGCCGGTGCCAAGGGCGTGGTGTGGGGTCCGGTCAAGGACGTGCTGAACATTTCGCACGGCCCGGTCGGCTGCGGCCAGTTCTCCCGCGCCGGTCGCCGCAACTATGTGACTGGCTATAGCGGTGTCAACATCTTCAACGACATGAACATCACTTCCGATTTTCAGGAAAAGGATGTGGTGTTCGGCGGTGACAAGAAGCTGGCCAAGATTATCACCGAGTTGAATGGCCTGTTTCCGTTGGCCAAGGGCATCACGATCCAATCCGAGTGCCCGATTGGCCTGATCGGTGACGACATCGAAGCGGTAGCCAAGAAATCCACCAAGGAAATCGGCAAGGTTGTGGTGCCGGTGCGTTGTGAAGGGTTCCGCGGCGTTTCCCAGTCCCTGGGCCACCACGTCGCCAACGACTCGCTGCGTGACTGGGTGCTGCATAATCGTGACGATCAGGACAGCTTCGAATCCACCCCCTACGATGTCTGCATCACCGGCGACTACAACATCGGCGGCGACGCCTGGAGTTCGCGGGTACTGTTGGAAGAGATGGGTCTGCGGGTGATCGCGCAGTGGTCGGGCGACGGCTCGATTCCCGAAATGGAATCCACCCGCCATGCCAAGCTGAATCTGCTGCACTGCTACCGGTCGATGAACTACATCAGCCGGCATCTGGAAGAGAAGTATGGGATTCCGTGGATGGAGTTCAACTTCTTCGGCCCGACTAAGATCGCCGAGTCGCTGCGCGAGATCGCCGCCCGCTTCGACAGCAAGATCCAGGAAAACGCCGAGCGGATCATTGCCCAGCGTCAGCCAGTCATGGACGCCATCATTGCCAAATATCGGCCTCGGCTGGAAGGCAAGCGAGTGCTGCTGTTCGTCGGTGGCTTGCGTCCTCGCCACATCATCGGCGCCTACGAAGATCTGGGTATGGAAGTGATCGGTGCGGGTTACGAGTTCGCGCACAACGATGACTACGACCGTACCTTCAAGGAATTGCAGGATGGCGCGCTGATCTACGACGACGCCACCAGCTTCGAGCTGGAATCCTTCGTCGAGCACCTAAAGCCCGATCTGATCGGTTCTGGCATCAAAGAGAAGTACGTTTTCCACAAGATGGGGATTCCCTTCCGGCAGCTGCACTCCTGGGATTATTCCGGTCCTTACCACGGCTATGACGGCTTCGCCATTTTCGCCCGCGATATGGACATGACCATCAACAATCCCTGCTGGAGCAAGATCAAGGCTCCGTGGCAGCAGAAGGCTAGCGAGGAGATGCAGGCAGCCGCCTGAGTCGATCCTCTACGGTTGGATCGGCACAACATGGCCGATCCAATCCACCGGAATGCAATACCTGCGGTAACGGCCCCAGCGCCGACCCCTGAATGATGCCCGGCTCCAGCCAGCCGGAAGAGGTAATGAAGTCATGCAAGACGCCGACGCCATCAAACCTGGTTATCCGCTTTTTACTGGCGATGACTATCAACAGGCTTTCGAACGTAAGCACGTTTTCGAAGAAAGAGTGCCCAAGGAAAAGCTGGAAGAAGTATTCCACTGGACCACGACGGAAGAATACAAGCAACTCAACTTCAAGCGCGAAGCACTGACCATCAACCCAGCCAAGGCGTGTCAGCCGCTCGGGGCGGTGCTGTGCGCGCTGGGTTTCTACAAGACGCTACCCTATGTGCACGGTTCGCAGGGTTGCGTGGCCTATTTCCGCACCTACTTCAACCGCCACTTCCGCGAA
The DNA here is from genome assembly GCA_003989065.1 of Candidatus Competibacteraceae bacterium. GTDB lineage: Bacteria > Pseudomonadota > Gammaproteobacteria > Competibacterales > Competibacteraceae > RXIW01. Next base: position 2,232 of record RXIW01000037.1, read on the forward strand.
CCGGTCGCGGCGGTGTCCGACTCGATGACCGAAGACGCGGCAGTGTTCGGCGGTCAGAAGAACATGTTCGAAGGGTTGGAGAACTCGCTGACCCTCTACAAGCCGGAGATGATGGCGGTTTCCACCACCTGCATGGCCGAGGTCATCGGTGACGACCTCAACGCCTTCATCGCCAACGCCAAGAAGGACGGTCGGGTTCCGGTGGAATTCCCCACCCCCTTTGCCCATACCCCCAGCTTCGTCGGCAGCCATACCACCGGCTGGGACAACATGGAAGAGGGGATTCTGCGCTATTTCACCCAGCATGAGATGGAAGGCAAGGTCGTCGGTAGCAACGGCAAGCTCAACATCGTCCCCGGTTTCGAAACCTATCTCGGCAATTTCCGGGTCATCAAGCGGATGTTGACGGAGATGGGGGTCGATTACACCATCCTGTCCGATCCCGAGGAAGTGCTGGATATTCCAACTGATGGCGAATTCCGCATGTATGCGGGCGGCACCCGGATCGAAGAGATCAAGGATGCGCCCAACGCCATCGATACCTTGCTGCTGCAACCCGCGCAGCTGGCCAAGACCAAGAAGTTCGTGCAGGAAGTCTGGAAGCAACCTGTCAGTGCCATCAATATTCCGATGGGTCTGAGCTGGACCGACGAATTCCTGATGAAGGTGTCGGAACTGACCGGCAAGCCGATTCCTGATTCCTTGACCCAAGAGCGCGGTCGTCTGGTCGACATGATGACCGACTCCCATTCCTGGTTGCATGGCAAGCGCTTCTCGGTGTTCGGTGATCCCGACTTTGTATCCGGCATTTGCCAGTTCCTGCTGGAGCTGGGTGCGGAACCGGTCCATGTCCTGTGCCACAACGGCAGCAAGCGCTGGGCCAAGGACATCACCAAGATGCTGAAGGATTCGCCCTACGGCAAAGACGCCGAAGTGTATGTCGGCAAGGATCTCTGGCACCTGCGCTCGCTGGTGTTCAGCAACAAGCCGGACTTCCTGATCGGTAATTCCTACGGCAAGTTCATCCAGCGCGATACGCTGCACAAGGGTAAGGAATTCGAAGTGCCGCTGATCCGCCTGGGCTTCCCGCTGTTCGATCGGCATCACCTGCACCGCGATACCACGCTGGGCTACGAGGGGGCGATGTATATCCTCAAGGCGCTGGTGAACGCGGTCATGGAGCGGTTGGACGAAGAAACCATGCAGATGGGCGAAACCGATTACGCCTTCGATTTGATCCGCTAAGCGGGAATGAGATCGGGGTCGGGCCAGGGCAGTGCGCGTGGTCCGGCCCGCTCTCGTACCACGGGAAAACCCACCATGCCTAACGTTATGTTGCGAAACAATGCGGCCGGCCAGCTGGTATTTTACGTGACCAAAAAGGATCACGAAGAAACCGTGGTCTCGCTGGAATTCTCCGGCCCCGGTGCCTGGGGTGGAGAAATAGAGTTGTCGGACGGTTCGCGTTATTACCTCGAGCCCTTCGATCAGCCGCCTAGACTACCGTTGACCGTCCGAGTGAAGCGGCTATGAGCGCCGGACAGCAACCGATTCCTGATTGTGTCGCGCTCCGCATCGGTTTGGCGGCACGACAATTGCCTGATGTCAGTGCGGCCCAATTGATCCGGGTGTTGTTGTCGACCCTGGATGAACCACTGACTGAGGACAAACTGGCCGGACTGACCGTCAAGGATTTCAAACTAGCCGCAGACGGCTTCTTGAGCGGAATCGACGGACCCATTTTGCGACAGGCACTTGCGGTCTTGAAAGGCGAGGATGAGAACGGCGCTGTGGATGTGATTCCTGAAGCTCAAGCCTATCACGAAGGCGACATGCCGAATTCCATCCGGATTGCGTGCGCTTCGAATCATAGCGCGATGCTGGATGGCCACTTCGGTTCCTGCAGCCGTTTTCTGATCTATCAGGTTTCGGTGACTGAAACGCGCCTCATTGCGGTGCGTCCGGGGCCGGCTGTGGTGCGTCTTTCCGTGGATCACAGCGCGGAACGGGTGGCTCTGATCGACGATTGCGATTTGCTGTTTGTGTTGTCCATCGGCGGTCCTGCCGCCGCCCGGGTCGTGAACAGCGGCGTCCATCCGCTCAAGCGGCCCCAGGCTGAAGAGATCAGCGTGGTGCTGGCTGAATTGCAACAGGTGCTGGCGGGCGATCCGCCGCCCTGGTTGGCCCGAATCATCGGTCGCACGCCAGCGTTGTCGGCGGGCGACTCGCTGCAAACCGAATCAGGAGAGTCGCCATGATCACCCCACGCCAACTTAGCGATATCGCCCAGTGGGCGGAGACCCAGGGAGTGGATTACGCGTCTCTGAGCCGGTTGCGGCAGGTGTACCCCAGCCTGTATTTCACCCAATGCCTGGACGACGACATCAACAATGTCGAGCCGGTGCTGCGGGGTGCGAGCGTCAATCTTTATCTGGTGGACAGCCGGCAGCATTGCCTGCAGCTGACCGAAGATCCGCAAGTGGCCACTGGCGTGGTGCTCGCCGTCGCCACCGAATGCGCGAATTCCTGACCGAATCCCTTTTCCATTCAAACGAGGTAGTCATCATGGCCAAGATTGGTTTGTTTTACGCCACCGACACTGGCAACACCCGCAAGGTCGCCAAGATGATCAAGAAGCAGTTTGGCGAGGGCGACATCGAGCTGTTCAACGTCAAGGGCGCTACGGCGGAAAACCTGACGTCGTGCGAGACCTTGATCTTCGGCACGCCGACCCTGGGCGACGGCGAGCTGCCGGACACCCTGACCGAATTTTTGCCGACGCTGGAAAGCGTGGACCTGAGCGGCAAGACCATCGCTCTGTACGGCTTGGGCGACCAGGTCGGCTATCCGGACGAGTTCGTCGATGCGCTGGGGATTCTGTACAAGAAGCTCAAGAAGATGGGCGCGACGCTGATCGGCAGCTGGTCGGGAGAGGGTTACGAATTCAACAAGTCCAAGGCTTTCCGCGATGGCGAATTCGTCGGCTTGGTGCTCGATCTGGACAACCAGGCCGATTTGACCGAAGAGCGCCTGGGAAGCTGGCTCGAACAGGTCAAGCCTGTTTTGTTGGGCGCAGCGGTCGCCTGATCGAGGACGTCTGTCGCGATCCGCCGTTTGAAGCTCGACCGGGTTTCGGCGGCGGTGGATTGCCCTGCAGTCCCTCCACCGCATTTTTTCGGCCCGCACTCCCGCAGAAGCCGTGGGAACAACGATCAAGGGAACACAGCGATGAAAACCAGCGATCTCGCCGCATTGCTGAACGAACCGGCTTGCGAGCATAACGCCAAGAGCAAATCCGGCTGCGCTCGGCCCACGCCCGGCGCTACGGCAGGCGGTTGCACCTTCGATGGGGCGCAGATTTCCTTGTTGCCTATCGCCGACGTCGCCCACATCGTGCATGGTCCCAGCGGTTGCGCCGGTAGTTCCTGGGACAATCGCGGGACTCGCTCCAGCGGTCCGGCCCTGTTCAAGATCGGCATGACCACCGATTTGAGCGAGCAGGACGTGATCATGGGCCGTGGCGAAAAGCGGCTGTTCCACTCGGTCAAACAAGCCATCGACCGTTATTCGCCCGCAGCGGTGTTCGTCTACAGCACCTGCGTGACGGCGCTGATCGGCGACGATCTCGAAGCGGTATGCAAAGCAGCGACCCAACGCTGGGGCGTACCAGTGATTCCGGTCGATGCCGCCGGTTTCTACGGCAACAAGAATTTGGGTAATCGCCTGGCCGGCGAGACCATGCTGAAGTACGTGGTCGGCAGCCGCGAGCCGGAACCGGCTCCAGTCGATCCCGCCCGTCCCCATCTGCGGGTCCACGACATCAATCTGATTGGCGAATACAACATCGCTGGCGAGATGTGGCACACCCTGCCGTTGTTCGACGAGCTGGGCCTGCGGGTGCTGTGCTCGCTGTCCGGCGACGCCCGCTTCCGGGAAATCCAGACCATGCACCGCGCCGAAGCGACCATGGTGGTCTGTTCCCGCGCCATGCTCAATGTCGCCCGCAAACTGCGCGAACGCTACGACATTCCGTGGTTCGAGGGCAGTTTTTACGGCATCCAGGATGTCTCCAACGCCTTGCGCGATTTCGCCCGTCTACTGAACGATGCCGATCTCAGCGCCCGCACCGAAGCGCTGATCGCCCGCGAGGAAGCCCGCCTGGCCGCCGAATTGGCGCCGTGGCGCGAGCGGCTGCGCGGCAAGCGCGCGCTGCTGTACACCGGTGGCGTCAAGTCCTGGTCGATCGTCTCCGCCTTGCAGGATCTGGGTATCCAGGTCGTGGCCACCGGCACCAAGAAATCCACCGAGGAAGACAAGGAGCGGATTCGAGAGTTGATGGGCGAAGAGGCCAAGATGATCGAGGATGGCAACGCCCGCCAGTTGTTGAACATGGCGCGCGAGTATCACGCCGATATCATGATCGCCGGTGGCCGCAACATGTACACCGCCATCAAGGCCCGCCTGCCGTTCGTGGACGTGAACCAGGAGCGCGAACACGGTTACGCCGGCTATCAGGGCATGCTGACCCTGGCGCGGCAATTGGCGCGCGCCCTGGAAAATCCGGTTTGGGAGGCCGTGCGCCGGCCGACGCCGTGGAAGACGCTGCGGGGGGTTGGCCATGGCTGAAGTTCTCGGTCGCAGCAAGCCGCTGACAGTCAGTCCGCTGAAGACCAGCCAGCCGCTGGGCGCCAGCCTGGCGGTGCTCGGCCTCGATCGCGCCATGCCCCTGCTGCACGGCGCGCAAGGCTGCACCGCTTTCGCCAAGGTTTTCCTGGTTCGCCATTTTCGCGAGCCGATTCCCCTGCAAAGCACCGCGATGGATCAGGTCAGCAGCATCATGGGCGCGGATGAAAATCTGATCATGGCCATGAAGACCATCGCCGAAAAGAACCGGCCTGCCGTCATCGGCCTGTTGACCACCGGTCTGTCGGAAGCGCAGGGCACCGATATTCACCGCGTGCTCAAGACCTTTCGGGAACAGTATCCCGAGCATCACAATGTGCGGATCGTGCCGGTCAATACGCCCGATTTCAGCGGCTGCCTGGAAAGCGGCTTTGCGCTGGCGGTGCAGGCCATGATCGCCGAATGGACGCCGACGGCCGAGCAGGGCGGGACCTGTCCAGGCCGGCGCGCTCATCAGGTCAATGTCTTGTGCGGTTCGCTGTTGACCCCTGGCGATCTGGAAAGCCTGCGCGATCTGATCGAACGCTTTGGGCTGAATCCGGTGTTCATTCCCGATCTGTCGGATTCGCTGGATGGCCATCTCGAAGCCGAGGATTTTTCGTCGATCACCACTGGCGGCACGCCCGTGACGGCCTTCGCGACCTTGGGCGACGCGGCCGCGACGCTGGTGATCGGCCCATCGCTGTATCCCGCCGCCGAACTGCTGGAAAGCCGAACCGGGACGCCGCTGCATCGTTTCGACCACCTGTTCGGGCTGGACGCCAACGATCGCCTGATGATGACGCTGGCCGGAATTGCCGGTCGCCCGGTGCCGGGTCGTCTGGAGCGGCAGCGGGCGCAACTGCAGGACGCCATGCTCGATTGTCATTTCCTGCTGGGACAGGCCCGGGTCGCCATTGGCGCCGATCCTGATCTATTGCACGCCTTCAGCGAGCTGCTGGGCGAAGTCGGAGCGGAGATCGTGGCGGCGGTAGCGCCCGCCCGGGCATCGGTTCTGGCCAGAACCCCCGTACCGCAAGTGCAGGTCGGCGATCTGGAGGATCTGGAGGATCTGGCGCGCCTACAGGGCGCGGAGTTGGTGATCGGCAGTTCCCATGCGGTCGATGCAGCGGAGCGATTGAAGCTCCCGCTGTTGCGGGCCGGCATGCCCCAGTATGACCGGATCGGCGGTTATCAGCGGACCTGGATTGGCTACGACGGTAGTCGGCAACTGCTGTTCGATCTGGCCAACGCGTTGCTCGAACACGCCGAGCACGGCGTCGCTCCCTATCACTCCATCTATTCCCGCAAGGCTGAATTACGGCAGGAGGCAAACCATGGCGCTCCGCAGGCATTTGCGCATTCTGACCGGTGGCACTAAGAGCTCTCAGGATACGCAGGACGAGGAACAGAACATGACTCCCAGCATCAAGGCAGCCTTCGCCACCAGCGATCGCCACAAGATTGACCAGCATTTTGGCACTGCAAACGCCGTTCTCATCTACGCCGTGACCGCCGAGCAGGCGAGCGTGGTGGAGTTCGCCCAGTTTGGCGATCTCGACCAGGATGGCCACGAAGACAAATTGGCTGCCAAGCTGGCCCTGCTGCAGGGCTGCGCTGTGGTGTACTGCCAGGCGGTGGGCGGTTCCGCTATCCAGCAATTGCTGGCGGCCGGAATCCAACCCATTCGAGTGGAGGCGGGCACGGCAATCGCGCCGCTGCTGGCCGAATTGCAGGCCGGACTGGCTGGCGGTCAGGCGCCTGCCTGGCTGAGTCGCGCCATCAATCGTCAGCGACAGGCCGAAAGTGCCGAGGAGCGCTTTACGATGATGGAAGCGGAAGGCTGGCGGGAGTAACGACGGACAACGGGTTTTTCCACGGTTCCCGGTCTGGTGATGCCGGCACCGGGGCTTATATCATTGACGAGAGAGGTAAAAGTATGGGTGCTGAAGTTATCACCGGTATCACGCGAGGCGGCACGGCCTGGACTCCGCTGTTCGTGACCGCGCTGAACGAGGAAAAATGCATCGGTTGTGGCCGCTGTTTCAAGGTGTGCCCGCGCGATGTGTTGAGCATCGTGCAACGGGCGATCGACGATGTCGATTTCGATGAAGACGACGAAGACGAGGATGACAGCGACAATTCCTTCATGACGCTTTCCAATCCGATGGATTGCATCGGTTGTGAAGCGTGCTCGCGGGTTTGTCCGAAGGCGTGCTTTAGCCACGAAGCGTTGCCGCTGGCTGCGTGATTCCGTTCGCTCCGGCACCTGGTTCCATGGCGACAACCATGGAACCAGGTGCCGGAGTCGTTTCGGGGAGCCTGGTTCAGAAGCCTGGGCGAACCGTTTCGGCGGCGACAGGTTGAGTGGAAAACGCTCCGGAGTTTCATGCGAGCCCGGCTTGCACGATGGCCGGCAGCTCGCGGATCTGAGCCAGGCTGGCTCGAAGGGACTGGCGCTCGATAGGCGACAGGCTGGCGATGTCGATCTGCTTGTTCGGCGTTCGGCCGGCTTCCAGATCGACGATTTGCTGATGCAGCAGCCAGCCTTGCAGACGCGAACGAACCTCGTCGAGCTGGTCGCGCAGCGCCGGGTCGATGACGCCGGCTGAGCAGACGGCGGCGAGACGTTCCGAAGTCGAGGTTGCGGTGATGCCGTGGCGGATAGCCAAGGCGCGGGCGGCGGCAGTCAGCGGCAAGAGCCCGTAGCGCTTCAGATCGACCTGTGTTTCGGTGTCGGGCAGGATCTCGGGCGTTAGCGCCGGTCGGGCCAGCGCCGTAGCGAGGGCGTGGTCGCCACGGGTCTCTTCGCTCAGGATCGCGCGAAATTCCGCGGCGAGCTCGGCGTTGCCGTAGGCCAGATGACCATCGAACACCTGGACCGCATGTTCGACGATGGCTTGTTCCGGCTGCTGACGCCAATGCCGCAGACGATCGCGCCAAGCGTTCAGACTGCCGCGCCAAGCGGTATTGCTCGCCATCACGCCATCGGCGCAGAAGCCTACCCCGCTGTCGTGCAGGATCTGGGCGAGGTGCTCGCCGAAGCGGGTGAACCAGTCGGCGATGACCCCGTCTGGATCTTCGCTCTGGTAGATCAGGGCATTGTCCTGTTCCGACGCCAGCAGACTTTCGCCGCGCCCGCCCGAACCCAGCAGCAGGAAGGCATAGGGCACCGGCGGTCGGTCGGCGCCGGCGCTTTTCATCGCCCGTTCCGCCAGGACCGCCGCCCGTCCGACCAGTTCGCGCAGTTCGTAACTCAGCACCCGGGCGATTTCAGTGGCGTCGACGCCATTGGCGAGCAGTTCTCCCGCCACCATCGGCATCCGGGCGCGGGCCTTGGCCAGCTCTGCCGGGTTGCCGGCCTCGGACATTTCGTCGCCCAACAGGATGGCCTGACTGGCCCGCTGGCGCAGGAAGGTCTTGGTCGACAGGGTGCCGACGATCCGACCGGACCGGTCGGTGACGGCCAGATGGCGGATGCTGTTCCGCTGCATACGGGCCAGGGCGCGGTAAAGATAGGCATCTGCCGGCAGCGAGATGATCGTCTCGCTCATGATGTTTTCGATGCGTCGATCGAGGGCGCTGGGGCCTTCACGGACCAGGGCGCGCAGCAGATCGTGTTCGGTGATGAGTCCCCAGACCTGTCCGGCTTTGGCGTCGCCGACGACAGTGACGCTGCGCTGTTCGGCTTCCATACGCCGAGCCGTGTCCAGGACCGTCATATGGGGAGGCAGGAACAGCGCGGGCGACTGCATGACGTGGCGCAGTCGATGACGGTAGAGGTAGGGATCGAGCAGGGCCAGCGAATCACGGTCGCGACCGTCGGCCCACGCTTCCTCGGGACGCACCGAGGTGGCGTCGTACCAGCCTTCGCGAACCTGGCGTTCGAGGATGCGGGTCTGGGCGCTGGAATGGGCTTCGGCCTCGCCCAGGGTGCGGATGCCCTTGGTCGCCAGCCGAGGGATCAAACGGACGAAGATCTCGGCGGTTGCCCGCGCATCGTCCAGGGCGCTGTGGCGATGGCCGATGGTCACTCCCAATGCGGCGAGCAGGTCGTCGAGGGAACGCTCCTGGGGATCGTCGTCGAGCGCGGCATACAGCAGCTTGGTGTCGAGGAAGTGGGGGGGATGCCAGCGATCGCCGATACGACGCGTTTCGCGCAGTAGGATGGCGAGATCGAAACCGACGCTTTGACCGACGATGACGGCGTCGCCCAGAAAGGCGTCGAGCAGCGGTTTGACCGCGTCGAACGAGGGAGCCGATCGTACAGTGGCGTCGTCGATGCCGTGGATGGTCGTCGAGGCCGGCGGAATCGGCTCGCCCGGATTGACCAGGGTCAGAAAGGTCTGGTCCAGCAAGACTCGACCCCGCGCCACGCGCACCGCGCCGATCTGCACGATTCGGGCATCGGTGACATCGAGGCCGGTAGTTTCGGTATCGAGGACGATGGCAGTCAGCTCGGCAAGCGGGGTATTGCGATTGATCCAAGACATTCGAAGGCTCCGTTGCCGCGGTGAAATCATTTCATTGTCGCTGGTTTGTGCGTGGCGTCGCAATCCTGATCGTGTCCTTCCGGGGGGGGCGTAACCACGCTGAATGGGTGGCTGAACGGTGGGAAGCCGCTTGATGACTTGCTTTTCGGGGGTGGCCATGGAAAAATGCAACCAATATATATTTTTATATATAACGGATTTGGCAACGCCGATTTTTGAAGATGGCCGTTGATTTGAAGATGACCGATAGCTGGACAGATAAGCGTGTCGAGTCGGTCGAATGTGTGGATCCAAACAACGGTTCTTCGGTGCAAGAGAGAGCTATATGTATTGTTATATAACGACTTTTTAAGGATTGCATGATGACGGATGACCCCAATAAAACTACAATCGCCGGGTCGATCTGGCTGGATAAGTCCGAGCAGCGGTTTCTTGGCCAAAAGCGAGTTGAGTTATTGCGCCAGATCGCCAGCACCGGTTCGATCACCCAGGCCGCGAAGGCGGTCGATTGGAGTTACAAGGCCGCCTGGGACGCCGTGAGCGCCATGAATAACATGGCCGAACAACCGTTGGTCGCCAGCGCTACTGGTGGCAAACATGGCGGCGGTAGTCGAATCACCGAATATGGGTTGCGGCAAATCCAGTTGTACGACGCGGTAGCGGGCGAATACCAACGATTTTTGGGCCTGCTCAGCGAGAAAGTCCACGATGTGGACGAGCTAATGAACTTCATGCGGAGATTAGTCATGCAGACCAGCGCAAGAAATCAGTTTCTGGGACAGGTCACGAGTCTGAACCTCGGTCCGATCAACGCCGAAGTCGGCGTCGATATCGGCGGCGATCACATCACCGCCCTGATCACGCGCGGCAGCGTCGAGAGCATGGGACTCAAGGAAGGCAGCGAGGTGTACGCCCTGGTGAAGGCGTCCTCGGTGATCGTCATGGCTGGCGACGTCAACCTGAAACTCAGCGCTCGCAATCAATTGCGCGGCACGGTCGCGGATTGCAAGAAGGGCGCGGTCAACGGCGAGGTCACCCTGCAACTGGCCGGCGGCAAGACCGTTACCGCGACCATCACCAACACCAGCATCGACGGGTTGGGCCTGAAGGAAGGCGACCCGGCGATCGCGGTGATCAAGTCGTCCAGCATCATTCTGGGCGTGGCTGTGTAATCGTCGTCACTTACAAGGGGATGTCCAATGTTTCGTAGAACTTTGTTCCGCTGGTTGAGCACCGGTCTGCTGTGTTTGGCGGCCGGAGGGATGCTTCCCGCTTTGGCAGCGGAACAAGTCACCGTGTTCGCCGCCGCCAGCGCCACCAATGCGCTGCAGGATCTGGCCGCGCTGTACGAGAAGGAAAAGGGCGTCAAGGTGGTTGGATCGTTCGCCGCTTCGTCCGCTCTGGCTAAACAGATCGAGAATGGCGCGCCGGCGGACATCTTCATTTCCGCCGACCTGAAATGGATGGACTACCTCGAGAGCAAGGGTAAGATCGTCGACTCCACGCGCGGCAATCTGCTCGGCAACCAGATGGTGTTGGTCGCGCCCAAGGGTAAGGCTTTCCCGGTGAAGATGGATAAAAGCTTCGATCTGCCGGGAGCGTTTCAGGGTCGTTGGTGCTCGTGCAACCCCGATGTGCCGATTGGTCAGTACAGCCGGCAGGCGCTGACCGCGCTGGGTTGGTGGACGGCGATGGAGCCACGCTTGGCGGCGGCGCCGGATGTCCGTTCGGCACTGGCCTTCGTGGAACGCGGTGAATGTGCGGTTGGCATCGTCTACGAAACCGACGCCAAGCTGTCCGGGAAAGTGGATGTGCTTGGCGTCTTCCCCTCCAATACTTATTCGCCCGTGCTCTATCCGGTCGCGCTGGTGCAAGGCGCCAAGCCGGCGGCGCAGGGCTTCCTGGATTTTCTGCGTAGCCCGGCAGCGGCCAAGGTCTTCCGTCAGTACGGGTTCACTGCGCTCAACTGATGGTCGATCTATGGCAGTCGTTGCTACTGACGCCCGAGGAGCTGACCGCGTTGTGGCTGTCGCTCAAGATCGGGCTGTGGTGCACGGCGCTGATCGCAATTCCCGGCATCGTCACCGGTTGGCTGTTGGCGCGAGTCCAGTTCCTCGGCAAGGCGGTCGTGGACGGACTGGTCCATCTGCCACTGGTGTTGCCGCCGGTGGTTCCGGGTTATCTGCTGCTGCTGGTGATGGGTCGCCAGGGACCGATCGGCAGCTGGTTATACCAGACCTGGGGCATCACACTGGCCTTCACCTGGGAGGGCGCGGTCGTCGCCTCGGCCATGATGGCGTTCCCTCTGATGGTGCGGGCGGTCCGTTTGGCGGTGGCGTTGGTCGAACCCCGGCTGGAGGAGGCAGCCCGCACCCTCGGGGCGGGGCCGTTGCGGGTTTGGCTGACGGTCACCATTCCGTTGTCGATGCCCGGTATCCTGACCGGGCTGGTCCTGGCCTTCGCCCGTAGCTTGGGCGAATTCGGCGCAACCGTCACGTTCGTCGGCAATGTGGCCGGCGAGACGCGGACCCTGCCGTTGGCCATTTATACTTACACGCAGATTCCCGGCGGCGATGGCCCAGCTTTGCGGCTGGTGATCATCTCGGTGCTGTTGGCGTTGGTCGCGCTGTGGGTTAGCGAACTGGGCGCCCGCAGGGTCGAGCGGATGCTGGGGAATCGGAAAGCCTGAGCGCAATCGCCCACATCGGGTTGGCTGGCCCAGGTCATGAATTGACGTATAGAGGAAGCTCAGGGGTGGAAAACCAGAATCCGCGCCCCTATGGGGTAGGCGATGCTTCATTCCAGGCGGCAGGTGGCGAGGCCGGCCTCAGAAAACTGGTCGACGATTTTTACGACGCCATGGACCAATTGCCCGAGGCCGCGAAAATCAGGGCCATGCATCCGGTCGATCTGACCGTGACGCGCGACAAGCTGACCCGCTTTCTATGCGGTTGGCTGGGAGGGCCGAAGCTGTACGCAGAACGTTACGGCTCGATCATCATTCCGCAAGCCCATCGCCGCTTCGAGATCGGCCCCGCCGAACGCGACGCCTGGCTGGCGTGCATGCGGGAGGCATTGAAAAACCAACCCTACGCGGCCGAATTCAAACAATACCTGCTTGAGCAACTTTATGTGCCGGCTGAGCGCAGCCGGAACAAGGATTAGGTTTTTCTGATGCGACGCGATTGCGAGAACTACGGTTTACTGCTGCCATGATGCCCTTGATTTCTGATGCCGAAATCGACCGCTGGCTGGCCGAGGATGTCCCTTACGGTGATTTGACCACGCACAGCCTGGGTATCGGTGAGCGACCGGGCCGGATGCGCTTCGCGGCGCGCGAGGCGATGGTGGCGGCGGCCTCGGAAGAGGCCGCGCGTTTGTTGGTCCGGCTGGGCTGCACGGTCGATTGGCGCTGCGCCAGTGGTTCTTTGGTCGAGGCGGGCGCGCCGCTGCTGGCGGCCGAAGGTCCGGCCGCCGCGCTGCTGGCCGGCTGGAAGGTAGCGCAAACGCTGATGGAATATGCCTCAGGCATCGCTACTGTCGCCCACCGCATCGTGCAGGCCGCGCGCGCGGTCGATCCGACGATCGTGGTGGCCTGTACCCGCAAGACCTTCCCCGGAGCCAAGGCGATCTCGCTCAAGGCTATTTTGGCGGCCGGCGCGACACCTCATCGGCTGGGTTTGTCCGAGACGATTCTGGTGTTTCCCGAGCATCGCGTTTTTCTGGCGGATGAAGATCAAGCTGCAGTCCTACAACGGCTGCGGGCGGCTTGTCCCGAGCGCAAGATCGTGGCCGAAGTGAAATCCCCCGAAGAAGCGTTGCAACTTGCTCAGGCCGGTGTCGATGTTCTACAGCTGGAGAAGTTTTCGCCGGCGGGGGTAGCCGAGGTGGTGGCGCGACTGGCCAATATGGGGTCCCCGGTCAAGGTGGCCGCCGCCGGCGGGGTCAAGCCGAGCAACGCGGCCGATTACGCCCGCGCCGGCGCGCACATCCTGGTGAGCTCGGCGCCATATTTCGCACCCCCCGCCGACGTCAAGGTAACCATGACCGCCTGCCGGGACCCGCTGCGGTCATCGCCGTTTGGCGATGACGCTGGATGACGAGGTCGTCGAGGTCAGGGTTTTGCCGTTGAACTGGCGGCCGGAGTGGGACTGGCGATCGTCGGGCCCGTATTCGGTAACGAGTGGGCATCGTCATCGTTCAGGGCATGATAAACGCCGGATTTCAGGTTGTTGAGGGAGACGAGGGAAGAGCCCGCACCGTTTCGGCTGAAATCGATCGTCAGTCCGCCGACATCGATGGGTTTTTGCCGAGCCGCCTTGACGAAGTTGGCGCGGGTCAGCGGGTCCTTCATCGACTTCAGGAGGGTGGTGAAGGCGCGACCCACGATATAGCCTTCCAGGCTGATGTGGTTGAAGCCGTCGCCCAAGGCTTTTCTGGCTTCCACCACGATGGGCAGGTTCGAATTCAGCGGCGGGACGACTTGGCTGACGACGATGTTGTCATTGACCGACAAGGCGCTGAGATAGCCGCTGAGGGTATTGCCGGCGGCGGTGGCGGATATCGCGCTGAACGACCAGGGCTCGTTCTTGGAGCGGGAATAGGCGATGAAATCGGCGGCTACCCGCGGAATGGCCAGTACGATGACCTGTTTGCAAGCATTGCCGCTTTCGTTTTCCCAGTGTTTCAAGGACAGGTAGGCGTCTCGGACAAACACCGTTTCGCTTTGATAGAAACCGACCGGTCCGACATTGTTGAGAGCCGGATTGATGCCGCCCCACATCATCTCCAGCAGCGCATTGATCTTGTCCATTTCGGGCTGCGCGTCCGGATATTGCTTGAGCCCTTCTTTGAGGCCATTGAGGCCGGACATGCCGAAGACGTCATTTTGGACGAACAAACAGACCTGGCTGGGTTTGACGCCGCTCTTGACCGCATGTTCGAACAGGCTCGCGACCTCCTGGGCCGGATTGGGGCGATAGTTCAGCATGTTGTCGGCGTTGATATCGCCCAGGGTTAGAAAGCCCAGCATGGGAATCTGATTGGCTTCCAGCACCTTGACCACCTTGAGGGTCGAAAGTGCGCCCACATTGCCCAGCATGATGAAGACGCCCTTGTTCATCAGCTTCTTGGCGTCCTGAATCGTGCTCATGGGGTCGTTGTCGTCGTTCATGACCTCGAGTTCGATTTTGCGTCCTTGCGCCACCTGGTCTTTCAATGCTGCCTCAATGCCGTTTTTCATGTTGCTGCTGTAGTCATCGGTACCATCGTAGGCGGAATTGCCGGTGAGCGGCATGATCGAGCCAACGCGGATACTGGTGTCGGTGATGCCCTGATTGGCTTCGGCGGCCATGGCGCCCATCGGTACGGACAATTGCAGCGACAGAATGAAGAATGCGGCTATTTGCCAGAAGTTCATGGTGTGATGGGCATTGAGGTTTGGTTGTAATGAAGACATAAAAATGACCTCAATCGATTGACTGCGAGGGGTCGTAATTGGGTTTTCATAAAGCCGAATGATCAATCATCACGGCTTTAAAGAACTATTTTAAGGACAGTTGATGACAGTATTGTGAATCAATGACTTGGGTGATACGTGCTAAATAGGCCAATTCGTGATGCTGTTGTCGCATGAATAGAAATATGCTGCAGGCAGCATAAAAAGCCGATAAATTAAATCCATTTGGCGACAATTTAATTACCTACACTCTCATGCTCGATATCGATCTCGAACTCAAACAAGGTTCATTTATCCTGCAAGGCCAATTGACTCTAGAACAGCCGGTCAGTGGCTTGTTTGGTCCTTCTGGCTGTGGCAAGAGCACGCTGCTGCGCGCTGTGGCCGGTCTGGCGCGTCCCACCGGTGGCCATATTCGGCTGGATGGTGTGACCCTGTTCGATGCCGAGCGCGGCATCGATCTGCCGGCCCATCGCCGCCAGGTCGGCATGGTGTTCCAGGACAGCCAGTTGTTTCCCCACCTCTCGGTCGAACACAATCTGCTGTACGGCTTCAATTTGCTGCCGCAGGCAGAGCGGCAATTTACCTTGGCGCAAGTGGTCGAGCTGCTGGATATCGGCCACTTGCTGCGTCGGCGGCCGCGCCATCTGTCGGGTGGCGAGCGGCAACGAGTCGCCCTGGGGCGTACGCTGCTGGCTTCACCCCGCCTGCTGTTGCTGGATGAGCCGCTGGCGGCGCTGGACGAGGGACGCAAGCAACAGATTCTGCCGTTCCTGCGCCGGGTGCGAGACGAACTACGCCTGCCGATGCTCTACGTCAGCCACGCCATCAACGAAATCCTGTATCTGACGCCCTATCTGGCGGTGATGGAGAAGGGCCGGGTGTTGGCGCAGGGGCCGTTTTCCGAGGTGATCCGCCAAGGCCACGTGCTCGGGTTGGCGCGGTCGCTGGGCTTGGAGAACGTGCTACGGGTGACGATCAGCCGGCACGAGCCCGACATCGGCTGCACCACGGTGCAATACGATCATCACGAGCTGTATTTGCCGCTGTCGGATTTGCCGGTAGGGGCCGAGACCTGGATTGCGCTGCGGGCTACCGACATCGCCCTGGCCCGCCATCCGGTGTCCGATATCACCATCCAGAACCAGGTTGCGGGCCGCATCCTCAGTCTGCGCCGCATCGCCGATCGGGTGCTGGTGGAAGTCGATGTAGGCACGCCGGTCCTGGCCGAGATCACGGTCAAGGCGGCGCAGGATCTGGGTTTGGCGGAAGGCGAGGAAGTCTGTTGCCTGTTCAAGGCCCGCGCTTGGCATTATCTGGGCGTGGCAGGCGCACAATGAGGCACCCCCTAAAATAAAACAGCCCCCGCTGGGCGGAGGCTGTCGGAGTGTGCTCGTACGTGCGAGAAACTTCGGCTGGATCGCTTAGGCCGACTGGGTGGCGGCGGCGCTGGCTTTGCCGGTTTCGCCTTCTGGCGTCGTGGCTTGCTTGTTGTCAGCCGCGCTCTGGATCCGCATGCCGTAGAAGCTGCGGAACACGAAGACCAGATTGATGATCAGGAACAAGGCCGCCAGATTCATGGCCAGCAGCTGTTGGCCCTGGGCCGACAGACCGACCGCCATTTCCACCGCCAGCAGACCGAACAGGGTGGTGAACTTGATGATCGGGTTCATCGACACCGAAGAGGTGTCCTTGAACGGATCGCCGACGGTATCGCCGACCACCACAGCCGCGTGCAGCTCGGTGCCTTTGGCGTGTAGCTCGGTTTCGACCACTTTCTTGGCGTTATCCCAAGCGCCGCCGGCGTTGGCCATGAACACCGCCTGATAGAGGCCGATGATGGCCAGCGAGATCAGGTAGCCGATGAAGAAGAACGGCTCGATGAAGGCGCAGGCCAGGGTGCCGAAGAACACTGCCATGAAGATGTTGAACATGCCTTTCTGGGCGTAGACCGTGCAGATCTCGACCACTTTCTTGCTGTCCTTCACCGAAGCCTTGGTCGCGCCATCCAGCTGGATGTGCTCCTTGATGAATTCCACGGCCCGGTAAGCGCCGGTCGACACCGCCTGGGTGGACGCGCCGGAGAACCAGAAGATGGTGGCGCCGCCGCTGATCAGGCCGAGCAGGAAGGGCGGATAGAGCAGGGACAGCTGGTCGAGGTGTTCGGTCAGGCCGCTGGTCAGCAGCATGATGATGGAGAACACCATGGTGGCCGCGCCGACCACGGCGGTGCCGATCAGCACCGGCTTGGCGGTAGCCTTGAAGGTATTGCCGGCCCCGTCATTCTCTTCCAACAACTCCTTAGCGACCTCGAAGTCGGGTTTGAAGCCGAATTCGCGCTTGATCTCGTTCTCGATGCCCGGTTGCTGCTCGATGGTGGACAGTTCGTAGACCGATTGAGCGTTGTCGGTGACCGGACCGTAGCTGTCGACCGCGATGGTGACCGGCCCCATGCCGAGGAAACCGAAGGCCACCAGGCCGAAGGAGAACACCGCCGCCATGATGGCCGCTTTGGTGTGATCAGGGTTGATGACCGCGGCCAGGTCGTGCTGCGAGACCATGTAAGCGCCCGACATCAGGCCGACGATCACCACCCCCAGCCAGAAGGCCGAGAAGTTGCCAGCGGTCAGACCGGTCAGGATGTTGAGGCTGGCGCCGCCTTCACGAGAGGCGATCACTACTTCCCGCACGTGGCCGGAGCTGGTGGAGGTGAACACCTTGACCACTTCCGGAATGATCGCGCCGGCCAGGGTGCCGAAGGTGATGATCAGCGACAGCTGCCACCACAGGTTGCCGTAGGACTGGCCACCAATGGTGATATTGCCGATCAGCATGAAGGACACCAGGAAGGTCAGGACCATCGACACCCCCGAGGTGATCCACACCAGCGAGGTCAGCGGCGCTTCGAAGTCGAAGCGGGCCTGCTCGCCGTAGCGGCGCTGGGCCATGTTTTCGTTGACCGTGTAGGAGACGCCGGAGGCGATGATCATCATCACCCGCATGACGAAGATCCACACCAGCAGTTGTACTTGTACCGCTGCTTCCGGTACGGCCAGCATGATGAAGCTGATCAGCGCCACGCCGGTGACGCCGTAGGTCTCGAAGCCATCAGCCGTGGGACCGACCGAGTCGCCGGCGTTGTCGCCGGTGCAGTCGGCGATCACGCCAGGGTTACGGGCATCGTCTTCCTTGATCCGGAAGACGATCTTCATCAGATCGGAACCGATGTCGGCGATCTTGGTGAAGATGCCGCCGGCGATGCGCAGGGCGGCCGCGCCCAGCGATTCACCGATGGCGAAGCCGATGAAGCACTTGCCAGCCAGGGCTGGGGAGACGAACAGCAGGATCGCCAGCATGATCAGCAGTTCGGTGGAGATCAGCAGCATACCGATGGAGATGCCCGACTTCAGCGGAATGGCGTAGACCGGGAAAGCCCGGCCCTGCAATGCGGCGAAGGCGGTGCGGCTGTTGGCCAGGGTGTTGATGCGGATGCCGAACCAGGCGACCCCCAGCGAGCCGGCGATGCCGATCAGCGAGAACCCCAGGATCAACAGCACCTCCATGACGTTCATGTGCTGGACCCAGCCGAAGTAGGCGATGATCACCAAGGCGATGAAAGCTTCCAGGATGAACAGGAACTTGGTTTGCGTGAACATGTAGGTCTTACACGTTTCGTAAATCAGTTCGCTGATCTCGGCCATGGAGCTGTGAACGGGCAGACGGCTGACCTGCAGGTAATTGACCAGACCGAAGAGCAAGCCGCCAGCACAGACCAGCAGGCTGGCGCACAACAGCGTCCAGCCCGTGATGCCGCCGAAGAACTGGGCCAGCGAAGCATCGCCCAGATTGGGCAACACCAGACTGGCTTCGCTGACATGGCCGGCTGCTGCGAAAGCGGGCGATGTCGGAATTACACTCAAACCGAGTAAAAGCAGCAGAAGACCGACTATCCAGCGGCATTGTGCAATTGCCGAGGATGAGCTGACGGATATCATAATTTCCTCCAATTTCCTCACAATAAGCGACTGAGTTCGCTACCGTCCGGAATGGGCGACGCGAAATCGCTAGCAACTGCCGTGCCTTTAAATGATTTTAAATATAACTTATTGAAAATCATTATTTATATTGAGAGAGTAATCGGCCTGGCGACGCCCCATTGTTGTACGGCGGCGACTGTGGTTAACGACAATTGTCAACAATCACACAAGCGGTGATTCCCTGATTTTTTACTGGGGAAATGGGAGAGGCATTGCTGCATGACAGCATGATGAATGCGCCATGACCGATTCGATTTCGCATGACGGAATCGCCGGGATTGGCAAAGACGGAATCGAGTGCTTCGGGGAAACTTCAGCGGGAGCGGATGAAGCGGCATCCAGGGCGATGCCGCTTCCGTTGCGCTATTCGGCAGGGGATGGGCTGGCAGTCAGCGCCGATTCCGGCACTTGGAACAGGCGTTGGCCGAAGAGAACGTTGTAGTGGATCGCCTCAGGGCGTTCGCGATTCATCGCCATGACTTCGCCGAGCGCGCCGCTGGCTACGACGACTTCGCCGTTGGCAACCAGATCCAGCTTGGTGTTGACGCGGTCGCCGCGCTCGAACAGGTTGGGAATCCAAGGCTCATCGGCCGAAATCAACTCGCTTTCCCGACAACCGATGACACGGCCGCCATCATCGATGAAATGCACGCTGTAGATGAGCTGATCCTGCAGGAAGACCCCGATGTGACGGACATAGCCGATGCTGCCCCGGCGCACCAGCAGCGTGCCGGTCGTTTCGCCCGGATAGGTGCCGTCGTTGCGGAGGTTGCGGATGACCCGCACCGCCTGGTCACACTCGAAGCGCGGTTCGAAAATCACGTGGCGTGACCGATGCTGGTCAGGGGAATCCGTACTTCGCGCTGCTTTTCCTGGCGATGGAAGACGGCGAAGACCTTCTCGGTCAGGGCGTCGGATTCGACGAAGTCCTGATAGGCGCGCTGCAGACACTCGGCGTAATCGGCCTGGTCCAGCGCATGGGTCTCTTCCAGATAGTCGTGGAAGCGTTTCAGGATGTGCAGGCGATTGACCTCGACCACCTTCTGGTTGAAGGTGATCTCGAAGTAATTCAGAAAATCCTCGGCCGAGCTCATGTCGGCCAATGCTTCCAGAAAGGCTGGTGCGCTCATGGGGATACCTCGGCGGCGTGAAAAGGAGAATCGAAACTGCTCAGGACCGGATGAGCCGGTCCATAACTGAGATCGCGATGAAACGCCTTCAGTTCGGCGACTTCGGGCGAACGCTTGTGCTGGCCAACAAAGATGCGGATGCGTTGCAGCATGGCGTTGGCCTGATTCTGGTCGAGGACGATGCCAAGCTCGGCGCAGATCTTGCGCACGGCATGGGCTCCGGAATGCTTGCCCAGCACCAGGCGATGGCTGCGGCCCAGTTCGGCCGGGTCCACGCCCTGGTAGTTGAGCGGGTGTTTGAGCAGGCCATCGACGTGGATGCCAGCCTCGTGGGTGAAAGCGCCTTCGCCGACCAGGCTTTTTTGCCAGGATAGCGGGCGGTTGGCGGCGGCGGCGACCCGCTGCGACAGAGCCTGGAAGCGCGAGAGATCGATTTCGACTTGAAAGCCGTACAGCTTGCGCAGGCCGAGCACCACTTCTTCCAGGGCAGCGTTGCCGGCCCGTTCGCCCAGACCATTGACCGTGGTGTTGACATGGCTCGCGCCGCCCAGCGCGGCGGCCAGGGTATTGGCGGTGGCCAGACCCAGATCGTCGTGGGCGTGCATTTCCAGTTCGATGTCGGTGGCTGCCCGCAGCCGTTGGAACAGGGCCATGACCCCGAACGGCTCCATGATGCCCAGGGTATCGGCCATGCGGAAGCGGCGTGCGCCGGCGGCCTGGGCGGTTTCGACCGCCTGCAGCAGAAAATCCGGATCGGCGCGCGAGGCATCCTCGCCGCCGACGATGACTTCCAGACCCAGATCCAGCGCCTGGGGAACGCAGCGGCGAATGGTGTCCAACGCCTGCTGGCGTTGCCAGCCCAGCTTATGGCGCAACTGCTGGTCGGACAGCGGCACCGACAAATCCACGCCCCATACGCCAAGTCCCCGGCATTGCGGCACATCGGCGTCGCGCATCCGGCTCCATACCAGCAGCCGGGTATTCAGATGCATGTCGGCCAGGTCACGGATACTGTCGCGCTCCGCCGCGCCCATGGCCGGAATGCCGATTTCCAGTTCCGGCACGCCCAAAGCTGCCAGATCGTGGGCGATGGCGCGTTTTTCCTCCTGGGTGAAGGCGACCCCTGCCGACTGTTCACCGTCGCGCAGGGTGGTGTCATCGATGATGATGGAGCGGGAAGCGCTCATGGCGATGGCCTTTCCTGAAAGGGTATTGCTTGGTGAAAGCAATATCTACGCCAGCTTGCAAGATGCCGGTTTGACAGGCGCTTGGCCGTTCGATGCCCAGGCGGTCGAGGGATTTCGTACAGTGCGGTGTCGGTGTTGTGGGAAAACCGACAGTCGTGCAAGGTTTTCCCGCTGCCCGGATGGGCGCAGCGGGAAACCAGATGGCGGGCTATTCCTTCTCGGGCACGGTCAGCGCCAGGAACAGGGAACCGTTCTCGCGCCGGATCAAGACCGGAATCGGTCGGCCGGTGGGTAACTGCTTGACCAGCGTGGCAAACTGGCTCGGATCGCGCACATCGACATTGTTGAGGCGCACGATCACGTCGCCTGCGCGGATGCCGGCATCAGCAGCCGGACCATCATCGACGCTCTTGACCAGCACGCCTGGTTCGTTCTTTTCGCGCTGGTCGTCGCCCAGTTCGGCGATGGTGAGACCGAGACGGTTGCTGGCGGTCGGTTCGGCGATGGCCTGTTGCAGCTGCTTGCTGTCCTCGGGCAGCTCCTCGATTTGGATGGTCAGGGTCTGTTCCTTGCCCTCGCGAATCACGACCAGCGTCACGGCGGCGCCAGGCCGGGTGCGTCCGACCATCAGCGGCAGATCACTGGAATGGTGCACCGGCTGTCCATTGAAGGTCACGATGATGTCACCGGCCTTGAGCCCGGCCTTCTGGGCCGGACTGTCGGCCATCACCTGCCCGATCAACGCGCCGTTGGGCTTGCTCAGATTGAAGGATTGCGCCAATTCGGGAGTGACTTCCTGAATCAGCACGCCCAGCCAGCCGCGCGAGACCTTGCCGCCGTTCTTGAGTTGGTCCACCACATCCATGGCGACGTCGATCGGGATAGCGAAGGAAATGCCCTGATAACCACCGGAGCGGCTGTAGATCTGCGAATTGACCCCGATCACCTCGCCGTCGAGGTTGAACAGCGGGCCGCCGGAATTGCCGGGGTTGACGGCGGCATCGGTCTGGATGAAGGGAACGTAGTTGTCGCTGGGCAGGCTGCGGGCCAGGGCGCTGATGATGCCCTGGGTGGCGCTGCGCTCGAAGCCGAACGGCGAGCCGATAGCCAGCACCCATTGGCCGACCTTGAGCTTGTTGATGTCGCCGATGCGGACGGCGGGCAGGTTGCCGTCGGGCTTGACCTTGAGCAGAGCGATATCGCTGCGGCTGTCCTTGCCGATGACCTGAGCGGTCAATTCGGTGCGGTCGTACAGACCGACCACGATGCGGTCGGTGTCCTCGACCACATGGGCGTTGGTGACGATGTAGCCGTCCGGCGAGATGATGAAGCCGGAGCCCACGGCGTTCTGCGGCCGGGATGGCGCTTCGGGAAGCTGCTCGAAGAATTTCTTGAAGTAGTCGCGGAAGGGGCTATTGTCAGGAATGGGGGGGTGGTTGCGCCACGACCGTTCCTTCGGTTCGGATTTGGTTTGGATGCTGACCACGGCCGGACTGTATTTTTCGACCAGGGTCACGAAATCGGGATAGTCGGTCGCATGAGCCATGGCATTCCAGAACAG
This sequence comes from Candidatus Competibacteraceae bacterium, assembly GCA_003989065.1. GTDB lineage: Bacteria > Pseudomonadota > Gammaproteobacteria > Competibacterales > Competibacteraceae > RXIW01. The sequence goes on from RXIW01000037.1 coordinate 24,760, forward strand.
GCCGAGGAGGGCCAGCAGCCAGAGTGGCGACTTCAGTCGTTGCATGGAGGTTCTCCCGGGGGTTGCGCAAGCGGAGGGGGATGGACAAAAAGCCCTGTAATAGCGGGGATTGACCATGACGCGTCGGCTTGGTTCGCGCCGGGGCGCGCGCAACCCGTTCCGGGAATCCTGGTCATAGCAGCAAACGTCATGCGCTTGTCTTGCGTTACGCTCACCACACGAGGATGTCATCGATGGCTCAAACCGCTTCCACCATGCTGGCTCTGGGCACGCCCGCGCCGGCTTTCGCTCTGCTCGATCCGGCTACCGGCGCGACCGTGACCCTGGAGCAGTTCCAGGATGCGCCGGCGTTGCTGGTCGTGTTCATGTGCAATCACTGCCCCTTCGTCAAGCACATTCGCCAGGAACTGGTGCGGTTCGCCCATGAATATCGGGAGCGGGGACTGGCCATCGTCGCCATCAACGCCAACGATGTCGAGACCCATCCCGGCGACGCTCCAGACAAGATGGCCGAGGAAGCGGCTGCCTTCGGCTATCCGTTTCCCTATCTCTATGACCAGGACCAGAGCGTGGCCAAAGCCTACTGCGCCGCCTGCACGCCGGATTTTTTCCTGTTCGATAGTGAGCGTCGGCTGGTTTATCGCGGCCAGTTCGATGGCAGCCGGCCGGGTAACGCGGTCCCGGTGACTGGGGCCGATCTGCGCGCCGCCGCCGATGCGCTGCTGGCGGGGCAGCCGGTGACGCCGGATCAGAAGCCCAGCATCGGCTGCAACATCAAATGGAAAGCGGGCAACGAACCGGCCTATTACCTCTGAGCGGAGCGCGCATGGTCGCCGGCGCGACGGCGCTTCAATGCTCCAGGGTATAGATCAGATCCGCGCCCATGCCGCTGGTGCTGCTGTTGGATTCGAACACCAGTCGTTTGCTGAGACGGTATTTGACGTTGAAGGTGTTGACGGTGTCGAACAGGCCGATGCCGTAGCCGACATACAGATCCGGTGACAGGTATTTGCCCAGCATCAGGGAAGTGGTCTTGCTACCTTCGCCGGATTCCAACTGCAGCGAGTCGAGACCGAAAGTGTCGCTCAGGCTCTTGGTCAGGGAACCGCCGCCGAAGCCCAGCGCGTTGGCGGCCTTGTAGAGCAGGGCCGATTCGCCGCCGGCGCCATTGCCCTGCGGCGCGCGGCCGAACAGCAGGTAGGACAGGATGCTGGAGTTGGGCAGCTTGGGGGTCGAGAACAGGGTCAGCTTGGGATCTTTGAGCGTCCCGCCGATCTGGGCGCCGGCGGTGACCGGGGTACCGGTGAACGCACTCTCCGACGATTGGCGCACCACCCGCAGATCCAGGCCGGGATTGTCGAGCGGACTGCTGCTGAACAAGAGCTGGCCGCGCTGGATTTCGATTTCCTCGCCGTAGATTCGGTAGTTGCCGGCGGCGACTTCGATGGCGCCGCTGCCGCGCGGGGCCAGTTCCGGGGTTTCCTCCACCAGTAGCCGACCCTTGAGCTTGCCCTTGAACGCTGGCGTTTCCACCTGCACATCGTCGCCGAGGATGACTCGCACGTTGGCGTAGATGGCCGTACCCTTCGGCCGAGGAGGCAGCGCTTCGCCGCTAGGGCCGTTGACGATGACCACGTCCTGGGATGGCGCGACCGCGCCCGGCCGCATGCCGCCCGGTTGGATGAAGGCGCGGGGAATGGCGACTTCGCCATCGACTCGGACCTGGTGTTGGGCGATGGCCACCTTCAGATCCGGGCTGATCTGAATTTGCAGGTCGGTGGTGTCCATGGCCTGGAACGCCTGACCCTTGAGGCTCAGATTGGCTTGCAGCTTGAGGGGGTCGGCTTCGCCGCTCAGTTGCAGCTGGCCGGGGCCGGAGCGGACCGAGCCCGACAACTGCAAAGGCCCCTGGCCGTCGCTGGCGGCGGTGAACTGCAGGTTTTGCAACTTGAGCCCAAATTCGGGCAGGGTGGCGCCGGCGTTTTCCAGCCGGATCTGGCCGTGCAGGGCGATCTTGGGCAAGACACCGGCGGCGGTGACATCGGCCTGCAGCTGGCCGGTGACCTTCTGCACCTGCGGGGCGAACAGCGAGACTACGCTCAGATCGGTGAGCGAGGCATGGAGAGCACCGTTCAGGCGGGCCGCGCCGAGGGGGTCGTGGAGCTGCAGGTTGGCTTGTAGCTGGCCGGTCCGGGCCAGATCCAGCCGCAGCTGACCGTTGGCGGTTTTGCCGTTGCTGTCCAATTGCACGCTGCCGCCGTTGAGGGTGATGCGCAGCGGCTGGTCATTGGCGTTCACCTGCAGGCTGCCAGGGGCGACGGTCAGGTTGAGCTTGCCCTGCAGGTCGGCGGCGCTGTGACCGCTGACCGATGCCTCGCCGTTGACATGGGTGGCGATGGCGTAGCCGGGTGGGATGAACGCCTTGAAGCGCTCCGGAGTGAGGTTGGTCAGCTGGGTCTTGCCGCTGAAACCGCGGGTCTGTTCCCACTGGCCCTGCAGGCACAGCCGGGTCGGCGCGCTGCTCAGGCAGAGCGGATCGAGCCTGGCTTCCTTGGCCGAGGCGCGCAAATCCGCCGGCTTGTCCAGAACCCAGTGGCCGGCGACGGTATCCTTGAGGCTCAGTTGGGCGATGCGGCCCTGCCAGGTGAGCGCTGGCAGCTGCAATGCGCCGGTCACGGCCAGGGCAAAGCGGCCCGGATCGCCAGTCAGTTCAGCCTTGAAGTCGTGGCTGGCGGGGGTGCCGGAACCCTCCAGCGTAATGGTTTTCCAGTTCTGTCCTCCCAGCGCCAGGGTGTCAGCGGCGATCTTGAGCTGGGAGCGGCTGGTTCCGCCGAGATCGGCGGCGATTTCGCCACGGGCCTGACGGATGCGGGTGTCACCGTAGTTCAGATGGTCGACGGCGAAGGTCGCCGCCACCTGCGGCCGCTCCGGCGCACCGGTCAGCTTGCCGCTGCTGGCGATGCCGCCGCTCAGGCCGGGAAGCAGCGATTTCAGTTGTGGAGCGTCCAGCTTCCAGCGCAGATCCCAACGCTGAGCCAGGGAGCCGTCCGCTTCCAGGCGGGCGTCGCCGGCGTTCAGTTGCAGGGTCTTGATGGTCAGGTTGCGGTCTTGGACCGCGAGGTCGGCGTTGCCACGCACCGGCTGTCCGCTCAGAACGCCACTCAGCTCCTCCAGCAGCAGCCTGGCGCGCAGCTGGCCGTTTTCCAGCGCGCCGTCGCTTTTCAGGCGGAGGTTCAGCTTGCCCGGCACATCCGGCCATTGCACGCCTGGATTGAGCCCTTGACCACTCAGCGCGGCCTGCCAGCGCACCAGCGGCATCCAGGCCAGTTCGCCGCCGCCCTGGATTTTGCCTTCCAGAGTCTGGCCGTTCAATTTGAACTCGCGCAGCGCTTGCTGCGAGCCCTGGCCTTCCAGGGTCCAACGACCGCTGGGAATCTCCGCACCGCGCAGTTCGGCCGCGAGGCGGAACCGGTAATCGCCGGGAGTGCCCTGAGCGTCGAACTGGCCCTTGGGACTTTCCAGCTGCGGGGCGCCAGTCAGGGGCCAGACCAGCGCTTGCCATTGGCCGGTGGCGTCGAAGCGCAGCTCGGCGAACTGCAGCGCGCCGCTGGCGGTGAGGGCCATGGGCCGATCGGCGGTGGTCAACTGGAGTTGGCGCAGGGTCACGGCCTTGTCGTCGCCGGAGGCGGTCAGTCGCAGTTTGGCCGAGCCGAGTTGCGGCAGGTCGGCTTCAATGTCGCCTTGCGCCTCGAAACGGGCCAGCACGCCCTTGGCGTCGATGTGTGCCTGCAGGGGGCGGCCGGCCAGATCCGGGACGAAAGCGCCCAGATCGGCGATTTGGATCTGCGTTTTGGCCGACCAGCCGGGTTGCGGATCGAGCGGCTGGGAGACCTCGCCTTCCAGATCGAGCGTCAGCGCGCCGCTGATGCGTTGATTCAGCCGCAAGCGGTTTTGCAGCTCGCCGCCGATTTCGCCTTGGCCGTTGAAAGCGCCGTATTCCGAGGTTAGAACTTGCCAAGTCAGGCGGGCCTGCAGGGGATAGGTCCCGGTGGGATTGAGCCGGCCGTTGATCTGGATCTCGCCCTGCGGCGCCCAGGCTTCCAGGGTTTCGATGGTTAGGGCGTCGGCCTCGGTGCGGGCCTTGAATACGACCGCGTCGATCTGGATGGGGGGCGCGCCGTCCGGCTGGATGCGGATGGCGTGGCCTTGCAGATCGGCCAGATTGACGGCCAGCGGTAACTGGATGTCCGGCAGGGTGAACGCCTCGGCGGTCGGGGTGGCGTCGGATTTCTGGCTGGGCGGCAGTTGCAGGGTCAGGCCGTCGAGATGCAGCCGGGTGACGTTCAGAGCCAGATCGAGCAGATCGAGCGGCTCCCAGTCGAAATCGCCCCGAGTCAGCGCCAGTTGGAATCCATCGAGTTCGTAGTGCAGATCGTCGATTCGCAAGGGGCCCAGCAACCGTCCGCTCACCTGGCCGTAGCGCAAATGGCCTGGCGCGGTCCGCTCAGCCAGAGCGAGCAACCCCCGCAGGCCGGTTTCAGTCGAGATCGCCACCCCGCCGGCCATCAGCAGCGTCAGGACGAGCAGCACCGGCAGCGAGAACAGCCAGAACAACAGGCGGCGCAAGGCGCGGTAGGTGCTCACAGGTCGGGTCCGATGCTGAAGGAGAAACGAAAGACATCGCCGGGCGGGCTATCCAGGCCCGAGGCGAAATCCAGCCGCACCGGTCCGACCGGCGACCGCCAGCGCAGGCCGAGGCCGACGCCGGTTTTCATGGAAGGCGTTGCGCCATCGTAGGCGTCGCCGCTGTCGACGAAGGTCGCCACGCTCCAACCGTCCCAGACCCGGTGTTCGTATTCCAGGCTGCCCACCAGCAGATTCTTGCCGCCGATGACCGTACCGTCCGGGTCGGTCGGGCCGATGCTGTTGTAGGCGTAGCCGCGCACGCTGGCGTCGCCGCCGGCGAAGAAGCGTAGGGAAGTGGGCAACTGCTCGATGTTTTCGCTGATGGCGGTCACGCCGAAATCGCTGCGGGCCAGGATCCGACTGACGTCATTCAGTGCATAGACACCCTTCAGGTGCAGCATGCCCTGGGCGAAGGTGGTGTCGGACAACAATTCGGTGGCGGCGCCGCGCACTTCGAAGCCGAACATCAGGCCACGGGTGGGATACAACCGGTCGTCGGAATCGATCCAGGTCCAGTTCAAGCCGGGAATCAGCAGCAGGGAAGTGGACGTGGTGGCGTCGCTGGTGCGGTATTGCTCGTACTGGTAGTTCAAATTGTAGTTTTTCAGCCACTTGCCATCCTGGCGCTGCCAGCCGCCGCCCAACGTGGTGAGCTGGTAGTCCTGCTGGTTGTAATTCTGGTCGATGTAGCCGGCGCTCAAGGTGTAGGCGTCGGTGGCCGGGTTCTGGCCGGGAATGATGTACTTGACGCCGATCAGCGACTTGACCGAGGACAGCAGCAACTCTTCCTCGGCATGGTGGCCGTAGCTGTTCAGCCAGCGTTGTTCGGCGCGTAGCTTACCGCGGATGCCGGTGTCGGTGCCGTACCCCAGACCGGCGCTGTACTTGAAGCGGTTGTTGGGCTCCAGTTCGACCTCGACCGGCGTGGTGTCGGTGGCGGCGTCGGGCGGGGTGTTGACCTGCACCTGGCTGAAGTACGGGCTGCCGCTGAGGTCGCTTTGCAATTGCAGCGAGGCGTTGGCGTCGTAGGGATCGCCCGGCTTGAACTGCGGATAGCGATTGAGCAGCTCGGGCGACAGGAAATCCTGCTTGAAGGTGATGTTGCCGAAGCGATAGCGCGGGCCGGTGTCGTAGTGCAGGCGGATGTCGGCCTGGTAGGACTGCAGGTTGATTTCGATGGCGTGTTCGGCATAGCGGGCTTTGAAATAGCCCCGTTCGGTAGCCAGCGATTCCAGTTGCTGCTTGAGTTGTTCGTATTTGGGCTGTTCGAGGATCTGGCCCTGGGCCAGGGGCAGATGGGCCAGCACCTTTTCGAAGGTCGGGTCGTGAGCGCCTTCACCCAGCACCTGGACATCGAGGAGGGCGATGCGCAGCGGTCGACCGAGCTCGATTCGGTAGTGCGCTTCCCAGCCGCCGGGAGTCTGGGTCAGCGACGATTCGATATGCGGTTCGTAGTAGCCGAACGGTTGCAGCGCTTCGCGAATCTGCCCTTCGGCGTTGCCATGCAGCCAGCGCAGCCGGGATTCTTCCGGGGCGGCTTGATCGGCGAAGCGGTTGAGCTCCAGATAAGCCAGCACGTTGTCGCGGATCGGTCCGTCCACGCCTTCGACCATGACGGTGAGCTTGCCGTTGTGCTCGCCGGTTTCGGTGACCACGATCGGCTCGGCTTTTTCCTGCCCTTGGGCGATGTCGGCGCAGCAGACCAGGGTGCAGAGCAGCAGGAGGTGAAGGAGGCGCGGACCGGATCGGAGCATGGCGTGGTGATGGGGCAGCATGTCGAAAGAGGATAGTACACCAAAATCATAGCTGGCTCCGACCCGGCGCGGCAGCGGCGAGATGCTCATCCGAAAGGATGATACGGGTTGCCGCACTAGTGTCGCTATAATGCATCTAACTATGGTGACTTGCGATGCTTCCGACATGCTTCAATCTCAATTCCCTACCCTGGAAACGTTCGTTGGCAACACCCCGCTGGCGCGTTTACAACGTCTGCCAGGCGCAACTAGCAATCTCATCCTGGGCAAGCTGGAGGGCAACAATCCGGCTGGCTCGGTCAAGGATCGACCAGCCCTGAGCATGATCCAGGAGGCCGAGGCGCGCGGCGACATCCGGCCCGGCGATACGCTGATCGAGGCGACCAGCGGCAACACCGGCATCGCTCTGGCGATGATCGCCGCCATGAAAGGCTACCGGATGGTGCTGATCATGCCCGAGAACCAGAGCGCCGAGCGGCGCGCGGCGATGCGGGCCTATGGGGCCGAATTGATTTTGGTCAGCCGGGAGGAAGGGATGGAAGGCGCTCGCGACTTGGCCGCGCGGCTGGAGCGGGAAGGGCGGGGGCGGGTGTTGGACCAGTTTGGCAATCCCGACAATCCCTTGGCCCATTACCGAACCACCGGCCCGGAAATCTGGCACGACACTGCCGGCCGGATCACCCACTTCGTCAGCGCGATGGGCACGACGGGCACCATCATGGGGGTATCACGCTACCTGAAGGAGCGGAACCCCGCCGTCCAGGTGGTCGGCGTACAGCCGACCGAGGGCTCCTGCATCGCCGGGATTCGCCGCTGGCCGGTGGAGTATCTGCCGAAGATTTACGATCCGACCCGCGTGGATCGGGTGATCGACATCGACCAGGCCGACGCCGAAGACATGACCCGTCGGCTGGCGCTGGAGGAGGGCATTTGTTGCGGCGTGTCGGCGGGTGGAGCGTTGGCAGCGGCCCTGCAGTTGTCGGCGGAGGTGGAGCACGCCGTGATCGTCACCATTATTTGCGATCGGGGCGACCGTTATCTGTCGACCGGACTGTTCATCGGTTGAGAGGGGGCTATGAAGCGTTCCGGAAAATCTCAGCAGAAGATCGAAGATCCCTTCGTCGTCCATATCGACGATCTGACCCATGCGGGTCGCGGCGTGGCGCACCGTGATGGCAAGGCCATCTTCGTCGATGGTGGTCTGCCGGGCGAAGAGGTCGAGTGCGTCTACACCGTCTGCCGCAGCCGTCTGGACGAGGCGCAGGTGACCCGCGTGCTCGAATCCTCGCCGGAGCGGGTCGAACCGCGTTGTCGCCATTTCGCCATCTGCGGCGGTTGTAGCCTGCAGCATCTGGCTTCGGAGGCGCAGCTGGTGCTCAAGCAAGGCTGGTTGCTGAGCAGCCTGCTGCATATCGGCAAGGTACAGCCGGAGCAGGTGTTGCCGCCGATGACCGGGCCGTTGTGGGCGTATCGGCGCCGAGCGCGGCTCGGGGTCAAGTGGGTGGCCAAGAAGGGCCGGGTGCTGGTCGGTTTCCGCGAGCGCAGCGGCGCGTTCATCGCCGACCTGCAGCGTTGCGAGGTGTTGGACGAGCGGGTCGGCGGTCTGCTGGAGGAACTGGCGCGGCTGATCGAGACCCTGTCCATTCGGGATCGGCTGCCGCAGATCGAAGTCGCTGGCGGCGACGAGCGGATGAGCTTGAATTTGCGTGTGCTGACCCCGCCCAACGATGCCGATCTGGCTGCACTGCGGGCGTTTGGGCAACGGCATGAACTGGTCCTCTACCTGCAGCCGGGCGGGCCGGACAGCGTACAGTTGCTCGGCGCCGACCCCGAGGCTCCGCTGGCGTCGGCTGAGCAAAGCGGCTTGAGTTATCGCCTGCCAGCGTTCGATCTGGAGTTGGAGTTTCAGCCCTGGCATTTCATTCAGATCAACGCCGTCATCAATCGGCAACTGGTCGAACGGGTTTGCGACTTCCTGCAAATCGGCCCGGAAGATCGAGTGCTGGACCTGTTTTGCGGTCTGGGCAATTTTACCCTAGCCCTGGCCCGTCGGGCGCGGCAGGTGGTCGGGGTGGAGGGCGATGCCAGCCTGGTCGACTGGGCTGGGCGCAATGCGGCGCGCAATGGCATCGGGAATGCGGTCTTTCACGCCGCCGATCTGACAGGAAATCTGGATGGGGAGCCGTGGTTGCAAGGGGGTTACGACCGGGTGTTGCTCGATCCGCCGCGCTCCGGTGCGCTGGAGATGATGCCACGGATAGCCGCCCTGGGCGCGCGGCGTCTGGTCTACGTCTCCTGCCATCCGGCCACCTTGGCGCGCGATGTCGGCGAACTGGTGCACCGTTTCGGTTATCGCTTGGAAAGCGCCGGAGTGATGGACATGTTTCCCCACACCGCGCATGTAGAATCCATGGCGGTATTGCGCGGTCCGGCCTGAACTGCGCCCGCTAGGGTTGCGGGCTGAGGTGGACGGTATGGGTGGGCAACCAGAAAACACCAACATGATGGGCGGGCCGATTCTGCCGCTGGCCTGTTATCGGTTGTGTTTTCGTGCGACCGACGATCTGCGTTTACCGGCTTATACTGGTTCTGCTTGGCGCGGTGTTTTCGGGCGTGCGCTCAAGCGGTTGGTCTGTGTCACCCGCGAACCTGAATGCCCGCACTGTCTGTTGTATCGGTCCTGCATCTATCCCTACCTGTTCGAAACGCCGCCCGATCCTGGCGTCGGCAAGCTGACCAAGTACACCGCTGCCCCGCATCCTTACGTGTTGGTGCCCGATGCGCATGGTGGGGTTATCCGGCATGGCGAGACGTTGAGTCTGGATGTGACCTTACTGGGGCATGGAAACCGGCATTTGCCCTATGTCATCCATGCCTTGCAGCAGGCCGGTCAGCGCGGGTTGGGGGCGGATCGCAGCGCATTGGAGTTGCTGGACGTCGCCCAGGCCGACGGTGACGATTGGCATCTCATCTATGTTCCCGGTGGGGCGCTGACCCCGCGACCGGCGATCACGCCGATCACGCCGTCCGTGCCAGAGCGATTGGTGGTGCATCTACTCAGTCCGTTGCGGCTGACTCAGGAGAAGCGCTTGGTGTCGCAGGGACGTTTGCGCTTTCACCTGCTGTTTTCCAATCTGCTGCGGCGGATTTCCCTGTTGACCGCTTTTCATACCGATACGCCACTGGATACCGATTTCGCGGGACTGAGCCAATCCGCCCATGCGGTGGAGCTGACCGGCGCTCGTCTGCGCTGGCACGATTGGGTACGCTATTCGTCTCGTCAGGATGCTCTGATTCAAATGGGCGGTCTGGTCGGCGAGATCGAGCTGGCTGGGGCTGGGCTGGAGCCGTTCTGGCCCTATCTGTGGCTGGGGCAGTGGACCCACGCCGGCAAGGGTGCGGTGATGGGGCTGGGGCGGTATCGAATCGACGGGGTATAAGCGGCAAGCTTGCCGGTTAGTACTCGACTGTCACTTTAGGTTTATTGTTGCAGCGATTGCACTATGCTGATCATAGGACATCGCTGTGAACCCGAATCGCTATCCTCGCCGTATCCTGCTGTGCGTCGCCGGCCTATCGCCGCAGATCGTCACGGAAACCCTGTACGCCCTGACGGTGACCGGGGAGCCGCGCTTTATCCCTACCGAAGTGCATCTACTGACCACCGCCGAGGGTGCCGAGCGGGCGCGATTGACCCTACTCAGCGATGAACCGGGCTGGTTTCATCAACTGCGGCGGGATTACGGGTTGCCTGCCATCCGCTTCAGCCTGGATGCCATCCATATTTTGCGCGCCGTCGACGGTCGTCCGCTCGACGATATTCGCGGGCTGGCCGATAACGAGGCCATCGCCGACGCCATCACCCATCAAGTGCGAGTGTTGACCGCCGACCCGGACAGCGCGGTTCATGCGTCCATCGCCGGTGGCCGCAAGACCATGGGGTTTTATCTCGGTTACGCCTTGAGCTTATTCGGGCGGCCGCAGGATCGCTTGTCGCATGTGCTGGTCTCCAGCCCTTACGAATCCAACCCAAATTTCTTCTATCCCGCCCCGGTCGAGCGGGTGATCTTCAGTAACAGTCCGGATCAACGCCCGCTGGACGCCAGCTCCGCCAGCGTGATGTTGGCCGATATTCCTTTCGTGCGGTTACGCGACGGTTTGCAGGAATCGTTATTGCGTGGCGAGGCCAGTTTCAGTGAGGTGGTGCGGCAGGCTCAACGCAATCTGGCCGCACCTAGCCTGATTTTGGATGCGGTAGGTAGCCGGGTGCGTTGTGGCGAAACGGTGCTACGCCTGACCCCGATCAGCTTTGCTTGGCTGGCCTGGTTTGCCCGACGGGCGCTGTATGAGTTGCCGCCGCTGCATTGGAAACGGATTGGTGCGGTGGAGTTAGAGGCATTCCTGGCCGAACACCGGGCCGTGTTGAGCGATTCGCCGATCGACGACCCACATCCTGTGATCGTCACGCGCCGCCAGGAAGGCATCACCAAGGAATTCTTCGAGGAACGCAACAGCAAACTCAAGCGGGAGCTGAGCCGGGTGTTGGGCGGACCGGCGGCGGCACGCTATACACCGCAGCGCCAGGGTAATCAGCGGCTGGCGGGCTATGCGCTGGACCTGGAGCCGCATCAGATCCGGTTCGCCCGTTTGGAGAATGCAGAAGAGAGGCGTTGTTGCATAAATCGGGCTAGCCCCCATATCTGGGGGTATGAGCAAGCAAAAGCGGAAGTATCGTATTCGAAA
>RXIW01000038.1 GCA_003989065.1 Candidatus Competibacteraceae bacterium
CCCCTCCCCCAACAACTTCCCTCTCTTTTAACGATCTCTCTCTAAACCTTCAAAGCCTCAATGGCTGCGAAGGATGTTAAGCATAACTCCTAAAATCCTTTTTGTAAAGCTAGCAAATTCGCTCGCTTCGTTTCCCATCCCCTGTCCGGCAATGCGTTCAAGGGAAGCGCGAATTATAGGGCTGAAAATTCCCCTGTCAACTCCTTCTTGCGATTTATCGGCAAAAACTTCGCTTACAGCACTTCAACCCGCGCAACTCGCCGCTTGCCGACCTGATAGACATGCTTGCTGCCCGTCACTAATGCCAAATCGCGGTTCTCGACGCGTTCGCCGTCGATCCGCACAGCCCCCTGCTGGATCAAGCGCAGTGCCTCCGAAGTGCTGGTCACCAAGCCGGCTTCCTTCAGCAGGTTGGCGATCAGCAAGCGACCGTCGCGGGATTTGACCTGGATCTCGGCCAGATCCTCGGGCAAACCGCCCTTCTGGAACCGCTCGATAAACGCCGCCAGTGCACTCCGGCCAGCCTCAGCGCCATGGAAACGGGCAACCAGCTCCTCGGCCAATCTGAATTTGACATCGCGCGGATTCAGGGCTTGACCATCCACCTGACGCCGCCATTCGGCGATCTCGCGGACCGGGTAGAAGCTCAGCAGCTCGAAATAACGCCACATCAGATCGTCGGAAATCGACATCAGCTTGCCGAACATCTCGTTTGGCTCGTCGCGGATGCCGACATAATTGCCCAGTGACTTCGACATCTTCTGCACCCCATCCAGACCTTCGAGGATGGGCATGGTCAGGACGATCTGCGGCAACTGGCCATAGTGTTTCTGCAGCTCGCGCCCGACCAGCAGATTGAAGGTCTGATCGGTGCCGCCCAGCTCCACATCGGCCCGCATAGCCACCGAATCGTAGCCTTGCACCAACGGATAGAGAAACTCATGGATCGCGATCGGCTGGCCGCTGGCATAACGCTTACCGAAGTCATCCCGCTCCAGCATCCGGGCAACGGTGTGCTTGGCCGCCAGATGGATGAAATCGGCCGGCGTCATTTGGTCGAACCAAGTCGAATTGAACATCACCTCGGTTTTCTGCGGATCGAGAATCTTGAACACCTGCTCCTGATAGGTCTTGGCATTCACCTGAATCTCTTCTCGCGTCAACGGCTTGCGGGTGACGTTCTTGCCGGTTGGATCGCCGATCATGCCGGTGAAGTCGCCGATCAGGAACATGACGTGATGACCGAGTTCCTGAAATTGGCGGAGCTTGTTGATCAGAACCGTATGCCCCAGATGGAGATCCGGGGCGGTCGGGTCGAAGCCGGCCTTGATCCGCAGGGGCCGTCCGGACTTGAGCCGTTCGACCAGTTCGTTTTCCAGCAGGAGACCCACCGCGCCGCGCTTGATCAGCTCCAGCGATTCTTCAACCGAGTACATGAACGATCCTCAAAAAAACAGCCGGTCCGGCTGGGAGATCTCGCTCCCACCCGCCGACCGGCATCCAGTGAAAGACGATAATCAGGCGGAGAAGGACGAACCGCAACCGCAAGTGGTGACGGCGTTAGGATTGCGAATGACGAACTGCGCGCCTTCCAATCCTTCGGTATAGTCGATCTCGGCGCCGACCAGGTATTGAAAGCTCATCGGGTCGATCAACAGCTTCACACCCTGCTTCTCCACCACGGTATCGTCTTCGCTGCTGGATTCATCGAAAGTGAAGCCGTACTGGAATCCGGAGCAACCGCCACCGGAGATGAACACGCGCAGCATCAGCTTGGGGTTCTTCTCCTCCTCCAACAACTCCTTGACCTTCGACGCCGCAGCGTCGGTAAACAGCAACGGGCTCTCGGCAGGCGTGAAATTTTCGACAGTGGCAGTCATGGCGCAGTCCTCAAGGGCAGAAAGTAAAGAAATTGTCTAATTAGTTGACCTTGATGGTCAAGAATAGTTTGCCGCGCTCCAGCAAACGCGGGATCGCCTCAGGGCAACAGGGCGATTTGATCCAGACCGGCGGTTTCCGGCAGGCCGAACATCAGATTCATATTCTGCACCGCTTGGCCCGCCGCCCCCTTGACCAGATTGTCGATGACCGACAGCACCACCACGGTCTTGCCATTCTGCGGCCGGTGCACCGCCAGCCGGCACAGATTCGCCCCGCGCACGCTACGGGTTTCCGGATGGGATTTCGGCGGCAGCACATCGACGAAGGGTTCACCGGCATAGCGCTGCTCGAACAGCGCCTGCAAATCGATATCGGGCTCGGTCAACCGGGCGTACAAGGTCGCGTGGATGCCCCGGATCATCGGCGTCAGGTGCGGCACGAACACCAAATCTACCGGATCGGGCGTCATGGCAGCCAAGCCCTGGCGAATCTCCGGCCAATGACGATGCGCCGGAACGTTGTAAGCCTTGAAATTGTCGCCCGCCTCGCATAGCAGGCTGCCGACTGCGGCTTTGCGCCCGGCGCCACTGACTCCGGACTTGGCGTCGGCGATCAAGGATTGCGGATCGACCACGCCCGCGGCCAACAGCGGCAGGAACCCAAGCTGTACTGCCGTCGGATAACAACCGGGGTTGGCCACCAACCGCGCCTGACGGATAGCCTCACGATTGACTTCGGGCAGGCCATAGACGGCTTCCTCCAGCAAGGTCGGACAGGCATGCGGCATGGCGTACCACTGCTCCCAGTCCGTCGCCTGCCGTAGCCGGAAATCGGCAGCCAGATCGATCACCTTGACCCCGGCCTCCAGCAACGTCGGCACACTTTTCATGGCAGTGCCGTTGGGGGTGGCGAAGAACACTACGTCACAACTCTTCAGCACGGCGTCATCCGGCTCGACGAACGCCAGCTCCACCCGGCCGCGCAGATTGGGAAACAGCTCGCTGACCGCCACGCCTTTCTCGCCGCGCGAGGTGATCACGGCCAGCTCCACCGCCGGATGCGTGGCCAGCAGCCGCAACAACTCGACCCCGGTATAACCGGTCCCCCCGACAATGCCCGCTCTGATCATGGCTTTGGCCCACCTATACTCGGTAACGATTCGGAATGGCGCATCATACGGCCTTCCCTATCCGACGAAAACCAAGCCTTGGCCGACATCGTATAATACCGCTCCGCGATTTGGCGGGCGGCGTGGTCCAATCCTGCAGCGCGGTCCCGCCCTCCGCGGATAACAAGCTCTGGAGGTTCCTGTCGTGAAATTAAGCAAAGAAATCATCATCGCCGGCATCGCGGTGATCGTAGTGATGGCGTGTGCCACCGTCTGGTTGATGCCCACCGGCTTGCGCCAAGCGCCGCCGCTAGTCGGCAAGACGCTCGATGGCCGCACTCTGACCTTGCAGCAATTTCGCGGCAAACCGGTGCTGGTCACCTTCTGGGCGACCACCTGCCCAGGCTGCATCGAGGAAATGCCTCATCTGATCGATCTGTACCGCGACCTGAATCCCAAGGGGCTGGAAATCATCGGCGTGGCCATGGCCTACGATCCGCCGGAGCAGGTGCGGACGCTGGCCGCGCAACGGCAAATCCCCTACCCCATCGTGCTGGATACCCAGGCGCGCATCGCGCGGGAATTCGATAATGTCCAGCTGACCCCAACCTCGGTATTGATCTCGCCGGACGGCCGCATCGTCGAATATCGGCTCGGCGCGCTGGACATGCCGAAACTGCGCCAAACGATCGGCGCAATGCTGTAAGCGCCAAACGGCGAGCGGAGCACCGCCGTTCGGGGACGCCTCAGCGGAAATAGGAATTGGCTCGATCCAGGGACTCGCAAGCCTGGTCGAGATCGGCGTGACAACGCATCACCCAAGCGTCGCCCCAGAAGAAATTGCAACTGGTCTCAGCGCGCAACACCCGCCAGCGCGCCTCTTCGAGCAAATCCAGCAATTCCGGGCTGTTGGAACCGATGTGAGAGGCGTTGCGCAATGCGCCATGCACAGCTTGGCTCACCTCGCCCAACCGGGTCAAAGCGTCTTTCTGGGCCTGTGTCCCAGTCCACTGCACAAAATCGCGGCCGTGATGCCAGCCGGTATTCCACGCTCCCGGTCCGACCGTCACCTCGCCCAGAGCCCCGAACCGATCGAGATAGTCCTTGATGAAAATCGGCTGGATGGTGTTGCCCCCCGAGCGCGCCCGTTCCATCAAGGGCTTGTAGAAGGCATCCCAGAAATTGCTGCCAGGCGTGACATTACGGAACCAGCCGCCAATCTGGCCATCGGAACAGGTGGTCACCAGGGGTGAAAAATCGCAATTCTTGGTTCGTTCCCGCACTTCCCGCGCAAACCATTCGAACTCCATGCCCGACTCCTGGGCATTGGACAGATCGCGATCGCGCACGATCACGATGATTTCCTCGCCGCCGAAGCGGGCGATATGCGGGCGATAGCGGATCTCATCCCAGCGCATGGCCGTCACCGGCTGCACATGCTCGCTATCTACCAGGACAAAACGATAGCCGAACCGCCGCAGCAACGGGATCATTTCCATGCAGAATCCCATTTCCGGCGGCCAGAAACCCTGCAGATCGCTGTTGAAGAACTGGCGGTGGGCCATGCCGCGCCAGCGCTGCAGGTGAGTTTCCCAATCGCTGGGAGGCACCAGCGGCATCACGGGGTGATAATAGGCGGTGCCGAGCATGTCGATGACGCGAGTATTGCGCAACTGCCACAGCAGCGAACCACAATCGACGATACCGTAGACCTTGCTCTGGAATTCAGAATTGGTCAGATCTTCCAACAGGGTTCCGGACAACGCCAGATGAACTCGGCCGATGTCCTGATAATCCTGTAGCGAGCGGGGAATCCGATCGATTGCAAACAGGATTTCCTTGGCTTCCCACTCGTTGTGCCGCAGCAAATGTTCCAGATTGCCATGAGGTTGATGCAGATTCAGTACCAAGGCGTGATAGAGGGTGTCCGTCATGCTTCAGCTTCCTTCTGTCATAGATCGTGGCGGCGGAAGGCGGAACGATCCCGCCACCCGCCGCCGCCCTACGGATATACATTGATAAAGCGTGAACCGATGCGGCTGAATGGCCTGGAAAATTAAAAATCAGCCTCGGCGATACTACTGGCTCGTCGACAGATTTCGCGTCCGTAATCGGTCCACAACCCTTGTCCCCAATACCGATAGCAGCTGGTTTGCGAGGACATCAGATGGAACAGGGCGTTGCGATAACGTGGATCACTGGTCGACACACCAGGCTTCAACACTTTCTCGTGAAAGAGCGAGCTGGATTTCTCCATCGGCCCCAATACGTTATCGTAACCTCGCACCCAGGAAATATCGTTGGTCCAACTGCCGCCCTCCATATGGAAACGACCGTCTTCCTTCTTGAGTTCGGCAATGACAGCTTCCAGCTTCTTCGACCCGTCGCCAGGCTTCATCCGGTCCCAGATCCGCTTCTGGAACAGCGGCTGCAATGTCGGTAGGTCGGCCTCCCGCACCCCCGAGGCGAATAGATGTTCGAGATACTCGGTGGCGTTCATCATCGGCACATCCGAGCCGGCGGCCTCGCGCGCCACCTGGAAGAACATGCCTGGAAATTCGTTCATCATGACCCCGCCGTTCTCGCCGTCGGCAATCTGGGTCACCAGGGGCGGCACCGATTTGCCGGCCAGCTCCCAGCGGGACAGGCCCTTGGCCTCGTAGTAGGGCTGCATCTGCGCCACCAGCTTGGTGTCGCTACCCTGGGTCTTGACGATAGCGATGATGCTGACGGTTTCGCCATCGGAGTTGGTGCAAACCAGTCGGTGCGGCAGGTGCTTCTTTTCAGGCCCCCCACCGTTTTCGGGCTGTTCCACCGTGTGCTCCTGCACCAGCAGCCACTGATAACCGCAGTCCCTCAGGGTCTTGATGTAGGCATAGGCGGTATCGGGATGGTTGGGCAGCGCCATTTCCGATGGCGAGAACCCGCGCACCCGTCCCAGTGCCTCCAAGCCGAAAATGGCGGCGAAATGATGCTGCCAGGCTTTGACGTGCAGGCGGAAATCCTGCGCTGGAGTCGAAGGCGCCACCGCGTGGCCCCATGGACAACCCAGCCACTCCACCGCGCGCCGATAAGCTGGATTGCAGGTGACGTTCTTGAGCGTGTCGAATACGTCGTGCAACCCCATCGCCCGCAGGCCGTGGAACAGCGTACCGGAGTATTCCAGCATCACCCGCGGTTCCTTGCCCTCGTTGATCAATTGCGGGACGAACTCCCCGATCCGCTTATAGCACCAATGGAATACCGGCGCGTTGTAGTTGTCGCCGATCCCCTGGTTGTCCATCATGTATTTGAGATTGCTGATGATCGCCGCGGTGGACAGATCGCCGCCGCCAGCCGGAATCAGGGGCTGGTGCATATGCAGGGCGATGGCGCAAGCAGCCCGGATCCGCCCGAAATCGACCCGGCTTTCCGGCAAGAACACGGGCTTATCCTGAGCAGCGCGTATGGCTTCTTCGACGAGCGGTTCCGAACCGCAGACATTCGGCAAACCATCAATGTATTCCGGAAGCTGAGTCATGCAGATCATTCTCCTGTGCGGTGGTGGCCTTCGCCAAGGTCATTCGGAACGGATTCGCTCGTAAAAATCGCCATCCGGCGGGATTGCGCCTATTTGCAGCGGATGTGATCGTAGATGTTCAGATAGTCCTGGCCGGGCCGACACCACGAATAGTCACTGTTCATACCGTGGGTCATCAACTGGCGGAAATCGTCCGGATAGGCGAACCACAAGGCGATGGCGCGCTGCATGGCGGACTCGACGCCGGAGTGGTCGGCCCCCTGGAACGCATAGCCATTGCGCTCTTCCCAGGGCTTGTGGGAATAGTCCTTGTCGAACACCGTGTCCTTCAGGCCGCCCACTTCGCGCACGATCGGCACCGTGCCGTACTTCAGCGCAATCATCTGGGTCAGCCCGCAAGGCTCGAACAGACTGGGCATGATCACCATATCCGCTCCGGCATAAATCAGATGCGACAACTCCTCATCAAAACCCAGTTCCAGATGGCAATCCGGGCTGTCGTTGAGATGCCGCTTCAAATTCCAGAACTGCTGGTTGATGTGCGGATCCGGGCTGGAGCCGAGCAGCACGAACTGGGCGTTGTGGCGCAGGGCGTAGAAAATGGCGTGATGGATGAGATGAACGCCCTTCTGGCTGTCCAACCGGCCCACGTAAGCGATGAGCGGCTTGAAATCCTTGCGTAGCCACAACCGGTCGCGCAAGGCGTCCTTATTCTCGTATTTCCGCTCTAGGGTCTCGACCCCGTAACGAACGGGAATATGTTGATCGACTTCCGGATTCCAAACATCGTAGTCGATGCCGTTCAATACCCCGCCAAACTTGCTCTGGTGGATATTCAAGGTGTGATTCAAACCACAGCCCTGATCGGTGAAGCGGACTTCATGGGCATGGGTCGGCGACACCGTGGTCACGAAATTGGAATAGACGATGCCGCCCTTCATCAGATTGATGGCACCGTGATTGAAATTGTCGCGCAAGCGGTCGTAATTGAAATAGTGCGCGATATTGGTCAGGCCGGTCGCCCACAGCGCGTATTCGCCGGTCACGCCCTGATGCTTAAAGTTGTGGATGGTGTAGCACACCCGCTGCCGGTTCATCCCGGCATGGGCGTATTGCTCGAACAATAGCACCGGTATCAGACCCGTCTGCCAGTCGTGGCAATGGATGATGTCGGGGCGACGGTTGTCCTTGAGCATGAATTCCAGCGCCGCCTTGCTGAAAAAAGCGAAGCGACTGACATCGTCCTGAAAGCCGTAGAAATGGCCGCGATTGAAAAAATTGTCCTGCGAATGCGGTTCGATGAAGAAGCACTTGCGCCCGTGCACGAAACCGAACCACACCGAGCAATGAACGGCGCCGTTGTACCAGGGTACCCACAAATCCCGCATGCTGATTTGCAATCCCCAGATCTGGTCATAGCGCATGCAGTCGTACTTCGGCAGGATGATGTGAACCTCGTTGCCGCGAATCTCCAACTCTCGGCTCAACCCGAAAATCACATCCGCCAACCCGCCGACTTTCGCCACGGGGGCCAATTCGGAAGCAATCTGCACAATGTACATAAGTATTCGTCCTTTATTGATTTCCTGGCGCGAGTGCGTGGCTCACCTTCCAATCGGCGCCTAGGTGAGCCACGCCCGCGCTCCGTGGTCTAGTGCGGTAACTGATCGCGGCTGGTGACCATCACGAACGCCTGGCCTGGCCGCAAGTCGTAGGAGAAAGGCCGCGGGATATACTCCAGGGCGTATTCGGGAGAAACGTCCATGAGCGGAGCGCCAGCCTGGATGTAGGTGCTCAGATTCTCAGCGTAGAAATACTGGTGATTCCAGGGATCTTTGTTGAGAATGATCAGCGCCTCTTCATGCGTCTTGGCCGAGGCTTTCCACATCACCAGAATGTTCGGGTTCTGGTAGGGCAGAACGCTGGTGGGGCATTCCTCCTGGAAAATCGCATACTGCCGTTTGACGGCATTGACGCGGGTAATGAACTCGCAAAGATCGGTATTGGGCGCTTCCCAGTCGCCGGGGCGAGTATTGACCACGTGCAGCCGACGGCGGAAACCATATTCGAAGCCGATGGGAATCATCACCCCAGCGGAGAACAGGGCCGAAAACAGATAGCGCTGCTTCATCGCCGTTACATTGCCGTTGACTTCCCGGAACAGTCGCTCGGTGTCGTGGCTTTCGGGGAAACTGATGGATGGCGAGATATCGCGCACCAGTTGATATTGCTCCATCAACCACGCGCCATGGAAATCCCACCATTTGGAACTGTTGAATACGTAGTCGAAACCGGCTTGGGCCGTCTGCTTAGTTTGGTCGGCAGTGCAGCCCAACGTCTCGGCCGCAAAGACCGTGTCGGGGTATTTCTGCCGAATCTCCCGGATCAGCCGGTTCCAGATATGCCCTGGCAGCTGATAGGCGGCATCGCAGCGGAATCCCTTGAATCCCAGTTTCAGGAGATATTCGAGAATCTGATAGAAGTAGCGATAGAGCCCTTCGGGATCGGAGGTGTGCTGATGATTGAAGCTGGCCAGATCGCCCCAGACCACCTTGTGGCCATCTTCCATGCAGAACGGATGCGCGACGCTGCCATCGCCTTCGTGGACGAACCATTCCGGATGCTGGCGGATCAGCACCGAATCGAACGCGCAGTGATTGATGACCAGGTCGACCATCATCTTGAGCCCCAGCTTCTCAGCGCTGGCGGTCGCCGCCTGCATCTGCTGCTCGGAAGACAGCGGGGACTGCGCATCGACGAACAGGGGATTCAGCTGAAAATAGTCGACGATGGAATACAAACTCCCCGAATAGCCGGTTTTTTGCACGGGGTTGACGAAAACCCAGTCGAAGCCCATGCTGGCGGCCCGCTCCAGGTGTGGCTCCCAATTTCCGCAAGGACCAGCCAACAAAGGAAACAGGTTATAAACGATCATCGGCGACTCCCCTCAATTTAATTCTTCGTTCTAATGTTCAAGGCACGGCAAGATGTTCCGGCGGGCCATGACGGCTGGGTTGCGGCATTCGATGGCGGAAATCGTACCACGAAACGGCTGGCTACAGCAGCCCGACCCACTCGACCGGCCCGCAGAACTCTCGGCGATCTGTATTAAAAAGATTACAATTGACTCTGTAGATAGGTGGATAGACCCAAGCGCTGAATCAGCCCCAATTGCGTCTCCAACCAGTCGATGTGTTGCTCTTCGCTGGCCAGGATGGCGGCCATCAATTCGCGCGTCACATAGTCACCACAGCTTTCGCAATAGCCGACCGCCTCCTTGTAGAGCGGATGGGCGGCGTACTCCAGCTTGAGATCGCTGCGGAAGATCTCTTCGACATCCTCCCCGATGTACAGCTTGCCGAGGTCTTGCAGGTTGGGCAATCCTTCCAGGATCAGGATACGCTGCACTAGGCTGTCGGCGTGTTTCATTTCATCGATGGATTCGGCGTGCTCATGCTGGCCGAGCTTGCCAAACCCCCAACTGTCCAGGATGCGACCGTGGAGAAAGTACTGGTTGATCGCGGTCAGCTCGCTCTTGAGCGCCTTGTTCAAGTATTCGATGACCTTGGCATCGCCTTTCATCGGAGGTTCTCCTGCGTCGGTTGGTCATAAATCGGTGGCGAACCAGGCGGGGCGCTGTTGTGGGGCAGCATCGCCCTCAGCTGGTGCGGGAGCGGCCTCTGCAGCAACCGGCGCAGCCGGCGACGGACTGGAGACGCTTGCGGGCGCCGCCAGACAAGCCTCGAGACACTCTCGAACGCTGTCGATGCACTTGCCGCACGTCATCCCGACCCCCAAGCGGATGACCAAATCACCCATGGTGCGATCCCCCAAGGCGACAGCCTCGCGGATTTGTCGGTCGGAAACCGATTGGCAAATGCACAGATACACGATAAGCCTCTCTATTCTTAGGTTATGGATGTCCGGAACACCTAGTAGAGACTGCCTATCGCTGGTTTGGTTGCCGAATGTTGAAGTTCGGCGCGCGCCCCCGGCGAGGAATTCAAGATCCGCGCCAAGAATCTGGCTCTCGCTCTGGACATCATCATTCCGTCTCAGTCGCCCAAACGACAGTCGAACAACACATCCTCACCCATGATGTAACGACGATGGCGCGGACGCAGTCCTTGGGACAAGTCCTGCACCGGTGGCAGGGTGATACCGGAGCGGCCGGAACCGATGATCAGCGGGGCAACGGCGATCTGCAACCGATCCAACAGGGCCTGTTCCAGGAACGCCGACACGGTCTGGCCGCCACCCTCCACGAATATCCCGAACAAGCCACCAGCGTGCAGGCGTTGCATCATCGCTCGCAGATCCAGACGCTGGCCATCATAGGGCACACCGATGAGGCGGGCATGGCCCGGACCGTTATCATCGGCCAGCTCCTCGGCGCAGACCAGCCAAGTCGGCGCAGCCTGGTCCTGAAACACGCCATGGGCCGCTGCCAAGCGACGGCGCGGATCGAGAATCACCCGGACTGGGTTGGAACCGGTCACTCGCCGGGTCGTCAGTTGCGGATCATCGCATTCCACGGTGCACGCTCCGACCACGATCGCATCGCCCAGAGCACGCATTCGGTGCAGATGGGTCAGATTTTCCGGGCCATTGACATAGTGGGACACGCCATCGATGGTGGCGATGCGCCCATCTAGACTTTGTCCGAGATGGGCCACCGTCCAGGAGCGGGCGCGACTGGCCAGCGCCATCGGCAGATACAGCTCCAGCAATTCCACGCCAGGCTCGCTGACCGGAATGCGGGTACTCCAGGAGCCATCGGCGGCGATCGCCAACAGCAGCGTGGGATCGTCGATCGCCATATGAGTCGGTTGACCCTGCCCATCGAAACCCAGCCCCAAGCATTCGGGCAACGTAGCCAGGCTCCGGATCTGCCGACGCAATTCCAGCAGCAACGCCCACACTTGTTCCGGACCCAGGGCAACGTGCGCCGACGCAGGCAGCGACCCGGGCGCGCTCATGGTTCATCCCCATCGACGACATCCAGCGCATGCCCTGGCAAACAAGCATAGATATCGCCGGAATTGCCCAGCGCAGCCAGGTGGTCGAGTTGGGCCAACAGCGCAGGAGCGTCGAGCCAATGCTGCGACCCCAGCCGATGGGACTCGCCAACCGACCAGTTGAATCGGTATGGCCCCAACTGCGCCAGGTAGGCCACGCACGCGCGCGCCGAATCCAGACAGGCTGGTAGATATTCCACCGATAAGGCTGGAATCGCGTGCGACAACCCTTGCAGCACCGTCAGCTCGTAACCTTCCACATCGATCTTGCAAAATGCGGGCTGGCCGTAGCGGGCGATCAATTGGTCCAGGGTGGTGACCGTCACCGGTAAGCGCTCATCCCACTGCACCTTTGCGAAGCTGCGATCCCGCTGCACTGCCGCGATCCAGTCGAGCGACAGGGTCGTGACGGTCGGGGTGCGGGTGCTGATCTGCAAGTCGGCGACGCCGGGCGCCGCCCCTACCGCCTGCTCGACCAGGGTGATGCGGGTTTGATGCCCATACCAGCGCCGCAATAGCGCCATGCAGGCGGGTTGCGGCTCCACCGCCACGATGCGAGCCCCCAGCGGCAGCCAGGCCCGCAACCGACTGCCGACATGCGCGCCGATGTCGAAACAGAGATCGTCCGACCGGATGAAACGGGCATAGAACCGACTCAGTCGGCGGCGGCGCAAGGGGATACCGTGATACATCAACACCGAGCGCAACAATCCTAGCCGATGCGCGAGACCGAACCGGACATCCACGCGGCGGATTCTCCGAAGGATGAAGATGCTGTAGGGAAAGCGCGCACCGCCAGGCGATCGCGCCTCTCATGCCCCTCCACGCGAGCGGTCAGGCCGGTCGGAAGGTTCGACATAAGGATAGCTGCTTATGCTGCTGGAATCGCCCAAGAGTGCCCGCTAGAATGGGCAGCTTGGAGAGGTGGCAGAGTGGTCGATTGCGGCGGTCTTGAAAACCGTTGACCCGTGAGGGTCCGTGGGTTCGAATCCCACCTTCTCCGCCAAAAACACCAAAACCCGTTGATTTATCAACGGGTTTTTTTATTGTGTCATGCTACAGGCACCCATCTTTTGCGATACACAAGTGATCCGCCCGTTTGATACGAAAGACGTATGTACTTCAATATGAAGATATCAATCGCAATTCCGAAAAGTTACTAAAAATAACGTCAAAGACCAAGAAACCAAATAATGGGTAGCCAAAAATGGCCTTACAACAGCTTCTGACGCCGCATCAGAGCCAGTACTTCGCTTAGCTGCTGACTCGGCGCGCCGCCAGCGACACGGTGGAATCGCCGGCATCGACGCTGGTCGATTCGCAGACGCTGGTCGATTCGCAAGTCGTGTTGTCATGGCAGAAGAAACAGCGCGATCTGGAGGGCAAGCGCAGCAAGCTGCGCCGCGAGCTGTTCGCCCGACAGGACGAAGTCGAGGCGCAGCGCAATGACTTGATCGAAAAACTGGAATCGCAGCTTGGGCAGCGAGTGCAAGAGCAGACGCTATTCACAGTGGAATGGGAGTTGAGATGAACACGAACGCCTGGATCAAATCATGAAAAATATCAACGTCCCGAATCAGATTACCCGTCTGCTCCTGCGTGGCTACAAATCCATCGCCGAGTGTGACATCGAACTCGGGCGGCTCAACATACTGATCGGTGCCAACGGCGCTGGCAAATCCAACTTCATCGGATTTTTCCGGCTCATCCAGCGCATCCTCGACGAGCGGCTGCAACTGACGGTCGGCGACATGGGTGGGCCGGATGCCTTACTGTACTTCGGCCGCAAGAAGACCGAGGAGATGCGCGCCGAACTCTATTTCAGTAATAACGGTTATCGCTTCGCGTTGCGACCTACTCAGGACAACCGGATGATGTTCGCCCATGAAGCCCTGTGGTGGAACCAGCATGGCGACTGGTGCCCAAAATCCGGCCACTTCGAAACCTACGCAGAAGAGCAGAAACGCAAAACGCGCATCTACGACTTCGTCATCCCTGCCATGCGTAGCTGGCGGCTCTACCACTTCCACGACACCAGCCGCAGCGCGCTCGTCAAGCAAGTTCAAGGCATCAACGACAACGAATATCTGCGTGACGATGCCCGCAATCTGGCGGCTTTTCTCTACCGCCTCAAGGCGCATCACGAGCAGCACTACAAACGCATCGTCAAGGCTGTCCAGCTCGTCGCGCCTTTCTTCGGTGATTTCCACCTGCGCCCGACGGTGGACAACAAGGAAAAGATCCAACTCGAATGGACGGAAGTCGGACAAGACGTGCCCTTCACGGCCAGTGCCCTGTCCGATGGCACGCTGCGCTTCATCTGTCTGGCCACGGTGCTGTTGCAGCCTGAAGCCTTTATGCCGGCGGCTATTCTCATCGACGAGCCAGAACTTGGCCTGCACCCCTATGCCATTACCGTGCTGGCAGGATTGATGAAGGCTGCCTCCGAGCGGCATCAGCTCATCGTCTCCACCCAGTCGGTCGAACTCATCAACGAATTTGACGCGGAAGACCTGGTCATCGTGGACAAGCAGGCCCAGGCTTCAGTGTTGCGGCGATTGGATACCGCGGTTTTGCGCGAATGGCTAGCGGAATACAGTTTGGGCGAGTTATGGAATAAAAACTTGCTGGGCGGGAGGCCGACGCGATGATGCGGGTCTATCTGCTCGTGGAAGGGCAAACTGAAGAAACCTTCGTGCGCGAACTGCTGATGCCGCACTTTGCCCGCATGGGGCGATACCTGACACCCATCATCGCGAGCACCCGCTCTGGCCACAAAGGGGGTGTGGTGAGCTACGCCAAGGTACGCCCGCAAATCGAGCGGTTGTGCAAACAGGACGTCGGGGCTGTTGTTTCAACCATGTTCGACCTATATGCCCTGCCCAGCGATTTCCCCGGCAAGAACAGCACCGAATGGGCGCGCCAACGTAGTGGTGCGGACAAAGCCGCTCTGGTGGAACATGAAATGAGCCGCGATATCGGCCAGCGCAACTTCATCCCCTATATCCAGGTGCACGAGTTCGAGGCACTGCTGTTCACGGAGCCCAGGCGCTTTGCCGATTGGGCTGAGCCATCCGTCGTTGACACCTTGATCCAGGTATGCACATCGAGCAAGCCAGAAGACATCAACGACGACCCGCGCACCGCGCCCTCTAAGCGCATCCTCGCGGCCATGCCGGCTTACCAGAAACCGGTTCATGGCCCGCTGATCGCCTGCGATATCGGTCTCGATGTCATGCGTGCGGCCTGCCCGCATTTCGCGCAATGGCTAGCCCAGCTCGATGCGCTCAACGATTGAAGAGATTCAGTGGATGAGCAACAAACAAAAACTCGAACTCACTTGGATCGGGAAGGAGAAGCGACCGAAGCTGGAGCCGCGCATCCTGCTCGAAGACCCGGAAAAGTCCTATCACGCCCAGCATCGGGTGACGGACAACGACATTTTCGATAACTGGCTAATCTTTGGGGACAACCTGCTTGCGCTCAAGGCTCTGGAGCAGGAGTTCTCGGGGAAAGTGAAGTGCGTGTTCATCGATCCGCCGTACAACACCGGCAGCGCGTTCACCCATTACGACGACGGGCTGGAGCATTCGATCTGGCTGGGACTGATGCGCGACCGGTTGGAAATCATCCGGCGGTTGCTATCGGATGATGGTTCGTTGTGGATCACGATTGATGACAACGAGGTTCACTACTTGAAGGTTTTGTGTGATGAGGTGTTTGGGCGAGCGAATTTTGTTGCGTCAGTGATTTGGAGGAAGAACTACGCTCCAAAATCCAGTGCCAAGCACTTTTCAGTTGATCAGGACTATATCCTTATTTACGCAAAAAACGAATCGCAATGGCATCCCAATCCCATGCCAAGAAAGGAAGGGCAGGATGACATATATAAGAACCCAGATAATGATTCACGTGGCCGGTGGCGTCCTGACAATCTTTCCGCCAGAAATCCTTACAGCTTGGGTATCTATCCCATCATGACTCCTGGAGGGCGCGTCATTGAAGGCCCACCAAAGGGTCGCTATTGGGCAGTTTCCAGAGAGAAGCTTCTATCACTGGATGCGGATGGCCGAATCTGGTGGGGCAAGGATGGTAATAACGTCCCCGCGCTCAAACGCTTTCTTTCCGAAGTAAAACAGGGGCGCGTCCCGCAAACATTGTGGGACTATGACGAGGTAGGGCATACGCAAGATGCCAAGAAGGAGATCGTTACCCTATTCGGCGACGACGTGTTTTCAACGCCCAAGCCAGAGAAATTGATGAAGCGTGTGATTGAGATCGCCACCAATCCTGGCGACCTCGTCCTCGACTCCTTCGCTGGTTCCGGCACCACGGGCGCCGTCGCCCACAAAATGGGCCGACGCTGGATCATGGTCGAACTGGGCGAGCACTGCCACACCCACATCATCCCGCGCCTGAAGAAGGTGATTGACGGTGAAGACAAGGGCGGCGTGACCGAATCCGTGAATTGGCGCGGCGGTGGCGGCTTCCGCTATTACCGCCTGGCTCCCAGCCTGATCATTAACGACCGCTGGGGCAATCCGGTCATCAATCCCGAATACAACGCCGCGATGCTGGCCGAAGCGCTGGCCAAGCTGGAAGGTTTCAACTACGCACCGTCGGAAACGCACTGGTGGCAGCACGGCCACTCCAGCGAACGCGACTTCATCTACGTCACCACGCAAAATCTGTCCGCCGAGCAGTTGCAGGCGCTGTCCGAGGAAGTCGGTTCCGACCAAAGTTTGCTGGTGTGCTGCTCGGCCTTTCGCGGCGTCACAGCGGCCAAAGCGGCGGAACGCTGGCCAAACCTGACGCTGAAGAAGATTCCGAAGATGGTGCTGGCCCGCTGCGAATGGGGTCACGACGACTACAGCTTGAATGTAGCCAATCTGCCGATAGCGCAGCCGACGCCGACACCGATAGCGCCGCCCACGCGAGGACGGAAAATGGCGCGGGATACTTCTACAGCCGATCTGTTCGGCGACGAGGTCTCTGGCGCGGAAAACGATGTCTAAAAAAGTCATCATCATTGCAGGCCCTAACGAAGCAGGCAAAACCACTTTCGCGCGCTCCTTCCTACCGGAGGAAGCGCATTGCCCGCGTTTCATCAATGCGGACCTGATTGCAGCCGGCTTGTCTCCGTTTACACCTGAAGCGGTCGCCGTCCGGGCCGGACGTCTGATGCTCGATGAGATAGCGGCCTGCGTGCAGCGTGCAGAGAGCTTTGCGCTCGAAACCACCCTGTCCGGCCTGGGTTACTTGCGGCATATCGAGCGTTGGCAGGGTGTGGGCTATCGCGTCAGTCTGTATTTTCTGGCACTGCCCAGCGTTGAGGCAGCCATTGCGCGGGTGGCCGAGCGCGTCCGCCAAGGTGGACACACCATACCGGAACCCGTGATCAAGCGCCGGTTTACTGCAGGGCTGCGTAATTTCGACCAGTGCTACAAGTTCCGCGTGGATGCCTGGGCCAAGTACGATAACTCCGGAACTGATCCGGTCCTGCTGGACTGGGGAGAAAACACATGAGTACACAAGATATTTCCAAAGCCAAGGACCCCGACCTACGTGCCTCGTTGATCGCCGTGCAACGTGCCGCAGCGCTCGCGCGCAAGACAGCCATTCAGACCGATACAGCCATCGTCGTCGTCAAGAACCACAAACTGGTGCGTGTTTCAGCCGCTGAGTTGCGTGAGGACATCGACAGCAAGCCGGCTGGAGACACCACACTTGACACCCTCCCCGGCATGAAGGTCGGGGTCTCTCGTGGAAAAGACGGATGAACGGCAAGAGCGCGGCCATTCCGATGGACTACGCCGAATGGCTGGCGGCGATCAAAGCGCGCGTGGCAACCGCTCGCCAACGCGCGGCACTGGCGGCCAATGCGGAGCTGATCCAGCTTTACTGGCAGATCGGCCGCGACATTCTGCAGCGTCAGTCCACCCAAGGCTGGGGCAGCAAAGTCATCGAGCGGCTGGCGCGCGACTTGCGTGAAGCCTTTCCGGAAATGAAGGGCTTTTCCGCGCGTAATCTCAAGTACATGCGGGCTTTCGCCGAAGCGTGGCCCGATGCCGAATTTGTGCAGCAGCCTGCTGCACAATTGCCGTGGTTCCACCTCTGTACCCTGATCGACAAGCTCAAAGACCCGGCCCTGCGGCTGTACTACGCTGATCTAGCCCGCACCGAAGGCTGGTCGCGCGTCACGCTGGAACTGAATATCCGCAACCGCCTGCACGAGCGGCAAGGACAGGCCGTCACCAATTTTGATGCGCGCCTGCCTGCACCGCATTCGGAACTGGCGCATGAAACCCTGAAAGACCCCTATCTGTTCGACTTTCTGGGCTTGGGCGACGAAGCCCAGGAGCGAGAAATCGAAAACGCGCTGGTGCGGCACATCATCAAATTCCTGCTGGAACTGGGCAATGGCTTCGCCTTCGTGGGGCGTCAGTTTCGGCTTGAAGTCGAAGGCGATGAGTTCTTCGCTGACCTGCTGTTCTATCACACCCGGCTCAAGTGCTACGTGGTCGTGGAACTGAAGGCGACAGCCTTCAAGCCGGAACACGCCGGACAACTGAATTTCTACCTGACTGCGGTGGACAGGCAGGTCAAGGCCCCCGATGACCAGCCCACCATCGGCTTGTTGTTGTGCAAGACCAAGAAGCGGACGGTGGCCGAATACGCGCTGTCCGGTATCGACAAGCCCATCGGCGTCGCCGAATATCAACTGGTGCGCGCCCTGCCGGAACCGCTGGTGACCAGCTTGCCAACGGTGGAGGAACTGGAAAGCGAGCTCAGCGCTGTCGACGAAGAACAACCAGAAGGGAGCGATGAATGAACGCGAGGGTACAGAACCATGTGTCCGGGCGTTTGTCCTTGCGCCCACCGCAGGCTGAATCGCTGGCGCGGCTAAAGCGGGCGCTGGATGCCGCGCCGGAAATGCTGGAAAAGCAGAAAGATGCGCTGGCGATTTTGTCCACGCTGAAGGCCGAGTTCAGCACGCTAGAGGACTTCGAGCGCGAATTCCCGTCGCTGTGCTTCGCGCTGGCCACCGGCGTGGGCAAAACGCGGCTGATGGGCGCCTTCATCGCCTACCTGCATCTGGCGCACGGCATCAACAACTTCTTCGTACTCGCGCCCAACCTGACCATCTACAACAAGCTCATCACCGACTTCACCCGCAACACGCCCAAGTACGTGTTCAAGGGCATCGCCGAATTCGCACAGCAAGCACCCTTGATCATCACCGGCGACAACTACGACCAAAGCGGCGCGGCGGTGGATAAGCAGTCGATGGGCTTCGCGCATGACGTGCGCATCAACATCTTCAACATCTCCAAGATCAACTCCGAGGTGCGCGGCGGCAAGGAGCCGCGCATCAAGCGGATGAAAGAAGTGCTGGGCGACAGCTACTACAACCATCTCGCGAACCTGCCTGACCTGGTGCTGTTGATGGACGAGTCGCATCGCTATCGTGCCAGCGCCGGCGTGCGCGCTATCAATGAACTCAAGCCGCTATTCGGCCTGGAAGTGACGGCGACGCCGTTCATAGAATCCAGCAAGGGGCCGGTGCCGTTCAAAAATGTGGTGATGGACTACCCGCTGGCACGGGCGATGGAGGATGGCTTCGTCAAGGAGCCAGCCGTGGTCACCCAGCGCAACTTCGACGCCAAGGCGCACACGCCCGAGGAGATCGAGAAGACCAAGCTGGAAGACGGCGTGCGCCTGCACGAGACCACCAAGGTCGAGCTACTGACCTATGCCCGCGAGAGTGGCGTCAAGCCGGTCAAGCCGTTCATGCTCGTCATTGCCCGCGATACCACGCACGCGGCGCAGCTCAAGGCATTGATCGAATCGGAGCAGTTCTACGCGGGCCGGTACGCGGGTAAGGCGATTCAGGTCGATTCCAGCCGCACCGGCGCGGAAGAGGAAGAGATGATCACGCGCCTCCTCGCCGTGGAGAGCGTGGACGAGCCGACCGAGATTGTGATTCACGTCAACATGCTCAAGGAAGGCTGGGACGTGACCAACCTCTACACCATCGTGCCGCTGCGCGCCGCCAATGCCCGCACGCTGATCGAGCAGAGCATCGGGCGCGGTCTGCGCCTGCCTTACGGCAAGCGCACCGGCGTCGCGGCGGTGGATCGCTTGAACATCGTCGCCCACGACAAGTTTCAGGAGATCATCGACGAGGCCAACCGGGGCGATTCACCGATCCGCCTGCAGCAGGTCATCCTTGAAGCACCGAACGCCGACGATAAGAAAATCAGCGTGCAGGTCGAATCCAAAGCAGCAGCGCGCCTGGGTTTGACGGGCGCATCCGGTTCGACCGATGAGCCGGTGTTTACTACCGAAACTGAGAAACAGGCCGCGCGCGTGGTGATGGACGTCATCGGCCAATACGAGGTCAGGCGCGATCTGGTGCCGACCAGTAGCGCGCTACTCAAGCCCGAAGTGCAGCAGGAAATTCTGGCCGAGGTGGCGGAGCGGCTGAAGCCGATGCAGGGCAACCTGCTGGCGGGAGCAGATGAAGCTGCGCCCGCATTGGATCTATCCACCGTGGTGGCGAAGACTGCGGAAATCGTGGTGCAGCAGACCATCGACATCCCACGCATCGCCGTGGTGCCCAAGGGCGAGGTCACAACGGGTTTTCATCCGTTCACGCTGGATGTCGGTCAGCTTCGCCTGCAACCGGGCCAGCGCGAGATCGTCGGTCAGATGCTGCGCACCAACGAGCAGTTCACCCTGGCCGCCGAAATCGGCCTCAAGGAGCAGCGTCCGGAGGATTACATCGTCCACGCCTTGGTGGACTTCGACGATATCGACTATTTCACCCACGCCGATCTGCTCTACGACCTCGCAGGCCAGATGGTGCAGCACCTGCGCGGCTACCTTTCGGAAGCCGATGCGCTCAACGTGCTGGATGTGCAACGCAAGACCATCGCAAAGGAAATCCACGCGCAGATGATGGCCCACTTTTTCGAGGAAGCCACGGAGTTCGAGGTACAAGTCAGTCGCGGCTTCACCGGGCTCAAGCCGTGCAACTACACGGCAACGGCAGGCCAGACCGCCCACCATTTCAGGGAAACCGTGGAGGACATAGGGCGCATCAAGACCATGCTGTTCGGCGGCTTTGCACGCTGCCTGTACTCGCTGCAGAAGTTCGATTCGGATACCGAGCGTCGTTTCTCGGTCATTCTCGAACGCGATGCCAGCAAGTGGTTCAAGCCCGCCAGGGGGCAGTTCCAGATCTACTACAAGCTCGGTACGGAACAGCCGGAATACATCCCCGACTTCGTGGCCGAAACCGACTCAACGATCTTCATGGTAGAAACCAAAGCGAGCGGTGATATCAACACGCCAGAGGTTCAGGCCAAGGCCGCTGCCGCCGTGCGGTGGTGCCAGCAGGCGTCAGATTTCACTGCCAATGTCGGTGGAAAACCTTGGCGGTATCTGCTGGTACCCCACGACGAAGTCAATGAAGCGCGGAGGCTCATCGATTTTCTGCGGTTCGAAATAGCCAGCGCTGCACGGCTATCCCGCTGAATCTGCGGCGGCTGAATCTGCGGCTTCCGCTTGCGCTGCATAGCGCCTGGCCAGCACCGCACAGGCCATCAGCTGGATCTGGTGGAACAACATCAGCGGCATCACCATCATCCCGACCGAGGCTCCCGCGAACAGGATGTTTGCCATCGGGACGCCGCTGGCCAGGCTTTTCTTCGAACCGCAGAACACGATCACGATCTCATCGGCTTTACTGAAGCCGAGGCGACGACTGAGAGAAGTGGTCAATCCCAGTACGATGGCCAGCAGCAGCGTATCGATCAGCAACAGCAAGACCAGATTGCTCACCTCCAACTGCTGCCAAAGACCGTGAACGACCCCTTCGCTGAACGCCGTGTAGACCACCAGCAATATCGTCCCACGGTCAAAGTAGCTCAGCAGGCCACGCCTCCGTTCCAGCCAGGACCCGATCAACGGCCGCAACGCCTGTCCGGCGACGAACGGCGCCAGCAGCTGCAAGACGATATTGGTCAAGGCATCCAGCGAAAAACCCTGGCCATGCGCACTCATCACCACTCCAACCAAGAGCGGGGTCAGCAGGACTCCGACCAGATTGGACAGCGACGCGGCACAGACTGCCGCCGAAACATTACCGTGGGCAATGGCCGTAAAGGCAATGGAAGACTGCACGGTGGAAGGCAGCACACTCAGAAAGACGATGCCCAGCGATAATTCCGGCGATAACAGCGGGCGCGCAAGGACGCCGATGCCAAGCCCCAGCACCGGAAACAGCACGAAGGTACTGAAAAGGACAGCCAGTTGGAGCCGCCAATGGGTGATCCCCGCGATCACCGCCTGCCTGGACAATCGCCCTCCGTACAGGAAAAACAGCAGGGCAATCGCGCCGTCGGTGAGATGGGAAAACCACACAGCGCTGTCGCCACGAGCCGGTAGAACCGATGCGATGACGACCATCCCCAAGATCGCCAGAATGTATGGATCGATCTTCAGACGGGCCATCAGGGGCAAGCGGGCCATAGCGAAATCCTTGGGATCAGGTACGCGCCGTTGTCAAACGATCAGAAGATCGTTCCCGATCGATCCGACGGAGTCAGGGAATCGGGCGTAGGAGGACATGCCTGCGATACAGCCCAGGCGTACCGGGCTGCAATCGGCACTTTAAACGTTGAACCGGAAATGCATGACATCGCCCTCCTGGACGATGTATTCCTTGCCTTCCAACCGCCATTTGCCCGCCTCGCGAGCACCGGCCTCGCCGCCGCCAGCGATGTAGTCGGCATAGGCGATCACCTCGGCGCGGATGAAACCACGCTCGAAGTCGGAATGAATGACACCTGCCGCCTGCGGCGCGGTGGAGCCGGCCCGCACGGTCCAGGCCCGCACTTCCTTGGGACCCGCAGTGAAATAGGTCTCCAGCCCCAGCAGCTTGTAGGCCGCGTGGATCACCCGATCCAGACCCGGTTCGGTCAAACCGTAGTCGGACAGAAATTCGGCCTTGTCGGCGTCGTCCAGCTCGGCCAGTTCCGCTTCGATAGCCGCACAAACCGGCACCACGCCAGCGCCCTCCTGTTGGGCAATCTCGCGGACCTGGTCCAGCAACGGATTGTCACCGAAACCGTCCTCGGCCACATTGGCGACGTACAACACCGGCTTGCTGGTCAGCAGAAACAACTCGCGCAACGCTTCACGCTCGCTGGCGTCCAATGCCAGCGTCCGCAACGGAGCGCCTGAATCGAGATGGGCCTGCACCCGCTCCAGCGCCGCCTTGCGCTCCAACGCTTCCCGACCGCCGGCCTTGGCGGCTTTCTCGGCCCGCTGCAACGCCTTTTCCACCGTCGCTAGATCGGCCAGCGCCAGTTCGGTGTTGATGGTCTCAATGTCGGAACGCGGGTTCACCCGACCGGCCACGTGAATCACGTCGTCGTTCTCGAAGCAGCGCACCACATGGGCAATGGCGTCGGTCTCGCGGATATGGGCCAGAAACTGGTTACCCAAACCTTCGCCCTGCGACGCTCCGGCCACCAATCCGGCGATATCGACGAATTCGACGGTGGCGGGAATGATCTGCTTCGATTTGACCAGAGCCGCCAACGCCTCCAGGCGGGCATCGG
Source organism: Candidatus Competibacteraceae bacterium (assembly GCA_003989065.1). Taxonomy (GTDB): domain Bacteria; phylum Pseudomonadota; class Gammaproteobacteria; order Competibacterales; family Competibacteraceae; genus RXIW01. The sequence continues at coordinate 23,158 of RXIW01000038.1, forward strand.
GCACCAACACCACCCCGACATTGGGGTCGATAGTGCAGAAGGGATAGTTCTCGGCCTGGATCCCTGCCTTGGTCAGGGCGTTGAACAAGGTGGACTTGCCGACGTTGGGCAGGCCGACGATACCGCATTGAATACCCATGAGCGCCTTGGAACCTCAGTTCGCGGCGGGATTCGCCGGAGCAGTGGAAAGAGAATCGACCCGCCGACTGTGCAGGGTTTGCATGGCGCGGTCCCACTGACCAGCCAGCAGCTGCGGCAACTCGCGCAGGGCATCGTCGATCGCGTGTTCGATCAGCTCCTGCTCGGGGCGCGAAATGCGGTGCAGCACGTGGTTCAGCACCTCGTGGCTGCTGCCCGGATGACCGATGCCGAGCCGCAGGCGGGCAAAATCGTTCCCCCCCAGCTGGGCGATCAAGTCGCGCAGGCCATTATGGCCGCCGTGGCCACCGGCGCGCTTCAGCCGCACCACGCCCGGCGGCAGATCCAGATCGTCGTGCGCCACCAGAATCTCGGGCAATGCGATCCGATGGAAACGGGCCAGCGCCGCGGCCGCATGGCCGCTGCGATTCATGAAGGTCATCGGCTTGAGCAGCCACAAATCCCGACCCGCCAAGGTGATTCGGCAGGTCTCGCCCTGAAACTTGCTCTCCGGACGGAACCGCCCGCCCTGCTGGCGCGCCAGCTCGTCCACCAACCAAAAACCGGCGTTGTGGCGCGTCTGGGCATATTCGGGACCCGGATTGCCCAGCCCCACCACCAGACGCAAGGGCGCAGATTCCGCCATGGTCGCGTCCCACCCGGAGAGCGAAGCGGACCTTACTCGGCCGCCGGCGTCGCCGCAGTGTCGTCTGTGCCTTCCTGGGCGTGATAGATGCCGGCCACGATCGCATCCTGGTCGGAACCGGGCACGACATGCTCGGCCAGTTCCACCCCGGCCGGCAACACAATGCCGCTCAGATGGATCGTCTCGCCGAGGTTGAGCGGGCCGAGATCCACCGTCACGAATTCCGGCAGATCCTTGGGCAGGCACGCGATCTCAATGTCGATCAGCGCATGGCTGACCGCGCCGCCCTGATTCTTGACCCCTGGCGCAGTCTCGCCATTGGCGAAGTGCAGCGGCACGTGAACCCGCAGCTTGCGGTCGGCGCTGACTCGCATGAAATCGAGGTGCAAAACGGTCGGCTTGAAGGGATGGCGCTGCAAATCGCGCAGCACCACGCTCTCGGTGCGATCGCCCAGGTTCAGGGTCAACACATGGGAATAGATGGCCTCGTTCTGCAATTGCAGATCGATGGACAACTGTTCCAGCACCAGCGGCAGCGGGTCCTGCCCACCCCCGTACAGGATCGCTGGCACCTTGCCGGCACGGCGCAGGCGGCGGCTCGCACCTTTCCCCAAATCGCCGCGCAGCTCGGCTTTCACTTCAAAGGTAACGCTCATCGGAATTCGCTCCAAACGGTAAACATAAAAACACGACGCGTCCGCGACCAGACGCGCCGTTCTCGGTGATCCCGCCACTGAGCCGGGCGGGGCGGCAACATTCAGAAAAACAGCGAGCTGACCGACTCTTCCAGATGGATGCGGCGCATGGTTTCGGCCAGCAACCCCGCCACGCTAATCTGGCGGATATTCGGGCAGGCCGCCGATTCCGGGCGCAGCGGGATGGTGTCGGTCACCACCAATTCATCCAGCGCCGACTTGCGGATATTGTCGGCCGCCGCGCCGGACAGTACGGCATGGGTGCAGTAAGCGCGCACCGAAGCGGCGCCCCGATCCTTCAGCGCCTTAGCAGCCAGACAAAGCGTGCCGGCGGTGTCGACCATGTCGTCCACCACGATGCAATGCTGGTCTTCCACATCGCCGATCACGTGCATCACCTGAGCCTGATTCGGAGCCGGGCGGCGCTTGTCGATGATCGCCAATTCGGCGTCGTCCAGGCGCTTGGCCAGAGCGCGGGCGCGCACCACGCCGCCGACGTCGGGCGACACTACCATCGGATCGCCGAGGTTCTGGGCGCGGATATCGTTCAACACCATCGGCGTGGCGTAGATGTTGTCCACCGGCAGGTCGAAGAAGCCCTGAATCTGGTCGGCGTGCAGATCCACCGTCAACACCCGGTCGACGCCAACGCTGGTGATCATGTTGGCGACCACCTTGGCCGAGATCGGCACCCGCGCCGAACGAGGACGGCGATCCTGCCGTGAATAGCCGAAATAGGGAATGACGGCGGTGACCCGCACCGCCGAGGAGCGCCGTAGCGCATCGGCCATCACCAACAGTTCCATGATGTTGTCGTTGGTGGGGTAGCAGGTGGGCTGCACGATGAAGACATCCTTGCCGCGCACGTTTTCCATCAACTCGACCAGCACCTCGCCATCGCTGAAGCGACTGACTACCACTTGGCCGAGTGGCAACTGGAGATGGTTGACAATATCGCGGGCCAGCTGCGGATGGGCGTTGCCCGCGAACACCATCATTCGACCTTCGTGCACGACACCTTACTCCCGCTACCGGCCTGCTAGAGGCTGAATGGCTGGGCCGCCAGGATTCGAACCTGGGAATGCCGGAATCAAAATCCGGTGCCTTACCGCTTGGCTACGGCCCAAAAAACCGAAGGCGCTTCAGACGGAAGCGCGTTGTTCCCGCGCCAGGCGCTCGCTCAGCGGCGAGCGGTTGCAACCACGAGCCACGAATCCGCTCAAACCCGGCGGCAAGCGCTCCAGCACCTGCCTGGCGCTGGCGGCATCCGGAAAGGCGGCGAACACGCACGCGCCGGTGCCGGTCAACCGCGCCTGTCCGTGTCGCGCCAGCCAAGCGACGGCGGCGGCAACCTCGGGATAGCGACGGTAGACCACCGCTTCGCAGTCGTTGCCGCCTTCCTCGCCCAGCAAGAAGCTGGATATTGTGATTGGCAGGGAGTTTCTTGTCAATTCCGGATCGCCGAACACGGCCCCGGTCGCCACCTGGCAGGCAGGAACCAGCACCACGAACCAGGATTCGGTCAGCTCCAGGGTGATCAAGCGCTCGCCGATCCCCTCGGCCCAGGCCGCCTGGCCGTGGACGAACACCGGTACATCGGCACCCAGCGTCAAGCCAAGCTCGGCCAGCTCCGCCAAGCTGAGCCCGGTTCGCCAATAGTGATTGAGCGCCACCAGCACGGTCGCGGCATCGGAACTGCCGCCGCCCAACCCCCCGCCCATCGGCAGGTGTTTGACGATGTGCAGGGTCGCGCCTTGGCGGACACCGGTCACCCGTTGCAGCAAACGAGCGGCGCGCACCGTCAAATCGGCGTCGGCCGAGACGCCGGGCACCTCGCTGGCGCGTTCGATCCGACCGTCATCGCGCAGGTCGAACGCCAGCCAATCGCACCGATCCAGGAACTGGAACACGGTCTGCAACAGATGATAACCATCCGATCGCCGGCCTACGATGCGCAACATCAGATTCAGTTTGGCCGGGGCGGGCCAGGCTGCACCGTCCGGGCCGATGGGCGGTAGTGCGGCGGTCATAGCTGCCATTGTTCGATGACCAGCTTGACGCCGAGGTCCTGGCGGCGGGCGACGATCCGCTCGGGCAGGTCGAGATTGAGCAGCGGCGACGGCGCATAAGCCGGATACTCGATCACCCAGCCGTTCTGCTCCAGGCGTAGCAAGCGCCCTTCGGCATCGGTCTGCAACACCGGCGTCGAGCCGGGTTGCGGCAGGCCGCGAATCCAGTAGCGCAGACCGCTGATCGGCAACGAAACCCCCAGACTCTGCGTCAGCAAGGTATCGGGATCGGGCGCGGTCTGGCGCTGACCGTCCTGGGTCTGCAAGCTGACCTCGTCGTCCCCGCCTTCGATCAGCACCCGACCCTGCCCCAGCGGCCCGATCAGGTCGATGCGATATGCGGAAGCCTGTTGCGCCCACTGGAAGCTGGCGTGCCAACCGTCCTGGCCGTTGACTACGCCAATCCGTCCATCGGCCTGCCAGGCGGTCCGCTGCGCCAAGGTCGCTTGGCGGGCAGTCCAGGCGGCGGCGGCCTCCGGGGACAGGGATGGAGAACTTGCGCAACCGGCGAGCAGCGCAGCCAGCAGCCACCCCACCCCGCCAGAGAGACGCCACACACCCGGATGAGAAAAGATCATGAGTCCGCCTATCGCCTACCAGCCGAATTTCTGTTGAACCTTGCGCAAATGGCGGTCGTCCGGATTCTTGGCCAGCGACTGTTGCCAGATCTTCTTGGCCTCTTCGCGCTGACCGCTGACCCACAGCACCTCGCACAGGTGGGCGGTGATCTCCGGATCGGCGTTGGCCTGATAGGCCCGGCGCAGATAGTCCAGGGCCTTGGCTTGATTGCCCATGCGGTACTGCACCCAGCCCATGCTGTCCAGCACGGCGGCATCGTTGGGCAGGAGGGCCATGGCTTGTTCGATATAGCCCAAGGCTTCCTGATAACGGTCGGTGCGATCGGCCAAGGTATAACCCAGCGCATTCAGCGCCTGCCCATTCTTGGGACTGGCGGCGATAATGGCGCGCAGATCCTGCTCCACGATATCCAACCGGTCGAGCCGTTCGGCCATCAGCGCCCGAGCGTACAGCAGATCCTTGTCGTCGGGATACGACTGCAAAGCCCGGTTCAAGGCTGCGAACGCCTCCTGATAGCGTTCCGCTTCCCGCAGCGCTTCGGCTTCGGCCAGGTAGAGAGCGATGCCGTTCTGCGGATTGTTCCGGCGCAAGGTATCGAAATGCTGATTGACCACCGCATCGGCATCGCCGGCCTTGGCCAGCACCACTCCCAAGCGGATCTGGGCGCCCAGATAACGATCGTTATCCTTGACCCGTTCATACCATTCCTTGGCTTTGTCGTAACGACCCCGCTGCTCCTCGATCCGCCCCAACTCGAAGTAGGCATCCGCCAGGCGCACGTTACGCTTGATCAGATCGAGAAAATAGCCCTCGGCCAGTTCGAACTGCCGGGTTTCTTCCGCCAGCAGGCCCAATGCGTACAGCGAATCGGTATCCTTGGGGTTCTGGTTGAGCAGGATGGCGAACTCGCGGCGGGCCTTGTCGACTTGCCCCGCTTCCAGCAGCAGGCGGGCGTAGCTCATCCGCAGCTCGCGATCGCGGGGCATGGCGGCGACCGCCTTGGCCAAACCCGTCAGCGCCGCCTCGCGATCGCCGCGATCCAGCAGGATGCGGGTGCGCAGCAGATAGGCGGGGGCCAGTTTCGCATTGCGGGCCAACGCCCGATCCAGACTGGCCAGCGCCTGCTCCTGGTCGCCGGCGGCGGCGGCCAGCACCCCGTGGTAATACTGGGCGTAGACCGAGCGCGGATTGCGGTCGCGGAACCGGCCCATCACCTGCAGGGCGGCCTGCTTGTCATCCACCTGGCTCAGCAACGCCGCCAGGGTCGCGTAGCCCTCCTGCTTGTCCTTCTTGCCGGCGGCCCGCCGCACCGCATCCAGCGAGTCCGCCGCCTCATCCACCCGGTTGTTGCGCAGCAGGGCCAGCGTCAGGGCCTGCTGGGCCTGGTCGTCGCCCGGAGCGAGCGTCTGCCAGCGCCGCGCCAGTTCCAGGGCGGCCTGATTGTCCTTTTGCAGCAGCGCCAACATCGTCGCGCGCTCGGCGATGCGGGGATCGTCGCTGGCGAGCGCCGCCTGGCGATAATTGACCAGCGCCACATCGAATTGATCACGCTTGCCGGCCAGTTCCGCCGCCAAAACCTGATACATTTCCTGCGAGCGCGGGCTGGGTTGCAACACCGGCCGGATCATCAGCTCCGCTTCGGTGGGGGCTTGCGCGCCCACGACCGTGGTGCAGCCGCCCAACAGCAGCAAACCGCTAAAACCCAATGCTTTTAAAAATCTGTTCATCACCAGCGTATGTCTATCGTTTGGCTTCAGCGGCGCGAGGAGCCGCTCGAAACGAGGTTGATGCGCGACCGGAGCGCCAGCTGTCCGCGAGCGGCATGACGATCCATGAAGGACTCCAATGTCGTAGGCTGGAGCAACCGTTCTCGACGCCTCCAGCGAGCTTGCCGGCCCTTCGGCGCAGGATGCGAGCCCGTCTCTCCGGCGCAAGAAGCGCTTGGTACGGGGTATGACCTTGTCATGAGGCGGTTTTATCCCGCAAAATCCTCCCGTTTTTTCGACCGACTCGATAACGCTTTATGCCCTTGCTGGCCCTTGGCCTCAACCATCGAACCGCACCCGTCGATGTCCGTGAACGGGTAGCGTTTGATTCAAACCGGCTAGACACCGCCCTGCGGGATCTGCTGGACCATGGCGGTGCCCGCGAAGCAGCGATCCTGTCCACCTGTAATCGTACCGAACTGTATTGCGGTCTGAAAGGCGAAGATGGCCAACAGGTGGTGGAATGGCTGGGCGACTATCACCTGATTCGCACCGCCGATCTGCAACCGTATCTCTATCAGCATGTCGATCAGCGGGCGGTGCGTCATATCCTGCGGGTCGCCTCGGGCCTGGATTCCATGGTGCTCGGCGAACCGCAGATCCTGGGACAGGTGAAGGCCGCCTATCATGCCGCCAACAGCGCTGGCGCGCTGGGCTCGCGGCTGGAGCGGCTGTTCCAGCATACCTTCGCCGTCGCCAAACAGGTGCGCACCGATACCCGCATCGGGGCCAGCCCAGTGTCGGTGGCGTTCGCGGCAGTCAGCCTGGCCAAGCAGATCTTCGCCGACCTGCCCAAGCGCACCGCGTTGCTGATCGGCGCCGGCGACACCGTCGAACTGGTCACCCGCCACCTGCACGAAAACGGCATCGGCCGGCTGGTCGTCGCCAATCGCACCCTGGAGCGAGCCCATGCCCTCGTCACGCCGTTCGACGGGTTCGCCATCGCCCTGGAAGAAATTCCCGCGCATCTGGCCGAGGCCGACATCGTCATTTCCGCCACCGCCAGCCCCGGCCTGATGCTGGAAGCGGCCATGATGCGCCAATGCCTGAAGCAGCGCCGGCATCGGCCCATGTTCATGGTCGATCTGGCGGTGCCGCGCGACATCGATCCGGCGGCAGCGGATCTGGAGGATGTCTATCTGTACACGGTGGACGATCTCAAGAGCATCATCCAGGACAATCTGCGCTCGCGGCAGACCGCCGCCGCCCAGGCCGAGGAAATCATCGACAACCAGGTCGAACATTTCATGGCCTGGCTGCGCGCCCAGGACAGCGCCGCCAGCATTCGCGCCCTGCGCCAGCAAGCCGAGGCGGTGCGCGACGAGACCGTAGCCCGCGCCCAGCGCCAACTGGCCCAGGGTCGGGACCCGCTCGAAGTGTTGAACGCCATGGCCAATACCCTGACCAACAAGCTCATCCACACTCCCTGCGCCGGCCTGCGCGAAGCCGCCGCCCAGGGCGATGTCGACATGTTGAACCTGATCAAAAGTCTGTACCGCCTGAACGGTGGGAATTCCTGCTCATGAATCCATCCATGCTCGTCAAGCTGGAGCAACTGGCAGCCCGTCACGAGGAAGTGGGCGCGCTGCTGGCCGAACCGGACGCCACCGGCGATTCCGATCGCTTCCGCGCCCTGTCGGTGGAATACGCTCAGCTAGAGCCGGTCGCCAGCGGCTTCCTGGTCTATCGTCAGGCGCTGGACGACCTGGAGGAAGCCCGCGAGCTGGCGCGCGACAGCGACCCCGACCTGCGCGCCCTGGCCCAGGACGAGCTGCAGGAGGCCGAAGCCCGCCGCGTTGCCCAGGAACGCGCGCTGCAACTGTTGCTGCTGCCGCGCGATCCCCACGACGCCGGCAACGTCTTCCTGGAAATCCGCGCCGGCACCGGCGGCGACGAGGCGGCGCTGTTCGCCGGCGATTTGTTGCGCATGTACAGCCGCTATGCCGAACTGCGCGGCTGGACCCTGGAGCTGCTGAGCGAAAGCGTCGGCGAGCACGGCGGCTATAAGGAAGCCATCGCCCGGATCAGTGGCCAGAACGTCTATTCGCGGCTGAAATTCGAATCGGGCGCGCACCGGGTACAGCGGGTGCCCGTCACCGAAGCGCAGGGCCGCATCCACACCTCGGCGGCCACCGTGGCGATATTGCCGGAATTGGCCGAGGTCGAGCAGGTCGAGATCAATCCCAACGAGCTGCGCATCGACACCTACCGCTCGTCCGGAGCCGGTGGCCAGCACGTCAATAAGACCGACTCGGCGATCCGCATCACTCACCTGCCCAGCGGCATCGTGGTGGAGTGTCAGGACGAGCGCTCCCAGCACAAGAACCGGGCGCGAGCGATGTCCCTGTTGCAAGCCAAACTGCTGGCGGCGGAACGGGAGAAACAAACCAGCGCCCAGGCCCAGACCCGGAAACTGCTGGTCGGTAGCGGCGATCGCTCCGAGCGCATCCGCACCTACAACTTCCCCCAGGGGCGGATCACTGATCATCGCATCAACCTGACCCTCTACAAACTCGGCGATGTGCTGGAAGGCCATCTCGACCCCGTCATCGAACCGCTGATCAACGAATACCAGGCCGATCAACTGGCGGCGCTGGCTGAGTGAGCACCGCCAGCCTGCGCACCCTGCTGCACACTGCCGCCCAGCGGCTGGCCGCTGTCAGCACGAGTCCACGCCTGGACGCCGAACTGCTGCTGGCCGCGACGCTGAACCGCCCCCGCAGCTATCTGCTCGCCTGGCCGGACCGAACGCCAGAACCGGCGGTCGTCGACCGTTTCACCGCCTGGCTGGAACGCCGCCTGAGCGGCGAACCGGTGGCCTACATCCTCGGCCGGCGCGAATTCTGGTCGCTGGAACTGGAAGTCACGCCCGATACCCTCATCCCCCGCCCGGACACCGAACGGCTGGTGGAACTGGCCCTGGAGCGGCTGCCGACCGATGGCGCGCTCACTCTCGCCGATCTCGGCACCGGCAGCGGAGCTATCGCGCTGGCCTTGGCCTGCGAGCGACCGCGCGCCAGGATCATCGCCACCGATCGCAGCCCAGCCGCCTTGAGCGTCGCCCAACGCAATGCCCAGCGTTTGCAGATCGCCAATGTCGAATTTCGCCAGGGCGACTGGTGCGCGGCGCTGGGCAACGAACGCTGCGCGCTGATCGCCAGCAATCCGCCCTACGTCGCCGCCGCCGACCCGCACTGGCTTGGCGAGCTGCGCTTCGAGCCGCCGACGGCGCTGCTGGCCGGCGCGGATGGCCTGGCCGATTTGCGCGCGATCATCGCCCAAGCCCCGACTGTGCTCCAAGCGGATGGCTGGTTATTGCTGGAACACGGCTACGACCAGGGCGAGAGCGTGCCAGCATTGCTGCGGGAACGCGGTTTCGTCGCCATCAGCGATCATCGCGACGACGCTGGGCTCAGCCGGGTCAGCTGTGGCCGCTGGCCGGGTTGAACCGACCCAGGCCGGTTCTTTCCCGCTGCGCGCCGCGTTATCCTCGTCAACCACACTCACAACCATGAGGAAAAACGCGATGAATCGCTGGTTGCTCGCAGGTTTGTTCGGGGCGGCGTTGACCACACCGACAATAGCCATCCATGCCCAGGAAGTCGGCAGCGTGGATACCGCTTTCCAGTGGCTGGGTCCGAATCACAAAATCGTGGTCGAAGCCTTCGACGATCCCAAGATCGGCGGCGTGACCTGCTACGTCAGCCGTTCCAAGACCGGTGGGATCAAAGGTGGCCTGGGCTTAGCCGAGGAGACCTCGGACGCTTCCATCGCCTGCCGGCAGGTGGGGCCGATCAACGTCAAGGAGAAGCTCAAGAACGGCGAGGAGGTCTTCACCGAAAGCCGCTCGCTGCTGTTCAAGAAGATGCGGGTGGTGCGCTTCCTCGACCAGCCGCGCAATACCCTAGTGTATCTGGTTTACAGCGACAAGCTGATCGACGGTTCGCCGAAAAACTCGCTCTCGGCGGTGGCGATGATGCCCTGGGGCAATCAGCCGCCCAAGACCACGCCCTGAATCCGGCCCGGATTACGGTGCGGTTTCCCTTCCCGCTCAGGGAGTCGCAGCCGCCGCCGCGCCCCGGCTGATCCACACCTCGGCGCTGGCGGTCTGGCCGGCCTGATCCAGCACGGTGATCCGGGCCAGCCCCTCGCCGTCCGGTTGCCAGAACGCATCCCGCCGCCAGGCTGCCGCCGCGATCGGCTGGCCATTGACCAGCCAGCGCAGCGGTTTGACCCCGCCTTTAGCCGCCAGCGGCAATTCGGCCAGCGTCCCGGCCGGGCCGGGTAATTCCACGGTCGAGCCGGCAACTGGAAAGGTGATGCCGAGCGGCGGCGCGCCGGCCATTTCCAACGCTGGCCGGGTGCGGAAATAGCGTAGTCGTTCCGGCAACCGGTCGCGGCTGACCTGAAGCACGCCGGCGGGCGGCGACGTGGTCGGCCAGGCCGTATGTTCCGGCAACAGATCGAACACCCGGAATAGCAGCGGCGCGGCGGTGTTGCGGCCGTAGTGGCCCGGACTGGGCGAACCGTCCGGCCGCCCCACCCAGACTCCCACGGTGTAGTCGGCGTCGAAGCCCAGCGCCCAGGCGTCGCGGAAGCCGTAGGAGGTGCCGGTCTTGTAGGCGATGGCGCGCGGCTGGGCTACGCTGCTCGGGGCCGGCACGTTTTGCGGGGTCGGAGCCGTGCGCAGAATCTCGCTCAGATACCAACAAGCCACCTCGCTCAACAGCGCCCGTTCTGGCGTCTGGCGTTCATCCGGACCGAAGCGCAACGGCGCGACCCGCCCGCCGTCGGCGAAACCGGCATACAAGGCGACCAATTCCTCCAGCGTCATGCCCACGCCGCCCAGCACCAGCGGCAAACCCGGCTGCGGATGGGCGGCATTCCAGTGCAGCGGCAAACCGACCTCGCGCAACCGCGCCGCCACCCGCGCCGGGCCGACCTGTTCCAGCACCGCCACCGCTGGGATGTTCAACGATTGCTGCAACGCCTCGCGCACCGTCAACTGCCCGGCATAGGTATTGAGAAAATTGGTGGGGCTGTAACTGCCGAAGCGGGTCGGCGCGTCTTCGATCAGGGTTTCCGGATGGATCAACAGATCGTCGAAGCCCAGCCCGTAGACCAGCGGCTTCAGGGTCGAACCTGGCGAGCGGATCGCCTGGACCATGTCCACCTGCCCGGCGCGGCGCGGGTCGAAGAAGTCGCTGCCCCCGACATAGGCCAACACCCGCCGATCGCGGTTCGCCGCCACCAGAATCGCCATGCTCTGATTGGGCTCTAGCGCGCTCTGCTGCTGGCGGGCCAACGTCTCCAAAGTCTGCTGCAGGCCGCGATCGATGAAGCTGCGATGGACGGTCGCGGTCGGCTGGACGGCGCGCAGCCGGCTGGCGAGATGCGGGGCCAGAAACGGCAGGGATCGCCGTCGGACCCGCAACGGTTCCTGGCGGGCTTCCGCGACTTGCCGTTCGCTCAGCACTCCAAGCTGGCCCATGCGCGCCAGCACCTTGTCGCGGGCGGCCCGCGCCCGTTCGGGAAAGCGATCCGGCCGCAGCCGCGACGGCGCTTGCGGCAACACCACCAGCAGGGCCGCTTCGGCAGCGGTCAACCGCGACGGCTCCTTGCCGAACCAGGCCAGGGCGGCGGCGCGCACGCCTTCCAGATTGCCGCCATAGGGCGCGAGAGTCAGGTAGAAGTCGAGAATAGCCTGCTTGTCGTAGCGCCGCTCCAGTTGCAAAGCGCGCAACATCTCGCCGAATTTGCCCGACAAATCGCGGGGATGCGGTTCCAGCAAGCGAGCGGTCTGCATGGTCAGGGTCGAAGCGCCCGACACCACCCGGCCATGGCTGAACCATTGCCCCAGCGCTCGCGCCAGCGCCAGCGGATCGACGCCGGGATGACTGGCGAAACGCTGATCTTCGTAGGCCAGCAGCATCTGCAGATACAACGGATCGACGTCTTCGGTCCGCGTCGGTAAGCGCCAGGTGCCTTGTGGAGTGATGAAACCGCGCAGGATGCGATCCTGGTCGTCCAGCACCAGCACCGAAGTTTGTTCGATCCGCGCCAGCGGCGGCGGCAGCGACCGATCCAGCGCCAGCAACACCGCCGCCAAGACGACCAGGATCAGCCCGGCGCCGAGCAACCCGCGCCGGGAAGAAGGGACGGACATAGGGGAGAGTCTCGTAACCTTGACCACGACCAGTATCACACCGCTGATGTATCGGAGGGAAGGGACCCATAACCGCAAAGTCTGCTCAAGGCGCTATTGATGATGATGAATGACTCACCGGAAACGACGCCTCATTCGCTGCGGCAAATGCATTCTTTCTACTTGATAAAAAAGCAGACCCAGCATCTATACTTTTCCGAGCGTTACGATCAGGAATTGGTCTCGCCAACCCACCATGAGGTGAAAAATGAAACAACTCGTCGCTGTTGCCTGCTTCCCTAACGTCCGGCCAGCGTTCCTGGCGCTGGGCATGCTCGGATGGAGTCTTGCCAGCGCGCCCGCCATGGCTGCGAGTGAGGGCAGCGACCCGGCTGCCCGTGGCGCTTATCTGGTCAAGGGCTTCGGCTGCATCGATTGCCACACGCCGATGAAAATGGGTCCCAAGGGACCCGAACTCGACATGGCGCGCCTGTTCTCTGGCCATCCGGAACAGGTCAAGCTATCGTCGCCGCCCAAGGCCGACGCTTCCTGGGTGTGGTTCGGTTCCGCCACCAACACCGCCTTCGCCGGTCCCTGGGGTATCAGTTACGCCGCCAATCTGACTCCGGACAAGGAAACCGGCCTGGGCAGCTGGACCGATGCTGAGTTCGTACA
>RXIW01000039.1 GCA_003989065.1 Candidatus Competibacteraceae bacterium
CTTCGAGTCGGAGCGCATCGTCGAACCAGAACCGGACCCAGTGTTGCAGATATTCGGTCGGGCGATACTCGCTTTGCGGCGAGAACCAAGCGACTTCGAAATCCACCTCGTTAGCGCAGAACAGCGGGGTGCCGCCGCCGCCGCAGAATCCCACCAGCACCCCGGCTTTCGCCAGCTCGCGCATTGCAGCTTGAGTAATGGAGGTACCAGTGCCAAGCAGCAGGGTGGTGGTGTTGGCGATCGGGATGTTCCAGTACAAGGAATGCTTGCCTTGGTCGGTGAGGTATTCCACCCGACCGCCGTTGACCAGCACCCGACAATGTTCGAGGTAGTAGAGATTGGCCCGCTTGGAATGCAGGATGGTCTTCAGATCGGAAGGGGAAAAGGCGTCCATGAGTGTTTGGCCGGGCAGTGGATGGATAGACCCAGGTCGCGATGCGGACCGCCTGGAATGTCGTTGAATTTATTACAGTCGTATTTCCACTATAACGCTGCCGCTCAACGGCAAATATGCGTTGCCCTGTAGGGTTATGGTGCTGCGGATATTGTCATTTAAAAGTGACAGTACGCCCCGAATGGGATGGGGCGGAGTAGAATGCCCGGCCGATCCCGGCCTGTTCGGCTTTGTCGACCCGGCCATTCCTTCACTTGCGGAGCCGATCGCCCATGATCGACATCATTCTGCCGGCCGGTCGCGCCGCCATCGACCTGGCCCTGTTCGTATTGCTACCGGTGATGGTGGTCATGCTGTCCCTGATGCGCCTGCTGGAGGCCAAGGGGCTGCTGGATTGGCTGGTGGCTCGGCTGAGCGGCATCATCCACCCGTTCGGACTCACCGGCCTGGGCTTGTTCGCCGCGCTGCAGATCCAGTTCGTCAGCTTCGCCGCTCCGGTCGCCACCCTGACCATGATGGAACAGCGCGGTACCTCGGATCGCCATCTGGCCGCTACTCTGGCGATGGTGTTCGCCATGGCCCAGGCCAACACCAGCCTGCCGTTGGCTGCGCTGGGTCTACGGCTGGGACCGACGCTGCTGTTCTCGCTGCTGGGCGGTCTGGTAGCAGCAGCAGTCGCCTATCATGGTTTTGGCCGGCGCTTGTCCAGCGAGGAGCATCTGACCGATGACACGCTGCATCATCCCACCGCCGAAGGCACCAAGGGCGTGCTGGACGTGATCAATCGGGCTGGGGCCGAAGCGTTCAAAATCACCATCGGCGCGATTCCGCTGCTGGTGCTGTCGCTGGTCGTCGTCACCGCCCTGCGCCAAGTTGGAGCCGTGGATGCACTCACCCACGCCTTGACGCCGTTACTGGGGGTGCTGGGCATCGATCCGGCATTGGTCTTGCCGACCGTGGTCAAGTATCTGGCCGGCGGCACCGCCATGCTGGGCACAGTGGACGAGCTGCTACGGCAGGGCCATTTCACCACCGCTTTGCTCAATCAGAGCGCTGGTTTCTTGATCAACCCGCTGGATCTGCCGGGCATCGCGGTGCTGGTATCGGCCGGGCGGCGCGTCGCCGGTGTATGGAAGCCGGCTGCTCTGGGCGCGGTCGTCGGCATCGCCGTTCGCACCCTGGGCCATGCGTTGTGGCTGTGATCGGCTGCTAAACCCTGTCGGGTCTTGTCCGCAGCGCTGCTCAGTCGTCGGTATGGGCGGACTCGTCCCGCCCGCAATCGGGACAAACTCCGTACAACACGATCTCGTGCCGCTCGACCTGGAAATCCTGCGGAGCCAGATCGTGCAGATCGTGGACGCAACCCTGTAGATCGAATACCTGCCGGCAATGCTGGCAGACGAAATGGTGATGGTGGCCACGGTCGGTTGGTTCGTAGCAGGGCGATGCACCCGGAATTTCGACTTGGGCGATGTCGCCTTGGCTGATGAAGGTCTTCAGAGTGCGATACACCGTGGCCAGACCAATGCCCGCGTGGTTCTGCATCGCCCGCTCGTGAATGTCCTGCGCCGTCAGCGGCTGACCCGCCTGGCGCAGGATGTCCAGAATCACTGCCCGTTGCCGTGTGGAATAACTTGCCTTCACCTTCACGCCCCACTTGACTCAATTCGAGAATCGATTATCGTATTTTGAAATTGAGAATAGAATCTCGCATTGATCGATGTCACCCATACTCATGAAGAACATTGTTGATTCTCGCATGGCTAGCATTCAGGCGTTGACCCGATGAGATCGTCACCGTCTTTCAGTCTACTGGCTACCGGAGCCGGATACCGGCTAACGGTGGCGCTGGTCCTGGTGGCCGGACTGTGGTTGGCCGTGGCCTGGGCGCTGGCCGAATGACCCAGCAACCGGCCATTCGCCTGGACAATCTGACAGTGTGCTACGACCGTCATCCGGCCGTCCATCACCTGAGCGGCGCGTTCCCCGACGGCTCACTGACCGCCATCGTCGGTCCGAACGGCGCGGGTAAAAGCACCTTGCTGAAAGCCATCATGGGCATGCTGCCGACCACTACCGGCCGGATCGACCATGTCGCTCTGACCCGTGCCGACATCGCTTATCTGCCGCAACAGGCCCAGATCGATCGTCAATTCCCGATCACCGTCCTGGATGTGGTCCTGCTGGGACATTGGCAGCGCATCGGTATGCTCGGCGCAGTGACGGCTGCCTTGCGGGAGCAGGCGAACGCAGCGCTGGCAGCGGTAGGTCTGGCCGATTTCGGTCGCCGGCTGATCCACAGTCTGTCGGCCGGCCAGTTCCAGCGCGTGCTGTTCGCGCGGATGCTGTTGCAGGAAGCCCGGCTGATCCTGCTGGACGAGCCGTTCACCGCCATCGACGCCCGTACCACGGCCGATTTGCTCGAGGTGGTGCAATCCTGGCACGCCGAACGTCGCACGGTAATTGCCGTATTGCACGATTTGGAGCAGGTGCGCGCCCATTTTCCGGAAACCCTACTGCTGGCCCGCTCGGGCATCGCCTGGGGCCGGACCGCCGAGGTGTTGACCCCGACCAATCTGCACCGCGCCCGCCAGATAGCCGAAGACTGGGACGACAGCGCGCTGCTGCTGTGCGCGGTGCAGCCATGAGCGGCCTGGTCGATGGGTTGTTCACCCCGTTCGTCGAATTCAGCTTCATGCGCCGGGCGCTGGTAGCCTGTCTAGCGCTGGGGCTGGGCTGCGGCCCGGTCGGGGTGCTGCTGACCTTGCGGCGTATGAGCCTGATGGGCGATGCCTTGTCGCACGCGGTGTTGCCGGGCGCGGCCATCGGTTTTCTGCTCGGCGGCTTTTCCCTGCCGGCCATGAGCCTCGGCGGGTTCGCCGCCGGCCTGGCGGTCGCGCTGCTGGCTGGCTTGGTGACCCGCTTCACCGGTCAGCGCGAGGACGCCAGTTTCGCTGCGTTCTATCTGATTTCGCTGGCGCTGGGCGTGCTGATCGTGTCCACCCACGGCAGCAGCGTCGATCTGTTGCACGTCCTGTTCGGCACCATCCTGGCGGTGGACGATGCCTCGTTGCTGCTGGTGGCCAGCATCGCCAGCCTGAGCCTGCTGACTCTGGCCCTGATCTACCGGCCGCTGATCGTGGAATGTTTCGATCCGGGCTTCTTGCAGGCGGTGCAGGGACGGGGCACGGTTTACCACCTGGCGTTTCTCATCCTGGTGGTGCTCAACCTGGTCGCCGGCTTCCAGGCCCTGGGCACGCTAATGGCGGTCGGTTTGATGATGCTGCCGGCTGCCGCTGCCCGCTTCTGGGCGCAAGAGGTGTGGAGCATGGCCGCTACCGCCACGGTCATCGCCGTGCTGTCCGGCTATCTGGGCCTGCTGTGGTCCTATCACTACGACCTGCCGTCCGGTCCCGCCATCATTCTGACCGCCGGGCTGATCTATCTGCTTTCCCTCGGGTTGGGGCGTCGGGACGGCCTGTTGGTCCGCTTCCTGCCCCGTCCGCATCTGCAATCCTGATTCCGGGAGGTTTGTCATGCGATTCTTCGTCAAAACGCTCATCCTGAGCCTGGTCCTGTGCGCCTCGACCGCGTGGGCGGAACCGCTGCGGGTGGTGGCCAGCTTCAGCATTATGGGCGATATGGTCAAGAACGTCGGTGGCGAGGACGTGGTCGTCACCACCCTGGTTGGACCCGATGGCGACGCCCACGTGTACGAACCGACCCCGTCCGACGCCAAGGCGGTGAGCAATGCCCAATTGCTGGTGGTCAATGGTCTGCATTTCGAAGGCTGGATGGATCGGCTGGTGCAGTCGGCCGGCTACCGGGGCGAGATCGTCGTCGTCAGCCAGGGCGTGACGCCGCGCCAGATGCAGGAGGAGCACGAGGATGCCGCGCATGGCGAACAGCATCATGACCCGCACCATCACGGCACGATCGATCCGCATGCCTGGCAAGATCTGGCCAATGGCGTGATCTACGTCGATAACCTGATCGCCGCCCTGGTCAAGGTCGATCCGGATCACGCCGAAGCCTATCGGCGGCGTGGCGCGGCCTATCGGGCGCAGCTGCAGGATACCGACCGCTGGGTGCGGGCGCAAATCGCCACCGTGCCGGCGGTCCAGCGCCGGGTCATCACCTCGCACGATGCCTTTGGCTATTTCAGCGCGGCCTACGGGGTGGAATTCCTGGCCCCGGTAGGTTGGAATACCGAAAACGAGCCGTCCGCCAAGGATGTCGCCCGCCTGATCCGCCAGATCAAACAGGAAAAGACCCGGGCGCTGTTCGTGGAGAACATGAGCGACCCGCGCCTGATCAAACGCATTGCCAGAGAGGCCGGCGGCGTGGTCGGCGGAACGCTGTACTCCGATGCCCTGGCGCCGGCTGGTCAGACGGGAGACAGCTACATCGGCATGTTCCGTCACAATGTGCCCGCGCTCACCGCCGCGATGGCGCAGAATTGAAAGCATCCATCGGGAGAAGGTCTGCCATGAAAACCGCGATCGCCTGCGTTGTGACCGCCGCGCTCGGCTTAACGCCGACGGTCCTGCTGGCCGCGCCACCGCATGTCCACGGTGTCGGAATTCTGCAACTGGTTCTGGACGAGAACAGCCTGAGCATGGAGCTGCATTTGCCGGCGATCGATGTGGTCGGCTTCGAACATGCGCCAAGCGATCCGCAGCAGCGGGAGGCGGTGCAGAAAGCCGTGGCCATGCTGAAGGATGCGTCGCAGCTGCTGGTGCTGCCGCGCGACGCCCAATGCACCGCCGCGCCTGCGGTGGTAAGCAGCGAACTGCTGCCGACGGGCTACAGCCGGCCCGCTGATACGACCGAAACCGAGCACGCCGATCGTGACGCCGATCACGACCATGAGGCCGGGCACGAGCACGCCGATTTCGATGTCAGCTATCGGTTCGACTGTCGCCGCCCCGACCTGGTCGAGGACGTGACCATCCTGCTATTTAAACAGTTGCCCAAGCTGGAGCGGCTCGATGTCGATATGGCGACCCCTGGCGGACAGGATCGCCAGCGCTTGACGCCGGAACAGGACAGCATCGACCTGCCATGAGCCCGGCCGCGACGGTTCAGGCCGACGCCAGCCCGGCCATCCTGATCGAGGGGCTGCGCTTTCGCTGGCGGCTAGATCGACCTTGGGTGCTGGACGTTCCCGGTTTCCAGTTGGCAATGGGGGAACGCTGGTTGCTGGCAGGCCCCAGCGGTTCCGGCAAAAGCACCCTGCTGGCTTTGATCGCCGGCATCCAGCGGGCCCGCGAGGGGCGGGTCGCGGTGCTGGGTCATGAGTTGACCACGCTGTCCGGCGCCGCCCGCGACCGCTTGCGCGCCGATCGGTTGGGGGTGATCTTCCAAATGTTCAACCTGTTGCCCTATCTCTCGGTGCTGGAAAACGTGCTGTTGCCCTGCCAGTTTTCGGCCGCCCGCCGCAATCGGGCGCAGGCCATGGCGGGATCGGCGACGACCGAAGCACGTCGGCTGCTGGCGCAGCTGGGGCTGGATGCGCCCGGCCTGGAACGGCGGCCCGCCGCCGAGTTGTCGGTCGGCCAGCAGCAACGGGTGGCGGCGGCCCGCGCCCTGATCGGCCAGCCGGAACTGATCATCGCCGATGAGCCCACCTCGGCTTTGGACGCCGACCGCCGACTGGATTTCGTCACGCTGCTGCAGCGCGAGTGCGCCAACGCCGGGGCAGCCCTGTTGTTCGTCAGCCATGACCGTACCCTGGCCGAGTTCTTCGACCGGGTGGTGGAGCTGCCGGCCATCAATCGCATCCCGATGCTGGGATAAGCCATGGCCATCCTGACGCTGGCCGCCAAAAGCCTGTGGAACCGTCGGCTCACCAGCGCGTTGGTGGTGTTCGCCATCGCCTTGAGTGTGATCCTGCTGCTGGGCGTGGAGCGCCTACGCACCCAAACCCGCGCCAGTTTCGCCCACACCCTGTCCGATACCGACCTGATCGTCGGCGCGCGCGGCAGCCCGATCAATCTGCTGCTGTACAGCGTGTTTCGGATCGGCGATCCGACCAACAACGTCGACTGGAGCAGCTATCGAACTCTGGCGGCCGATCCGCAGGTGGCGTGGACGGTGCCGCTGTCACTGGGCGATTCGCACCGCGGTTTTCGGGTGCTCGGCACCGATCGCAGCTATTTCGCGCATTACCACTACGGCCGTCATCAACCCTTGCAACTGGCCGAGGGGCGCGAATTCGAGGATCTGTTCGATGCGGTGCTGGGGGCGGAAGTGGCCGAGCAGCTTGGCTATCAGCTGGGGCAGTCCATCGTCCTGGCCCATGGCGCGGGCGAGGTCAGCTTCGCCCTGCACCAGGACAAGCCGTTTCGGGTGGTCGGCATCCTGGCGCGCACCGGTACCCCGGTCGATCGGACCGTGCATGTCAGCCTGGCGGGGATCGAAGCCATCCATGCCGATTGGCAGAGTGGCGCACCCCTGCCTGGCGTTCACCTGTCGCCTGAACAGGTCCGCCAGCTCGATCTGACGCCCAAGACCATCACCGCTTTCCTGGTCGGCCTCAAGAGCAAGACCGCCATTTTCAAAATGCAACGGCAGATCAATGAATTCGCTGCCGAACCGCTGCTGGCCATCCTGCCGGGTCTTACCCTGCAACAGCTGTGGAGTTTGATGAGTCTGGCGGAAAATGCTCTGTTAGTGGTGTCTGGCCTGGTGGTGCTGGTCAGTTTCACGGTGATGCTGGCGGCCTTGTTGACCGGGCTCAACGAACGGCGGCGGGAAATGGCGATTCTGCGCGCCGTTGGAGCGCGACCGTGGCAGATTTTCGCCTTGGTGCTGGGGGAATCACTGACCCTGGCTTTGGCCGGCGCGGCCGGTGGACTGGCGCTGCTGCAAGGCGCGCTGCTATTGGCCGGGTCGCTGCTCGAAACCCGGTTGGGGCTGACCATCGCTGCTTGGCCGCCATCGGTCCATGAACTGAGCCTGCTGGCCATCGTGCTGGCCTGTGGCCTGGGCGCGGGCCTGTTCCCGGCCTGGCGGGCCTATCGCTATTCCGTCGCCGACGGTATGACTATCCGGATCTGAACCATGTATCGCTTTGTCCTTGGAGTTCTTCTGTGTGGACTGCTGGTTGGTTGCGACTCATCGCCGCCGCCGCCGCCGCTGTCGGCCACGCCGCAGGGGCGCAATGTCTCGGCCGACACCCTGGCTTCCGGCGCGGCGCAATGGCGCGCCAATCGTCATGGCCCGGCCGCGCCGGCGTCGTCGGCCGCCGCGCCGGCCAAGTCCGAAACTGCCCCGCGCACCCTGGAATGGGACGATCTGATGCCGGCCGATTTCGATCCGGGCGCGCCGTTCAGGGATTTCGACGCCAGCCTGCTGACCGACGACGATCCCCGCGCCAAGGCCAAGCTGGCGGAATTGCGCAAGCTGTGGGACGAAGCGCCGGTCGTCGCCGCTCTGGACGGCACGCAGGTGCGGCTGCCTGGTTTCGCTGTGCCGCTGGATCTGGACGAGCAGCACACCACCCGCTTCCTGCTAGTGCCGTATGTCGGGGCTTGCATCCATGTGCCGCCGCCGCCGCTCAACCAGACCGTGCTGGTGGAAGCGCCACAGGGCGCGACCATTCACGGGCTGTTCGATCCGGTATGGGTCACCGGGCGGATGTCGGTGCAGCGCGCCACCACCGAACTGGCCAGCGCCGGCTATACCTTGACCGCCACCGCCGTCGAGCCCTATCACGGCAAGATCCTGCGCTGAGCGGTCCATCCGCGCCGCGCCGTAACCATCGCCGCCGCCGCGTCGGCGACGATGGGGTGACACAGTGCGCATCCTTGGGGAACCTTCCGTCATGCGGCCCGCCCAAACGGGCATCCTGGCATGATGGTTCGCTACGATCCGTCATTCCCGCCGTTTCACGGTTTTCACGGTATCGTCCCTTGGGAGTTTTATGGAACAACAAAAATTCACCCGCGCTCATATCGCCCGGGTCTGGCGTCTGATCTACAGTTACTGGACTTCTGGGCAGTGGCCGAGCGCCTGGCTGTTGTTGCTGGTGGTGCTGTCCGGCAACTTCGCCCTGGTCTACATGTCGGTGCGGTTCAACACCTGGTATCGCGAGTTCTATGATGCCTTACAGAATTACGACGCCGCCGCCTTCTGGGCCGCGCTGGCCACCTTCGGCATCCTGGCGGCGGTGTACATCGCCATCGCGGGCACCCGCTATATCCTGCGCATGTGGCTGCGCATCCGCTGGCGCACCTGGCTGACCGAGCATTATCAAGGCGCCTGGCTACGCCATAAGGCGTTCTACCGGCTGAAATTGCTCGGCGTGACGGTCGATAACCCCGACCAGCGTATCTCCGACGACCTCAATAGCTTCACCGAACAGACCATGACCCTGTTCTTCGGCCTGGTGAACGCGGTTTCCACTTTGCTGAGTTTCTCGGTGGTGCTGTGGGGGCTGTCGGCGACCCTGCCGCTGACCCTGGGCGATACCCAATATCAGATTCCCGGATTTCTGTTCTGGGGCGCGTTGGTCTACGCCATCGTCGGCACCTGGTTGACCCATCTGATCGGTCGGCGCTTGATTCCACTCAATTTCCAACAGGAGAAGGTCGAAGCCGACTACCGCTTCAACCTGATGCGGCTGCGCGAAAATCTGGAATCGGTGGCGCTGTACGGCGGCGAAGAGGTCGAAGACGAACGGCTGCGCGCCCGTTTCCGCCGCGTCATCGATAATTTCCACCGCATCATCCGCACCGGCTTCAAGGTCGACATGTTCAACGCCGGCTATAGTCAGATCTCGGTGATCGTGCCCTATCTGGTGGTGGCCCCGGTCTACTTCAGCACCCGAATGCCGTTTGGCCAGTTGATGCAGATCGGTAATGCTTTCAACAAGGTGCAGGATTCGCTGTCGTTCTTCATCGACGCCTACCAGAGCATTGCCTCCTGGCGCGCGGTCACTTTGCGGCTGACCCAGTTCACCGAAGCGGTCGATCATCTGGATGAGCGGGTGGCCGCCATCACCCAATTGCGACGCGAGCCGGCGGCGCGTCCCGTCATCCAGAATCTGGAGATCGACCGGCCGGATGGCATGGCCCTGTTGCGAGGGTTGGATTTGAGCCTCGATCGCGGCGATTCGCTGCTGATCGCCGGCGCTTCGGGCACGGGTAAGAGCACCTTGTTGCGCACCCTGGCCGGGGTCTGGCCCTATGCGCGCGGTGTGGTGCAATTGCCTGGTGCGGCGGTGCTGTTCGTGCCGCAGCGCCCCTATCTGCCCATCGGCACCTTGCGGGAAGCGCTGTTGTACCCACAACGCAGCACGCTGGACGACGCCGTGTTGCAACAGGCGTTACGCGATGTCGGGCTGGAACGTTTCGCCGAGGCGCTGGATACGGTCGAGGATTGGGCGCAGACCCTGTCCGGCGGCGAACAGCAACGGATCGCTTTCGCCCGCATCCTGCTGCGCCAGCCGAAGTGGCTATTCCTCGACGAAGCCAGTTCGGCGCTGGACGAGCCGTCCGAACTGGCGCTCTATCGGCTGATCCGCCAGCGCCTGCCGGATACGGCCATCGTCAGCGTCGGTCATCGCAGCACGCTGCGGGCCTTCCACGAGCGGCAACTGCAGCTCGATGGTATAGGCGGTTGGCAATTGTCGGCCATGGCCGCCGTCTGAGCCGCCCAACCGGTCCGGCGTTCGGTGCGGCGTCGGACCTCATTTCATGCTGGCGCGGAGTTCCACCAGGGCCTGATCGAAGGCATCGACCCGGATCAGGCCCAGGCGCGGAAATTCCAGATCGAGAATGACGTACACCACGATCGCCATGGCAGTGGCGAAACCCAGCATATGGAGCCAGTTGCGGGTCTTGCCGCTGGCCATGCCGTAGCCGGCCAGCAGGGCGCTGGCCAGCGCCAGACCGAACAGCATCACGAAAATGGTCAACGGCGGGTGGATCTTGGTGGCCATGGTGCGGGTGGTGGTGATGTCGATCATGTCGTTCAGGGCCGGTAGCAACAGCATCGTCGCAGCGGGCGGCGCGCCCTCCATCCGACCTGCGGCGATGGCCTGAATCCAGATCTCCCCCTGCAATTGATCGGCCTTGAGCATCTCGGCCTGGACCGCCTCCAGATCCGGCACCTTGTGATAGGTGGCCAGGCGAGCGTCCACGTAGTGCCGAAACAGATCGCGCAGCGCCGGCTGCACACTGGCCGGCAGCAGATCGAGCCGCAGATAGGCGGTACCGATGGCGTTGGTTTCCTTGACGATCAAATCCCGCCGTAGGTCGAAGCGCGACGCCGCACCGGAGAAGGTGAACGCGATCAGCAGCCCCAGCAGGGCGAAGACTGCGCTTTCGACCGTGCCGGTTCCGGCCCGCGCCCCCTCGGGATCGAGGTGAAGTCGTCGCTGGCCGAGCCGTCGGCCCAGTTCCAGCAGGAACAGCATACCCAACATCAAGCCAAGAGCCAGCAAGGAAGCGACCAGTGCGTTCATAGAATCCGTGTTCGAATCGGCAGGAGAGGGGGCAGATGGCGCGGGCGGGTAGATCGCCGCCCGCGCCTCTTGTGTTGACACAGGTTATGATTTTAGCGGTTCGATGGCGGGAGTGCTCGCAGTGCGCTGTCTCCGGGAAGGCATTCGGCGTCGTCGGCCGCTCGGCGCGGTATAGCTCGGCGCGGTATAGCGTCAGCGGATCGACTGCAGCAGGCGATTGGCTTCCTGGAAGAAATCGGGCTGTGGCAGCAGGTCGGCGCTGGGAAAGCGGACCAGCAGCGCGGTGACCCGGCGCTCATCGCTCAGCACGATATCTTGAAAAGTCATGGTGTTGGCGACGCGCCCCGCGTCGGCGGAAACTTTGGTGTTGGTGTGATCCAGGGTGAATTCGACCGTTTCCAGCCGCAGCAGCGCTTCCGGTTCGTTCAGGGTCGCGGCCACCTTGGCCAGATGGTCGTCGAGCGTCGCCGAATCGGCGCGCAGCTGGTTCAATTCGGTTTCGAGATCTTGCAACTGCTGTTCGAGGGCAGCCAGGTCATGCGGCGTGGCGTCGGTCGCTGTGGTATCGGTGAGGGCTTCGAAACCAACTTGCGCCTGGTGCAATAAACCGGCTTTCCGCTGAAGCAGTTGGCGTTGCTGCTGTTCCAGCTGGGTTTTCTGGATGCGGGTGGCGGTCAGGCGCTGCAGGGCGGTTTCGACCAGGTAATCGAAGCCGCGCCGCATCAGTTCCCGGCGGGTGTCCTGTTCCTGGCCGGTCAGGAAACCCAGCCGGTGGTTGCAGAAGTTGACGACGACCTGCGCCACGTCACGGCGCAGGATATCGCCATCCATTTCGATGCCGAGGACATTCTTTTCCACCCGGATCGCGCCGAGTCCGCCGTACAGTTCCGTCGGCAGGGGCGCGGACCTCTGTTGCAGATAATGACGGACGCCGTCGCTGAAGCTCAGGATGTCTCGCAGGCTGTCCGGAGAGGCGAACAGGGCGCGCAGTCGCGGATCGCTCATGTAGCCCTGGCGGTCGGCGGTGACGGGGCCGGGCAGGGCGTTGACGAAGTTCACCACGAAATCGATGGCGCGTTCCACCGGCGTCCACAGCTTGCGCCGGTAGTGGCTCACCGCCCGCAGGCGGGGGTCGGTGCCGTCCACCACCCGTTCGATGCCGCGCAGCATCAAGTCCTTGTCGAATTTGCTGGGCGATTTGGCGCTGGTAAAGATGGAATGCAGCAAGCGAAACGCCATGATCGTTCTCCTTCAGGTGGGTTTGCGCGCGAGCGATGCGCGGCGGCTACGGTCGGCGGCGAACCCATTTCCGTCATCACGCCATGATGTTGACCCCACCGTCGACGTAGATCGTATCGCCGGTCAGACGCCGGGCGTAGGGGGTGGCGAGGAAGGCGCAGGTGAATCCGACGTCCATGATGTCCACCAGTTCGCCGAGCGGGGCGCGCACCGCAGCTTCGTTGAGCATCAGACCGAAGTCCTTCAACCCCGACGCGGCGCGGGTCTTGAGCGGTCCCGGCGAGATGGCGTGCACCCGGATCTTCTGCGGCCCGAGCTCATAGGCCAGATAGCGGCAACAGGCTTCCAGCGCCGCTTTCACCGGCCCCATCACATTATAGTTGGGCGCGACTTCGTTGGCGCCGTGGTAGCTCATGGCGAACAGCGTGCCGCCATCGGTCATCAGCGGCGCGGCCAGCTTGGCCATACGCACGAAGGAATGGCAGGAGATGTCCATGGCCTTGGCGAAGCCGGCCGCCGAGCAGTTCAGCAGGCCGCCCTGCAAGTCTTCCTTGGGGGCGAAGGCGATGGAATGAACCAGGATGTCGAGCTGGCCCCATTGTTGGGTGATGGCGTCGAACAGAGCTTCGAGCTGGCCGGGTTGACTGACGTCGAGCGGCATGAAGATCGGAGCTTCCAGTTGCTGCGCCAGCGGTTCCACGTACGGCTTGGATTTTTCGTTGAGATAGGTGATCGCTAGATCGGCTTCCAGTTCGCGGAAAGCCTTGGCGCAGCCGTAGGCGATCGAATGTTCGTTGGCGATGCCGACGACCAGCGCTTTCTTGCCCTTGAGCAGGGGACGGGGGATTTCGACGGTCATGGATCGTATTCTCCGGGGTCGGTGATGGTTGCAGGGTTGGAAGCTGCCTCTCCTGGGCGCAGGACAGGCGGCGCGGCATCGGCGTGCAAAAAGCCCGAAAGCGGGTGCAGGGGCAGTCGTTGGCCTGGGTGACCCGGCTGCCCCTGCCAGGAACTAGCTTATCGCTCCATGGTGACCGTGATGCCGCTGGCCGACCCGACGTCCAGCTGCAGACCCTTGGTCCGCGACTCCAGGCGCATGATCACGCCGTTCTGGTTCTTGAGCCGCAAGCCGCCGACGCCGCCACCCAGCGCGACGCTGGCGGCTAGCTTGGTGTAGGTGCCGGGGAATTGCGACACGTCCTGCAAGTCGTAGACTTCGCCCGCCGCACTCATCTTGGAGATGCCGACATTGACGCCCATGCTCAGACCGCCGACCTTGAAGGGATATTGCCGGCCCTGAAAGGTCAGCACGCCGCCGCCGGTGCTGCCGCCCACGATCAGGGCGAACTGGGTTTCGTCGATCGAAACCATCCCGGACGGCTGTTTGCTATCGGCCGCCAGGGTCAGACCACCTACCAGCAACGTCGCGGCCAGCATGGCCGAACCCATCATCTTGAAGGGCTTCATCGTCTTTATTGCTCCTCAGGTTATCGAATCGGAATAGTGGGCCATATCCTGGCCGAATTCCGCTGCGGTCGACCAATCATCGCCGCAACGGATCGGTGCGATCCTGCGCACCGGCTTCGGTATATTACGGCTCCGCAGTAGGGATTTCATCGGGACGTTCGCGCCGCGCTCACGCGGGATCGCCGACCGGACCGGTGGAGCCGATGACCGGATCGACCGGACCTGGGGTCGGATCGGCCGGGCCGGGGACAGGATCGACTGGGGGTTGCGTACTGGCGGCGGGAGCTACGGGGCTCTGCACGCTCTGGAACAACTGCTCGATCTGCGCCAGCCGCCCGACCCGCTCGGCTGAAGGATCGCCGGCGGCGGAAACGATCTGCCGAATCTTGGCGATGATTTCGTCCCGGATCGCCGCATCGGCCGACAGCATCTTCGGGATCGCGGCCAGTGCCTCGTCGCGATCGAGCAACAGGGCGAAGAACTGTTCGCGAATCAGTTTCTTGAACTCCTCCAGGGTGATCCCGCCATGCGCGGCGCGCATGTTGCGCAGCGCCTCGAAAGAGCGCTCGTCCACGCCCGGCCCTTCCATGCCGATGTAGACCAGACTGCGGAGGGCCGCCTCACGCCAACTACCCTCGGCGATCCGGGCCTTGAGTTCGGCGATCCGTTGCCGGATGAAATCGATCTGTTCCGGCTCCAGGCCGGGATGCCGCCGTGGGGGCGCATCGGTAGCGCGCATGCCGACCAGGGCTTGCAACAGCGGCGAGCTGTAGAGCGCAAGGAAAATCTGTTCCATGCTGCGATCGCGCAGATCGCGCCAGCCGTCGAGCGCGGCGATGATGCTGTCCGACAGGATGGCCTGCATCTGGATCAAGGGGTTGTCGGTCGCTGTCGGTTGGCGCTGGCCGCGCACCTGCTCGGCCAGCTGGGCGATTTGCTTCATCAGTGGGTTGCGATCTGAGAACAGCTCGTAGGGCAGCTCGGACGGATTCAGCTTGTGCAGCCATTCGGCGGTCTTGGCGCTGGCGCAGGACTGGACGAAGGGTTGGAACAGGGTGCGATACAGCCCGAGGTTGATTTCCGAGATGCGCCGCGCGGTGGCGAAACGGCGCTCGTTCTCGGGATCGGGCTGGACGATGGCGCGCAGATGCTCCAGCGAGCGCGGCTCGAAGCGCACGATCCAGTCGCCGCTGACCAGATCCGGATTGGCCGCATCGGCGGTCTTGGGGATCATGACCGCTTCGTACAGGCCGGGTGGCAACACGTCGATCAGGTCGATGTTGGAGGCGAACTCCTGATGTTCCTTCCGGGCCACGCCGCCCGAGACGAAGATGCCGAGATGGCCGATGGTTTCGTGAATGGCGTAGATGATAGTCTGGCCACAGGCGCGGATGTCGTCGTCCTTTTCGTACAGATCGGTGATCCAGCCCAGCGCCTGCTGCGGCGGGGTGATGTTGTCGCCCTTGGAGCAGAAGCAGATGATAGGAGATCTGATGTTGCGCAGATCGATCCGCACCCCATCGCTAGTGACGATTTCGGCGGTGGCCAGCCGATTGCCGATGAACAGTTGATCGACGATCCACTGCATCTCTTCAGCATTGAGATTGACGTGGCCGCCCCACCATTTCTCGAATTCCAAGAAGCGTGGTGCTTCGGTGTCGACCTTCGACCACAGCTCGTAGTTCTTGGTCCAGAGGGTGTTGGCTGGATTGAGATGCTCGAAGTTGCCGACCAGATAAGCGCCGTCGAACTTGCCGGCCCCCAGGTCGCTGGTCAACGCGGTCAGCCAGCTGCCACCCAGCAGGCCACCGGTGTAGCGCATCGGGTTGCGCCCTTCCACCCCAGCCCAGTAGGACAGCGGCGAGCCGGGAATGATGATCGGGCCGAACAGTTCCGGGCGGGTTGCCGCCAGCATCATCACCGCCCAACCGGCTTGGCAGTTGCCGATCACGCAGGGTTTGCCCTCGGTATCGGGATGCAGTTCGATCACCTTCTCCAGGAATCTGCCCTCGGCGTGCATGATGTCTTCGATGGTCTGTCCCGGCATCGGGTTGGGGGTGAAACCGACGAAGTAGCAGGGATGACCGGCCCGCATGGCCACGCCCAGTTCGCTGTCGGCCTTGAAGCCGCCGATGCCCGGTCCATGTCCGGCGCGCGGATCGACCACCACGAAGGGGCGCTTTTTCGGATCGATTTCTACCCCGACCGGCGGCTTGACCCGCACCAGACCGTAGTTGACCGGCCGATCGAAAGTCCGGCCATCGAGCACCAGTTCGGCGTCGAAGCTGAGGACGTTCGGCACCACCTTGGCCCGTTGCTGGAAGTAGGTGTCGCTGCGCTGGCGCAGCACATCCCAGAACAGGATGGTGCGCTGCCAACCATCGACCCAGTAATCGACCACTTCCTGGGTCAACGCAGGCAGGGCCTGCTGAGTGGAGAACGTGGTGAGGGATGGCGTTTGGTCGGTCATGGGGGAGGCTCCTCGGGGATTTAGGTTGGCCGCTGTCCAGGCGGGGATGATTGGAGACCGCAATCGGGTTTGGATCATCCCTGTCGCTTCATCGTTATTCTAGCGTTGTTATAGAGGTTATTCTAAAGTTTTGGGTTGCGGTTTTGTGACAAGAAGCGCCGGATAGCGCACATGGCTCCAGCCGGAAGCAAGGTGCTCCAGGCCGGGTGGGCCGAGTCGGGTCAGGTGGCGGCGGGATTTCAACCCGCTGTCGGTGGGTCGTTTTCCGCTGGAATTTGGGCGGTTTCCGGATTGGCTGCGACCCAGCCCATGAACAGCTGATAGCCCAACGCCAGCAGGGTAGCGCCGACGAACATGCCCAGAATACCGCCGGTCGCCATGCCGCCCAGCGCGCCCAGCAGGATGACCGGCATCGGCGCATCGACCCCGCGGCCCAGCATCAGCGGTTTCAGCACATTGTCCGCCATGCCCGACAGCAACAGCAGCACGGTATAGACGATCGCTGCCCCATGGCTGTAATCGCCGCTCGACCAGAGGTAGATGATGGCCGGCACGGTGATGAGCAACGCCGGCACCTGCGCGATGCCGAGCACCAGCATCACGCCCGCCAGCGCGCCGGCCCAGGGCACGCCGGCGACCATCAAGGCCAGACCAACCAGGATAGCTTGGATGAAAGCCACGCCGATGACACCCTGGGCCACGGCCCGGATGGTGGCGATAGACAGGCGGAGCAGTGCGCCGCCACGGGCTGCGCCGGCGATACGGGCGGAAATCGCCTGGCTGCCGCGCCCGCCCGACTGTCCGAAGGCCATGATGATGCCGGCGATGATGAAAGCGCCGAGGAATTGCAAGATACCGCCGCCGATGCTGGCGACGAAAGCAAGCGCCGATTTGGCCAGTTCACCGATTTTCGGCTGCAGGGTCCGCACCAGTTCCGGCAGGTTGGCGTGGGCCTCCTGCCATACGGTGTGGACTCTCTCGCCAATGACGGGCCAATGAGCGATCTCCGGTCGCGGCGGCGGAATCTTGAGCGTATTGTTCTGTACGCTCAGGATCAGCTGCTGCACCGAATCGCCCAGCGAACTCATCAGCAGCGCTGTCGGCGTCACGATCAGGGTCAGCCCGACGAGCACCAGCAGAGTCGCGGCCAGTCCCTGTTTGCCGCCGATCTTGTTGGCCAGGGTTTGGTGAAGGGGATACAGGGTGACCGCCAGGATCAGGGCCCAGATCATCAGCGGCAGGAACGGAGCGAAGATTCGATAACACAGCAACGTCATGGCAAGCAGCAGACCGGCGCGGATCAGGACATCCATCAGTCGGGTCGCGATCCGTTGTTCGAGCGTTGGATCGGGTGGCGTGGGGAGGTTCATGGTCATCTCCAGGGTAGGGGATCGGCTCTGCCAGCGTTGCCTGGCGCGGGATGTGATGCGGCAGCGCGCTGATCGGGTCGAGCGGAATCGTCTCCGCGATGGTATGGAAAACGCGACAGGTTGCAAGATGGCGACCCAGACCCGCTCGAAACTCGGTGGGGCAGGGGAGAGCCGATCGCTTATACTCTCGGCGACGAGGCTGACCTGCGCAGTCGCAGGACGGTTGACCCGTCGCATCGGATTCATCCTGCCGCGCAAGTCATGTTTCTGCGTAGGCTACGAGACATCACTGCGGAGAAGTACCCATGGGCGAGAAAACCATCCCATCCAAGACCGGCCTCGACGGCGCGGTCATGGCGTTACGCCTCCACCTGTTGGAAAAAGGCAACCGTTTCGAACACGGTCCGGATTACGAGGGCAACATCAAAGCCCTGACCGATGTCAGGCAGACCGTGCGGATGTACGAGGGCATGGGTTATACCAAGCTGGTCGAATTGGGCGATCCACCGGTTTACGCCATGCTGCAACGCGGCCATCGGGAACTGCACGTCTTCCAGCCGCAAGATCCGCAAATTCGGCAATGGCTGGCGGATGAGAAGGCTGACCCCAACGATCCCGCCATCCGGGCGATGCTGCTTAGCAAGACCGGGGTGAGCGAAAACCAGGTCGCGGCGGCAGCTAAACCCCGACGCTATCACATCAACGAGGTGGATGACGTATTCCTCGTCACCACCGATGACGACGATTGACCTTTCGCGGACGCCGCTGATCGGGCAGTGTGGACGTCGTTCCGCAACCTGACTGAGGCACTGCAGGCGCCGCCAGAGTTCATGGCGGTGTTTACCGGGAAGCGTCCGGTCGATATTCGATCTCGGGGAGTACCAACTCCCAGCTTTCGCAGGGCAGTGTTGTACGCTCGGCGACGTTTGCATGGCGCACCAGGATGGCCGCGACGCGTACGGCCACGATTTCTCCATCGGGCAGCCGGAACTTGGACGACATGCGCCCAACGGCTTGGCCCGATGCATCAGCCAGTTCCCAACCCGTACCGCCTTTGGCGCGTGGTTGCAGTTGCAGCGGGCTGCCTATCTCCAGTGCGGCGATGGCGTGGTGGATAGGGGCGTCAGGTCGGAAATAACCGGGCCAGGAGAGGACGATCTTTTCGGGATCGGCGACCCAGGTACGATGGTTGACGCCGGGTTCCGGCGGATGAGCTTCCGGACGGGAATGTATGGCCAGCTGCTGCAGTTCGCCGATAAAAGGATGGTCTTCGCCAAGCGTTGCGCACAGGGTGAGCGATTGTCGGGCGCGGGTCATCGCCACGTAGAATAGACGCCGTTCCTCATCACCACACCCTTGCCAGCCACCACCGTCGAGAATCAGGACGTGGTCGAATTCCAGGCCCTTGGCGCGGTGAGCTGTCGTTAGAAGGAGCGGTGCGTTGGGTCGGTTGCCGCCACTGACTGGATTGGCGGAGCCAAAGTCATAGAGAGCTTCGACGAGGTCGGCGACGAGTCGCTCGCCGCTCGGATGGGCCTGCTCGGTTTCGTGAATGAACTGGCCGAGGGCTGCGTGGAAGGGATGTTCGATGGCACCGTCCGGTGTGACATGGAAGCGATAGCGGAACCAGCGGCTCAGTGCACCGGCCCGAACCAACAGGCGCTTGCGTTTCACTTGCCGCTGTTGTCCGTTCAGGAGCTTGAGCAAGATATGGCCTTCGCGCGTCAGATACAGGTTGATCTGGACCCCATCGCGCAGCATCGTGACGGGGATGCCGCGCAGGCGACAAAGCGCATGCATGGGTTCGAGATCTTGCCAGCGGCGGGCGATCACCGCGAAGTGGCCCCAGTGTTGCCCGCCTCCACGACTGCTGCCTATCAGGGTGTGCAGCCGCGACAGCGCGTCGAGCGCCGTCTGAACCGCTTGGTTAGGATTGCGCGATACCTCGAGTATATGGGTTCGGCCCCGTAGCAGGGGGTCAAGCACCGCCAGTTCGCCGCCAGTCGCTTGCTCACGGCGGGCGTGATCGATGCGGATGACCTGTCCCGCCTTCATGCGCTCGCTGGCCCGTTCGATAATGCGGTTGGCGCAGTCGATGATCTGCTGCGTGGAGCGATAGTTTTCGACCAACGCGTAGCGGCGCGCGCTGTAGTCGCGTTCGAACTGGCGGATGTAGCGGACGCTGGCACCGTCGAAGGCGTAGATGTTCTGGTCGTCGTCGCCGACCACCATCAGCGAGACCCGATCCTCTTCCTCTTGCAAGGTGCGACCGGCGACCGCGCTGATCAGGTCGTAGTGGTCGCCATT
Organism: Candidatus Competibacteraceae bacterium; assembly: GCA_003989065.1. GTDB lineage: Bacteria > Pseudomonadota > Gammaproteobacteria > Competibacterales > Competibacteraceae > RXIW01. Next base: position 19,719 of record RXIW01000039.1, read on the forward strand.
GATGTCCTGGTATTCATCGACGAGTAGGAAGCGTAGTCCTGCCAGCATGCGCTCGCGCACGGTCGAAAGGCCGATGCCTTCGTCCCGGTCCTCTTCCGCGCCACGCAGTTGGCGTGTCGCTTGGCGGATGACAGCCCCAAAATCCACGGCCTCGCCGCGCTCGATGGCCACGGCATAGCTGGTGCCCGTCAGTCGCATGGCCAGGCCATGCAGGGTTTGCACAGCGACACCGGCCGCATCAGCGCCGACCAATGCCCACAGACGCCGCCGGATCTCGTTCGCCGCTGAACGATTGTAGGCTAGCACCATGATGGCTTGAGGCAGAACCATGCATTCGCGTAGCAGCCACGCCACGCGATGCACGATGACACGGGTCTTGCCGGAGCCCGGTCCGGCCAGCACGAGATGGCTGCCGTCGGGCGACGCCGCGACGATCGCTTGTTGGTCCGGATTGGCAAGGTCGGTGAGGATGCGGCGATGAGCGGTTTCGGTGGTGGCCAGGTCGAGCACCTCTTTACGTCCGGCAAAGTAGCGCCGGATGAACTCGTTCCGCTCCAGGCGAAAGTAGTCGAGGATGAAGTCCATTGCCGCCTGGATCTTGCCGATGGCCAGTCGTGCGTATTCGGCCATGACGTGCACTTGGACGATCTTGTCCTTGTAATGCAGGGCCAGTTCGGCATAGTCGGATTTCTTGAACTGGCGGCGGCGCGCATCCGGGTTGAGCTCGATCTTCATGGCGGAACGGAACACGGTCTTGCCACGCGCCAGATGCAGGACCTCGTTGGCGTCCAGGTAAAGCAACGCGGCAGACAGCGCGACATCCCAGCGCTGGATGTCCAGATCGGCCAGCGTAGTGTCAGCCTGTAGCACAGCTTCTAGCTCTCCTTGCTTGCAGGTGACGAGCGCCGCGTGGCTCTTGCGGCGGCGCAGGAATTCCGCGATCAGTGCATGCGCCATCCGCATGCGTCGTGTGCGGATGGCTTCGATGTCCTGCCAGTTCCGCAGCAGTTTCAGGTAGCGGCTGTCCGTCGATTGGGGGCGCAGCGCGAAAATACCCCTATTCGTGGTGCCGGAGCCGAACGGTTCGGCGAAGGATTTGAGCAGCCGCGTGAGACGTTCCGGGCTGAAGTCCACATCGACATCCCGTCTCAGGGTGTCGCACAGGCGGCGGACGTTGATGACCTGCCAGTCGCCCTGATCGGCATCCGGTGCTGCTTCGCGCAGGTTGGCAAGCAGCGCATCCTCGATGCGGACGAGGTTGGCGAGCCGGGTTGAGGTGTCCGGATCGCGATAGAAGGTCACGCCGATCTCTGTGTCGTTGGAGAGCAACTTCCAGTGATCGAGCTCGCGTAGCATCTGCTGCAATCTGGGCGAATCCACGCCGGTAGCCATCAAGAGCTCGTCGGTGGAAAGACCTTGAGCGTCGTCCGCCTGCATGAGCGCCGAGAGGATCGTCATGTAGGGCTCGATGTGGGTGTTGGGGGCGAGCTTCTTGCGCAAGCGGGCGCAGGCTTCTTCGATGCTCGCGACCAGCAGGCTGCCGGGAAAGATGCGTGTGTAGTTCTCATGGCGCTTGAGCAGTCGCGCTTCTTCAAGCCAGGCGATAGCGATGCGCACCTTGGTGTCGGCATCGTTCGCGTCCGGATCAATCCGTTGGGTTTCCGGAATTTCGAGCAGGATCTCGCCGCTGGTGACGACGACTTCGCCCTCGTTGCGATCCTTGCGTTCGATCGAACGCAGGGCTTTGAGGATGGCGTAAATGTCGTGTTGCGAGAGACGGGCGTTCTTCAGAAGGCGAAACTGGACATCCAGGTCGGAATCGTCGTAGAGCAGCACGCAGCGCGCCGGGGCTTGATCGCGACCGGCGCGACCTGCCTCCTGCAAGTAGTTCTCCAGCGATCCTGGGGTATCGAGATGAATCACCAGGCGGATATCGGGCTTGTCCACCCCCATCCCGAAAGCGTTGGTCGCGGCGATCACGCGCAGCGCGCCGGCGAGGAAGGCTTCCTGTACGGCGCGCTTCTCGGTGGGTTGCATGCCACCGTGGAAACAACCGCATTCGATCTCGGCATTCTTGAGAAAATTGCTCAGATCTTCCACGCTCTTTTGCCGCGCGCAGAATACGATGGCGCTGCCTTCTTCGCGCAAGGCGTCTCGCAACAGATGTAGGACCTCGCCATACTTGGCCGCCGCCGCGACCTCCTGCACCTCGTAGTGAAGGTTTTGACGCTCCACGCCGCCTTCGAGCCGTTGGAGAGTGATGCCAAGCCGTTGCTGGAAGTGATTGCAGATATCGTCGACCACGTCAGGCTTGGCCGTGGCGGTAAAGCAGAAGACAGGCGAGGGTTTGTCTTTCTGCTGGGCCTTGATGAAGCGGGACACGTAAAGGTAGTCCGGGCGGAAGTCATGACCCCATTTGGAGAGGCAGTGTGCTTCGTCGAACACCCAGGCAGCCATCTCGCGATATTTCAAGGCATGGGCGAACGCGGTGCTGCGGAATTGCTCCGGGGCGACGAAGATCAGACCCAGGTCGCCGAGCCTCAGCTTGTCGAGCATCACCCGCCGCTCCATCGGATTGAGCAGACTGTTGAGATAGCCGGCGCAGGTGATGCCGCGTGCCTCGAGACTATCCACTTGATCCTTCATGAGCGACTGCAGCGGCGAGATCACTACGGTCAGGCTACCGTTGCGATAGTAGCGCGCCAACGCCGGGAGCTGAAAGCAGAGGGATTTGCCACCACCCGTCGGCAGGATGGCAAGGAACGGGTGATCGGAAAAGCCGCTTTCGACGATGGCGCGTTGCAAAGAATGCCCATCGGGCGTTGCCGGGCTGCTGCGGAATTGGGTGATGCCCGGAAAATAGCAAGGCAACAATGTTGCAAGGTCGTGTTGCTCGCGGCACCAGTGGCAGGCCGGATCCGCACAGGGCGTATCCCGCAGGAGGGTAATGGCTTCGCGCGTCCTGGGAAAGTTCAGACGCACCCAGGGTGGCAGGACGGAATGACCACCGGCTACCCGCAACCAGGCCAGGACATAGGCCAAGGCTTTGTGCCATTGCGGATCGGGCAGGTGGTGTCTGAGTAAATCGCGTTGGCCGGTGATGCACACCTTGCCCGCCGTGGCTCGCTGCCAAGCGAGGGTTGTTTCAGCCAGCGAAGGCTTGAGGGCCCGCCGCAGGGTCGCAAACAGATCCGCAATGCCTCCAGCATTTTCAGACGCGAGCAGAAAATGCAGGCATAGCATCTCGTCGGGATACGCCTCGACCCGACAGCGCAGCGCTTCACGTTGATCGTTGAAGAGTTCGTAGGCCAGTTCCGCATCGCGTACCGGGTCGTTGCGCGTGGTTGTGCACAGTTTGTAGTCCTTGACCAAGCGGTGGTACGGGTTCTTGGGAAAGGCGATCGGTGAGAGCTCCAGGGTATCGATGAGCGGGAGGCGATGCAGGGCGAGACTGGGATGCAGCACGGCCAAAGCTGGCTGATCGAATGCGACGACGTTGTGCCCGAGGACGAAGACAGCCCCTTCGGCGATCTTGTCGAGCCTCGCGATCAGCGTATTTGCCTTGCCGGAGATGCGGTCGTGAACATCAAGGTCGGGGCGGTAGGCGCCGACCTCGTGCAGGATCATGCGATCCGTACGTGCGGTTTCGATATCGAGGCAAAGACACCGATCCTTGGGCGCGGTGGGTAAATCCGCCATTTGGGCGATTCCAGAGAAAGTGATCGTATCGTCAAGTTGTACCCAAACATGATCGCAATCTTGACGATATTGGCAAGTCATTGAATGAAGGATTGCAGGAGCAATGACACACTTATCTGGATTTGTGTCAGATATTCTGACTGAACGTCATATCATCTATCCTATTTTAATAATGTTTAGATGATACTCAAGTGCGATGATTGAGGCTAGATAGCCTATCGATCGTCCAGCCACTTCTGACTGTGCTCGGTAGTCGATCCGATCGATTGGGCTGTTTTTTGGGTGACGCTGATGCTTACATCGATGCTCAGCCGGGCAATAGCGAGGCATCGGTACGCTTCAAACGCTTGTCGGAATGTCTTTCCAGCACTTGTGACAACAGTAGAATCGAGCCGATGTGAAACAGCAGGAGCAGGCAACACCCATACGCTGGAATGTTGTAAAGCTCGATGAAGCCGATGAGCAACAATCCTAGACAGATATGCACACAGAATAGCGGCAAGATATGGCGACCCAGCGCTGCCAATGGTTTGAGCCACAGCAATGCTTTGGTGATGTACGACCGTAGCCATAGACTGACACCCAGTAAAGCGAGGAAATTGACCAGGCGCAACGGTCCCAATCGCCACTTGTTGATCAGCCAATAGTAGTTGCTGGAGTCGGCCAGTCCGGGAACCAGCCGCCAGCGCCAGCAAAAGAAAAAAAGCGCGATGGCGGCCAGAAAAGGCCCGACGGATTTGAACAAGGCGCTGGTATTGGTTTGACCTTGCCTAATCCAGTATCCCAACGACAAACCGATCACCCATAGCAGTTGCCAGGCGAACAGATTGAAAGCGCCTGGAGAAATCACCAGCCAGTTGCTTGTCAGTGCGCCGATCAACCATTCGTTGATTCCGAATTGCGCCGCCAGCCATATCGACAGGCTAAGCGACAGGACTAGCAGCCATCCGGATTGCGCGATACTTCTGACGATTGAGGGCGTAAAAAACAGGAACACCAGATACATGGGCAGGATGTCCAATAACGGCGGCTGGTAAAGCAACAACAAAGCGGAAAGACCCGCCTGGAACGGTTGCTCCAGATAATGGTGAACCATGTTATGAAAGGGCGGCAGCTGACCCAGTACCCGCCCGACCACGGTCAGGCAGAATAACAGCGTCACGAAGTGCGCCAGATAGATTTGGCGAGTCCGCCGATAGGCCAGTTGTCTCAGCGCCAACTCGCCGTGAGTCTGAAATTTATGGCTGAAAACAAGACCCGCCAGGAATGCGGAGATGAAGACGAACGCCTCGGCCGCCGAAACGAAACCCAGGGGTTGAGTGGTGAATTCCCGGGCTGGGCTTGGCGTATGGTTGATCACGATGATCAACAGCAGCAAGCCCCGAAAGATGTCGATCTCCGGCAAGCGTCGCATGGGTGGGGAGGGCGGTGGGCGGCGTTGAATAGCCTATGGTATGAACATGGATTCTGAACGGCGAATGAATGGAAGGTTCGCCAAGGCATCAGGGAAACCAGGCTGGCCAAAGCCGCTTTGGAAAGGAGAGGAGGCTGGCGGGGCCGGTCGATGCGGAGTCGGAGCGAGCGGGGCGCTTATCCGGGAAAGGGATTTCTGGATTCGGTGGACATGGCGACGGTGAAGGGTAGACAGAACCGGAACCGGGAGCCGACTCCCGGCTGGCTGTCCACGCTCATTTTTCCGCCCATCAGTTCCGTCAACTGACGGGAAATGGACAAGCCGAGCCCGGTGCCGCCGAATCGTCGACTGTGGCTTCCATCGCCCTGCACGAACGGCTGAAACAGCAGCGATTGCTTGTCGGCGGGGATGCCGATGCCGGTGTCCCTGACCTCGAAATGCAGCAGGACGCGAGCCGTTGCCAAGGGCTCGGCCGTCACGCTGAGCACCACTTCGCCCTGCTCGGTGAACTTGAGTGCATTGTCCACCAGCGTGGTCAGAATCTGTTGCAGGCAGCGCGGATCGCCCTGCAGCCGGTCCGGTGCGGTCGGCGCGATGAAGCAGGCCAGCTCCAGATGCCGGGCGCTGGCGCGCTGGCTGAACAACGCAGCGACATCTTCCACGGTGCGGCGCAATTCGAAGATCTCGCTATGGACCTGCAGCTTGCCGGCCTTCAGCTGGGAAAAACTCAGCACCTCGTCGATGAGGGTCTGCAGGGCTGTCGCCGAGCTGTGAGCCGCTTCCAGATAGGGTTGCTGTTGCGGGCTCAGCGGGGTGTCGCGCAGGATTTCCAGCGCGCCCAGCACGCCGTGCAGCGGCGTGCGCAGTTCGTGGCTGATGTTGGCCAGAAACTGCGCCTTGGTCTCGTCCGCCGCCCTGGCGGCGTCCAGCGCGCGCTCCAGCGCCTGGCGGCTGGCCTCCCGTTCCGATATCAGACGCTCTACCGTGGTCGACAGTCTGGCCGGTTCGTCGCGATGCATCTCGGGAGCCTGCTCGGGAGTTGTGCTGCGTTGAGCCTGCAACGTCTGATCCCGCGCGCTCAGCCAGCGTCCGAGAGGAAGCCAGAGCAGTAGCAGAGCACCGATCAGGGCAGTCAGGGCCAGGATCATGAGCGGCTGGGCCAAACGCCACAGCTCGGCGGCCAGCGGACCGGCGTCGAACCTCAGGCGCAGCAGACCATAGTCGCGCCCGCCCACGCTGATAACCCGATCGGCTTCGTGTAAATGGGTGGTGAGCAGCGTTATCAGCCAGGCGGGGGCCGAGTCGCGCCGACCGGCCGGGGCGATCGCCTGCAGGGTCGCTCCATCGGCGGCCATGAACGAGGCACTGCTGAAGGGGTATTGGGCGATCAGCTGTTGCAGGATGTCCTGGATGGTGTCGTAGTCGCTGACCACCGCGCTCTCGGTGACGGTCTGGGCGGTGGCGTCGGTCAACATCGACGCGGCGTGTCGAGCCCCTGCCAGAGTCTGCTCGAACTGGTAGTGACAGAACAGTCCGACGCCCAGGCCAATCAATGTCGCCAGGGTCGCCGCTTGGAGCAGGACGATGCGCCCTGTCAGCGCTTGAGGCAACCAGCGGAAGCGAAATAGACGCATGTCCGGACGTGTCTCAGCGCAGGGCAGCCGGAGCTGTCTGATAGAAGCGATAATAGGGGGCGTAGTCGGCGGCCGTGGCCGGAATGAAGTGGGTGTCGGCGTTCAAGCCCGCCGCTTCGGAAGCTTGGCGCAGAATCTCCCGGCCGGTTGGGTCCTGGTGCATTCCGAGCAGGGCCAGCGCTACGGCCCGCAGATCTTCGGCCGGCACCTTGCCGGACGCCATCAAGGCCAGGTCCGGGTAGCTTTCGGAGGTCCACAGGATGCGGAATTTTCTGTGCTCGCGCTTGGCGTAGTTTTCCAGCAGTAGCGAGGCGCTCCCTACGGCATCGGCCTTGCCGGAGAATATCTGGGCAAAGGCCGCGTTCTGACTGCCACTGAAGTCGGTTTTGACCCGAATGCCGCGGGAGAGCAGTTCCGCATAGGTGACTTTGTAGCCAATGAAGGTCTCGGGTCCGGAAAACAGCACGGTCTTGCCGTGCAGCTCTTCCAGTTTGTGAATCGATGAATCCTCGGGTACAGCGATTTGTCCGTACAGCGCGGGCAGGTTGCGCCGCCCGAACACCTTCCAGCCCAGGGCGTCGCGTTCCGGGGCGAAGAAGTGGTTGGAGAAGACGAACTCAGCATTGCCGGCCAGCACGTAGCCGATGGTTTCGGTCAGGGTGCGGCCGAGCTTCAGTTCCAGGTGGATGCCGCTGCGCTCTTCGACGTAGCGGATGATCGGGTTCCAATAGGACGCTGTTTGGGTGATGTCCCACTGGTTGATGGGAGAAAACCGGTAGTTTGCCTTGGCGGCGAGCGCTGCCGATGATATCAACGCCATCGCGGCCAGAATCATCAATGATTTCTTCATCCAGTCTGCTCCAGATTCCCTGCCTAAAAATTATGACGGCATGATCGAATAATGCGTAATTAATGTATCAAATACAAATAATTATGATAAAAATACAATTTTATCACATAAGTATAGCAGCGGATTTGGGGATATGAACGGGCTAGGGCGTCGGCCGCCACGCCCGGCGGGTGAACAGCGCACCCAGCCCTTGCAGTAGATAGCGTAGATCCTGGGCGGCGCTGCGGCGGCGGGCGTAGAAGGCGTCGCTCAATAACCGTTCCTCGCGCGGGGCGTCGGGCGGCAGGGTCAACTGAGTCGGACCGATCAGGCCAGCCGGGGCCTGATCGGCGACTTGCTCCCATTCCTCCAGCCGTTCTTCGGCCTGTTCGGGCGTCGGTGGCTCCACCCCCACCAGCCGCAGGTCGCCGCTGACCACCGCTAGCAGACGCGGCAAATGGCGCAAGACCGGAATGGCAGTGCCCCATTCCCAGACCGTGAACACTCGGCGACCGCGCCGGCCGAATTCGTCGAATTCCAGACGGTTGCCGCGCAGTTTGACTTCGCGCAGCGGCGCATTGGCGTCGTGGAGCAACGAAGCGGCCAGGGCCAGCGGCAGCAGCGGCAGGGCGCACATCAGCACCAGCGCGCCCAGCGCCCGGTTGAGGGGATCGGCCAGGGTATTGCCCAGGGTGACTTCCTGCAGGTCGGCCAGCAGAAAGGTCTCGACCACCGGCAACACCACGCCGGTATCCACCCGGATCAGCCGGTTGCCTTGAACGATGGCATTCTGAACCTCCACCAGCTCACCGACATAGGTCTCCGGCAAGATCACGCTGTCGCGCAGAATGGTGTAGCGATCGACGATGACGCTATTGGAGATCACCACCTCGCCGTATAGCTCGACGCTAGCCTCAATCCGGCATTGTGCGCCGACGAAGGCGATGCCCTGACGCAGGCTGCGCGGCGAAGTCTTGGAATGAACCCCCACCCGCAATCCCAATGCCGCTTCACGACCCGGCACGATCAGACCTGGAAACCGGCCGGCGGCGGCATCGAGATTGGCCCGGTGATAGATCGCCAGGGATTCCAGCCGGCTCGCGGCGCCGGTCGGCAATTCCACCACCGGCCAGCTCGAAGCGGTCGCAAGCGCCTGATTGCTCCAGCGCAGCGGCTCCAAACCACCCTGGCCAGCGGCACGATTCAGACACAGGCTGATCGGCGCGTCCACCGCGCGTCCTAGCACCACCGGCCCATCGATGGCGGCGGCCCGTTGCAGAAACTCGTCGAGCGCCGCGCCACGCAACACGTCGCCGCGCAGCGCCAATACATCCGACTGCAAGCGACTCTGACAGCGTTCCACCACGGTATCGGGGTCTTCTTCGCCCTGGGTCAGCACATAGTCCAGCTGCATGCCCCAGCGGCTGCCGTCGCCGAGGACCGAGCGCACCTGATCGGCGAACGGCGAGATGACGATCACCGCCTCGCGCACCCCGGCTGCGACCAGCGCTTCCAGGGTATGCTCCAGCACCGGCTTGCCCACCACCGGCAGCAAGGCCACGCAGGTGCGTTCGGTCAGCGGTTCCAGTTCCCGGCCCAGCCGGTCGGCGAAAATCAGCGCTTGCATGATGTCAATAAGCCCCCCGCCCCAGCAGGACCGCCGGTACGGTCTTGAGCAAAATCAGGATATCGTTGCCGAATGAGGACGATTCGATGTATTGCACGTCGAGCTTGACCTGTTCTGGAAAGGGAATGTCGGAACGGCCGGAGACTTGCCAAATGCAGGTGATGCCGGGAATGACTTCCAAGCGACGGCGATCGGCCAGCGAATACTGATCCACTTCGCTGGGCAGGGCCGGACGCGGCCCGACCAAGGACATGTCGCCAACCAGCACGTTCCACAGTTGCGGCAATTCGTCGATCGAGGCTTTGCGGATGAAACGGCCGACCTTGGTGATGCGCGGATCGCGTTTCATCTTGAAGATCACCCCGCCCCCCGACTCGTTGGTGGCCAGCAGCGCCGCCTTGCGCGCCTCGGCATCCACGTACATCGAACGGAACTTCCACATGGTGAACAGCTGGCCCCAACGCCCTACCCGCACCTGCTTGAAGAAGATCGGTCCCGGCGATTCCAGCCCGATCAACAGCATGATGGTCAGCAACAGCGGGGCCAGCAACACCAGCAGAATGGACGAGGCCACGATGTCGAGCAGGCGCTTGAACACGTAGGTCGCGCCCACCACCGCCTTCCAGGTCAAACGTTTGCCCTGAAAAGCCAGCCGCTGCCAGAAGCCGTCGGGCCGCACTCGGCCATAGCGGCGCAACAGCGCCTCGCGTAGAGCCGCATCCGGCTCGATCCAGCGATCTGCGGGATCATTCACGGGTTTTGCCCTCCTGACGGGTCTGTTGCCAGACGCGGTAGAGAAACAGGGGATTGCCGAGCAGGTAACGGCGCCACATCCGGCCTGGCTCCTGCAGCAAGCGCCAGACCCATTCCAGCCCGATCTCGCGCAACCACAATGGCGCACGCGGGATGCGGCCGGAGTAGAAATCGAACAATCCGCCCACGCCCATCCGCACTGGTGGGGTCAGAGTGGCGTGATGGGCGGCCAGCCACAATTCCTGGCGAGGCACGCCGAAGGCCACCAACAGCACCGCCGCGCCGGAGTCGTTGATGCGAGCGACGATGGCAGCCTCCTCGTCCGACCCGAAATAGCCGTGGTGGACGCCGGCGATGGTCAGGCCCGGATAGCGCTGGCGCATGTTCTCGGCCACCAATTCGGCGATGCCGGGCCGCGCCCCCAGCAGAAACAGCGAGAAGCCGTCCTGGGCGGCGCGTTGGCACAGCCGGGGGAACAGATCGGTGCCATTGACGTTGGCCGCCAGCCCCAGGCCGCGCATCCGGCAACCGATCTTGATGCCGATGCCGTCCGGCAATACCCGCGCCGCCTGTTGCAAAATCCGGCGATACGGCGCATGGCGATAGGCGATGTTGAGGCAGTCGGGATTGACGAAGGCCAGCAGAAATTTCCCGTCATGCTCAGTGGCGGCGGTGGGAGTGGATACGGCCCGCGCTGCGATCCAGTCGACCGCCTCGTCCATGGTGGTGTTGACGATGGGCACGCCGAAGAAATCCAGCTGCGGCGGAATCGGCAACGCCGCGCCACCGCCCATCAGCCCGGCCACGACCGAACGCAGCATAAGCCCCAGATTGCTGCGCACACTCAGTTGCTCGATCAGACGGTGATCCAGCTCGCTTTCCGTATCGTAGGCGATGCCGGTGCGCTGCTGGAGCCGGTACAGCGAGAACAGACCCGGCCGCACGCTGAAGCGCCTATCCGCCGCGGGCAGCGTCGCCGCTTCCGTCACCGATAAGGGACGCGGTCCGACCAGGGCCAGGTCGCCGCGCAGCAGATTGAACAGCAGCGCCAACTCGCGACCCGGTCCCGCTCCGGCAAAGGCCAGTTGGGCGAAAGGGCGGCGGTCACGACCCAACAGCGGGGTGCGCTCGAACAAGCGCCCGCTGCGGATCAGTGCCAACAGGCCACGCGCCAGCCAGAACGGGGCCAACAGTAACAACCCGCTCAGGGTGAAGCTCAGATCGAAGACGCGCAACGCGCACGGCGCTGACCGCTTCACGCGATCCGTCCCCCGGCCGAGAACGGCTTGCGCCGTGGCCGGATCTGCGCTGGCACCCCAACCGCCAGCGAATGGGGCGGCACGTCCTGCAACACCACGGCGTTGGCGCCGATCGCCACATCGTCGCCGATGCGGATCGCACCGAGAATCTTGGCGCCGGCGCCGATATCCACCCGGTTGCCGATGATCGGCGCGCCGCGTTGGCCGGTGCGTTTCAGGCCGACGGTCACCCCGTTGCGGATCACCACGTCGTCACCGAACACGCTATCGCCGCTGATGATGATGCCGCCGAAATGCTCGATACGGAACCGGCGCCCCACGGTCACCTCGCACGGCAGATCGATGCCGGTCAGAATCTGCGACAGCAACTTGAGGATCTTGTAAAGCAAGGAGAACGGCAGGCGCAGCCAGCGATTTTGAATCCCATAGCGCCAGCGCCCGAAGCGATAAACCGCCATCACCCACAATCCCTGCCGGGTGAGATCGCGTTCGTAGGTCTGCCAGTCTTCGCGCAGATGGTCGAACATGTCCGTCTCCTACCACGGCCGGGGCGGTGAAACCCGGCCACCGTCGGTTTCCCGCCACGCCTGTGTCACCAGGGTCACGATGGCGCGCGATTCCTCGGCCTTGGCGCGGCTGTCGCCGTCCTGGCGGCGGGCGTTCTTCCAGGCACGCAGGGCATGCCACTGCTTTTCAAGCTGCATCGCCAGCCAAGCGGTCAACCGGCCATGCTGTTTGCGATAGTACAGATAGGCGCTGCGCAAGCGCCACAGGGTCAGTTGCGCGCCGGAGGACGACAGGGTCAGATGTTGCAGCGTCTTGGACGACTCGCCGCCCAGATGCACTACCACCACATCGGGCCAGTAGCGCACCGCATAACCCGCCGCCTTGATCCGTCGACACAGGTCGACTTCCTCGTAGTACAGGAAAAATGCCTCGTCGAAATAGCCGATGCGTTCCAGCAAGTCACGGCGGACGATCGAAAACGCGCCCGGCACCCAGTCCACCTCCGCCGTCTGATTCGGATCGGCCCAGGTTCGATCCATCCGGCCGCAAAACCGATTGTGCGGGAAACGCGCCGCCAGGCCGGACAGGGTCAGAAAGTCGTTGAGCGGCGAAGGGAACAAGCGCGCCGCCGGTTGCCAGGCGTCGTCCCGTCCGATCAGTCGCGCGCCGCCCAACCCGATGTGCGGATCGGCGTCCATGTAGGCCACGGCTCTGGATAAAGCCAGCGGTCGCGGGAAGGCGTCGGAGTTGAGCAACACCAGGTAGCGGCCACGAGCGATGGCGAAGCCGCGATTATTGGCCGCGCCGAAGCCGAGATTAACCGGGCTGCGGATCAAGCGCACATCGGGAAATTCGGCGGCCACCCTATCCGCCGAGCCGTCGCGCGAGGCATTGTCCACCACGATGGTTTCGTAGCGGATGGCTCCGGCCTCGGCGGCCAGGGTGTTCAGGCACTCCCGCAGCAGGTCACGGGTGTTGAACGAGACGATGACCACGGAAACATCGAAGGCTTCAGCGCTCATGGTCGGCAGACTCGCGATCGGTGCGGACCCAGGCGGCATCCTTGCGCGCGCCGCGTAGCAGCGCCTTGAACAAGGTCAGTTTCCACAGGATGTAGAACGGCGCAGCGGCCACCGCCAGCAACTCGCGCCAGCCGCCACCGCCGACCCGGATCGCCGCCAGAACGTGCAGGCCGACCAGCGCCAGACCGGATAAGGCATAGAGTCGGCTGGGGGCGAAGGGCGGAATCAGCGCCAACAACAGCAGCAAAACGTGGAAGGCCAGCGGCAACAGCCACAGTTCCAGCAGCGGTTCCGCCTCGCGCCAGCGCCCGGTCAGGACACCGCGCAGCAGGATCGGGGTTTGTTCGCGGATCATGCGGAAGCGACCGCCTTCCCAACGGGCGCGCTGGCCGCTGGCGGCTCGTTCGCCGCTGGGCATGGCCGACCAGACCGTGGTGGCGTCCATGAATCGCACCCGCCGACCGTGTTGGATCAGGCGGATGTGGTATTCCAGATCCTCGGCCACCGACGCGGCATCGTAGGGCACCGCTTCCAGGGTGGCGCGACTCAGACCGAAGCCGTTGCCGTGCAAGCCGACCGACAGCCCCCAGAACTCGCGCCCGCGTGGCCGCAACACGTTGAAAGCCAGCAGGGCCACGTTCATCAGCCGGGTGCGCAGCGAAGCGTCGGGATTGTCCACCCGATAACGGCACTGCACCGCATCGGCCCCGGCCTGGAACCCGCGCTGCGCTTCGGCGCACAGATTCGGCTCGACCCGGGTGTCGGCATCCACTACCAGGAATGCGGCGAAAGGCTCGGTCAGCAGTTGGCGAAAGGCGAAATCCAGCGCATAACCCTTACCTCGGCGCGCGGGATCGTGCCGCACCAGTACCCGCGCACCGGTAGCAGCGGCCTGCGCGGCGGTGTCGTCCTCGCAGTTGTCGGCCACCACCACCACGGTCACCGTGCCATCGCCAGGATCGCAAGCGCGCAGACTGGCGATGCAGCTTGCAATCCCGTCGGCCTCGTTATGGGCGGGCACCACGATGGCCAGATCGAGCGGCGCATGGCTGACCTGAGGCTTGGGGGGAATGCGGCGCGGCGGCAGCACCCCGCCCACCGTCAGTATCAGCAACTCGAAGCTTCCCGGCGCGCTCAGCAGCGCCAGCCCGATACCCAGCACGGCCCACAATTCAGCCATGGCCGTCCTCCTTGCGCAGTCGGCGCCGGAAGATTGCCGCCAGCCGCTCGATATTGCGTTGCAGATGGTATTTGTCCTCGACCCGCGCCCGCCCGGCCACACCCAGGCGTTGCCGCAAGTCCGCGTCGTCCATCAGACGAGCCAGCGCCGCCGCCAGCCCTTCGCTGTCGGACGGCGCGACCAGTAAGCCGTCCTGGCCATCGCGGATCAGTTCGGGAATGCCGGTAATGAAGGTGGTGACGCAGGGAATGGTCATCGCCATCGCTTCCATCAACACCACCGGAATGCCTTCGGCGAAACTGGCCAGGGCGAAGGCATCGGCAGCGGCGTACAGTTCGCGGATGCGATCCTGGTTGACTGCCCCTTCGAAGATCACCGCCTGGCCCAGCGCTCGTTCAGCGGCGATCCGCTCCAGGATCGGCCGATCGGGACCGTCGCCAACCAGCCGCAACCGGATGGCGCGGCCGTCCGTCCGCAGCCGGGCAATAGCATCCAACAGGATAGCCTGACCCTTGGCTGGGGTCAGTCGGCCGACACAGATGACTTCGAACGGCTGGTCCTCGGCCCGAAACGGTCGGGGTGCGAACAGGGTCGGGTCTACCCCCAGCGGGGAAATCTCGAACTTGTCCCACTGATCCGGCGGCGACAATTTCATCAACTGGCTGCGGGCGTAGTAGCCGATGCAGCAGATGAAGGTGGCTCCGGCGATTTTCTGGCTCAGGTAATAACCAGGGGCGTCATAGAACTCGTCCGGACCGTGCACCGTCATCGAGAAGGTGATCGGGAAGATCTGGCGGGCGATCAGGGCCACGGTCGCAGCCGGGGTGGCGAAATGGACGTGCAGATGCTGCAGACCCTGCCGCGCCATCCAGCGCCCGATCATCAGCGCTTCGGTGAAATAGAACAGGCCATAGAGCAGCTTTTTCAGATCCGCGCCGCCCAGCCGCAACGCCAGTTTCAGACCACGGAAAAAGCCGGCCGGATGGGTGATCAATGTCGCCCACTTCGCGGTTAGTGCGCCCATCAGGCCATGGCGTTTGACGTAATAGGTGTGCGCCGCTTCGCTCTGCTCGGCAGCGGTCAGCCGATCCGACGGGCGATCGGGACCGTTGATCGAGGCAACCGCGATCTCGAAACCCAGTTCGCGCAGCCGCGCCACTTCGCGCAGGATGAAGGTATGGGAAACCGCCGGGTATTGACTGACCAGATAGGCCAGGCGCAGCGGCGGTGATGATGATGGATGTGGATGGTTGTCGTTGTTATCGTTCATCGCGCTCGCCTTGCGCCAACAGGCGCTGGTACAGGGTTATCGCCTCATCCATCTTAGCCTCCCAGCCATAGTATTGCCGCGCCCGCCGCAAACTTTCCGCGCCGCGCGCCCGCCAGACGTCTGGCTGCGCCACCACATCGTGGAAGATCTCCACCAGAGCGGCGACCACGGCCTCACGGCCGCTATCGGGCAAGAGGCGACCGACGGCGTCGTCGACGATCTCCGCCGGGCCGCCGAAGGCCACTGCAGTGACTGGCCGGGCGCAGGCCATCGCCTCCAGCAACACCGCGCCGCCCGATTCGCGCACCGACGGCAGACAGAATAGATGCGCTTCGCGCATGCGGGCGGCGACTTCGGTCGGCGGCAAAGGCCCGGTGAAGGTGACCTGCTCGCTCAAACCGCGGGTCTGCACTTCGGCCCGCAGTTCGGCATCCAGTGGACCTGCGCCCACCAGGGTCAACAAGATCGGCTGCCGGTCCTTCATCCGCGCCACCGCCTCCAGCAACATGGAAATGCCTTTGCAGGGAATGAAGCGACCGACGTAATTCAAGCGCAACGGGCGAGCAGGTCCCGGTGGGTCCGGCCAGGGACCGGGCGCGAACACTTCCAGATCGACGCCGTTTTCCAGCATGGTCAGGCAGCGGTGGCGATAGCGCGGCGCGACGCTGTCCACGGTCGCCTGATTGGCAGTCAGGATCGCGGCCGCGTGCCGGCTGGACCCGGCCAGCCAATCGATCCCTTGTCCCAGCCGACGCAGCGGATAGACCCAGGCCGCGTCGGCCCGCATGATGTCGGGGAAATGGGTCGGATTGCCCAGGCCGCCATTCCACGGTCCCAGCACCACCGGTCGGCCGAGTCGATGCAGGCGGGTCGCCGCCAGCGGCGAAACCGGCGTCACCGCATGGACGATGTCCCAGTCCGCGCCCGCCGCCCGCCGCTGGCGCAGAATCTTCAGCGC
>RXIW01000040.1 GCA_003989065.1 Candidatus Competibacteraceae bacterium
GAGCAAAAAGTTCTAATCGCTCCCAACAGCCCAAGTGAAGGGCTAACGGTGGCTTTTATCGAAGTCAATGGCGCCCCAGTTGAATTGATGCAGTATGACAACGGTGCCCAACCCATCAATCCACCGGACCTTGCGCATAAAACCACGCAAGGCTGGTGAATTCAAACGTTCTCCGGTGCGCAGCGCCGGTTCCATCACCGCTCCGCCTCACCTCGCCCTCTATCCAACGTCAGCGCCAGCTCATACAAGGGCTTCTTTCGCAAACCGGTCAGCTTCGTCGCCACCGCCACCGCCCGACTGGCCGGGAGTTCCGCCAGCAAGATCGTCAACAGGCGGCGAATCTCCGGCGTATCCGCTTCGCTCGCTGCCGGTGCACCGCCCACCACCACCACGAATTCACCCTTCTGTCGATTGCCATCGGCCGCCAGCCAAGTCACCAGCTCGCCGAGCGGCAAACCCTGGATATCCTCGAAGCGCTTAGTCAGCTCACGAGCAACCACCGCCAACCGTTCCGCCCCGAACACCGCAGCCAGATCGGCCAGCATCTCCGCAATCCGGTGACTAGCTTCGAGAAAGACCAGAGTACGTTCCTCCGCCACCAACGCCTGCAAGCGTTCGCGGCGAGCGCCCGCTTTCGGCGGCAGAAACCCCTCGAACACAAACCGGTCGGTCGGCAGACCCGCGACCGATAACGCCGCCAGCACACTGCTCGGCCCCGGTACCGGGATCACCGGCAAACCCTGCCGCCGCAGTTCGCGCACCAGCGGAAAGCCGGGATCGCTGATCAACGGCGTACCGGCATCCGACACCAGCGCCAGCGCCTGGCCTTGCTGCAAGCGGGCAACCACCTGCTCCAACCGGACGCGTTCGTTATGTTCATGCAGAGAAAACAACGGGGTACCAATCCCGAAATGGGCCAGTAACTGGCCGGTGTGACGGGTATCTTCGGCCGCGATGGCATCCACTTCCCGCAACACCCGCAGCGCGCGGGCACTGATATCCTCCAGATTACCGATGGGGGTCGCCACCACGTACAGTGCACCGGATTCGACGGTCATGCTCCAAGCCTCTACAATGCGTCAATTCATTTGGATATTCCGATCTTCCATTCCATCGCTGGAGAGCGTCCGTGATCAGCCGCGTCGCGCAGGGCACCGCTGCCGAGGATCTGGCTTGCCGCCACCTGGAAACGCACGGCTTGCGTCTGGTCGGCCGCAACTTCCGCTGCCGCAGCGGCGAACTGGACCTGATCATGCGCGATGGCGAACAACTGGTGTTCGTAGAGGTCCGTAGCCGCCGCCACAGTCGCTACGGCACCCCAGCCGAGTCGGTCACCCGCGTCAAACAACAGCGCCTGATCCGCGCAGCTGCGTTCTACCTGCAACGCCAGCGCCTCGACCTGCCCTGTCGTTTCGATGTGGTGGCGATTCTGACTGCCGATGATGCCCCGCAAGTGGAATGGATTCGCGATGCCTTCCAGCTTAACTGAATCGCCGATTTTTCGTCGAAGTTGCCGAGTACCCCAGCTATGACCGTTGACTGCACTGCCCAACTGCACGACCTGCTCGCCCGTCGCATCCTGATTCTCGACGGCGCCATGGGCACCATGATCCAAAGCTACCGCCTGCAGGAAACCGATTACCGGGGCGAGCGCTTCCGCGACTGGCCGCGCGACCTCAAGGGCAACAACGACCTGTTGGTCTTGACCCAGCCAGCCATCATCCAGGCGATTCATGCCGCCTATCTCGACGCCGGCGCCGACATCATCGAGACCAACACCTTCAACTCCACCACGATTTCCATGCACGACTATGGCATGGAAAGCCTGGTTCCCGAGTTGAATCGGGAGGCGGCACGCTTGGCGCGGGCCGCAGCCGATCAGTACAGCACCCCCGAACGACCGCGCTTCGTCGCCGGCGTGCTCGGTCCCACCAACCGCACCGCCAGCCTGTCGCCGGACGTCAACAACCCCGGCTTCCGCAATATCGACTTCGATCGACTGGTCGCCGCCTATACCGAAGCGACCCAGGCCCTGGTCGAGGGCGGCGCCGATCTGCTGCTGGTGGAAACCATCTTCGATACCCTGAACGCCAAGGCCGCGCTGTTCGCCATCCAACAGTATTTCGACCAGACCGGCATCCGGCGGCCGGTGATGATTTCCGGCACCATCACCGATGCCTCGGGCCGCACCTTGTCCGGCCAGACCACCGAGGCGTTCTGGAACTCGCTGTCGCACATCCGTCCGCTGTCGTTCGGCCTGAACTGCGCGCTGGGCGCGACCCAGTTGCGACCCTACGTGGCCGAGCTGGCCCGCATCGCCGATACTTTCGTCTCCGCCCATCCCAACGCCGGCCTACCCAACGCCTTCGGCGAATACGACGAAACCCCGGAGCAGATGGCGACCACGATCCGCGAATTCGCCACCAGCGGCTTTCTCAACATCGTCGGCGGCTGCTGCGGCACCACGCCAACCCACATCCGCGCCATCGCCGCGGCAGTCCAGGATGTGCCGCCGCGCCCGCTGCCCGCCATCGAACCGCGCTGCCGACTGGCCGGACTGGAACCGCTGAACATCGGTCCCGACTCGCTGTTCGTCAATGTCGGCGAGCGCACCAACGTCACCGGTTCGGCGGCATTCAAGCGCCTGATCAAGACCGGCGATTACAACGCCGCGCTCGACGTCGCCCGCCAGCAGGTGGAAAACGGCGCGCAGATCATCGACATCAACATGGACGAGGGCATGTTGGATTCCCAGGAAGCGATGGTCACCTTCCTCAATCTGATCGCCGCCGAACCGGACATCAGTCGAGTGCCGGTGATGATCGACTCGTCCAAGTGGGAAATCCTGGAAGCGGCGCTCAAGTGCATCCAGGGCAAACCAGTGGTGAACTCGATCAGCCTGAAGGAGGGCGAAGCGACCTTCGTCCACCATGCCCGGCTGATCCGCCGCTATGGCGCGGCCGCCATCGTCATGGCCTTCGACGAACAGGGTCAGGCCGATAGCGAGGACCGCAAGTTCGCCATCTGCCAGCGCGCCTACCGGATTTTGACCGAGCAACTGGACTTCCCGCCCCAGGACATCATCTTCGATCCCAACATCTTCGCGGTCGCCACCGGCATCGAGGAGCACAACCGTTATGCGGTGGATTTCATCGAGGCCACCCAGCGCATCAAGACCGAGCTGCCCCATGCCCTGATTTCGGGCGGGGTGTCCAACGTCTCGTTCTCATTCCGGGGCAACAACCCGGTGCGCGAAGCGATCCACTCGGTGTTTCTCTATCACGCCATTGGCGCCGGAATGACGATGGGCATCGTCAACGCCGGTCAGCTGGCCATCTATGCGGAAATTCCGACCGAACTGCGCGAACGGGTCGAGGACGTCATTCTCAATCGTCGGCCCGACGCCACCGAGCGTCTGTTGGAAATCGCCGACCAGTATAAGGACGACGCCTCCGCCCGCGGCAACGAAACCCGCAACGTGGGAGAAGACTGGCGGTCCTGGCCGGTGGCCAAGCGGCTGGAACACGCGCTGATCAAAGGCATCGACGAGTTCATCGAAGCCGACACCGAGGAAGCCCGCCAGCAGTTCGCCCGGCCCTTGCAGGTCATCGAAGGCCCGTTGATGGACGGCATGAACGTGGTCGGCGACCTGTTCGGCGCGGGCAAGATGTTCCTGCCGCAGGTGGTGAAATCGGCGCGGGTGATGAAAAAATCGGTGGCCTACCTGATTCCGTTCATCGAGGCGGAACAAGCCGATGGCGAACGCCGCTCCAATGGCCGCATCGTTATGGCCACGGTCAAGGGCGATGTGCACGATATCGGCAAGAACATCGTCGGCGTGGTTCTGCAATGCAATAACTTCGAGGTGATCGATCTGGGCGTTATGGTGCCGGGACAGAAGATTCTCGACACCGCCCGTGAGCAGCAAGCCGACATGATCGGTCTATCTGGGCTGATCACGCCTTCCCTGGACGAGATGGTCCACGTCGCTGGCGAGATGCAGCGGCAGGGCTTCACCATTCCCTTGCTGATCGGCGGCGCGACCACCTCGACCATGCACACCGCAGTCAAGATCGACCCGCAATATCCCGGTCCGGTGATCTACGTCAAGGATGCCTCGCGGGCGGTAGGTGTCGCCCAGAGCCTGGTCAGCGTCGATGGCAAAGCCGATTACGTCGCCAGAACCAAGGCCGACTACGCCGACAAACGCCAGCAGCACGCCAACCGTCGCCAGCGCGAACCGCTGTTGCCGCTGGCGCAAGCGCGCGCCAACCGGCCGGCGCTCGACTGGAGCATCTACAATCCGACCCGTCCAGGCTTCCTCGGCCGCTACCTGTTCGACGACTATCCCCTGGCGGAGCTGGTGGAGCGCATCGACTGGACGCCGTTCTTCCAAGCCTGGGAATTGCGCGGGCGCTATCCAGCGATCCTGAGCGACGCCGCACAGGGCGAACAAGCCCGTCAGCTGTTCGCCGACGCCCAAGCCATGCTGGAGCGCATCGTCGCCGAACGCTGGCTGACGGCGCGGGCCATCATCGGTTTCTATCCCGCCAACCGCAGCGGCGACGACGACATTGCCCTCTATACCGATGACAGCCGGGAACGGACGCTGTTGACGATCCATCATCTGCGCCAGCAAGGCCCGAAACCGGCTGGTAAACCGCATTACTGCCTAGCCGACTGGATCGCCCCGCGCGAATCCGGGGTGGCCGATTATCTGGGCGCGTTCGCCGTCACCGCCGGCATCGGCATCGATGAACGGGTCGCGGCCTTCGAACGCGCCCACGACGACTACAGCGCCATCCTGCTCAAGGCGCTGGCCGACCGCCTGGCGGAAGCCCTGGCCGAACGGATGCACGAGCGGGTACGCCAGGAATTCTGGGGCTACGCGGCCGATGAGCGCTTGAGCAATGAAGAGTTGATCGCCGAAAGCTATCGCGGCATTCGCCCGGCCCCCGGCTACCCGGCCTGTCCCGACCACACCGAAAAAGGCTTGCTGTGGTGGCTGCTGGATGTGGACCGCAACATCAGCCTGCACCTGACCGAGAGCTTTGCCATGACGCCGACGGCGGCAGTCAGCGGCTGGTATTTCAGCCATCCCGAGGCGCGGTATTTCGGCGTGGGCCGCCTGGACCGCGACCAGGTCGCCGATTACGCCCAGCGCAAGGGCTGGACCACAGCGGAGGCGGAAAAGTGGCTGGCCCCGAACCTGGGCTATGAGCCCGACAATGCATAAGGTCGCGACATGATCGAAGCCTGGCTCGACTTTCCGTTCTGGCTGGAAATACTCGCCACCCTGCTCTTCTGGCTGGCCAGCGCCGCCCTGCTGTGGTGGTTCTTCCAGCGCAGTCCGTTGGCTCCCTTCTGGCGCAACAGTCCCGGCATCGTAGCGCCCTACTTTTCCTCGGTCGCGGTACTGTTTGCGCTGTCGGTCGGTTTCATGGGGGTGGACATCTGGCAACGGGCCGACCGGGCTCAGCAAGCCGTGCTGCAGGAAGCCAGCCATCTGAAGCTGCTCGCGCACTTCGCCAACGATTTCGATTCGACCGCGCCGGCCTTGAACGAGAAAATTTGCGCCTATGCCAAAGCGGTCGTCGAGCAGGAATGGCCTGCGATGCTGCAGGAGGGCGCGGCCGCGCCGGCGGCCGAACAGGCTCTATACAACATGATGGCGTTGCTGCTGACCCCGGCGTTCACCGCCCAGGTCGACGCGACGCTGCGTCGGGAGATGCTGAGCGCTTTCAACCAGATCCGGCAATATCGGATCAACCGCATCCAGCTCAGTAGCAGTCATAGCCACCTCGGTAAATGGGCGCTGGTGCTCTTTCTCGGTTTCATGACCCAGTTCGCCATCGGCCTAGTGCAACTCGACAAACCCCGCGCCCAAGCGATCGCCATCAGCTTCTTTTCGATCGCCCTGGCTGTCACCCTGATCCTGCTGGCCGGTATGGATCAACCCTTCACCGAACCGTTCGCGGTGCTCGATACCCCGATTGCGGACCTGGCCCAGTGCGCTCAGCACTGAACGGTCGTTCCTGCGGCGAACAGATCGGCAAGACTCGCCCACTCCGCGTCGGGATCGGCGCTGATGCGGGCGATCTTGGCTTCCAGCGCCGCCCACTGCGTTTCGTCGACCAGTTCGTAGCTGTGGCCCCAGAACAGGAACACGCCACCGCTGGCCTTGACTTGCTGGTAGCGTGGCCAAAAGGTTGGGTCGCTGAACCGGCAGTTGACGCCGAGTTCGAGCGGATCGGCGACCGGCCAAACCGACTCGGCTTCGGTCACGGTGCGGGCATGGTCATGGCCGGCGGCGCGCACCACCGCCTTGACCGTTGGATTGCAAGTCCCGAAGGGATAGCAGAAACCGCGCACCGGCTGGCCAAACCAGTCCTGTAGCAAGGATCGGCTGTCGCGGATCTCCCGCTCCAGATCGATCGCGGACAAATCGGGCAGATGGGGATGGGTCAGGGAGTGATTGGCGATCTCGAAGCCGGCGTAAACGGCGGTCAGTTCGTCCCGTCCCAACCGCCAGACCTCCTTGTCGCCATAGCGCCAGCTGAACGCGCGCTGGCGCTGGTGCAAACCGGGATTCAGATTGAAGGTCGCCCTAGCCTGATACTGGCGTAGCAGCTCGGTCAAACGCGCGTCGTCCACCACGCCATCGTCCCAGCTCTGCACCACTTTCATCACCGGCGCTCCGCATCGCACACGGCGAGCTGCGGCCAGGATCGTCGCCGACCTGTGCCGCAGTTCGCCTTCAGGCCCGTTTACTCGTCCCGCCGCCGCAGATCCAACGTGCAGGGGAAGTTGGGATTGGTCTCTTCGTCGGGCGCGACCATCGAACCCGGCGTGTGGCCATAGGGCCAGAACCGGGCGAAACGCCGCGCCTCGGCCTCGTTGGCATTGACCGGGAAGGAGTCGTAATTGCGTCCGCCCGGATGAGACACGTGGTAGGTGCAACCGCCGATGGAATGCTGGTTCCAGGTATCGACGACATCGAACACCAGCGGGGCGTGCACCGGAATGGTCGGATGCAAAGCTGACGGTGGCTGCCAAGCCCGGTAGCGCACTCCGGCCACGTACTCGCCCGGAATGCCAGTCGCGCGCAGCGGCATGCGTCGGCCGTTACAGGCGATGACATGGCGTTCCCCGACCATACCGCGCACCTTGACCTGCATCCGCTCTACCGAGGAATCGACGTAGCGGGCGGTGCCGCCCTGCACCTGCTCCTCGCCCAGCACATGCCACGGCTCCAGGGCCTGACGCAGTTCCAGCTGGATGTCCTGCTGGACGATATCGCCGTAGTGCGGGAAGCGGAACTCGAAGAACGGCAGGAACCAGTCGCTCTCGAAGGGATAACCAGTCTGGCGCAGATCGCTGATCACGTCTTGGAAGTCGCGCCAGACGTAATGCGGCAGCATGAAGTCGTCGTGGATTCGCGTTCCCCAGCGCACCAGCTCGCGATTTTGATAAGGCTGATCCCAGAAGCGCGCCACCAGCCCGCGCAGCAGCAACATCTGCATCAGGCTCATGCGAGCGTGCGGCGGCATTTCGAAGGCGCGCATTTCCAACAAACCCAGCCGGCCCATGGACGAGTCCGGCGAATACAGCTTGTCGATACAGAACTCGGCGCGGTGGGTGTTGCCGCTCAAATCGACCAGCAGGTTGCGCAACAGCCGATCCACCAGCCAGGGCTGCGGGACTTCGCCGGGCGGCATCTGCTGGAAGGCGATTTCCAGTTCGTACAGGCTGTCGTTGCGCGCTTCGTCCACTCGCGGCGCTTGGCTGGTCGGGCCGATGAACAACCCGGAGAACAGGGTCGACAGGCTGGGATGATGCTGCCAGTAGGTCAGCAGGCTGCGCAACAGCTCGGGCCGACGCAGGAACGGGCTGTCGGACGGCGTCGCGCCGCCCAGGGTGACGTGGTTGCCACCGCCGGTGCCGGTATGGCGACCGTCCAGCATGAATTTCTCGGTTCCCAGCCGCGACTGCCGGGCATCCTCGTACAGCCCTTCGATATTGAATCTCAGCTCGTCCCAGTCGCCAGCCGGATGGATGTTGACCTCGATCACGCCGGGATCGGGGGTGACGGCCAGCTTGCGCAACCGCCAGTCGGATGGCGGGGCATAGCCCTCGACCAACACCGGCATTTGCAGTGCAGAGGCGGTCTGCTCGACGCAGGCCAGGACATCGAGATAATGCTCCAGCTGGCCCAGCGGCGGCATGAAGACATAAAGATGTCCTTCACGCGATTCGACGCACAGGGAGGTATGAATCGGCGTGCTGTCGTCCTGCGGCTTGCGCCGGGCCACATCTGCCTGTTCCTCGCCTTGCGGCGCGCCGTCCATCCCGCCCTTCACGAACTTGCTGTAGCGGCGCATGACTTCGCCATGGGCGTCGCCCAGCGCGGACCGGAACTCGAACAGCGATTGCGGATGGGGAATTTCCCACTCGGTCTCGGACACCCAAGGCAACGCCGACAACGGCAGCCGATAGCCCATTGGCGAGTCGCCGGGAATCAGGTACAGATGATCGCGCCGCAACACCCATGGTCCGCTGCACCAACTGTTGGTGGCGTAATCCCAGCGCAGAGGCAGCGCATAGCCGGTGACCTGGTTTAGTCCGCGCTCCAGCAGGATCGCCAACCGCCGCCGCTCTTCTTCGTCCTTGAGGTTATATTTCAGCGGATCGACATTGACCGGCAGGGTCCGCTCTTTCCACAGGTAGTAGTAGACGTCCTCGTAGCCGGGAATGATGCGATCGGCTTTCACCCCCAGCCGCTGGGTCAGTTCCGTAGCGAAGGCGAGAGCCTGTTCGGGACCATAGCCCTGGGGATTCTCGTCGTCGGCGATCCAGCGCGGGTCGTGCCACAGCGGAGCGCGGTCGGTGCGCCAGTAGCAGGACAACGCCCAGCGCGGCAGCGACTCGCCCGGATACCATTTGCCCTGGGTATAGTGCAGGAAACCGTTGGGGGCAAAACGATCGCGCAGTTTCTTCAGCAACCGACCGGCCAGCTTGCGCTTGGTGGGGCCGCTGGCCGCTACTGTCCATTCCGCACCGTCCATGTCGTCGATCGACACGAAGGTCGGCTCACCGCCCATGGTCAGCCGCACGTCGCCCAGCCGCAGTTTCTCGTCCACCGCATGACCGAGCGCTTCGATCGTCCGCCACTGCTCCTCGGTATAGGGCTTGGTTACCCGCGGATCTTCATGGATGCGGGTAACGCGCATGTCGAAGCCGAACTCCACCTCGCAGGGTTCGGTAAAACCGGTCACCGGGGCGGCGCTGGGCGGAGTCGGGGTGCAGGCCAGCGGGATATGGCCCTCGCCGGCGAACAGACCGGAGGTCGGGTCCAGCCCCAGCCAGCCGGCGCCCGGTACGAACACTTCGGCCCAGGCGTGCAGGTCGGTGAAATCGACTTCGGTGCCGGAAGGACCGTCCAGCGACTTGACGTCGGCGGTCAGCTGGATCAGGTAGCCGGACACGAAGCGTGCCGCCAGCCCCAGATGGCGCAGAATCTGCACCAGCAGCCAGGCCGAGTCGCGGCAGGAGCCGGTGCGCTTGGTCAGGGTCTCCTCGCTGGTCTGGACCCCAGGCTCCATGCGGATGACATAACCGATGTCATGGCTCAGGCGAGAATTGAGTGCGACCAGGAAATCGACGATGCGGGTCTTGTCGCGATTGACGCTGGTCAACCAGTCGAGCAGCAGCGGTCCCGATTCCTGGATTTCCAGATAGGGGGCTAGCTCCTGACGCAGGATGCCTTCATAGCTAAATGGATAATGTTCCGCGTAACTCTCGACGAAGAAATCGAAAGGATTGATGACCGTCATCTCGGCGATCAAGTCCACGGTGATGCTCAACTCCCGGACCTTCTCGGGGAACACCAGCCGCGCTTGGAAATTGCCGAACGGGTCCTGCATCCAGTTGATGAAATGCTGAGCGGGTTCGATCTTGAGGGAATAGGCGTGTACAGGCGTGCGTGCATGGGAAGCCGGCCGCAACCGAATCACATGCGGCGCCACGCCGACCGGATGGTCAAAGTGATAGGAAGTCTGATGGTGGAGTGCAACACGTATGGCCATGGCCGATCCTTAAAGACTGTTTTGCGGACTGCGAAAAAGGGCAGAGCATGACCATTATGCAATTTCAATGCAAGCGGTAAAAGTCAATCCCCCATTGACTTTATTGGAAAATGCGCGCCAGAGCATGCCCCAATGTGACGCACCAGCAATGCCCATCGCACTAATTTAGAGCAAAGTCACAGACTTAAAAAATCGGGAATTTGTCCTTGAGGTCATGAATGCGATACTCTTTTTCCCCGGTGCATAGTCAAAACATACCTTTGGCGTGGATATTGCTCAAACTCGCGAAACCCAATACCTGCGCACTACCACAACATGCCCGCGCGGAGAATTCAGGAATGACCATCAACTGGCAACAGTACGCTGCTCCCGGCTGTTACGACGAACTGATCGACGACCACTCACGGCCCCGCTTGGCGGCTGGCGCCCTGTGCGAATATCTCGCCTCTCTGAGCGACGAGGACCTGCGCGAGCGCAAGACGGCGGCGGAACTCGCCATCCTGGTGATGGGCATCACGTTCACCGTATACACCGAAGGCGGCAGCATCGATCGCGCTTGGCCGTTCGACATCGTGCCTCGCATTATTCCCAAGCATGAATGGGATCGCACCGAGGCCGGCCTCAAGCAGCGGGTGCAAGCGCTCAACCTGTTCATCGACGATCTGTATCACGAACAGAAGATCGTCAAGGACGGCATATTTCCAGCCGAGGTGCTGGAACAGTCGGTCAATTTCCGGCCCCAGTGCATCGGCGCCTCGCCGCGCCATGGCGTCTGGGCCCATATCTGCGGCTCGGACCTGGTGCGTGACAAGGATGGCACCATCTATGTGCTGGAAGACAACCTGCGGGTCCCCTCCGGCGTGTCCTACATGTTGGAAAACCGGGTCGTCACCAAGCGGGTGTTCCCCGAGCTGTTCGAATACCAGCGCATCCTGCCGGTGGACGACTACACGCTGCGGTTGTACGACATGCTGGCTTCGCTGTCGCCGCGCCCCGGCGACCACCCCAACGTAGTCGTACTCACCCCCGGCATCTACAACTCGGCCTATTTCGAGCATTCCTACCTGGCCCAGCAGATGGGCGTGGAGCTGGTGGAAGGCAGCGACCTGGAAGTCGGCGACGACGACTGCGTCTACATGCGCACCATCGAAGGGCTGGAGCGGGTGGACGTCATCTACCGTCGGATCGACGACCTGTTCCTCGATCCCGAGGCGTTCCGCCCCGATTCGACGCTGGGCGTCAAGGGTCTGATGCGCGCCTGGCGGGCCGGCAACGTGGCCCTGGCCAACGCACCGGGCGCCGGGGTGGCCGACGACAAAGTCGTTTACGCCTTCGTGCCGGAGATCATCAAGTACTACCTGGACCAGGATCCGCTGATCGCCAACGTGCCATCCTATCTGTGCATGCGCGAGAAGGATCGCAACTACGTGCTGGCCAATCTGGCCAAGCTGGTGGTGAAGCCGGCCAACGAATCCGGCGGTTACGGTATGCTGGTCGGGCCGCATGCCACCCCAGCCGAACACAAGCGCTTCGCGGAACTGATCCAGAAGGACCCGCGCAACTACATCGCCCAACCCACCCTGTCCCTATCCACTTCGCCGACTCTGTGCGACAACCTGATGGAACCGCGCCACGTCGATCTGCGGCCGTTCATCCTGTCCGGCCCCACGACCTACGTCACCACCGGGGGATTGACCCGCGTCGCCCTGAAGAAGGGTTCGCTGGTCGTCAACTCCTCGCAAGGCGGGGGAAGCAAGGATACCTGGATCGTGGATACCGAGGGTTTCTAACATGTTGTCACGCGTTGCCCAGAACATTTATTGGATGGCCCGCTACATCGAACGGGCCGAAGACACTGCCCGCCTGATCAACGTCAATTCCAACCTGCTGTTGGATTTGCCGCGCGACACCTCCTTCGGCTGGTTGCCGCTGATCTTCATCATGGGCGCCGAAAAACTGTTTTTCGAGAAGGACCCGAACCGGCTGGCCGACGAAGCCACCGTGATCAAGTTCCTGATCAGCGATCGCGAACACAGCGGCTCGATCATCTCCAGCCTGGCCTGCGCCCGCGAGAACCTGCGGACCACCCGCGACGCGGTGCCTCAGGAAGCCTGGGAGCAAATCAACGGCCTGTACATCTACGCCCGCGACCATGTGCCGACCCGGCGCGGCCGCTACGAATTTCTCCGGCGGGTGATCCAGGGCGCACAGCAAGTCAACGGTCTGCTGGTCGGGGCCATGAGCCGGACTGCGGCCTACGAGTTCGCCTGGTTGGGCCGTTACCTGGAACGCGCCGACATGACCACCCGGATCGTGGATGTGCGCTCCGCCAGTCTGCTGGCGCGTCCCAAGCAGACCTCGAGCCAGACCCCCCCGGCGACGGTATCCGAACAAGCCGAGCAGGATCCCTTCGAGAGCATCCAGTGGATGAGCGTCCTGAAATCGCTCAGCGCCTACCAGATGTACCGCCAGCAGGTCCGGCTGCGGGTGAGAGGTCCGGATGTGCTCAAGTTCCTGTTACAGAACGAGCTATTCCCTCGCTCCACCGTGTTTTGCCTGAAGCAGCTGGAAACCCGCCTGTCGGACCTGCCCCGTAACAGTGCAGCCAAGGCCGCCATCGCGTCCCTCAAGCAGCAGCTGTGCGATGCGGCCTTGCCGGAACTGGCGAACGAAGGACTGCACGGCTTCATCGACCACCTGCAAATTGGTTTTGGCGAAATTCACGACCAGATCGCTGCGACTTACTTCAGCCACTAGTGACTCCTCCTCACGGCGCCAAGCCGGCCTCAAGCGCATGATTCGGCCGGCTTTCGCGCCGGCTTTTTTTCTCCTCGTTGCGGCCGCCTGTCCCTTCCCCGACAATAGGCTTTGGAAATTTTCATCCAAGGCTTCAGGGGAAACATCGTGGCTTACCAGCATCGTTCTCTGGCTGGCGATTCGCTCGCCCTGCCGCTGGGCAAGATCGTCTGCATCGGGCGCAATTATCTCGACCACATCCGCGAACTGAACAACGCGGTTCCGGAAACGCCGATCCTGTTCATGAAACCAGCGACCGCCCTGGCGGCGCTGGACGAACCGATCCGCCTGCCAGTCGGCCGGGGCGAATGCCATCACGAAGTGGAGCTGGCGGTGCTGGTCGGCCGGGAATTGCGCCAGGCCGACGCCCATGCCGCCCGCCAGGCCGTGGCCGGCTACGGCATCGCGCTGGACCTGACCCTGCGCGATCTACAAAGCGAACTGAAGAAGAAAGGCCATCCCTGGGAAACCGCCAAAGCCTTCGATGGCGCCTGCCCGCTGTCGCCCTTCCTCCCGCCCGACGCCCTGCCCGATCCGCAAGTGACCGATCTGGAGCTGCAGGTCAACGGCGAAACGCGCCAGCGCGGCAATACCCGGCAGATGATGGTCGGCGTCTTCGATCTCATGGCCTACATCTCCACCCATTTCACCCTGCAAGCGGGTGACGTGGTGCTGACCGGAACGCCCGCCGGGGTGGGGCCATTGCGCGCCGGCGACCAACTGCAGCTGATCCTGGCCGACCACGCCTTCGCCGCGCAAGTGGCATGAACATCCTGCTGGTTTACGCCCATCCCAACCCGTGCAGCTTCAACCGGGCCATCCTGGAAGTTCTGGATGGCGCTCTGCGCGAGCGAGGACACGCGACCTGCATCCATGACCTGTATCACATGCAGTTCCGGGCGACACTGGACGGCGAGGATCTGGCGCGCAACTGGCGCGGCGACCTGGCGGACGACACCCGAGCGGAGCAGGATGCCGTGCGCTGGGCGCAGGGACTGGTCTTCATCTACCCGGTTTGGTGGTTCGGCCCGCCGGCCATCCTGAAAGGCTGGATCGACCGGATCTTCACCCGCAAATTCGCCTTCGACTTCGGCCCGAGCGGCATGCGCGGGCTGTTGACCCACGAACGGGCGTTGGTCATCAACACGCTGGGCGGTGACGAGGCCACCTACCAGCGCGAAGGCTGGCAGGAGCTGCTGGTCCGGCCGATAGCCGAAGGGATTCTGGGCGCTTGTGGAGTCCGTCAGGTCGTCTACCGGGCCTTCTACCAGGTGCCGACCGTCTCCCCCGTCGAACGTCAGGCCATGCTGGCGAAAGTGCGCGAGTTGGCAGCGACGTTTTGAGGGGCGACCCGCTCCCCCGGCGTCGCCGCCACGGTATTCCGACCTCGCCAGAGATTGGATGGATCAGAACGGATCAGGGCAGATCGGGCAACGCCGCATCGTCGGTCAGAGCCAGAATGGCGTCGATCAGCCGATCCGGTTCGCGCACCCCGCCGTAGTTCATCAGCATGCGAGCCTTGGCGATCAACTCGATCGGCGACAACGGCGCTTCGGGATCGCCCTTGGCATGGCTGCGCTGCACCGTCAGCCGCTCGCCACCGCGCACCGTCACCGTCACCGCGCTACCCCAGGCTCGCGGATAGGCCGAGCGGTAAGGATCCGCCACCCGCGCCTGCACCCGATCGCGCAGCTCGGCCAACTCGGCCCGCGCCGGCGCAGCGAATGCGGCGAAATCCACCGTCTCCCGTGCCAGGGCGGCCGCCACGCAATGCTGCAGCGAGAACTTGGCTTCGTAATCGGTTTGCGGCGCGGGCCGGTTGCAGACTTCCAGCGCCGCCGGATAGACATCCACCTCGACCTGCTCGATGGTGCCGGCCACGATGCGTTGCCGCAGTTCCTGCGCGGCGTCGATAGCCGGATGGGTATGGCGGCAGGATGGCCAGGGCTTGACCGAGGTCTGCAACAACTGCCAGGGGTCATCGGGAGCGCGCAACACCGCCTCGGGATCGGCGTCGGGACAGCTGGCCGTAAACCAGCCCTTGACGCCTTCCAGGATGGCCGGCGGTCCGGTGAAACCGAAATGGGCCAGTTCCGCCGCCAACACGCCAGCTTCCGCCGCCCGCCCGGCGTGCAGATGCTTGGTCATAGCTCCGGTCTCCAGAAATTGCCAGAGCCCGGCGGATTGAGCGCCGGCGTTGCCCAGGGCGTGGACCGCGGCGGCAAAATCGAGCCCCAACAAGGCCGCTGTCGCCATGGCCGAGCCATAGGGGCCGCAAGTGGCGGTGTTGTGCCAGATTCGGTAATGGGACGGCCCGACCGCCATCCCGATCCGGGTGGCCGCCTCGAATCCCCACAGCACCGCCTTGAGCATGGCATGGCCGCGGATGCCTTCCCGCACCGCCACCGCCCAAGCCGCCGGCACCACGACGCAACCCGGATGCACCACCGAAGCCCGGTGCAGATCGTCGGTTTCCAGGATATGGGTCAACGCCCCCAGCAGAAAAGCGCGACGGGCGGCGTCGGCCGAAGCGGATGCGCCGGCCCAGCGCAGCAGGATCGCGCCCGGCTCGGTCGCCCGTCCGGCCAACGCGTTGGCCAGCGCATCCAACGTCAACAGAGCGGCTTGCTCCAGATCGCCGGCCGTGACCGGTTTGGCCATGATCAATTCGGCCAAGCCTTGCGTCAGCGTCGATTCGCGCACGATAGTCTTCTCCTTTGAACCAAACGCCGCGTGATGGGCCATGGCGCGCAAGCGACCATCGCCCACCGCGGCCGAGGGATGACAGCGATCAGTCCTGCCAGGGCCGCGAGCATTGCCCGAAGCCCCGCCAGAGTTCGGCGAACAGCTGTTCGTGGACCGCCAGTCGGCAGCCATACCAGCCTTCGATGACCTGTCGCGCCGCCGACGCCGTCCGCAATCCAGCCTCGTCCAACAGGCGCTGGGTCACCACGATGTCGTTCATCACCCCCAGGCAATCCTGCAGGCTGGACAGCGCGCTCAGATAGGACTTGGCTGCGGCGGCCGGGTACAGGCTGGCGCAGAAATCCAGAGCATAGCGCAATTCCTTGATGCGAATCCGCAGGCCATGCCGCTCTTCGCTGCTCAACTCGGCGAAGGATTCGCCCCGCTTCACCACGCGCCGGTGGGTGTGCTCCAGTAATGGAGTGGCAAAATCCAGCACTGGTTCTGCCAGCTTGGCCCGTCGTTCTTCGCTCAGGCCATCCCGCCAGGTGCGACGATCCAGCCAGTCGGTAAATGCCTGCAACAGCACGGCATAGCGCGGATCGCCCACCGTCTGCTGCAAAGCCTGGCGATGGGCGGCGCGGATGGTTTCAGCCTTGGCGCGAAACAGCGCCAGCCCGCGTTTGCGCGGGAAATGGCTGAACAGCGGCGGCATCCCCTCATCCAGAAACACGTCCCAATCACGGGCCGGCCCCAGCGCGCCATTCAGCCAGCGGATGTCCTCGACCCGTTCGGCGCTAGCCTCGCGCGGCACCAACGGCCGGAA
Source organism: Candidatus Competibacteraceae bacterium (assembly GCA_003989065.1). Lineage (GTDB taxonomy): Bacteria > Pseudomonadota > Gammaproteobacteria > Competibacterales > Competibacteraceae > RXIW01. Next base: position 16,393 of record RXIW01000040.1, read on the forward strand.
GATCTTGAGACCGGAACGCAAGCGCCGAAAGGCGACCCGCATCTGATGGACGCCTTCGATCTGACCCTCCAACACGGCTGGTCGGTTGGCGTCGGCATGACCCAGGCAAGCACCGACGATGGTCGTGAAAGCCTCTTCGCTGGTCGTGGATGCCGTGAACAGGAGCGGGCGAGCCTTGACAGAGGAGATGGTATCGAGTGGCACGGTTTTCATCCGTTTTTCATTGACTTGCAGCATTCTGCTCCGAAACCGGCAGGAAACCAAGTCCCCCCGCTCCGAGCCAAGCGCAGCGTCGTCGTTGCCACGATTATGTCATGCCGTCAACATTGACCAACCGCATCATTTCACCGGATACAGTGGCTGTTCCAGATCGAAACGACCGGCGTCAACCTGGAACAAATAGGCCGCGTTACAGCGACAACGCCATAACGCGGCCCAAAACCGGCGACACCGGTTCAATCCCGGCTTCCCTATCGCTGGAAGCCGGTACTGCTACTGCGCGGCACACCCCCCCTCAATTTCGAGTACTGCCCCACTGCAAACCATCAACGCTGACGCCACGCTTGGGTACGCTGATGCAGCCAGTGACTCAGCCAAGCATGCAACAAACGCACCCCGCCCGCGGTCACCACGATCAACATCGCCATCGCCGCCGCCGCGGCGGTATCGCCGGCATCGTCCATGTTCAGCACCGCCACCGACGCCAGCGTGGTCGCCGGCGAGTACAGGAAGACCACCGCCGACACCGTAGTCATGGCGTTGATGAAGAAGTAGATGGCGATATCGAGGATGGCCGGCAGACACATCGGGGTCGTCACCCGCCACAAGGTGCGATAGAACGGGGTCCGTAGCGAGGCGGAGACCGACTCGAACTCCGGATCGAGCTGCTTGAGAGCGGTCAATGCGGTGAGATGGCTGACGGTGTAGAAGTGGGCGATGGAGACCAGCACCAGAATCGCCATGCTGCCGTACAGGAACTGCAAGGGATTGCCGGGAGCGTTGAAGAAGAAGATATAAGCCAGACCCAGCACCATGCCCGGCACCGCCATCGGAATCAGCGCCAGCATATGGGTGGCGGTGCGCAAGGCTTTCGCCACCCGGCTCTTCTCCACCAGATAGGCTCCAGCGAACACCACCACGCTGCCGAACACAGCGGTGTAGAACGCCATGCGGATCGAGTTGAAATAGGATGCCCAACTACCGCCGTCGGCGGTACTGAAGTCGTAATGATGCAGGGTCAGGGTGAGGTTATAGGGCCAGAGTTTGGCCAGGGACGCAAAGGCCGCCATACCCAGAATCCCCAGGATCAGAATCCCCACTAGGCTGACCAGCCCGAGCAGGGCCAGATCGCGCGTCGCATGTGGCTTGGGTTGATAGGGCACGGCCCGACTGGACAGGGCCGAGGTCTGCTTGCTCTGCGCCCAGCGCTCGACGAAGAACGCCAGCAACGCCGGCAATAGCAGAATCAGCGAGACCACCGCCCCCATCTGGAAATTCTGCTGCCCCACAACCTGTTTATAGATGTCGGTCGCCAGCATGTTGAACTGGCCGCCGACCACCTTGGGCACGCCGAAATCGGTGATGACCAGGGTGAAGGTCACGAAAGTGGCGCTGATCAAACCATAGCGCGCCCCCGGCAAGGTAACGGTGGTGAAAGTCCGCCAGGCGCTGGCCCCCAGCGATTCCGACGCTTCGTACAACCGGGCGTCGGCGGTAGACAGCGCGGTGATCAGAATGATCAGGGCATGGGGAAAGGTCCAGAACACCGAACCCATGACGATACCGATCGGGCCGTAGATGCTGGCCCCGAACAGCCAGCTCTTCAACGCACCCTGATTACCGAACAGATAGATCAGAGCGATCGCCGACAGCAGAGACGGCGCCAGCAGGGGAACCATGGCCAACAGCCGGAAAAAACCCTTGAACGGGATGCAACTGCGGGTCAGGGCGTAGGCATAGCCGAAGGCCAGCGTTACCACGATCAGCGTGGCCAGCGCCGACACCCACAGGCTGTTGCCGATGGCGGCGGTCAGCGAAGGATTGCCGAAATAGCGGACGAAGTTGCTCAGCCCGACGAAGACCCCATGCCGATCCTCCAGGCTCTTGCTCAGCATGACCACCAGCGGGATCAGCAAGGTCACCGTCAGATACAGGGCCAGCACCAGCAAACTGCCGCCCATCAGCCATTCATCGCGCCCCAACCGCGGGCGTACCCGCGGCAGGACGATGGCAAGGGTATCAGCCATGACGATAGCCATCCGGGAACAGGCGGATGTGCTCGGCCGGAATATGCAGATGAGTGAATTCGCGCAGCCGCAGATCCAGCTCCCGCGCTTGCTGCCGAGGCAACTGCGCCCGCAGGCGATGTTCGCCCAGCGCGCCGCCGCCCAGACTGAGCCAGAAGTACGGCCCCATGAATTCGAGTTCCTGCACTTCGGCCTCGAAACTGTTGGCATGGCCGTTGGTGCGACCGGTACAGACCACGTCTTCGGGCCGCACCGCCGCCCGCACCGTCGTGCCGGTGGCAAAACCATCGACCGGGCAGGTCAGCCGCGCCTGTCCCAGTTGAATCTCGCCCTGCTGCACCAAGGTGGCAGGCAACAGATTCATCGCGCCGATGAACTCGGCCACGAACAGCGAGGCCGGCTGATGATAGATCTCGAACGGCGTACCGACCTGCTCGATCTTGCCGTTGCTCATCACCACGATGCGGTCGGCCATACCGATCGCTTCTTCCTGATCGTGGGTGATCATGATGGTGGTCAAACCCAGCCGTCGTTGCAGGGCCTTGATCTCGTCGCGCAGATGAATCCGCACCTTGGCGTCCAGCGCCGACAGCGGTTCGTCCAGCAACAGCAGGCCCGGCGAAACCGCCAACGCTCGCGCCAGTGCCACCCGTTGTTGTTGGCCGCCAGACAGTTGCGAGGGATATTTATTGCCGCTGTCGGGCAGGCCGATCAGTTCCAGCAATTCCTTGACCCGCTGCTGGATCACGGCGCGCGGTTGTTTGCGGTTCTCCAGCCCGTAGGCGATGTTGCGCGCCACGGTGAGATTCTGGAACAGCGCATAGGACTGGAAGACGATGCCGAAATCCCGCTTGGCCGGCGGCAGGGCCGAGATATCGCGGCCATCCTGCTCTACCGTGCCATGGGTTTGGATATCCAGGCCGGAAATCGCCCGCAGCAAGGTCGTCTTACCGCAGCCGGACGGACCGAGAAAACAGATCAGTTCGCCTTTGACGATATCGATGCTGACATCGTCCAGGGCCGTGAAATGGCCGTAGCGCTTGGTCAGGTTACGGATGCGGAGATATGGCGTACTCATGATGCGGGCGTCCTCCTGGATGGCGATGCGGGCTTATTTCTTCGGTTCCGACTTGCCGTCGTAACGCTTGGCCCACTCGGCCAGGATCGCTTCCCGATGGGTGGCGGCCCATTCGAAATTGTTCTTGATCATCAGTTGGGCGATGCCTTCGGGATAATTGGGCACCGGCTTGGCGATGCCCGGCATGGCGACCACGGCATAGCCTTCGTTGTACAGCTCATTGGCCTTGCGCGACACCGACCAGTCGGCCAGTTGCTTGGCCGCTTCCAGCTTCTGGGTGCTCTTGACGATGGCGAAGGATTCCAGATCCCAACCCAAGCCCTCTTTGGGGGCGATCACCTCGACCGGCGCACCTTTGCTCTTTTCCTGCGCACCGCGATAGGCGAAGGAGATGCCGACCGGCACTTCGCCAGCAGCAGCCATCTTGCAGGGCTTGGAGCCGGAGTGGGTGTACTGGGCGATGTTGTCATGCAACGCATCCATGTATTTCCAGCCCTTGTCCTCGCCCCACATCTGCAGCCAGGCCGATACGTCGAGGAAGCCGGTGCCGGATGAACTGGGATTCGGCATCACCACCTTGCCCTTGAACTCCGGCTTGGTCAGATCGGCCCAGGAGGTCGGGGTGGGCAGTTTGGCTTTTTCCGCCTCGACGGTGTTATAGCACAGCGAGGCGATCCACACTCGCTGGCCCACCCACAGCGGCGGCTTGGCGGTATCGACATATTGTGGATCGAGCTGATCCACGCCCTTGGGCGCGTAGGGCTGGAAGTAACCCTCTTTGGCCAGCAGCTCGAGACTGGTCACCGCCAGACCCCACACCACGTCCGCTTGCGGATTAGCCTTTTCGGCCAGCAGTTTGGCGGTGATGATCCCGGTGGAATCGCGCACCCACTTGATGTCGAGGTCGGGATAGTCGGCTTCGATGGCGGACTTGAACTTGGCCAGTTCATCCGCCTCGACGGCGGTATACACCAGCAATTCGGTCTTGGCCTGGGCGGCGCAGGCCATACCGGCCAGCAGCAAAGCGCCGAACACTTTGGAAATTCGCATGAAGACGCACCTCGTTGAATGGTATAGCCCGGAACAAGCGCGCTGGACGCGCCGAATCGTTCCAATCTAACGAGGCCCCATTGCTGTTTGGTGACAGGCGGGGGAAAGTTCTCAGCAGCAGGCTATCAAGTTGAACATCGATCCTGTCACCTGACGGAAGAAGAGACGCAATGACGCGACACAATAGCTAGAATCCTTGTTATCATTCATCATGTCACCAAACAATACACAAAACCATGCATCCTTTCCCTCGGATTCTATACGTCACCGGCCTACCCCGTTCCGGTTCGACCCTGCTGTGTCAACTACTGGGTCTGCATCCCGATCTGTACAGCACCGGCCACAGTTCGCCGCTGTGTCAAATCCTCATGCAGTTGCGCCATCAGTGGAGTGACAACGAGTTCTTACTAGCGCAATTGGATGTGGATTTCGAACGCAGCTACGGCCGCCTGTTGAACGCTTGGCAAGGTTTCATCGCTGGCTGGTTCGCCGAAACCAATCAGCCCTGGGTAGTCGATAAGAATCGCGGTTGGCTGGCGCAGATCGAGACGGTTCAGACCTTCGATCCCGAATTTCGCATGCTGGTCTGCGTGCGTGAACTGGGCCAGATTCTTGGCTCCATCGAGGCCCAGCACGCCAAGACCCGTTTGCTGGATTTCCCCGATCATCTGGCCAACCTGTCGCGCTACGCCCGCGCCGACAAGTTGATGGGGCTGGATGGGGTGGTCGGTGCGCCGCTGAAAGCACTGGAAAACCTGCAAGACGTCCCCGAATCCTTACAGCAGCACCTGTATTACGTGGTGTTCGAACATCTGATGCGCGAGCCGGTCGCGGTCATGCAGGACATTCATCGCTGGCTGGGGCTGCCTCCCAGCCCCTTTGATCCGAATGATTTACCAGTGCACCCACACGAGAGCGATAGCCACTATCGCTACAAATACCCGCATCGCACCTTCGCCCAGATCCAGCCGCCCGCGCCCCATCCCGTTCCGGCCCGCATCGTCCAAGAGCTCTATAAGAATTTTCACGGCTTCTACCAAGCCTTCTATCCCGGCTTATTGCAAAACCCTAAAGCCAACGGTTCATAGACGACGGCTTTGGTGGGACTATTGCGCAAGTTGCCAGACCCACTGGGGACTGCCTGCCGAGCAAACCACAGCCGGCTCACACTACGGCACTGCTGGCGTCCATGGATTGAAGATCTTCACTCCGGTTGGTTGGAAATCCGCGACGTTCCGAGTTGCGACGATCAGCCCGTGAGTCAAGGCGGTTGCAGCGATAAACGCATCGCGCTCGGATCGTGGGTCAGGGACGTGCAGTCGAGCGCAATAGCGCGCGACTGCACTATCAACGGGTAGAATCCGCTCCGAGAACGCTGGTAACACTTGCTCCTCCAGCCAAATCCGCAACAATGCTCCCTGTTCCGCGTCACGCCGCTCAATCCGCAACACCCCCCATTCCAGCTCCAATACAGTAACGACCGATACGAACAGGCTCGCAACCGGAATATTCGCTGCCCAAGCGACCACATGTGGATTGGCCCTACCGGCCTTGGCCCGTCTCAGCTCGGACACCACATTGGTATCAAGTAGGTACATCACTCCAACACCGCTGGCTGGAATAGTGGACCTTCCAAACGGGGTGGCTCGAACTCGATGTCCATCGCCTCTGGCATCGCCAACAACTCGACGAGGTTCGGCTGACCACCCGTCAAGCGCTGGTACTCCTCAATGGTCAACAGCACATGCGCAGGCCGTCCTCGATCGGTGATGAAGACTGGCCCACATCGCGCAGCCTTTTTCGCCCGTGTCACATCCTGATTGAATTCCCGACTGGAAAATGTCGTGATCGCCATAATCTCTTGCTCCATCCATTAATATAGTTATGTTACTACATTAATAGATCTGCACTCCATCCTCCCTCGGCAAGCAGGGACTACTGCTGATGAGCAGCCTGCTCGGCCTGTTCGGCGCTTGGCGGACGCGGAAAATAGCGGGGATCAGGACAAAGCGCCGAACATGAGGGCTCGGCAACTCAGATCAGAAAGCGAGCGCTTCAGCCCGACGACTTGTTCGACCGGGCCTGCTCGCAGCGGCGGCGGAATTCCATGTTGAATGGATTGATCGGACCAAAGCGGTCGATCCGAAACGGAGCCAGATCGAACGGCGGCGTGCGTTCCGCCGCCAGCGCCGCAATGCTCGCCCCGACCCCGCCCGCCGTGGCGATGCCCGCCCCCGAACAGCCGGTCGCAGCGAGAAACCCGCCCAGGCCCGCAACCGCCCCCAGGATAGGCAAACCGTCCGGCGTATAGGTCGACAGGCCGGCAATGTAATGGGCAATGCCCAACTGATCCAAAGCCGGCAGGAAGCGTCGCAGCGCCGGCGCACCGCCTTCCAACGACGAGTGACCGCCTGCCTCACCCAGCGCGAACCCGCTCGACGTACATGGCAACCGGCGTGGATCGATGCTGACCGACTGGCGCTCCCGCAGCCCGAACAACAGCCCACCCAAATCCGGCCGGCTATAGGCCCGCGCATCGGGCAGAATGGTGGTGGGATGATCGGGCGGAAACAGCGGGTCCGGCGCGGTGATCCAATATTGGCTACGCACCGGCGCCATCGGCAACCCGACCCCCAGAGACGCCGCCAACAGGCCAGCCCAAGCCCCGGCGGCATCCACCACGCAGGCGGCATGAACCGGCCCCTGGGTGGTCGCGACCCCGCTGATCCAATCCCCCTGGCGCAGAAATCCCGTCACCGCAACCCCTTGCCGCAACTCCGCACCGCAGCGACGGGCAGCGCGGGCATAGGCCATCGCCAGACGATAGGGATCGATGAAACCGTCATCCGGCATGAAGGCGGTTACGGCGTCGCCTTCCAGATTCAGCCAGGGCACGCGCCGGATGGCGTCATCCGCGGTCAGCCAGTCCACCCGCAAACCTGCCCGCTCGGCCACTCCGACCAGATCCTGCAACTCGCGCCGATGCAGCGCGCTGGCGGCGACGTGCAGGCTACCGACCCGATGCAAATCCAACGTTTCGTCGAGTTCCGCCTCCAACGCAGCGATGTCGGCATAGGTCTGGGTAATCAAGACCATCAACGCCGTCTTGACCCGAGCGCGGGTCAGCAGCGCAGCAGCACAACTGGTCGCGGCGCAGGCCAGGATATCGCGCTCCAACAACAGCACCCGTCCCACGCCCAGCCGGGCATAGTGCCAGGCGATGCTGCAGCCGAAGATGCCACCCCCCACGATCACCAAATCCGCTTGATGACTGCCGTTCGTCGGCGCGCTCATGACAGCGACAGTTCTCCTTCGATTTCGGCCAGGCAGCTGTCCAGAATATCCAAGGCGTCGTCCAGTTCGGCGGCGGTGATGGTCAACGGCGGCGACAGGGTCAACACATTGCCCAGGCTGATCTTGAAACTCAGCCCGCGCGCCAAGGCCCGATACAGCACCGCTTCGGCCACCGCACCGGCCGGGGTTTTTTCCAAGCGATCGCTGACCAGCTCCACACCCAGCAACAAGCCACGGCCACGGACATCGCCGATCGAGGGATGGCGCATCTGCATCTGGCGTAGCCGCTGCAACGCCTGCTCACCCCGCTGACGGGCGTTGTCCACCAGCTGTTCGTCCTCGATGATCTCCAGGGTGGTCAGCGCTGCCCGGCAGGTCACCGGATTCTTCTCGTGGGTATAGTGGCCGAAAGCCCAGGCCCAGCCGACGTCGAGTTCCGCCCGCGCCAGCACCGCAGCGATCGGCAATACCCCACCGCCCAGCGCCTTGCCCAATACCAGCAGATCGGGCACCACGCCATCGTGCTCGCAGGCGAACAAGCGGCCCGTTTTACCCAGACCGGTCGGAATCTCGTCGAAAATCAGCAGCGCGCCACACTGGTCGCAGGCTTGGCGTACTGCGGCCCAAAAGCCGGGGGGCGGGACATAGGGCGCGGCCCGCGCCGGCTCGGCGATAACCGCCGCCACATCGCCCTCCTGCTCCAGCACATAGCGCACGAAGCGGGCACAAGTCAGCCGGCATAGATCCAAGCGCGGTTGACCATGGTCGTCGCAGGGATAGCCATAGGGACAGCGATAGCAGGCGAACGGCGCGACATGCTCGGTCCCCGGCAATAGCGGCCCAATCGGCCCCGAGCGGAACAACGCCTCGCCGCCGACACTGGCCGCGCCGAAACCGGCACCGTGAAAGGCGTCCCAGAATGACACCGTCTTGAAACGACCGGTGGCGGCCCGAGCGATCTTCAGGGCGATTTCCACCGCGTCGGAACCGCCGGTCGCGAACAATACTCGCTCCAGACCCGGCGGGCTGATGGCGACCAATCGCCGCGCCAGTTCGATGGCCGGATCGCAGGTGAACCGGCGCGGCGCGAACGGCAGTTCGTCCAGTTGCTGCTTGATGGCGGCGATCAGGCGGGGATGGCCGTAGCCGATGTGATGCGCGCCATTGCCATGGAAATCCATGTAGCGCCGCCCGGCGGTGTCTTCGATCCAGATGCCCTCGGCATGGCGGATGGCCGACAGGCAAGGGGTCGAAACCGATTGATGCAGGAAGTAACGGGCGTCTTCGGCCAGCAGATGACGGGTCCGATCGTCGAGATGGGTATCCTGCCAGGCTTGCCGCCGCGCGCTGAAATTGACCTCGCTCTCTCCACGGTCGGCGGGCGCGGTCATGCCGCCGCCGCGCTGGGCAGGTCGCGGCGTTGCGCTCAAGGCTGTTCCCCGCGCGCCAGTCGCCGCTCGATCAGTTCGATGTAGGGCAGCAGATCGGCGATCGTATCGATCACGTAATGCGCGCCGCTGGCCCGCAACCGGGCATAGGCCGCCTGACGGAGCTGCTGTTGTTCGACGGCCGGCAGCGTGTCCCAGTCGTCGATGGACAAGCCGATTTCATTGCCGGAAATGGCCACGGCGATGGTCCACATGCCGGCGTTCAAGCCTTCCTCGATCCCCGGCACGGTGTCGTCCACCTTGACGCAGGCATGGACGGTCTCCACTTCCAGTTCGATGGCGTTCTTCAGGCTCATGTGCGGGAACGGCCGACCCCGCGGCACTTCGGTGGCGCACACGTTGCTGTCCGGCCGATAGCCCTGCTCGGCGGCAGCGGCAGCCAGCACCTCCACCATCTCCCGGCTGTAGCCGGTATTGGCCCCGACCCGAATCCCACGAGCACGCAAGGCGGCCACCACTTCCCGACAACGCGGAATCAGGCGGGCCGAGTCGCGGATGGCCGCGATCTGCAGGGGAATGAATTCCTGATAGAGCCGATCGATGTCCGCCATATCCGGCAAAGCACCGTAGATTTCACGCCAGGCGGCGGCCACACGCGGCAAAGCGCACAGTTGGCGGATATGCTCCCATTTCTCGGTACCCATCGGCCCGCGCGCTTCGGCCAGGCTGAGTTCGATTCCTTGCTGGGTAAACAGGTCGGTGAAGGCTGCCACCGGGGCCAGCGAACCGAAATCCACGGTAGTGCCGGCCCAGTCGAAGATCACCGCCTGAATCGGGCCGCGATAACTGCGTTGATGGTGGAAGTACATGGCGGGATATCCTCAAAAGTCGCCTGGATCGAGATCCTCGGGGCGAGGCGCGCCATCGGCGATGCCCATGGCGTCCAGCGCCTCCCGCACCGCGGTCAACACGCCCTGCATCTGTTCGGCGAACAACTGGCCGATGCAGCCGATCCGGAAACTCTCCACCGCGGTCAGCTTGCCGGGATAGATGATGAAACCCCGGTCCTTGATCAGACGGTAGAAGGCGTGGAAATCGAAGCGAGGATCGCCGGGCGAGTGAAAGGTGACGATGATCGGCGACAGCCAGCGCTCGGCCAGCAGGGTACGAAAGCCCATCGCCTGCATGCCCGCCACCAGCAGATCGCGATTGGCCGTATAGCGCGCCAGCCGACCGCCGACGCCGCCTTCGGCCGCATGTTGGTCCAATGCCTGGGCAAAAGCCGCCACCACATGGGTGGGCGGGGTGAAGCGCCATTGACCGGTGCGCGCCATATAGGCCCACTGGTCGTACAGATCGAGGCTGAGGGAATGCGAATGGCCAGCGCAGCCCTCCAGCGCCGTCCGGTCGATCAGGGCGAAGCCAAAGCCGGGGACGCCCTCGAAACATTTGTTGGTGGAGGCCACCACCGCATCGCAGGGCAGCTCACGCATGTCGAGCGGCAGGGCTCCGAACGCGCTCATGGCGTCGATGATCAAGCGCCGGCCGTGTCGCGCCGTCACTGCGGCGATGGCCTCGACCGGATTCAGGATGCCCGAGGAGGTCTCGCAATGGACCACGGCCACATGGGAAATGTCCGGATCGGCGCTCAGGATCTCATCGACCTGCGCCGGAGTCGGCGGCCGATAGTCGCCGGTATTGAGCGTGACACAGGACCGCTCCAAGTAGTGCATGATCTTGGCCATGCGCTGGCCATATGCGCCATTCATGAGCACCAGCGCTTTGCCAGTGCGGGGCACCAGCGTCGCCAGGGTCGCTTCCACGGCGTAGGTGCCGCTGCCTTGCAACGGCACGCAGACGCAGCGCTCTTCGGCGTGCGCCACCTGCAGCAGACGCTGGCAGACCCCGGCGGTCAACGCATTGAAGTCATCGTCCCACGACCCCCAGTCGCGCAACATCGCCTGCTTGGTGGCGAGCGAGGTGGTCAACGGGCCGGGGGTCAGCAGATAGGGTTCGCGGGGAAGTTGCATGGCGCTCCTGGAGTCAGCGGGCCTGAACATCCGCGCAGTGTGCCAAGCCGCTCTTACGGTTTGATGAAAGCCGCCTTCCCGACTGCCGCGCTCAGGTCCACAACGCCCGCACCCCGAAATAGGCGATGTCCTTGAAGCGGCGCACGGTCCCCTTGAACAACGACGATTGCGGCCGGGTGCAGAAAGTCATGCTGAGCATCACCCGCAACTCGTTTTCTCCCAGACGCGTCACCCGATGGAAGACGCGCGCGCCCTCGAACACGATCAGGGTATTGGGCGGGGTGGGGATCATGACCTCTCGGTCGCCATGACGGATCTCCAGTTGCGCCGAAGAAAGACGATCCGCTCCCAGATGACGGTTGACCAGAGGGAGCAGCACAGTGAAATGTCGGCCGTTATAGAAGTTGTAGTCATAATGCCATCCGATGTGATCACGTGGGCGGTCGTAGAACAGCAGCGAGCAGGAACTCTGATCGTGCAGCGGCGTGGGCAGCACCGGCTCGCCGATGATGGCGGAGCAGATGCGGCGCAGATCATCCGATTGATAGAAGGCGACGATTTCCGGCGCGGCCTGGTGCAAATCCTCGTAGGCGATGGTGCCGCCCTGCTTGTGGACCGGGAAATAGCTGCGTTCGATCTGGCGGTGGCGCAAGGCCGCATCGCGCAACTGGGTAAAGGCGGCATCGGGCAGGACGTCCGCCACCGTGGCCAGGCGCTGCTGGAAGTCGGGCAAGGCGTCCGGCAGACGACCAGGCAGGTTCAACTGGGCACCGTAACGCTCGACCAGCGCGCGCTGGTCGGTCTGCAACTGCCGATACTGGCGCTGCTTGCGCAGTTTGAGGGTGGCGAAGGCGAGCGCGCCGGCGGCGACGGGGAGCAACAACAATTCCGTTTCCATGGTCATTCTCGGGTAGTCGACGATAAGCTCCATGGGCCGCTCCAGGCGAGAAAACGCCCAAGAATTCGTCCCATTATCTCTACCCTAGCCCGCCGATATGAAGTTCTGATGAACCCCCGGCCGATGTCGGCACGGTCTCGCCCACATCATAAAACGGTCATGGCAACGTCATGATCTTGTTACCGGCTCGCCGCACACTGCCCGGCCATCGGTTATCCATGACCCTTACTCTGATAAGTTCGAGGCAGTATGGTCAAACAACTCGGCGCCCGGCTCGGCAATCACGCCCACGATCTGTTGTTCAGGACAATTCACCAGCGCTATCTGATCTACAACATGTGCTGGGAAGATCCGCGCATCGACCGGCAGTTGCTGGGTCTGGACCACGACAGCCAAGTAGTGGTGCTGACCAGCGCTGGCTGCAATGCCCTCGACTATCTGCTGGACGGACCGGCGGCCATCCACGCCGTGGACGTCAATCCGCGCCAGAACGCCCTGCTCCAGCTCAAGCTGGCCCTGGTCGCCCGCGGCGATTTCGACGATCTGGAGCGGATGTTCCGCCAGGGCGCGCATCCGCGTTTCGGCGAGCTGTATCGTTCGCTGCGCCCGAGTCTGCCGCCCTACGCCGCCGCGTTCTGGGACAAGAAGATCGGCTATTTCGACCCGGACAACCGCAAGCGCTCGTTCTATTACCACGGCACCTGCGGTGCGGTGGCCTGGCTGGTCAGCCGGCAGCTGCTCAAATCCGGTCGCAAGTTGCGCAACTACCTGTTCGATCTGCTGGACGCCCAGACCCTGGACGAGCAGCGGGCCCTGTATGAAAAGATCGAGCCAGCCCTGTGGGGTCGGTTCAGCACCTGGCTGCTGCGACAGCCGACCGCCCTGGCCATGCTCGGCGTGCCGCGCCCGCAAATTCGCCTGATGCAGCAACAATATCCCGGCGGCGTCATCGGCTATATCAGCGACAAGCTGCGCCATGTGCTGACCGAGGTGCTGATCCACGACAATTACTTCTGGCGGGCCTACCTGACCGGCGCCTATACCGAACAATGCTGCCCGAACTACCTGCGGGAAGAGAACTTCGCCAACCTGTGTGCCCATCTCGATCGGGTCCACGCCCATACCGCCACGGTCAGCGATTTCCTGCGCCAGAATCCCGGTTCCTACAGCCACTTCGTGCTGCTGGACCATCAGGATTGGCTGGCCTGGCACCAACCGCAGGCGTTGGAAGACGAGTGGCGGTTGATTCTGGCCAACAGTCGTCCGGGTAGCCGCATCCTGCTGCGCTCGGCCAGCGACACCCTGGGCTTCCTGCCCGACTGGACCCAGCGCGCCCTGCGTTTCTTCCCGGCCCTGACCGAGCCGCTGCATCGGCAGGATCGGGTCGGCACTTACGGCAGTCTGCATTTCGCGGAGGTGCTATGAGCGCCGAGCCAACCTTCGCCGCCACTGCGGAGCACAACGCCAGCGCCCTCAATCGCTACTATCGCTGGCACGCCCGGCTGTACGATGCTACCCGCTGGAGTTTCCTGTTTGGCCGTGGCGCGCTGGTTCGCGCCATCGCCGCCCGGCCCGAACCGCCGCGCAACATTCTGGAAGTCGGCTGCGGCACCGGGGAGAATCTGGTACGGCTGGCGCGGCAATTCCCCACCGCTGCCGTAACCGGCCTTGATCTGTCACCCGACATGTTGCTGCGGGCGCGGCGCAAGCTGGAGCAGCGCCAATTTGCCGTCACCCTGCTGCAGCAAGCCTACGACCACCCGCTGTATCCCGAGCCGGTCTTCGACCTGATCGTGTTTTCCTACTGCCTGACCATGATCAATCCCGGCTGGCAGACGGTGCTGCAATGCGCCCTGCAGGATCTGCGTCCGGACGGACGACTGGCGGTGGTCGACTTCCACGACTCCCGTTTTCCGGCCTTCCGTCGCTGGATGGGCGTCAACCATGTGCGGATGGATGGCCATTTGCGGCCATGGCTGAATGCGCACTGCCAACCCCTGCAGCAGAGCGTCGGCTCGGCCTACGGCGGCGTCTGGCAGTATTTCAGTTTCATCGGGCAAAAGCTCGACGGTCATTAGGTTCCCTCCATGGCACCCGCATCCAGGCGATTCCGCGCCTTATGGATTTCCGATGTCCATCTCGGCTCCAGGGAATGCAAAGCCGAATTCCTGCTGGAATTTCTGCGCCACAGCGAATGCGAGCAGCTGTATCTGGTCGGCGATCTGATCGATTTCTGGCACTTGCATCGCGGTGGCCGCTGGCCGAGCGGGCACGGCGAGGTGCTCAAGACCATCCTGGCCATGGCGCGGGATGGGGTTCGCGTCCAATACGTGCCGGGCAACCATGACGAAGCCGCGCGCGACTATCTGGGTCTGTCGGTCGGCCGTATCGACATCGTCCCGGAGACGATCCACGTCACCGCCGATGGTCGCCGTTTCCTGGTCATCCACGGCGACGAATGCGACAACGCGGTGCGCTGCGGTGGCCCGCTGCTGCATTGGCTGGGCGACTGGGCCTATGACGTGCTGCTGTTCGTCAACCGCTGGTACAACCATATCCGACGGCGCTGGAATCATCCCTACTGGTCGCTGGCCAATTTTCTCAAGCAGCGCCTCGGTCACGCCGCCGCCTACATCGCCCGGTTCGAAACCGCCGCCGCTCGAGTGGCGGCCCGACGCGAGCTGGATGGGGTGATCTGCGGCCATATCCATCACGCCGCATTGCGCGATATCGACGGCGTGCTGTACTGCAACGACGGCGACTGGGTGGAAAGCTGCACCGCGCTGGCGGAACGGCCGGACGGTTCGCTGGAAATCCTGCGCTGGACCCATCAGCAAGTGGTGGTGGCAGCGCGAGAACCGCCTCGCCGTAGGCCCACGCCCACACCGGTACCAGGCTGGGCAACCACTTAAGACCATTGCAGTTACGGGGAGCGCTGCCGCCAAACGGCAGGACTCTCCGACAGCGCCAATCCGATAGCTGCAACGGCAATGTAGTACCATAGCGTCCGGTAGCGCTTGTTCGCAGCGCTACCCGTTCCATCCAGGTGTCCCACGGGAAGAATCGGAAACGCGGTGCAAATCCGCGACGTGCCCAACGCTGTAAGGGGGACCGCCTTGGCAACACGCCACTGACTGCGGTTGGGAAGGCGCCACGGCGGGTCGAACCCGAGTCAGAAGACCGGCCTGGAGGGTTGCTCACCGGCGGCAAGGCCAGGCCGTCGGCGATCCTTCATCCAGGGGATGCCATGAAGATCGACCCGTCCACCCCGCCCAACACCGACGAGGGCGCGACCATCCGCGCCGCCATCTATCGCACCATCTTTTCTCGCCGCGACGTCCGCGGCCAATTCCTGCCCGATCCGCTGCCGGACGATGTCCTGGCCCGGCTGCTGACCGCCGCCCATTTCGCCCCATCGGTCGGCTTCATGCAGCCGTGGAGCTTCCTGCTGGTGCGCGATCCAGCGGTGAAGCGCCAAGTGCACGACGCCTTCCTGCAAGCCAACGCCGAAGCGGCGCTGTTGTTCGAGGAACAGCGGCAGGACTTGTACCGACGCCTGAAACTGGAAGGCATTCTCGAAGCTCCCCTCAATCTGTGCGTAACCTGCGACCGCGACCGGGCTGGACCGGTGGTGCTGGGCCGCACCCACAGCAAGGCCATGGATCTGTACAGCACAGTGTGCGCCGTGCAAAACCTGTGGCTGGCGGCCCGCGCCGAAGGGGTGGGCGTGGGGTGGGTCAGCATCTTCCACAAGGCTGCGCTGCGGGAAATCCTCGGCCTGCCCCTGCGCATCATTCCCGTGGCCTATCTATGCCTAGGCTATGTCAGCCATTTCCGCGATCGACCGGATCTAGAAGCGGCCGGCTGGCGGGAACGCTTACCGCTGGAGCAACTGGTCTATCTGGATCATTGGGGCGAAACCGGCGGCGAAGCGACCGCCGATCTGCGCGACCAGCTGCGCCAGGAACAGCAGAACGCGACCCAGCAACCATAGCCGCAGCGAATCGGATCATTCCAGGCACGGTGGAAAAAACCGGTGCCCCATCAGACTCGTGGCCAGCTTCCAACTGGCTATCCCCACACCACCTGGCTTGCGCATCCGCGCCGGGTGGTTCCTTATGGCAACACTTGTGCCACTGGGGAAATTTCAAATAAGCTATTGATAGCTAAATCTATTGATGTAAAACATCGAATATAGACCGCGGATGGAGACCGCGAAATATCGTGGAGCCATTAAATGTAGTGGCTCTGGCTCGAAGATGGGCAAACTCTGTCACTCTGCCGACGAAAAGCTATACTCGTGACAATAGTCCAGGCAAAGAGTGCAACAACCGCGCGCATTGCTCTCAAATGACCTCCTGTGCAGAGGCGCGCTATTTCCTAAAATACAGCCCTAGCTGATTCCTCTAACCTTGCGTTCAAGAGGAATCGTTTGCCGGTAGCGCCCGGCCCCCTAGCTCCATGTTATACGCCTTTTTCCACCACCCATGAGGAGTCTTACATGAAGAGGTTGATCAGCATTTTCGTTCTAGCCACTGCAATCACTGGCTGCGCCACAAACCAAGGCGCACCAAGCAACCTCCAGACATCTCAGACCGAAAGCTGCAAAGCCACCTCGGAACAAGAAATTGCAGCATTATTTGATCGTTGGAATCAGTCGCTGCAAACGGGGGATCCCCACAAAGTGGTTGCAAATTACGCAGAGCGGTCAATTCTCTTGCCTACATTATCCAATAAACCTCGTCTCACCCCAGCGGAGAAAGAGGACTATTTCCATCACTTCTTAGAAAAACGCCCCTCAGGAAAGATTGACTTTCGCTACATTGAATTGGGGTGCAACACTGCTTTTGATGCCGGGCTTTACACGTTCACCTTCGCAAAAACAGGTGCCTCTGTCAGTGGCCGCTACACCTACACATACCGATGGGATGGAAATCAATGGCTAATTACAAGCCATCATTCTTCCGTCATGCCGGAGAAGAAATAACAGCGGCCTAATCGGGTAAGGACAGGTGTTTAGCCTGTCCTTACCACACCACCTAGCAAGCGGGTTCACACTAGGTGGCGCATTAAATGCTACCTATAGTCTGTCGCCTTATAGTCATCATTTGTTGACAATCTCAGCCTGATCAATTAGGGCTTGAGCATGGTCAGAAAATCGAGCGACTCTCTCCGCACTGTACTGGCTGAAAACATCAAGACTTTTCGCAAAGAAAAAGGCTTCTCTCAAGAAGAGCTAGCCGAGCGATGCAACTTGCACCGCACCTACATTGGTTCGGTTGAACGCCACGAACGAAATGTCACCCTAAGCACGCTTGAGGTCTTAGCCGCAGCTTTGGGCGTTACAGTTCCCGTGTTGCTTACCAAGCGCGAGAACGCATCAAGTAACGAATAGATGGGAAAACTTGGGTGAACCTTTCGGAACAAGAAGTCGGCGAAATTGTTGAAGCGCTACGTCGCCTCACGCCAGCGCAACGGGAATGGATCAAATCGGCCATTCGCGCATTCGGCGCCACTTGCCAATTCGAGCGCGCCCCCGACTCTGATGTAGTCACAGATGCTGTCCTTGCCTCCCTTGGAGACCGCTTGTTAAGCCACCATGCAGGAAGTCGTCAGGCCCTGAGCAAAGATCAATTCGAGTTTGCATTCGAGGCTGCGCTAAATGTCGCAGGTATCTCAGCTCAGCTGGTAAAAAGCCGGACGAACCGTGGTCATGACATTACCATTCGTGACATTCCGTTCAGCCTTAAGACCGAAGCGGCAGCGAATATCAAGGATGAATCGGTCCACGTCAGCAAGTGGATGGAACTTGGCCGGGGTGAATGGAAGCTACCGTTGCTGCGAGATTTGTTCCTGGAACATATGCAAAGCTATGACCGCATCTTCACATTCCGACGTCTGAAAGATATCAATACCAAAATCCGCTACGAACTCGTCGAGATACCCAAAGTGCTGCTGCTCGAAGCAGCAAACTGCGAACTAGTAGTTTGTATCAATAGCAAACAGAGTCCGCAGCCGGGTTACGGTTACGTCAGGGATACAGATGGGCAACTCAAGTACTCGCTGTATTTCGATGGAGGCACAGAGCGCAAGCTCCAGATCAAACACCTGCGAAAAAACTTCTTCAAGGTCCATGCAACTTGGATCTTTGGCTCAATGTCCACGTAACAACCGCTCGCGCGCGAGTTCGGCATACTCCGCGTTTAGCTCGATCCCAACACAATCCCTACCCAACTCGTTGCAAACTACACCGGTTGTTCCTGACCCGAAAAATGGGTCGAGGACACGGCCATTCTTGCTGGAGCCTGCTGCTACGCAGATACGAACAAGCGCCTTAGGATAAACGGCGAAGTGGCTACCGGGGTATGGCTCTGTGTTGATATTCCATACCGTACGCCGATTCTTCGACTTCTGTTGCGTGCCTGCCGCCGGTTCCATGATTGCCTGCCAGTCGTAGTAATATTTCTCCGATTTCGAGAATAGTAACACATATTCATGAGAACGGGTCGGGCGATCC